>NZ_JBHXAQ010000001.1:0-250858 GCF_042728755.1 Nocardia sp. NPDC060249
GGCGCCCCCGCCGTCTTTTTTGGGGTGAACCCCAACATTATCCCCCCCCCCCCCCCCCTCGGCGGTTTCATCCCCAAACCCCCCCCCCCCCCCACCCCCCGGGGGGCCCCCTGGTTTGGCGGGCCCCCCCACGCCGGTGCGGGACCACTACTTCAGTGCGACGCGGGCTCCGCTCGAGAATGCCGAGTCGTGGAATTCGACCGCGGTGGGGACGGTGCCTACCGGGACGTCGAAGACGAGGACCATCGAGGTCTTGTTGCCGGGGTTGATCTCGGCGGAGAGCTGGTCGTTGACGTTGATTTCGGCGGTGGTGTCATTGGCGAACTCGCGGCCCTGAGCATCGATCAGCTTCTGGTTCGAGCCGAAGTAGCTCTGGGCGACGGTGGAGGTGTTGGCGACGTCGACGTAGACCAGGATGAATTCGCCCTGCGCGGTCTTCTGCAGGAACTGGTTGTCGCCGACAGTGGTGACCGGCGGATCCACCTTCGTCACGGTGAATCCGAACTTGCCGTCGCGCACCTCGGTCCCCGCGGGAGCCGCGATCGATGCGGTCTGCTCGGCCTCGGCGACCTCGTTGGCGGCGGTGCCGATCAATGCCGCACAGCCGCCGAACAGGACGAGCACGGCAAAGACGAACCCGCCGAGCACCCACGGCCACACCTTCATCTTGCGCGGCGGCTGCGGGTAGTAGGGCTGCTGCGGGGCGGCGGGACGGGTCGGGTACTGGGGAGTGGTCATGGTGATCGTCCTCTTCTGGGAGCGTCGTCGGTCGCCGTGGCACGACCGATCGCGGCCTCGATGGGCCGTGTGGTGCGGGGTGGTGCATCGACGAAGGAATCTGCGAGAACTGGTGTCTCACAGCGATATTCGTGTGCGGGAAGCGGCTGATCGGGTTGTCGCCGTTCCGTTGAGAAGGACGCTACACCTACGCAACGTCGATAGCAACAGGGAAACAATGTTTTCACTGTGGACGTTGAAAACATGTGTACTGACGTCGGGTTATGTCAACGATGATGTGTAAGGTTTGACCTTGACCAGAGGAGACCCCTTGTCAGACTCGACGCCCACCGTCGCCGCCGCCGAGATCTCCCGGCTGGCCGGCGTCACCCGTGCCACCGTGAGCAACTGGCGCCGCCGGCATGCCGATTTCCCCGCGCCGGTACCGGGCGGCTCCGAATCGCGGCCGCTGTTCGACCTCGCCGAGGTGCGGCAGTGGTTGCGGGGGCACGGTGTCACCGCGGCGGATTCCCCCGTGCAGCGTTTGCGTACCGTGCTGCGTTCGGAGGTCGCACCCGAGGATGTCGCCGGGCTGATGGCATTCGTGGCGGACCCGGCGGGCGAGGCGAAGGACGCGGCGCACGAGGCGGTGCGTGCCTCGATCGGCGAAGTGGGCGTGCAGCAGACTCTCGCGGTGCTGGCCGAACGCGGTCTCGACGGTCCGAGTACCGGCATCTACCCGACCGACCAACCCGTTGCCGCGTTGATGGCCGACGTGCTCGCCGCCTCCGCGTCGCCCGCTGCGCGCTCGGTGCTCGATCCGGCGTGCGGTGGCGGCACGCTGTTGCTCGAGGCCGCTCGGATCGGCGCCGAACGGCTCGATGGTCAGGACATCCTGCCCGTGCAGGCGAGTCGCACCGCCGCGCTGCTCGGCGCGCTCGCCCCAGGCGCGGTCGCGGATATCCGCGCGGGCGATGCTCTGCTCGCCGACGCGTTCACCGATGTCGAGGTCGACGCGGTGCTCTCGAATCCTCCCTATTCACAACGAGATTGGAGTGCCGACGAGCTGGCGCTGGATCCGCGATGGGTGTACTCGGTGCCCCCGCGCAGCGAATCCGAACTTGCCTGGGTGCAGCACGCCATCGCCCACCTGCACCCCGGCGGCACCGCTGTGCTGCTGCTCCCACCCGCTGTCGCGGCCAGGTCCTCGGGCCGGCGGATACGGATGGAGCTGTTGCGGGCGGGCGCGTTACGTGCGGTGATCGCCTTGCCGCCCGGCGCGTCGACACCGCGACAGGTGGGGCTGCAACTATGGGTCCTGCGTCGCCCGGGTAAGGGGAATCCGAGCGACACCCTGCTGTTCGCCGACACGACCCGGTTGCCCGATCATGGTGGGGATCAACCGGATTGGCACGTCCTCGCCGAAACAGTCGTCAACGCGTGGCATGCCTTCGACAAGGGCGACGACGCCACCGTCCCCGACGTGACCGCCGTGGTCCGCGTGATGGACGTTCTCGACGACGACGTCGACCTCACGCCCGCCCGTCAGGTGCGTGCCGCCGTCGACCCGGACAGCGCTTCGGCCTCGGCCCGCACCGCCATCGGCCACCTCGGTGCGAACCTCGCGGAACTGCATTCCGTCGTAGACGCTGTGCGCGAATGGGATTCGGCGCCCGGCACGGTGTGGCGCCATGTGGCGGTCGGCAACCTGATCGCCGGCAAGGCCGTGCGAATTGTCACGAGTACCTCCGACGCGGCGGCCGACGACGCCGCCCCGCAACGACCGGTACTCACCGGCCACGATCTGCTCACCAGCCGCGCCCCCTCCGGGCTCACCACCCCAGGCGCCCCGGTCGGCGACCCGATCGAGGAAGGTGACGTCCTGGTCTCGCGCCTGCGCGACGACCACGGCGCCGCCCAGGGCACCCGCGTCGCCGAAGGCGCCGACATCGGCGCCGTCCCCGCGCCCGGCGTCCTCGTCTTCCGCACCGACCCCACCCGCATCGACCCCTGGTTCTTCGCCGGCTTCATCGGCAGCCCCGACAACGCCGCCGCCATGTACGGCACCACCACCATCCGACTCGATCCCGCCCGCCTCCGCATCCCCATGCTCCCCCTCCCCGACCAGCAGACCTACGGCGCGGCCTTCCGCCGCCTCCACCACCTCCGAGTAGCCGCCCACACCACCGCCACCGCCGCCCACCGAGCCGCCGACCTCATCGCCACCGGCCTCACCGCAGGCGCCCTGGAACCCCACCCCGGCAACTGACCGACCCGACTCGCGTTCGGGTGCCGAGCGCGCTGTCGGTTCGACGTTGCCGCCGCAGGTCGGTGGCGCGCAGTATCGTGCGGGGAACCGTGTCGGGTGTCGGGTCGGAGGTTGGGGTGCGCGAGGTCATCGACGGGCGGTATGAGATCTCCGGGGCCCTGGGGGCCGGCGGGATGGGGCAGGTCCTGTTGGGGTACGACGCCGTGCTGGATCGGGCGGTGGCCGTCAAGCGGATCGCGGTGGGGCAGTTCGTGGCTCGGGGCGATCTGGCCGAGGAGTTCGTTGCGCGGTTTCGGCGGGAGGCCAGGGTGACCGCGCGAATTCGGCATCACGGTGTACCGCAGGTGTTCGACGCGGTGCTCGACTCCGATGCCGAGAGTGTGTATCTGGTGCTGGAGCACATCGAGGGCGTGACGTTGCGGGATTATGTGGCCGGGGTGGGGGTGCTGCCGATCGACTGCGGGGTCGCCATCGCGGCGCAGATCGCCACCGTGCTGTCGCACGCCCATGTGCTGCCGGTGGTGCATCGCGATCTGAAACCGGCGAATGTGCTGGTGGCGGGGGATGGGACGGTGAAGGTGATCGACTTCGGGATCGCGGCGCTGCTCGACGGGAGTACGAGCCGGATCACCCGGACCGGGTCGGTGCTCGGGACCGCCGCGTATATGTCGCCGGAATTGGTGAACGGGCAGGATGTCGGGCCACGGGCAGACCTGTACGCGCTCGGCTGCATCATGCACGAGATGTTCAGCGGCCGAGGCGTCTTCGAAGCCCGATCGGAGTTCGATACGCACAATCGGCACCTCTCGGAGCCGCCGACGCCACTGCGCACGCTCCGTCGCGAGGTGCCCGCGCAGATCGAACAGCTGGTCCTGGACTTGCTCGCGAAAGATCCGGCCGACCGGCCTGCCACGGCCCGCGATGTCTACGACCAGCTGCTGCCGTTCCTCCCCGGACCGGGGACGCCCGAGAGCCCCGCTCCTGCCGGGTATCCCGATCCGACACGAATCTTCCGCCGCCCCAATCCGCCCGCCGATACGGCGCCGGAACCCGCGGCGCGACGGTCTGCTCCCGGCAAGTCCGCGACCGGCGGCCTCGTCGACAGTGCGGCCCGTTACCGCGAACTGTGCGAACTCGGCCGCTTCGCCCAGGCTGCCGAGGCGCTGGTCACCGCCGTCGACGAGGCGGAGCACCGCTACGGCTCACACAGCCCTCAGCTCGGCGAACTGCACCGCGACATCGCCACCGCCTTCACCCACAGCGGCGAACACCGCCGAGCGCTGAGCGAATGGGAGCGCGTCGAGACAATCGAACGGCAGGTGGGCGCTACGAGCCGGGTGTGGCAGGCCAGGATCGCCGCGGTCGAGTGCCGGGCCACACTCGGCGACCTCACCGCGGCCGCGGCGGTGGACGAGTTGTACCGGCTGTTCGGTGAGATCCGCGCCGCGGACAACGAATTCGGTGACGCCGCCGTGGCGGTGCGCCTCGCCATCGCGGAACTCCTGCCCGCGGTGGGTGATCAATCGAGGGCCCGGCGATTTCTCACGCAGCTGCGAAACGATCTCGAAGTACTCCGGCCGCCGGAAGATCCGGTGCGTCGACGGGTCGAGCAGCTGGCTGTCGAACTGCACCGCTGACAGGTTCGGCGTTTCCGCGCGGCGCAGCTGCCGGAGCGGAAAGGGCTGCCGTCGAGGCGCGGTCACGGGCGTCTCGGTCGTCGGACCCGCCGAGTATGCTCCTCGCATTCGCCGACGGGGGAGCGCGTCGGCAGTCGGTGCGGCCGCGAACAGGTGGTTCGCACGGAAGGGGAGTGGGCCAGGTGCAGGTGTTCGCCAAGTTCGGGTGGGTCGTCGGGCTACTGGCCGGTGCCTTCAGCATTCTGCTCGGGATCGTCGGCTACTTCACCGGCATCGACCATGCCAGCATGCTCGAAATCGTGCTGGCGGTGGCCTTTCTGGTACTCGGTACCGCACTGGCCGGCGCGTCGATGTGGCAGCTCGTGGCCGGCGACCGGCATCGGCGGCCCGGCCCCGGTGTGCCACCGCCCGGCTACGGGCCGTCCTGGAATGCCGGTGCGCCCCCGATGCAGGCGCCCCCGCGTCCGGCAACGCCGCCGATCCCCTATCCGCAGGTGCCTCGCGATCCCCCGGAATCGCCGTCGTATCCGCGGTCGCCCTACACCCCACCGTCGGCGCCGATCACGCCGACGGTCGCGCATGCCCCCGAGTGGCAGACCCGCACCCGCACCGCACACCACTGGCTGCCCACCGGAATCCCCTACGCGAGCGCACCCACCGGCGTCCTCGGTTCTCCCGCCGACCTCGACCGCGACAGCTCCGCTGCCATCCCGCTACGCGTGCGCGACGCCGTCCGCGAAACGATCGCGATCGAGGGCCCCATCGAGCGCAGCCAACTGGTAGCGCGGGTCGCCCAGCGATTCGGTGTGCACAAACCCTCGGAGAAGCAGCAGATCTGTGTCCTCGGCGAGGTGCCGGAATCGCTGATGCGCGCTACCTCGTCGGGTGTGTTCGTCTGGCCGTCCGACGTGGACCCGTCGACTTGGCGCGGCTTCCGCTTCACCCCGCCGACGGTCTCGCGCGCCATCGACACCATTTCCGCCGAGGAAATCGTCAACGCGATAACCCAGGTGGCACAACGCAATCAGCATTCGTTCGACGAGATGGTCTGGGCCACACTCACCCAGTTCGGTCATGAACGCACCGGTGCCGCGGAGGACCGCATCGAAGCGTGTCTGACCATGGCGGTCCGGCGAGGACGCCTCGCCCGCGACCCCGACGGCCGCTACCGCGCACTGGTCTAGGCCGGGAGGGCGGGCAGGGTTCTCGTGTGGGTGATCTCGGGGGTGACGGTGATGATGTCGCAGGCGGCGACGATGCGGTCGGGCAGGTCGGAGCCGAGGTGGGTGAGGCTGGGGGTGACGATCGCGGCGGCTTCGGTGGTGGTGACCACGTCGAGCAGGCGGCCGATCGGGTCGGCGGTGCGGTCGCTGAAGACGACGGTCTTGGTGAAGCGGTAACCCAGACGCTCGGCTAGGGAACGGATCTGCGTTTCGTCCCAGGACTGGGCGACACCCGAGATGTCGCGGCGCAGGTATCCGATCGCCGGTGGCTTCATGGGCATGACGGTACCGGCGGACAGTGTCGTGGTTGTGAACGCGAGCGAACGCGAGTCGAATTCGAAATCTGAACGAGATCTATTTCGGATTTGGATCCGCCGGGGGACCATGGCGTGATCTACTGCTCGCCACTCGGGCGAATCAGCGCCTCGACGACGTCGAGGGCGTCCGGCACATAGTTGGAGACAGATGATGGTGGACAGAAGAGTGCAGCGAGCGGCCGTTTTCGCCGCCGCGGCGGGGCTGGCGATGACGGCGTTTCAGGGCTCGGCCGTAGCCGCTCCGGGAGCGATTACCTGGGACGACGGCAACAGCCGCTTCACCCGGACGGTATCGAACACCAACCCGGTGGTCGGCGACACGATCACCGTGACCACGAAGTTCGAGCGCACCGGCATCCCGGTGGAATACATCTACTCGATCAAGGACCTGCACCCGGCGTGCCTGACGCCGGTCGCGGGCTCGGCCAAGATGTCGGGCGACGCCGTCTCGATCGACACGTCGTCCTCGGACTGGATCCGCGCCGAGTTCGGAATCACCAAATACCCGGTGTACCCCAACATCTCGCCGAAGTCGCAGACCTTCGAGATCCAGTACAAGGTCGGGGTGAACTGCGCCCGCGACACCCCGCTGCCGACCTCGATGCACTACGGCGGGTCGCTCGGTGACGGTATCTACCAGGCCAAGGGACCGGCCGTCACGGTGTCGGGCGACGCCGTGTCCAGCACCACCATCACCGCGGTGTCGGGTGCGCAGGTCGGCAAGGCCGTCACGCTGGAAGCGAGCGTGGCCCCGGCCGCGGCGGGCGGCACGATCCAGTTCAAGGCGGGCGACAACGTGCTCGGCGACATCCCGGTCGGCGCGAACGGCAAGGCGAGCATCGTCTGGACGCCCGGCGCCCCGGGTGCCTACACCATCGGCGCGGCCTTCTCCGGGCGCAGCGGGGTGGCGAGTTCGTCGAGCAGCGCGACGGTGACCGTGGCCGAGGTACCGACCGACGGCGGTGGCGACGGCGGCGGTGGCGTCGACACGGGGTCGTTCAGCTTCTGAGCCGCACCCGGCACGGAATCGGTTGCTACCAAGCGTCGTTGGCGATCAGCGCGGTCAGCAGCGTACGAATCGCGGCGACCCGCCGTTCCGTGCCGGGCAGCTGATCGAGCGCGCATTCCGGATCGGCGGGCGGGCCGAGATGGGTGCAGCCGCGCGGGCAGTCCTCGATGGCGCCGGCGAGGTCGGTGAACGAGGCGATCACATCGTCGGGAGTGATGTGGGCGAGGCCGAACGAACGCACGCCGGGAGTGTCGATCACCCAGCCGCCTTCGGGCAGCGGCAGAGCCACCGACTGGGTGGAGGTGTGCTTGCCCTTGCCGACACCCGACACCTCGCCTACGGCCCGATACGCGTCGGGCACAAGACGATTCACCATCGTCGACTTACCGACACCGGAGTGCCCGATCAGCGCGGTGAGCCGGTCGTTCAAGATATCCAGCACCGGTTCCATCGGATCGTCGATGCCCGCGTAGAGGATCTTCAGATCGAGACCGTCGAAGGCGGAAGCGAATTCGGATTCCGCGACCAGGTCGCGTTTGGTGAGCACCAGAATCGGTTCCAGCCCACCGGCATACGCGGCCACCATCGCCCGCTCGACGAAACCCGTGCGCGGCGGCGGATCGGCCAGCGCGACCACGATGAACAGCTGCTGGGCATTGGCGACGACGATGCGTTCGAACGGATCGGTGTCGTCGGCGGTGCGGCGCAGCACGGTGCCGCGCTCGCTCACCCGCACGATCCTGGCCAGGCTGTCGGGCCTGCCGGTGAGGTCGCCGACCACGTCGACCTGATCGCCCACGACGATCGGGGTGCGGCCCAGCTCGCGGGCGCGCATGGCGACGATGCGCCGGTCGGCGTCCCCGTCGAGCACACATCCCCAGCGGCCGCGGTCGACGGCCACCACCATGGCGGCCTCGGCGTCGGCGTGCTGCGGACGGGTCTTGGTGCGGGGACGCGACGACGCCTTACCCGGGCGTACCCGGACGTCGGATTCGTCGTAGCTGGCTGAGGAGCGCCCCTGGCGGCTCAGCGCGCCACTCCCTCGCCGGATAACGCGGAAGCCAGCATCTGCTCCCACAGCGCGACGAAGGTCGGCAGGGTCTTGGCGGTGGTGCCGATGTCCTCGATCTCCACGCCCGGCACACGCAGGCCGAGAATCGCACCGGCGGTGGCCATTCGGTGATCGGCGTAGGAGTGCCACCGACCACCGTGCAGCGGGGTCGGGACGATCTCGAGGCCGTCCTCGGTCTCGGTGACATTGCCGCCGAGGCGATTGATCTCGGCGGAAAGGGCCGCGAGACGGTCTGTTTCGTGCCCACGCAGATGGGCGATGCCACGCAGCCGCGAGGGGGAGTCGGCCAGTGCGGCCAGCGCGGCGACGGTGGGGGTGAGCTCGCCGACGTCGTGCAGGTCGATGTCGATGCCGGCCAGGCGTTCGGGGCCGTGCACGGTGAGGATGCCGTCGAAGATACGGGCCTCGGCGCCCATCCGGACGAGGATCTCGCGGATCACGTCACCGGGCTGGGTGGTGCCGCGCGGCCACATCGGGATGCTCACCTCGCCGCCGGTCACCGCGGCCGCCGCCAGGAACGGGGTGGCGTTGGACAGGTCGGGCTCGATGTCCCAGTCGACCGCGCGGATCGGGCCGGGCGCCACGGTCCAGGTCTGGGCATTGCCGGAATCGGCGGGGGTCTGCACGGCCACGTCGGCGCGGCGCAGCATCTCGACCGTCATCTCGATGTGCGGCATCGACGGCAGTGCCTTGCCGTCGTGGTGGACGGTGATGCCCTCGTCGAAGCGGGCGGCCGAGAGCAGCAGCCCCGAGACGAACTGCGAGGAACCCGACGCGTCGATGGTGACGGTGCCGCCGCGCAGCGCGCCGGTGCCGTGCACGACGAACGGCAGCGCGTCACCGTCGACATCGAGACCGAGCTTGCGCAGGGCGTCGAGAATGGTGGTCAGGGGGCGCAGCTTCGCCTGCTCGTCGCCGAAGAACGCGACATCGCCCGTGGCGAGGGCGGCGGCGGGCGGCAGGAATCGCATGATGGTGCCCGCGAGCCCGCAGTCGACAGCGGCACTGCGCAGGGGCGCCGGGGTGATCTCGAGAATCTCGGCATCGCCGGTGATCTCGGTGCCGAGGCCGCGCAGGGCCCCGATCATCAGATCGGTGTCGCGGCTGCGCAGCGCGCCGGTGAGCGTGGACGGCCCATCGGCCAGTGCGGCCAGGATGAGCGCGCGGTTGGTGATGGACTTCGATCCGGGCAGGGTCACGGTCGCGTGGACGGGGACCTCGATATGGGGCGCAGGCCAGAAACTCACGTCCCCATCTTCGCTTATGTGCGGTTCGGACGCACCGGTGGTGCGCCTTTCGGCGTGGGGCGGTGTCGTCGGCGGGCCCTGATGTCGGTCCCCGCGCGTATCTTGACCTTTATGTGTGGACGATATGCGACGACCACGAATCCGGGCCGGTTGGCGGCCGAACTGGACGCTGTCGACGAGACGGGGCTCGACGAGCCGGACGCCACCGTCAGCTACAACGTCGCGCCGACCACCCAGGTGCTCACCGTCGTGGAGCGGCACGCGCACGGCGAACCCGACGACGACCCGCGCCTGCGGATCCGGCGGATGCGCTGGGGCCTGATCCCGCACTGGACCAAGGCGGCCGAGCCCGGCGTACCCGCCAAGGGCAAACCGCTGTTCAACGCGCGCGCCGACAAGGCCACCACCGCGCCCTCGTTCCGCGATTCGGCCAAGCACAAGCGCTGTCTGGTGCCGATGGACGGCTGGTACGAGTGGCTGGTCGAGCCGGCGCCGACCGGTAAAGGCAAGGCGGTGAAGCGGCCCTTCTACATGTCGCACAGCGACGGTTCCCTGCTCTACATGGCCGGACTCTGGTCGGTCTGGCGTGATCGCAGCCTGCCCGATGCCGAGCCCCTCATGTCGTGCACGATCCTGACCACCGACGCGAGCGGCGAACTGGCCGGCATCCACGACCGGATGCCGTTGCCGATGCCGCGCGAACACTGGGACGCCTGGCTCGACCCGGATCACCCGGCGCCCGCCGAGCTGCTGCGACCGCCCTCGCAGGCGGAGCTGGCGACGATCGTGGCGCGCCCGGTCTCCACTCTGGTCAACAACGTGCGCAACAACGGGCCGGAGCTGCTGGTGCCCGACGGGACCCGCGACCTCGCGCAGTGAGCGCGGTGACCTCGCGACAGTTCACGATCGATCTGGCGCCGCTGCGGACCAGCCCCGCCTTCCGCACGCTGTTCCTGGCCCGCACGATCTCGGTGTTCGGCATCGGATTCCTGGTGGTCGCCCTGCCGATTCAGGTCTATCAACTCACCGGGTCGACCGCGCGGGTCGCCACGGTCGCGACCATCATCGGGGTCTCGGCCTTCGCGGGCACCCTGATCGGTGGGACCGCGGCCGATCACTACGACCGGCGGACGGTCATCGTCGCCTCGCGTGCCGCCGCGACCGCCGGTTTCGCCCTGCTCGCGGTCAACGCGATGCTGCCCGAACCGCGCCTCTGGCTGATCTTCGTGTGCGCCGTCGTCGACGGCTTGACCGGCGGCATCTCCGAGACCGCGCTGGTCGCCGCGATGCCCAACCTGATCGCACCCGGCAAACTGGCCGCGGGCGCGGCGCTGATGGCCCTGACGGCCGACCTCGGGTCGATGGCCGCCCCCGCGCTGGCAGGGCTGCTCATCGCCTGGCTCGGGGTCGCCGCCAACTTCTGGCTGGCTGCCGGGGCGAGCCTGGTCACCACCGTGCTCATCGCCCGGCTCGGCCCGATGATCGCCGAGCGAGGGCACGCCGAATCGCCGGTGCGGGCGGTGCTGTCGGGCCTGCGCTTCGTGGTCGGGCACCGGATCGTCGGTGCGACGCTGCTGATCGGCTGCGTGACCATGCTGATGTCCGGGTGGACCGTGCTCGTCCCGGAGTACGTGAGCGAGGTGCTGCACGGCGGCGAGACGACGGCGGGTCTGCTGTTCGCCGCGCCCGCGGTGGGCGCGGTGCTCGGCTCGCTCACCTCGGGCTGGACCGGGTCGATCCGGCGCGGCGGGCAGGTGGTCTTCGTGTCCACGCTGGTGTGCGCGGCCGGGATCCTCGGCGCCGGACTCGCCGGCGTCACCGCGGTGGTCTTCGCCGGCCTGGCCGCGCACGGTGCGGGCCGGGTGGTGAGCGATATCGCGCGATTCGCGGTGGTGCAGGCCGCGACGCCCGACGAGTTCCGCGGCCGGGTGTCGGGCCTGTGGACCGCGCAGCTCACCATCGCTTTGTCGGTGGGCGCGGTGGTGGCCGGTCTGGTGTCGAGCGCCGTGCCCACCCGCGAGGTATTCCTGGTCTACGGCGCGGGCGGCTGTGCGCTGACCATCCTCGGCTGGTGCGGGCTCGGCACGCTGCGAAGGTTGGGCGGCGCGCCGCGGTGACTATCCCGCCGCGGCGATCCTGGCGAGTTGCGGTGTGATCCGGTCCAGCGCGAAGCGCAGCGATTTCGGGGTGCCGGCCGACAGCGCCTGCACGGTCGGATCGTTCTCCGGCAGTTTCACGGCGCGACCGTCACGAACCACGGCCAGCGAATTGATCAGGGTGTCGTTCTCCAGGTCGGCGAACGGCAACCCGATGGTGGTGAAGAGCGCGGTCTGCGCGTCGAGGTCGCCCACCCGTTCCACCGGGACCTGCGCGAAGAACCCGGAACTCTGTAGCCGGGTGATCGGGGGATTCGGCACGAATCCGAGCTCGGCGAAGAAGTCGAAGCGGGCGTCGCCCGCCAGGTAGGCGCCGTAGGCGGTGCCGAACTTGGCGCCGTAGACGAAGGTCTTGTTCGCGAATTCCGGGTGCTCGCGCTTGACCGTCTGCTGCGCGTCCGTGGTCTCGGCGATGATCTTTCCCGCCTCGTCGCGCTTGCCGAGGGCCGCGCCGATGATCTCGGCCTGGGTCTGCCAGTTCACCGCGTAGTCGGCGGTGCCGTCGGGCGCGGTGACCACCGGCGCGATCTTGCGCAGATTGTCGACGACCGCGCTGTCGGCCTCGGCCCGCACATCGAGGATCAGGTCGGGGTCGAGCTCCTCGATCTGCTGCATATTGAACTCACCGGCACTCTGCGCCGAGATCAGTTCGGGAGTCGCGCCCCCGAACGCCGCCGCGTCCCACTCGCCGACGCCCTTGGTGGCCGCACCGAAGCCCATCCAGTCGTAGACGGCCACCGGCGGCACGCCGAGCTCCGCCGCGACCGCGCCGTCGGACCAGCCCAGCGCCACCACCCGCGGCTGATCGGGCAGCGCGTAGCCGGGCGAGCCGTCGGGGTCGTTGAACACCTCGTGGGTGGCGTTGTCGGATTTCACGCAGGCGGTCGAGGCCAGGATCATGCTCGCCAGTACCGCGACGGCCACGCTGAGACGTCGTGTCGACATGGTTCTCCTTCTCGGTTGAGTCCGGTGGTCACACGCTGTCGATGCGGACCGCGCCCGCGGCCAGCGGAACCACCAGCGGTGTTGCGGTCTGTGGATCATCGATGACCTGGGCGTACACGCCGAAGACCTGTTCGACCAGCTCGGCGGTGATGATCTCGGCGGGCGGGCCGACGGCCGCGATCTCGCCGCCGCGCATGGCGATGATGTGGGACGCGTAGCGGGCCGCCTGATTGAGATCGTGCAGCACCGCGACGAGGGTGGTGCCGCGCCGATTGAGGTCGACGCACAGCTCGAGCACTTCGATCTGATGACCGAGGTCGAGATAGGTGGTCGGCTCGTCGAGCAGCAGGATCGGCGTCTGCTGGGCCAGTGCCATCGCGATCCACACCCGCTGGCGCTGCCCGCCCGACAGCGCCTCGACCGGCCGGGTCGACAACTCGGTGAGCCGGGTGACCTGCAGCGCCACGTCCACCGCGTGCTGGTCCTCGTCGGTCCACTGCCGGAACATCTTCTGATACGGGAAGCGCCCGCGCGAGACCAGATCGATGATGGTGATCCCCTCCGGGGCGATCGACTGCTGCGGAAGCAGCCCTACCTCGCGAGCGAACTCCTTGCCGCCGTACCCGGCCACCTCGCGTCCGTCGAGCAGCACCGCGCCGCCCTGCGGGCGCAGCAGCCGCGACAGCGCCCGCAGCAGCGTCGACTTTCCGCACGCGTTGGGCCCGACGATCACGGTGAACGACCCGTCCGGCACGACGACGTCGAGGTCGGCGATGACGGTGCGTTCGCCGTACCCGACCCGCAGTCCGGTACCGGTGAGCCGGGCCTCGAAATTGCTTGTCACGGCCTTGCCTTTCGGGACTGGGCGAGCAGCAGGAACAGCAGATAGACCCCGCCGAGCGAGGTGGTGACAACCCCGACCGGGAGCATGGTCTGTGGCGCGAGGATCGTGCGCGCCACCGCCTCGCTGGAGACCAGCAGGGTGGCGCCGACCGCCGCCGAGGTGACCAGCGGAATGCCCGCGCTCGGCGTGATCCGTGCCGCGACCTGCGGTGCGACCAGCGCGACGAAGGCGATCGGCCCGACGATCGCGGTGGTCGCCGCCGCGAATCCGACGCCGATCACCAGCAGGATCACCTGGGTGCGCGCGGTGTCGACACCCTTGCTGCGGGCCGAGTCGGTGCCGAGCTCGAACATCCGCATCCGTGGCGCCACCACGATCAGCGCCGGAACCAGCACGGCCAGTGTCGCGAACACCGGAACGGTGTCGGCCATCGTGAGATCGCGCAGATTGCCCATGCCCCACGCGGCCGCCACGCCGGCGTTCTGCACAACGGAGGTGGCGATCAGATAGCCGTTGAACGACAACAGCATCGCCGAGACGCCGATCCCGACGATGATGAACCGGAAATCGGCGGTCCCGCCGCGCATCCCGAGGAAATACACGACGAGCGCGGTGAGCAGGCAGCCGAGCAGCGCGCCGATCGTGGCGCCGCCCGAGCCGAGCCCGAGCACCAGCATCGCTGTCAGCGCCCCGGTATTGGCGCCGGTGGTGAACCCGATGATGTCCGGGCTGCCCAGCGGGTTGCGGGTGATGGTCTGAAAGATCGCACCGGACAGCGCGAGTGAGGCTCCGCCGAGAATCGCGGTGACGACCACCGGCAACCAGGTCGCGACATGATTGGCGGGCGCACCCCCGACGCGACCGGCGAGCACCTCGACGACCTGCACGAACCCCAGCCCGGGCGCGCGGGTCGTGCTCGCGCCGAGCGACCACACGCCCACCACCGCGGTCACCACCAGCAGCGCGACGGTGATCGCCACCGAGATGATGTCCACGCGCAGACTCAGCCCGATCGCGGGCACGCGCAGGAACCGCACCCGGCGGGGCCAGCGGGCGGGCAGCGGGGACTCGGCGGTCACCATTGCGCCCCCTTCGCCCGGCTCGCCAGCCAGATCAGCACCGGTGCGCCGAGGAACGCGGTCACCATCCCGACCGGCAGTTCGCTGGTCGTGGCCACCCGGGCGACGAGGTCGGAACCGACCAGCACGATCGGCCCGACCACCAGGCACAGCGGAATCATCCAGCGATGATCGGGCCCGACCACCATGCGCACGGCGTGCGGCACCATCAGACCGACGAATGTGATCGGCCCGACCGCCGCGGTGGCCGCGCCACACAGCACCGTCACCACCACGAAGCCGACCGCGCGCACCGCGGTGACCGGCACGCCGAGCGCGTTGGCCCGGTCGTCGCCGAGGGCGAGCGCGTTCAGATATCCCGACAGCGCGAGCGCGCCGACCGACCCGATCAGCACCAGCACCCAAGTGGCCGACAGCTGCGGCCACCCGCGCCCGTCGAGCGTGCCGATCAGCAGCCCGCGGATGGCGTCGAAAGTGCGGGGATGAATCATGGTGAGGCCGAACGCGAGTCCGCTGAGCATCGACGCGATCGCGACGCCGGTGAGCACGAGTTTGGCCGGGCTCGCCCCGCCGATGCCGCGCGAGCCGACGAAATACACCAGCACCGACGCGACGAACGCGCCGCCGAGCGCCCACCAGAGGTAGTCGGTGCCCGCGGCACCGACCATGACCGAACCGAGCACCATCGCGAAGTACGCACCGGAGTTCACGCCCAGAAGGCCGGGGTCGGCCAACGGATTGCGGGTGAGTCCCTGCATCACCGCGCCGGCGACGCCGAGCGCGGCGCCGACCAGGGCGGCCAGCAGCGTGCGGGGAATGCGCTGCTCCCGGATGACACCGAGAGTGGTCGGCCCGCCCTCGTTGAACAGGGCGCGCCAGGCGTCGTCGATCGTGAAGTCGCCGCTGCCGACGAACAGTCCACCGGCCAGCAGGCCGACCAGGACCGCGACCAGCGTCAACAGCACGGCGGTGCGTGACAGTGGTGTCCGCTGTGTGGTCACGGTGGCTCGGGACACAGCGGCTATTCCTCGCTTCGCGACGCTCCGGTTGGTGGCCGGGAACGTTGCTGCCACCGCTCGCAGTTAGTTTAGCCTCAGATTAGCTGCGGAGGGCGGAGCCGCGCTGTGGGCGAGGTTCGCGAACGACGCGGCCGGGCGGGGCGTCCGTGGAGACGCCGTCGCCCGGCCGCGTGCGAGTTCGTCAGAGCGAGCAGGGCACCGAATCGGTGGCGATGTTCAACCCGCACTTGATGACTCCGGTGATCAGATCGATCACCTCGGTGGCGACCCCACCGCCGAGCTTCTCGGCCTTCTCGGCCTTTTCGTCGGTCTCGGGTGCGGTCTTGGGCGAATTCTTCGGCGTGGTGCCCTGGCCGTTGAGCGGATAGTCGCCGGGTTCGGCCTGCGACGGCGGAACCACCTGCGGGACCGCGGTGGCCGGGGCTGAGGTGGCGGCGCCGACAGTGATTACCAGGGCACCGGTCAGGGCGGCGATCGTCGAACGAGCGGACATTTTCGCATCACATCCTCGGGTCGAATCGGTCGTACCGGGCGCAGAATGCGTCGAAGTTATTCGGAACGAAGCGCCGACCGGATTGCCTCAGCTGGTGATCGAGGCGGTGACGGCCGCGCACGCGCGCACCAGATCCGCGGGCGCCAACTCGATTTCGAGGCCGCGTTTGCCGGCACTGCACAGCACCCGATCCCAGTCGAGCGCGGAGGCGTCGACAACAGTGGGCAACTTCTTGCGCTGACCCAGCGGCGAAACCCCGCCCAGCACATAGCCGGTGGTGCGCTCGGCCTTGGTCTTGTCGGCCATGCTCGCCTTCGGCGCGCCGAGCGCGGCGGCCGCCGCCTTCAACGACAATCGCGCGGGCACCGGCAGGACGGCCACCGCGAGCGCACCGGATGAGAGTTCGATCACCAGCGTCTTGAAGATCTGCTCGGCGCGCACTCCCAGTGCGTCGCCGAGGGCCTCGACCGCTTCGTCGCCATAGGACTCGGCTCGCGGATCGTGGGAATAGGAGTGCACCTCGTGTGCGATACCGCCCAGGGCCTTGATCGCGGGAGTCGACATAAGCGGTCACCTTAATCGCGGCCACGCCCGGTCCGGCAACCACTTTTCTGCCGGTACGGGAACACGAATGCGGGGGTGCATGTTGCACACAGGTGACAAGCCAACGCGGCCAGACGACGTGAAGGAGAGAGAGTGACACTGCTGCTCGAGGAGCGTCCTGTCCTGCCACGGGGTGCGCGATTGCCTATCGATTCCGTCGTGCCGGTAGATTCGGCTACTACGGCGATCGAAGGGATTGGTGTGACGAGCGACGACGACGTGGTGTCCGACGGTGCGTCCGGCACAGAAGTCGACGAAGCCGAGCTGGCGGCCCGGTTCGAGCGCGATGCGCTCCCGATGATCGACCAGCTCTACGGCGCCGCCCTGCGCATGACCAGGAACCCGGCCGATGCCGAGGACCTGGTGCAGGAGACGTTCGTGAAGGCGTTCCAGGGGTTCAAGTCCTTCCGGGAGGGCACCAACCTGCGTGCCTGGCTGTACCGGATCCTGACCAACACCTACATCAACTCCTACCGCAAGAAGCAGCGTCAGCCCGCGCAGTACCCGACCGACGAGATCACCGACTGGCAGCTGGCGGCCACCGCCGAGCACTCCTCGGTGGGTCTGCGCTCGGCCGAGGTGGAGGCGCTCGACGCCCTGCCCGACGATCAGATCAAGTCCGCGCTCCAGCAGCTGCCGGAGGAATTCCGGATGGCGGTGTATTACGCCGATGTCGAAGGCTTCCCGTACAAGGAAATCGCCGACATCATGGGCACCCCCATCGGTACCGTGATGTCTCGGCTGCACCGCGGACGCAAGCAGCTCAAGGGCCTGCTCGCCGATGTGGCGCGCGAACGTGGATTCGACCGTGGGGAACGCCAGGAGGTAGTCAAGTGAGTGACGATCCCGATCTCGACATGGACTGCACCGCGGTCCTCGCGGATGTGTGGCTCATGCTCGACAACGAGTGCGATCAGGCCACTCGCCAGCGCTTGCAGGAGCACATGGATCACTGCAGCCCGTGCATCGAGGCCTACGGCATCGAGGAGAAGATCAAGGGTCTGCTCAGCCGCAAATGCGGTGGCGAGCACGCTCCCGAAGGTCTGCGCGACCGGCTGAAGCTCGAGATCCACCGGACGATCTCGGTCACCAGGATCGAGACCACCGAAGGCTGATCAGCCCCGGAAACAACAACAGCACGCTCTCGTGGAGAGCGTGCTGTTGTCGTCTGTGCGCAGCGGCACGACTCAAGCGTTAGGACGCTTGCCGTGGTTTGCGGCGTTGCCCTTGCGGCTGCGCTTCTTACGTCCACGCTTACCCATGGGAGCTCCCTTCTATGTCTGGTCGAGAGCCATTGTTTCACGTGTGGTTGGCTGTAGCTTCGGCGGATACTAACGAAGGGGTGCCATGCCTGAAGAAGTGCGCGCGGAGATGGTCTCGACCGTGCTCGCTGTCGAGGTCACTGTGGGCGAACACGTCCGGGTCGACCAGACACTGGTGCTGCTCGAATCGATGAAGATGGAGATCCCGGTGCTCACCGAGATCGAGGGCGACATCACGTCGGTCGACGTGAGCCCGGGTCAGGTTCTGCAGGCGGGCGACCTCATCGCCACCATCGCGTAAGTCACCCGAGCAACGAAGCGGTAGATCCAGCGTGTCAACACTGAGCGAGCTCCTGGCCGAACACACCGACCTTCCCGGCATCGCCGTGGACCATCTGCAACGGGTGGTGGGCGATTGGCAGTTGCTCGCCGACCTCTCGTTCTCCGATCTGCTGCTGTGGGTGGGCGCGGGCCCGGTCGTCGACGGTTCCGATGTGGTGTGTGTGGCCCAGATCCGGCCGACGACCGCGCCGACCGTGCATCTCGACGACAAGGTCGACACCACCGCCTCGCGCGCCGACTTCCCCCAGGTCTTCGATGCCCTGCTCAGCGGGAACACGGTGCGCACCGACACCGAGGTCGAGGTGAGCGGGGTCTACCACCCGAGTCCGGTGCACGCGGTGCGCGAAGCGATTCCGGTGCGCTGCGGCGACGATGTGATCGCCGTGCTCAGCCGCGATTCCGACCTGGCGCGCTCGCGGGTCCGCAGCACCCTCGAAACAGCGTATGTGTCATGCGCCGACGATCTGTGCCAGATGATCGCCGACGGCAGTTTCCCGACGCCCGAGGATCGGGCGGCCACGCACTCCAGCCCGCGCGCGGGCGACGGTTTCATCCGCCTCGATACCGAGGGCATCGTCGTCTACGCGAGCCCGAACGCGCTCTCGGCCTATCACCGGATGGGGATGCAAGCCGATCTCGTCGGCCAGGATCTCGCGGTGACCACCCGTTCCCTGATCACCGATCCGTTCGACGCCCAGGAAGTGGTGGCCGATATCCAGGCCGCGCTCGCCGGGCGAACCGGGCGCCGGATGGAGGTCGAGGCACGCGGGGCGACGGTGCTGTTGCGCACCCTGGTGCTGCGTCCGGGCTGGGAACTGGCCGGGCCCGCGGTGCTGGTCCGCGATGTCACCGAGGTGAAGCGGCGCGATCGCGCGCTGCTGAGCAAGGACGCCACGATCCGCGAGATCCACCACCGGGTGAAGAACAACCTGCAGACCGTGGCGGCGCTGCTGCGATTGCAGGCCCGCCGTACCGAGAACCCGGAAGCCCAAGTGGCACTGACGGAATCGGTGCGCCGGGTCACCTCCATCGCCTCGGTACACGAGATGCTGTCGATGTCGGTGGACGAGGAAGTCGACCTCGACGAGGTCATCGACCGGCTGCTGCCGATCATGGCTGATGTGGCGACGGTGCACACCGCGCGGATCAAGGTACGCCGCGCGGGTTCGCTCGGGGTGTTCTCCGCCGAGCGGGCGACGCCGCTGGTGATGGTGTTGACGGAACTGGTGCAGAACGCGATCGAGCACGCCTTCGACGCGGGGGAGAACGGTACCGTGACGATTCGCTCGGAACGTTCGGCGCGCTGGCTCGACGTGATCATCTCCGACGACGGCCGTGGCCTGCCGTCAGGGTTCAGTCTGGAAGGTTCCGACCGGTTGGGATTGCAGATCGTGCGCACCCTGGTGACCTCGGAACTCGGTGGCTCGATCGGTTTGCATCCCGGTGCCGATGTGGGCACCGACGCGGTGTTGCGGGTTCCGCTCGGGCGTCGTTCCGGGCGCTGACACTGCGGGAAAGCGCAGGCGGGCAACAATAAACCCGGCACCAGGAAGGTGCCGGGTTCTCACACATGCGTTACCGGACCGGGGGCTGATGGCCCGGCAACGCCAGGTCCGTCGACTTAGACGGAGGTACGCGTACGGGTGCGCGCGTTGCGCCGCTTGAGCGCGCGACGCTCGTCTTCGCTCATTCCACCCCACACGCCGGCATCCTGCCCGGACTTGAGGGCCCATGACAGGCAATCGGCCGTGACGGGGCAGCGGGCGCAGACCAGCTTGGCATCGGCAATCTGCGCGAGCGCAGGACCACTGTTACCCACCGGGAAGAACAGTTCGGGGTCCTCATCGCGACAGATGGCCTTGTGGCGCCAGTCCATTCCTCTGCTCCTTTGCGAGGGCGCCACAAAGGGCGCCTGTAGTTAGTGGATCGTTCACTTGTGCGACTCGAATGTTTCCGCACGGTTGCTTGTGAATGCTTTCACGATCACCGTAGATGTCAATAGGTCTCCGGCGCACCGTGGGGGAGATCACGCTCTAGGCCCCCACAAGGGGAACCTGCCCGGTCCTTTGTACTCGCGTCTGCGGGTTTTCGCAGCGCAACCAGGAGATTTTTCTTGCCCTCCGGTGGTCAGGACGGCTTGGGCGCCACCACGTCGAGCACGCTGGGGACGGATGTGAAATGCACCATCTTGCGTTTTCCGATGAAGTCGCCATCGATTTGCAGGCCGATCTCCTCGCCCGTCTCGATTCGCACGGACGGTACGTCGTCGGCGCGGAAAAGTATGGGCGACTTGGGGTTTCCATTCTCGGCCAGCAACTGCCGCGCAAGCAGCAGCGTGCGGGTCACACTCATCGACTGCACCGCGAACACGCCGAGGCCCGATTCGAAGGTGGTGGTGGGATTCGTGCGAATCGGACGGTCCTCGAGATAGGTCCACGGACTCGAATTCGTGACGAAGGCGTAATAGACCTGCTCGACCGGATCTCGTCCTGTGACCTCGAGGGTGACGCTCGGATCCTGGCGCCGAGCCCGGAAGAACTGCCGGACCGTGGTGCGCAGATAGCGCGCGGGCGTCGCCTTGCGGCCCTTGGCGCGCGCGGTGTCGATCGACTCGCACACATCGGCGTCGAGCCCGACGCCCGCGCTGAAGGTGAACCATCGGTCGTCGGCGAGGCCGAGCCCGATCCGGCGGTCGGCGTCGCGCGCCAGCAGATCGATGAGCTGGTTGGTTGCTGTCACCGGATCGGGGGAGATGCCCAGCGCGCGGGCGAAGACATTCGCCGAGCCGCCCGGGATGATCCCGAGCCGCGGGCGCCACACCTGGTCGTCGCCGACCTGGGGCACCGGCAGGAAGCCGTTGATGGTCTCGTTGACCGTCCCATCGCCACCGTGCACGACGATCAGGTCCATTTCCTGCGTCGATGCCCACTGGGCCAGTTCGGCCGCGTGGCCGCGATGCTGGGTGTGCGCAACGGTCAGCTGCGTTCGGCTCTCCAAGGCGTGGGCGAGCAGATCCCGGGTGGCCGGGGTCGTCGAGGTGGCATTGGGATTGACAATGAGCAGCGTCCGCACAGTGCCGAGGGTAGTGCGCGCGGGCGAACACCCGGCGCGCGCCGGGCGCCACGACGCGTCGTCGTAGGCTGGGGCACGTGGCAGAGCAGGACGTGACAGACGGTGACCAGCGCGAGGGCGGCGACCAGGTGTCGACCGGTATCCCGATGACGGTGCGCGTCGCGGGTGGGCTGGTTTCGCTGGAGGGGCTGGCCGGGGTGGTGACCGCGATCGTGCTGATCGTGCGGGCGCTGACCGGACACGATCAGTCCGCGGCCAGCGGGGTCGGCACCGCGATCTGGTTCGGGGTGCTGTTCGGCGGGGTACTCGCCGCGGGCATCGGACTGCTGCGCGGTAAACGCTGGGGGCGGGCGATCGCGGTCATCGCGAACGTGTTGCTGCTGCCGGTGGCCTGGTCGTTGCTGACCGACTCGCATCAGCCGCTGTGGGGGAGTTTGCTGGGGCTCGTCGCGGTCGCCGGATTGGCCGCGTTGTTCGCCCCCGCCACGAGTCGATTCATGGCTCAGGACTACGGCGAGATCCCCGAGGACGACGAGCGACCGTAGGTCAGGCCGTGGCCGCGCGCAGTGCCTCGCGGCACAGGTGGTCGGCTCGGCGGGTGGTCTCGGGTTGCCGGAAACCCTGCGTGAGGGCCAGTACCCGGTCGCAGGCGGTATCGAGGTCGATGCGGTGGCCGACCGAGACGAACAGCGGCTTCACCTCGTCGCGCGTGCGCAGGGCCCGCCCGACGACCTCGCCGTCGATCGTCACGTCGCTGGCGTCCCCGCGGCGCGGACCCGGCGCGCGGTATTCGCCCCACACCGATTTCGCGACACCGATGGTCGGAATTCCGGTGAGCAATCCGACGTGGCACGCCAATCCGAAACGCCGGGGATGCGCCACACCCTGTGCGTCACACACGAGCAGATCCGGTGTGGCAGTGAGCTTTTCCAATGCGGCAACCGTCGCGGGCAGTTCCCGGAACGCGAGTAGACCCGGCACATAAGGGAATTCCGAAATGCCTTGTGCGACTGCTGTTTCCACCGTTTCCATGGTGGCGATATCGATAATTACCGCGGCCGTCGCGACGGTGCCGTCGCCGGCATACGCCGAATCAATTCCGGCCGCTGTCGAAAATTGCGGCGGCGCGGGATTTTCGGTGGATACCGACGGGCGGAGTTCGTCCTGGAGGGCGATCGCCTCGTCGGGCGTCCGTGGCCACTCGTGCGGCAACGCGATGCGCATGTTCAGCTCGCGGTGGCGGCCAGCGCCGACAGTTCGGCACCGGCGAGGCGATAGCCGATCCACTCGTCTTGCGGTGCGGCGCCCAGGGATCGGTAGAACTCGATCGACGGCGTGTTCCAGGTGAGCACCGACCACGACACCCGGCTATAGCCGTGTTCGACCGCTTCGGCGGCCAGCGCCGCGACCAAGGCGCGCCCGAGTCCCGTACCGCGGGTCTCGGGTCGCACGTACAGGTCCTCGAGGTAGATGCCGTGCACGCCGTCCCAGGTGGAGTAGTTCAGGAACCAGATGGCGCAGCCGACCACGTCGCCGTCGTTGTCGGCAACGTGCGCGAAGAGCGCGGGAGCGGGCCCGAACAGCGCGGACCGCAGCTGCTCCGGGGTGAGCGTGCACTCGGCGGGCGCCTTCTCGTACTCGGCCAGATCGTGGACGAGCCCGACCATCGCCGTCACGTCGGCGGGAGTGGCGCGGCGGACCAGTGCGCTCATCGGCGGACTCCTTCGATCGGCTCGGTGCGGGTCGTCAGGTTGTGGCCCCAGATGGAGCGGGCGTCGTGGTCGAAGCCGAGCACGCTCACCGCACCGGTCGACATCGCGAACCGGCGGCCCTCGCGCACCGCGAACTCCGCCCAGCGCGCGATCAGCACCCGCGAGAAGTGCCCGTGACCGACCAAGACGACGTCGCGCCGCGCCAGCTGCGGCTCGACCCTGGCGAGCACCCGGTCGGCCCTGGCGCCCACCTGCTCGGCCGTCTCCCCGCCGGGCACGGGCGCGGTCCACACCGTCCAGCCGGGGACGGTCTCGCGGATCCGCGCGGTCGTGATGCCCTCGTACTCGCCGTAGTTCCACTCGACCAGATCGTCGTCGACCTCGATCGGCGACAGGCCCGCCAGCTCGGCGGTGTGCCTGGCTCGCAGCCGCGGACTGGTGAAGCAGAGCGGATCGCGCAGGTCGAGCGACTTCAGCACCAGTCCTGCCGCGACAGCCTGGGCTTCGCCCAGCTCGGTCAGCGGCAAGTCGGTGAAGCTGGTGTGCTTGCGCTGACTCGACCACTCGGTTTCGCCGTGGCGTAGCAGGACCAGGCGGGCATCGGGTGTGGACATGGGTCCATCATGGCAGTGCGGGTTCAGCCGAGCGCGTAGAGCTGTCCGCCACGGCGTTCGAAGACCGTGTTGCCCAGGACGGCGGTGGAGATGGTGTCGCCCCGGTAGTCGGTGCGCGCGAGCGGGATCTGGGCGACGGTCGCGCCGTTGCCGCTGTCCACCGCGAGCTGCCCGCCGGGGACCGGGACCAGCAGCCTGCCCGCCATCAGGGCGGGCGTGCCGAGCGCGTCGCGCACCGTCCAGACCGGCTGTAATGTGCTGGAGCTCAAGGCGATCAGGCTGTCGCCGGTGAAGACATAGATCGCCGAGCCGAGGCGGGTCACCGTGGTGCGCTCGTGCCACGGGGCGGCGAGCTGGTGGGTCGCGATCTCGTTGCCGGTGCCGTCGTGCACGGCGATTCTGGCCGGCAGTCCGAGGCCGGTCGCGGTGGCGGGCGTCGGCGGGTAGTAGACCGCGATCTTGTTGTCCGACACCGCGATCACCCGCGTCTCGGGTGCGTCGGCGCCCGGTGCGGTGAGCACCCGCGAACCGTACTCCTCGGGGGCGGTCGATTCCTTCGGCGCCGGATTGAGCACTGTCAGCCGGTCGGTCGCGTCACCCGGGCAGCGCTCGAGCACGGCCAGACGCGAGGAACTCGACGCGGCCGACCGCAACGCACATCCGCTGCGCGGCTGGGTATTCGGATTCACCGGGGCATCCACATAGCCGTACTCGAGGGTGCGTACCAGATCCGAACGCCACATCTCCAGCCGGTTCGCGCCGAGCGCCAGCAGGTAGGTGCCGTCACCGCTGACACGGATCTCGTCGTCCATGTAACTGCTGCGCGCGACCCGGCGCTGACCGGTATCGGCCTCCAGCATCACCGACTGGCTGCACCCACGCTGATCGCGATAGGTGGCGATCACGGTCCCGAACTGCGACTCGACCCCGCACAGCGGCATATCCCGGCGATACCACCACAGCTGATTACCGGTGACGGGATCGCGCCCACTCACGGTGCCGTGGTCGCCGGTCACCACCACATTGCCCGACGTGAGCGCCCGCCTGCTCGACTCGTCGGCGGCATGCCACTGCTCGCGCAGGGTGGTGGGCAGCTGGGTGGCAGCGGTGACGGTGGGGGCGGGGGAGGCCGCCGTCACCGAATCCGTGCCGGTGGCATCGGCGCGCGCCCATACGACGAACGCCGCCACCACGAGGGTGACGGCGATCGCGACTGCTACGAAGATATCGGCGCGCGTCCGCCGTTCGGGTGCGAGCACGAAGGCGACACTAGCCGATCGGCATCACCGGGCCGAGTTCGCCGTCGCGTGCGCGGGTGACTCGGCGGTGACGGGTTCGCGGGTGTGTGCCAGGTGGCCGTGGGAGGGCGGGGTGAATCGACCTCCCACGGGTCGGGTCAGGCGTCTACGGTGGCGGCCGCGTCGGAGGCGGTGGCTTCCGCGGGCTTGCGGCGGCGCCTGCGGCGGGCCGGCTTGGCCGTGTCGTCGTTGTCGGCCGGGGCCGATTCGGGGGCGTCGGTGGCGGGCTCGCTCGCCTCGGTGGTCGCTGCTTCGCCTGCCTCGGCGGGCTTGCGGCGGCGGCGCCTGCGGCGGGCGGGCTTGTCGCCGTCGGCCGCTTCGTCGGCGGTGTCCGCCGACTCGGTGGGCGTGGTCGGCTCGGTGCCCTCGGCCTCGGCCTTGCCACCACGGGTGCGGCGGCGGCTGCGCGAGGACTTGGGGCGCTCGGTGCGCTCCTCGACTACAGCGTCGTCGTCACGGGTGGGGGCCGCCGGCTTGCGGATCACGCCGGTGATGCCCTCGGGGATGCCGAGGTCGCTGTAGAGGTGGGGGGAGCGCGAGTAGGTCTCGGCGGGGTCGGCCATGTTCAGGCCGAGTGCCTTGTTGATCGACTCCCAGCGGTGCAGCTCGTCCCAGTCGATGAGGGTGATCGCGACGCCGGTGCGGCCGGCGCGGCCGGTGCGGCCGATCCGGTGCACGTAGGTCTTCTCGTCCTCGGGGCACTGGTAGTTGATGACGTGGGTGACGTCGTCGATGTCGATACCGCGCGCGGCGACATCGGTGGCGACGAGCACGTCGATGGTGCCCTTACGGAACTTGGTCAGCGCCTTCTCACGGGCGATCTGACCGAGGTCGCCGTGCACGGCACCGACGTTGAAACCACGCTCGGCGAGATCGTCGGCCACCTTCTGCGCGGTGCGCTTGGTGCGGGTGAAGATCATCGTCGCGCCGCGCGACTCCGCCTGCAGCACGCGCGCGACCAGCTCGGCCTTGTCCATCGCGTGGGCCCGGTAGACGAACTGCGCGGTGCGATCGTGCACCGCGGAGTCGTTGGCGAGCTCGGCGCGGATGTGCGTCGGCCTGGTCAGGAAGGTGCGGGCGAGGGTGATGATCGGGCCGGGCATGGTGGCCGAGAACAGCATCGTCTGACGCTTGTCGGGCACCATCGACAGGATGCGCTCGATATCGGGCAGGAAGCCCAGGTCGAGCATCTCGTCGGCCTCGTCGAGCACGAGCACGCCGATCTTGCCGAGGATCAGGTGGTTCTGGTTCGCCAGATCCAGCAGGCGACCGGGGGTGCCGACGACCACGTCGACGCCGTCGCGCAGGGCGGCGATCTGGGTGTCGTACGGGCGGCCACCGTAGATGGCGGCGACCTTCAGCGAACCCTGGTGGTTGGTCAGGTACTTGCTCGCGTTCTCCAGGTCCTTGGTGACCTGGATGCACAGCTCACGCGTCGGCACGATGACCAGTGCGCGCGGGGTGCCGTCGAGCGGGGTGGTGCCGGTGTCGGCGGTGGCGATGCGGTGCAGCAGCGGCACGCCGAAACCGAAGGTCTTGCCCATGCCGGTACGGGCCTGGCCGATGAGATCCTCGCCGGCCAGTGCCAGCGGCAGGGTCAGTTCCTGAATCGCGAAGGTGCGTTCGATCCCGATCTCACCGAGTGCGCGCACGATTTCTTCGCGCACGCCCAATTCGGCGAAACTCGGCGGGATGTGGGTGTTGTCCAGTTCGGCCGTCAGGAGTGTGTCGGCCAAACCGGGTTCCTGTTCGACAGTGATCTTGCTCAGTGTTCGTGCCTTCCTCGTCATTGCATCTCGCACGCACGAGGTGGGGCGGGCCGGTCGGCCCGCGACGACCACATACCCGCCTGTGATATTCACCGGGCCGGCGCCGGATAACCATCGCCGACCAGGCGTGATGCGTGGTCGTCGAGACGGTGTCATCGGCGCGGCGCTGCGGTGATGCGGATTCGTTGCGCGCACATTTTCTTCGACATTGCTGTCCGGGCAACGCCGCTGTCCGCCCGCGCTGTGCGCCGGTGGAGTGCCACGCCGCGGAGTATGTCCGGGCGTCGAAACCAGCGTTGTCCACGGAGATTGTAGCGTGATATTCTGCGGAATCCGAATTCCGACGTGGTTGAATGCCGCGTGAATACGGGCTCGCCACGGGATTACCTCGGCACGGGTGGTGTGTCGCAGCGCAATTCATCGGCGCCGGATTTCGCGCGTGTCCACCGGTGTAATCGAGCTCACTGGTACCGGCGGTACTGTGTGTGAGACATTTCTAGTCGTGAGTATCACCGACACCGTCACCACTGCCGCGCGCAACGCCTGGGCGCTGAGCTTCGGCGCGGGCATCGAGCCCGTCGACCCGGCGCCCTCGGCCGTGCTGTGGGACGAGCCGCACCGTCTGCTGCGTCGATACGATACCGAATTCCAGTCTGCCGCAAGCGATTCCGCGGTTCTGCTGGTGCCGCCGCTGGCCGCGCCCGCCACCTGCTTCGATCTGCGCCGCGACCAGAGCCTGGCCCGCTACCTGGTGGAGACCGGCCGCGCGCCCTACCTGGTCGACTACGGCGACATCACCTTCGCCGATCGCCGGATGGGCTTCGAGGACTGGGTCATCGACATCCTGCCCGAGGCGATCCTGCGCGTGAGCGCCGATCGCGGCGGGGCCCCGGTCGACCTGATCGGCTGGTCCGTCGGCGGCATGTTCTCGCTGCTCACCGCGGCTGCGAACCCGGAGTTGCCGATCCGCTCGGTCACCGGGGTCGGCCCGCCCCTCGACTACGACAAGATGCTCGGTATCCCGCAGCTGCGTGCTGTCGCCGGCCTCACCGGCGGCTGGGGCTCCACCACGGTCGTCCGGGCCGCGGGCGGCATTCCGGCGCCGCTGACCAAACTGGCCTACCGGCTCGCCGCCTACGACCGTGAACTGGCGCGTCCGAGATTCATCGCCGGCAATATCGCCAACACCGCGACCCTGGCCAAGATGGAATCCATCGATCGTTTCCAGGCCGCCATGCCCGGCTACCCCGGCCGCTTCTACAACCAGCTGTGGGGCCGGATGATGCTGGCCAACGACATCGGCAACGGCAAGCTCGAACTGCGCGACCGAACCATCGAACTCGCCGACGTGCGCGTGCCCGTGCTCCTGATCGGCGGCAAGTCCGACGTGATCACCCCCAAGGCCGCTGTCGAGGCCGGTGTACGCACACTGTCGGGCTCGCCATCGGTCACCTACGAGGTCGTGCCGGGCAGCCACCTCGGCATTCTCGCCGGCCCGCAAGCGCGCGAAACCACCTGGGCACACCTGGACAAATTCCTGGCCGAACGCGACTGAGCGCCGATCGGACCAAGCTCTAGGAAATCTGAGAACTCGGTCGGGTTGGCCTCGAACAATTCAGTGTTGGTGTTCTGTGTCACACTCTCCGATGATGAGCCGCCATACGAGCTTCCGGTATCAACTCGACCCCACAGTCGAGCAAACAGTAGTGCTCGCTCGTCATGCTGGAGCTGCTCGGTATGCGTTCAACCACAGCCTCGGTGCTGTCACAACGGCCCTCCGCCTCCGCAAGAGCTCGCCGGACCATCGGGTGCCGTGGACCGGGTTCGATCTGATCAACGCGTTCAACACCTGGAAGAAGACCGAAGCCGCCGGACGAGTAATCGCTGTCGATCCGGACGGAACAGCCGAGGTGGTGGTGACCGGGCTGGCGTGGCGAACCGAGGTCTGTCAGCAGGTGTTCGAGGAAGCTGCTGTCGACTGCGGACATGCCCTGAAAGCGTTCTCGGACTCTAGGACCGGGAAACGCGCGGGTGTGCGGGTCGGGTTCCCTCGTTTCAAGAAGAAAGGCAAGACCATCCCGTCGTTCCGGATCCGGAACAAGCACTCCAAGACCGGGCGAACGAAGATCCGAGTCGGTGACAACGACAGTCCCCGGTCGGTGACATTGTCCGGGATCGGTGCGATCCGGGTGCGGGCAGATACTCGCCGGCTGCGGCGCCTGCTCGCCGGAGACCGCGCGAGGATTCTGTATGCCACAGTTTCATACCGGGCGGCACAGTGGTGGATCAGCCTGACCTGCGAAGCTTCCGATCTGCACCCGGTTCACCGTCATCAGCCGCGAGAACTGGGTGATCACGGTGGTTGGGTCGGGATAGACCGTGGGCTGAGTGTGTTCGCTGTTGCCGCGACCGCTGGCGGGGCCGAAGTCACCCGCATCGTCGCGCCCAAACCCCTGGCCGCCGCCCTGGACAGGCAACGTCACCTGGCGAAGTCGGTCTCACGCAAACAGAAAGGTTCACATAATCACCGGCAAGCCACCGCCAGGCTGGCCCGCCACCACCACGGGGTTGCCAATATTCGTCGTCACTTCGCCCATCAGGTCGCCAACACGCTGGTCAAAACCCAAGACCGGCTCGTGATCGATGACCTGCATGTGGCGGGGATGGTGCGAAACCGTCGTCTGGCGCGGGCGATCAGCGATGCTGGATGGGCGGATTTCGCTCGCATGTTGACCTACAAGCAAGCATGGCGGGGTGGCGTGATCACAATCGCCGACCGTTGGTTCCCATCGAGTAAACGATGCTCGGCGTGCACGACGATCAATTCGACCCTGACGTTGGCGGATCGGGTGTTCGTCTGCGAGTGCGGGTTTCGCGGCGACCGTGATCACAACGCGGCGGTCAACCTCGCGCAATGGCCGATGATTCACCAAGACTTCTCACGATCCCCGGACCCCCGAGCAGGGGGCCGGGTCACCAAAGTCCGCCGACAGATCGGCTCTGACCGACACACTGTGAGTGTTGGTGAAACCAGTCTGGTTGACGCGGAAACCGAAGCTCGAACCACGCTGGTGGCATGAGCTGAGGACGCCCGAGAAGGGCGGTGTCTGGACGCGGTCAGAGTATTCAGACACGCTGTATTGTTGACGGTCATGGGAGCCCAGACCTCTGCCGCGCCGGAATTCTTCTCGACCCAGCCGCTTGCCGCGGACCACGCGGGGGTGACGGAACTGTTCGCGGTCCTCGCCTATGGCGAGCTGTCCGCGTTCTACCGGCTTGCCGAAGAGGCGAAGCAGGCGCCGTCGCTGCGCGGCCGGATCGGCGTCGCCAAGATGGCCGCTGCCGAGCTCGCGCACTTCGAGACCCTGGAAGCGGCGCTCACCGAGCGCGGCGCCGACGCCGAAGCCGCGATGGCGCAGTACCAGGGTGCGCTGGACTCGTACCACGCCTCCACCGACCCGTCGACCTGGCTCGAGTCGATGGTGAAGTTCTACGTCGCCGACGGCCTGGCCGCCGACTTCTACACCGAGATCGCGGGCGCGCTGCCCACCGAGGTCTCCGATGTGGTGCGCGATGTCCTCGCCGAGACCGGGCACTCGCAGTTCGTGGTCGACGAGGTCCGCAGCGCGGTGGCGGCCAGCCGCTCCGAGCGCGACCGCCTCACGCTGTGGGGACGCAGGCTGCTCGGCGAGGCGATCACGCAGGCGCAGTTCGTGATGGCCCAGCGCGACGAGCTGGCCGAGCTGGTCCTCGCCGCCACCGGCGACCTCAACGGCATCGCGACCCTGTTCGACCGCATGCAGCAGCGGCACGCGGCCCGTATGGCCGAACTGGGCCTGTAGCCGGGGCGATCAGTCGTCAGCCACCGATCGCGTGGTGCTGGACCAGGCGCAATTCCGGTGTGCGGGATACGGTTTCGCGCGGTAGCCAGATCACGACCTGTTGATCGTTGTCGGCGGCCAGCGTCTGCACCGTGTAGGTGATGGTGCCTCGGGTGGGGTGCTCGAAACCGAGCAGGGTGGGCAGATCCTCCGCGAGGCGGTGGGGTTGCCAGCGGCGGGCGAACTCGGGTTCCTCGCACAGGTCGGCGATGAGTTCGGCGACGCGTTCGTCGTCGGGGCGACGCAGGCGCGTTCTGGCGAGCTGGTCGGCGAGCTGGTCGGCGAACTGGGCCCAGTCGGTGACCGTGGCGCGGGCGAGCGGATGGCGGAACGCCCACAGGGCCAGGTTGACCAGGTCGGGATTGTCGAGCAGGCCGAGCGGGGCGGCCAGTTCCGACCACGCGGTGTTCCAGGCCAGCACGGTGGCACGGGGGCCGAGCGCGAACGCCGGGGTGGGGTCGAGCGAGTCGAGCACACCGCGCAGTGCGGGGGAGACCTGATCGAGGGCGGGATCGAAAGCGGTACTCGGGCACCGGGCGTCGCTGCTGGTGGTCAGGGCCAGCCAGGCGAAATGGCCCCGCTCGGTGTCGTTGAACCGCAGGGCGGTGGCGAGCGCGTCGACCACCGCCATCGACGGGTTGGTGTCGCGGCCCTGTTCGAGCCGGGCCAGATAGTCGGCACTGACACCGGCCAGCACCGCGACCTCTTCACGGCGCAGTCCGGGGGTGCGACGTCTGCCGCCGCCGGGCAGGCCGACGTCGGCCGGATTCAGCTCGGCTCGGCGGGCGACGAGAAGTTCCGCGAACGCCGAACGAGCGCCTGGATGATCTGCCATGTCTGCGCCTACCATGTCTCGATGGTGCCTGGTCATGGCGTTGTCAGCCACGCCCTGCCAGGACCAGGATAACCGCGGTCTGGTTAACGGACCGTAGTCCGGTCAGGGTGGAGACATGACTTCCTCGACACAGACCCAGCAGTTGAAGACCGGATCCTGGGCCCTCGACACCGCCCACTCCTCGGTCGCGTTCACCATTCGCCACCTCGGGATCGCCAAGGTGCGCGGCGGCTTCACCCGCTTCCAGACCGAGTTCGTCGTCGACGAAACGGGCGCGGCCACCCTCGGCGCCACCATCGAGCTCGATTCCTTCGACACCAGCAACGCCGACCGCGACGCCCACATCCGTCAGGCCGACTTCCTCGACGTCGCCAATCGCCCGACCCTGAGCTTCCGCGCCACCCAGCCGGTTCGGGTCGCCGAAACCTTCACCGTCACCGGTGAGGCCACCCTCGGCGCGATCACCCAGCCGCTGACCCTCGAGGTCGAATGGGGCGGCATCGCCGACTTCCCCGACGGCACCCGGCACGCGGGCTTCTCCGCCACCGGCGCCATCAAGCGCACCGACTTCGGCGTCGGCGTCGCCATGCCGGGCATGCTGTCGGACACCGTGAAGATCGAACTCGAGATCGAACTGATCGAGCCCGCCTGATCCGTTCGCTCAGAGCGCAGGCGGCTGTGACACCGGTGTCGGCGGCCTGCATTAGCCTGGGACCTGACAACACAGGACTCTTACGTTCGGAGGTTGGCCGTGGAGGTCAAGATCGGTATTTCGGATAGCCCGCGCGAGCTCGTGATCAACAGTGCGCAGAGCCCTGATGAGATCGAGGCGCTGGTGTCCGATGCGCTGAGCGGCTCCGCCGGTGTCGTGTCACTCACCGACGAGAAGGGCCGCAAGTTCCTGATCCAGGCCGCGAAGGTCGCCTACGTGGAAATCGGCTCCCCGGCCGTCGGCCGAGTCGGCTTCGCCACGATCTGAGCTGCGAACACAAAATGCCCCGCCGTTGCGATGGCGGGGCATTTTTCGTCTTTGCGGACTCAGAGGTCCTGGGAGTACGCGCGCTGGGCGGCGGTCAGCGGCACGTGCTTGAGGCCACCCCACGCCAGTGACACCGTGGTGTCCACGGCTTCGTCCTTGGGAACCGGGCGGTCGGCTTCGAGCCAGTAGCGCGCCGAGAACTGGCTGGCGCCGACGAGGCCGACGGCCAGGATGCGGGCGCGGTACGGATCGAGACCCGAGTCGTGGGCGACCAGATCGAACACCGCGTCGACGCACGCCTCGGTGGCCTGCTCGACCCGGCGCTGCACCTGCGGTTCGCTGGTGAGGTCGGATTCGAAGACGAGGCGAAAGCCCTGCATCTCGTTGTCGACGAAATCGAAGTACGCGGCGACCGCGGCCCGCACGCGCTGCTTGTTGTCGGTGGTGGAGCGCAGCGCCTGGCGCACGCTCGACACCAGGATGTCGACATAGTTCTGCAGCACCGCCAGGTACAGCTCCAGCTTGCTGGCGAAGTGCTGGTACAGCACCGGCTTGCTGACCCCGGCTACCTGAGAGATCTCGTCCATGCCCGCCGCGTGGTAGCCGCGCTGGACGAAGACCTCGCTGGCGGCGAGCAGCAACTGCTGGCGGCGCTCGTCGCGAGGCAGGCGGGTGCCGCGTTTGGCCGGGACCGTCTCCGGCACCGATCGGCGCGAGGGCATGCGGTCCACGAGGTCAGTCATCTCTGCTCTCTATAGTCGATTCCCCTGGCCGCCGGGTGTGCGGTCGGGTATCCCACGAACGATACTCGCACGGTGTTCGCCCTGCGTCTCGCCCTGGAAATGTAGTACCAGCCCACGGAGTTCGCCGGGCCGTAACCGGGCTAACTCCTGCGGCCGCCCGCACGGCGGATGAGCGCACTGTGAGAATGTGATGGGGTGACCGACCGGATGGATGACCATGCCGACGGCGGGCGCGATGTCGCTCGCTCCACGCAACCCTCCGAGTCCGGTGCTGTCACGTCGACGCCGGAGGGGCGGGAGTTGCAGGTCTACGACCCGCTCGGGCTCTATCAGCCCGCCGACCGATCCCGCCAGCCGCTGCGTGCCCGCTGGGATCCCACCGACCACGACAACGGCCGCCCGCGCAGCCCACAGCGTGCAGCGAAGAAGCAGAGCGCGCTCGGCCGATTCGTCTCCGCCTACGGGTGGCGTGCCTACGCGTTGCCGGTGCTGCTCGCCATCACCGTGCTGGTCGTCGTCGACGCGGTACGCACCGGACCGATCCCGCCGCCCGGCGATCCCGGCTTCGGAGCGCTGAGTCCCAAGGTGGCCCAGTCCGGCATCATCGGCGCACCCCCCGGCGACGGTAAGTTCCCCGCCGATCTGCCGTTGGGAGCGCTGCCGGAAGGCGGTGAGTACGTCGAGCGCGCGGCCGGTACCTGGCATGTGGTGCCGGGCACCAGCGCCCAGGTCGGCGTGGGCACCGAGCGCGTGTTCCGCTATACCGTCGAAGTCGAGGACGGTATCGACACCGCACCGTTCGGTGGCGACATCGCGGTGGCGAAGATGGTGGAGACCACCCTGGCCAACCCGAAGAGCTGGACCAACGACCCCAAGTTCGGCTTCCAGCGCATCGACGCGGGCCCGGCCGACTTCCGGCTCTCGCTCACCTCTCGCGAAAGCACCCGCGCCGCGTGCGGCTTCGAGATCCCGATCGACTCGTCGTGCTACAACGCCGACCTGGACCGGGTGGTGCTCTCGGAGGTCCGCTGGGTCCGCGGCGCCCTGGCCTTCGACGGCGACATCGGTTCCTACCGGCAGTACCAGATCAACCACGAGGTCGGCCACGCCATCGGCTACCACGGCCATCAGCCGTGTGAGACCGACGGCGGGCTCGCCCCGATCATGATGCAGCAGACCTTCGGCACCAGGAACAACGACATCGCCCTGCTCGACCCCCACGGCGTGGTCCCCGCCGACGGCAAGAACTGCCGCTTCAACCCCTGGCCGTACCCGCGCGGATAGTGGCCTCGCCCATGCGGGAACATGAACGGGGAAGAACAGCGCGGCAGGTCTTGTTGTAGTCAGCAGAGCGGCCACCGGTTCACGGCCGCGCCCGCCGCCATAGATACAGGAGTTCTCACGTGTCTCTTCAAGGGACGTTGCCGCCGCTCGTCGAGCCGGCCGCGGAACTGACCAAAGACGAAATCGCTCGCTACAGCAGGCACCTGATCATCCCCGATCTCGGTGTCGACGGTCAGAAGCGGTTGAAGAACGCCAAGGTCCTCGTGATCGGCGCGGGCGGCCTCGGCTCGCCTGCCCTGCTCTATCTGGCCGCCGCCGGTGTCGGCACCCTCGGCATCGTCGAGTTCGACGAGGTCGACGCCTCCAACCTGCAGCGCCAGATCATTCACGGCGAATCCGATATCGGCCGTCCCAAGGCCGACAGCGCCCGCGATTCCATCCTGGAGATCAACTCCGGGATCGACGTGCGGCTGCACAAGATCCGTCTGGAGCCCGAGAACGCCGTCGAGCTGTTCGCCGGCTACGACCTGATCGTCGACGGCACCGACAACTTCGCCACCCGGTACCTCGTCAACGACGCCGCCGTCCTCGCGGGCAAGCCGTACGTGTGGGGCTCGATCTACCGCTTCGAGGGCCAGGTCTCGGTGTTCTGGGAAGATGCCCCGGACGGGCGCGGCATCAACTACCGCGACCTGTACCCGGAGGCCCCGCCGCCGGGCATGGTCCCGTCCTGCGCCGAAGGCGGCGTGCTCGGCGTGCTGTGCGCGTCGATCGGCTCGGTGATGGTGACCGAGGCGATCAAGCTGATCACTGGCATCGGCGAGACGCTGCTCGGGCGCCTGATGGTCTACGACGCACTGGACATGAACTACCGCACCATCAAGCTGCGCCGCGACCCACAGCGTGAGCCGATCACCGAACTGATCGACTACGACGCGTTCTGCGGTGTCGTGTCGGAGGAAGGCACCGCGGCCGCGGCCGGGTCGACGATCACCGCCGCCGAGCTCAAGGACCTCCTCGACGCCGACAAGGTCGAGCTGATCGACGTGCGCGAGCCGGTGGAATGGGACATCGTCCACATCGCGGGCGCGACGCTGATCCCCAAGGACCGCATCCTGTCGGGCGAGGCGCTCTCGGAACTGCCGCAGCACAAGCCGATCGTGCTGCACTGCAAGACCGGCATCCGATCGGCGGAGGCGCTGGCCGCGTTGAAGCGCGCCGGTTTCGCCGACGCGACGCATCTGCAGGGCGGCGTGGTGGCCTGGGCCAAGCAGATCGATCCGTCGCTTCCGGTCTACTGACCCGATAGCCACCGGTTTGCGACCTCGCCGCGTGTTGCGGTGAGGTCGCAAAGTGGAGTACACAGCGTGCCTTGGGTCGCCTGCGGTGATAACGGGGTTACGGTACGGCCGTGACCTCAGTCGAACCTCCCGAGCATGTGCGAGCCACATTCGGGCTTCGCGAAGTGACACCGGTTTCCCTCGGGGACTGGGACGGTGGCTGGCGCATGGGTGACGTGGTGCTCAGCCCCGTCGCCGACCACGCCAGGGCCGCGTGGTCGGCGAAAATCCGCGAGCACCTGGCGGTCGACGGGCTGCGGGTGGCTCGGCCCGTCCGCGCCACCGACGGCCGCTATGTTGTCTCCGGTTGGCGCGCCGACACTTTTGTGGACGGCGCTCCCGAGCCCCGCCACGACGAGGTCGTATCGGTCTCGCTGCGTTTGCACAAGGCGACAGCGGAATTGGAACGCCCCCGCTTCCTGGTCCAGCCGCCCGTCGCCCCGTGGGTCGACGTGGACGTGTTCGTGGCGGCCGACCGCGCCGCCTGGGAATCGGTCCCGCTGCGCACTCTGCGGGCGGGCGGGGTTCCCGTCGCCACGACCCCCGACGGCCAGCGTTCCCTCGAACTGATCGGCCAGCTCTCCACCCTGCGCAAACCCGTCCGCAGCCCCGACCAGCTCGTCCACGGTGACCTCTTCGGCACCGTCCTGTTCACCGGCGCCCATACCCCCGGCCTCACCGACATCACTCCTTACTGGCGCCCCGCCACCTGGGCCGCCGGGGTCGTCGTGGTCGACGCACTGGCCTGGGGCGGGGGCGATGACGGCCTGCTCGACCGCTGGGCCACCCTGCCCGAATGGCCCCAGATGCTGTTACGCGCCTTGATGTTCCGCCTGGCGGTTCACGCGCTGCACCCGCGTTCGACCCCCGAAGCGTTCCCCGGCCTCGCCCGCACGGCGGACATGGTCCGTTTGGCGCTGTAAGAGCGAATTGCGCGCATCGTGACCATTGGGTCGTATGTGATCTCAAATCCGTTGAGACCCAACGTTTCCTGCACGCCCACATGCTATCTTCATCGTGCATCGCCGCCATGTGTCCTGCCCTGGACCCGGGGGACCCACCGCGGCCCGTCACGAGCGGTGAGGATTGCTACGGGTGAGAATCCAGCCCAGACAGCAGATTCTGGATATTTGGAGCGCCATGCTCTCGGCCTGCTACCGGGACGAGAAATGGCACTGGGACGGCGTCCTCGACGCCAATTCGATCAGCGATTCCGAACAGCTGCTGTGCCTGTTGTATCCGGCGACGGAGATCGAGAGTTTCGCGCTGGATCGGCCGGACGCGATGTCCGACGACGTCAAAGTGGCGTTGGAGGCTTTCGGCGGGCAGGCCAGAATCGGCATCACGGTGCTCGGGCTCGCCGAGGAGTACCTGGCCCGCAACACCGGCGAAGACGGACTACCCCGCTTCGACGCGGGTAGTTATCTGCGCGCATCCGAGGACGGCGAACCGACGCAGGCGCAGCACACACTGGAAGTGGTGGACGGATACTCGCTGTCGGTCACCGTGTGCATCGCGGCGCTCGGCTTCGCGCGCGTCTTCGATCGGTGGGCGCGCACCGAGCGGCGTAAGGACATCAGTACCCGGCTCACCGAGCTGAGCGCGGGTTTGAGCACGCGACTGACCGCGGCGATGACGGGCCTCGTGCGCAGCTTCGTGGTCAACACCGCCTCACCCCGCTCGCCGTCGGGCAAAGCGATGCTCGGGATGCTCAATCAGTCGGGCCAGCCCGAGAAGGCCGTGATCGATGCCGTCGCCCGCAGCCTCGAGCGCGTGCGCGCCCGGCTGCGCAGCGACGTCACGCTCGGCCGGGCGCCGGAATCCGAACTCGACGACGAGGATCTGCTCTTCGAGTGTGGCTGGAGCTGGGGCATTGTCCAGGGGGCCGACCCCGTCGATTTCGTGCCCGCGGCGATCGGCTCCGGCGTGGGATTCGCCGACCCCCGGCCCTATCTCTACTTCACCATCACCGCGCTCGACGGCATCAACGATGTGCTGTCGCAACGAACCAGAGAGCTCGACCTGCTCGACGAAACCCAGTACCGCCTGGCCGAGGCGCTGCGGCTGCGCTGGGACATCACCCAGCGCTACTGGTCGACCGTCGCCCGTTTCGGCACCGGAACCTGGCCGCTGGAAGACATTCCGTGGCGCACCTCCGACGGCGAGGAATCGGACTATTTCAGTCTCATCGTGTCGGCGGTGCTGATCCAGGAACTGGTGGCCCGCACCGCCTCCGATGACGATCTGACCAGAGCGATCGGCATTTTCGACGAGTTGGCCAGGCGCGGCCGCATCATCCGCAGACCGACGCAAGCCGATCCGTCTGTCGCCCTGCACTATCCGGGCGTCCGGATGAAGCTGCGCGGGAGCGAACTGGTCGAGGGCGGTGGGCCACGGCTGGAATGGATCGCCTCGGATTTCGCGCCCGTGCTGCTCAAGCGCTCGCTGCAGGCGGCTCGCCTGTCCGGCAACATCACCGCGCGCGACCGGTTGATGGAGTTGGCGAAGCAGGTGATGGATCACCTCGATCTGCGCATGATCTCAGACGGTGACGCGGCCGGCCTGTGGGACGACCCCGGCGCGGCATTCGGTGCGGTGGCCCGATCGGGGCAGACCCTGCCGTCGTGGTACATGACCGAGCGTGTCATCGAATGCCTGGTGGCCGCCGACCGCACCTACCGGGAGGCGCCGTTGCGATCGCCCGCGATGGTGGTCCGGGCGGTCGAGCTGCTCAACGAGGCCGAGCACCTGCTGAATCAGGAAATGCTCAATGTCAGCATCGAGGACACCTCGGCCAATCGCATCGCGCTCGACGGTGTCGAGCAGCAGCTGGCCAGGGCGAGAGATGTGGTGAATCTGCAACCGGGAACGGCGTTCACGCTCGCCTCGGCAGCACTGATCGAACTCGATCGACTCGCCTACGCACGCCTCGACGCGATGAGGAGCACCTGATCAGATGATCGTCTTCGCCACCTCCGACAAGGGCGGAACGGGCCGGTCAGTGACCAGTTGCAACCTGGCCTACCGGCTCAGTCTGCGCGGCATCAGTACGGCCTATCTCGACTTCGACTTCGGCTCACCCACCGCGGGCGCCCTGTTCGAGATCGGCTCGGTCGAACGCGGCACGCAGACGGGCAACGGACTGCACTCGTATCTGCGCGGCCACAACAGCCTGCACCAGCGCATCGACGTGCGGACGAGCACCAATCGGGATGCGTTGCGCAGCCAGCGCTCGCGCGGTGGCAAGTTGGTGCTGCTGCCGGGTGACGAGGGCGGTGGCGAAGCCATGTCGGCCAACGATCCCAAGGTGGTACGGCGCTGCCGTGAGCTGCTCCTCGATCTGGACAGCACCTTCAAAGTGGTGATCGTCGACCTCAGCGCCGGCCGATCGGTGGCGATGCAGATCGCGCTGGAAGCCACCCGGCCGCTGGACATGCCGGACAAGGAAGTCTGCTGGCTCGTCTATCACCGGTGGACCCGGCAGCACTTGATGGCCGCGCAGGGTTTGGTGCACGGGCCCAAGGGCTTGCTGAAGACGGGGGTCGAGCTCGGGTACGTGCCCGAAGACCTGCTGGCCCGAATCCGCTTCGTGCGCACCGCTGTTCCCCGGGTCACCGATGAGCATGCCGCCAGCGGCGGCCCGCAAGCGGCGTGGTTGCTCAAACAGAACGACGCGCTGCGTTCCCTCGCCGCGGAGTATCGGCTCGGTGCGGGCGCGCTACTGGGGGAGACGCCGGTGGAACCGGTGCTGCAATGGCGCGAACAGATCGTGCTCGACGCCGATGTCAATGCGGGTATCGCCAATCGGGCGACGGTGGAAGCTTTCGAAGAGCTGGCGCGCAGACTGTGGGACAGGGCGACGTGGGTTCGGGTGTAGTCGCCGCAGGTGCCGACCATTGACATCTGGACAAAAGTTGCGAAAGGAACTGGGGGAAGGGAAGATTCGAAACGGCGTGTCGAAATCTAATTCGCCGCTCCGTGGCTAGAATCGCACGCGGTTCTGTCCGGGAACGGTTGACAAAGGGGCTGTAGTTGTGGGTGGCGCCGTCTACGCCGAGTCGACGGCGTCTGTGCGTGTCGAAGCTGTTCCACTGGCGCACGTATCGATCGAAGTCGGTCATTTCTACATGTCCGATCTGATCAACGGTGAAGCGGCGATCACGGCCCAATTTCGCCGGGTAGCGCCCTTGGTGGAGATGTTCACCGAGGTCGCGAGACAGGAGTTCGCCGCCGCCGCCGGTGGGGCCTCCCGCGTTCGGGTGAGTACCTGCTTCCTGCTCGACGACTACTTTCAGACCGACGCCGATCCGCGGGTGATCGTGCCGAACCTCTTGCGCATCGCCGCGGAATCCGGGGTGCGGATCGACTACCTCGGCAGCGAAGCGGGCTGCAACAAGTACCTACGTCGGCAGAACGAGGAATCCCGGATTCCGTTGGCGCAGATGGTCGCTGACTCGATCATCGCCGAACCCGCACCGGACAGCGCCGGTCGCCGGCCGCCGACCGCGGAGTCCGGATGGCTCTGCAACGGTCAGCGATCCAGTGACCGCGAGCTGGAGCAGGCGATGGAGGTGACCTACCGGCCGTCGGCGGAATTCGCCGCGCGCAATCATTCGCTCTTCCTCGACGTCGAGATGTGGCGCGACCGTGGCGGGACGCAGGAGGTCCTGTGGTCGTGCCCCTTCCTGGCGTCGGTCTGGCAGCTCCTGCGTCTGGGCATGCTTCGCTACGAGGGAAAAGCCGTGGTGGATGCCGAACAGTGGGATCAGGACCGAGAATGGCCTGCTCGCTGGGAGGAATTCCCGAGTGTGATCAAGCTGCAGGAACACGCGCCGCCGTTCGCGGCGTTCAGGTCACTGTCGATCCTGCCGCAGCGTTATGTGGGCATCGAACACGCGGTGCGGATGATTCTGGGCCACGTCGAGCCCGATCCCGCCGTCGTCGAATTGCTCGCCCGGCGGGCTCGCGAGCAGCACATCGAGCTGACCGGCGACGTCACCGACCGGCTCTCCCACTTCTTTCTGAGCACCGTCTGATCCCGTGCCACCATCCATCGATACCGGATACGCTGCGGCGATGCATCTCAGCGACGCAGCGCTGGCCCTGCTGGGCGAAGTGCGCACGGGTCTGCTTCCCGAGTCGAGAGCACTGAGCCGGGCATCGGCGGCCGACCTGCTCACCCTGGTCCGTGGCCGCCGCGTGCAATCGCGGGAACGCCCGGTCACCTGGGCGCAATCGCCGGTCATCCACGAAGGCGTCGACTGCAGGCTGGCGACGCCGAACCGAAGTAAGGTGCGCGCGGTCGGCACCGTCGCCACGCACGCGACCGTGCGCGGCGGTCGTATCCTGCAGAGTTCGGCGATGGCGACGGTGGTCGCCGGTGCGGGCACACACCGCCGCAGCTGGGGCCACTACCTCGGACGGATCGGTACCGTCGAAACCCTCACGCGGCTCGCGCCCGGTATCAGCGGTCAACTGGTCGACGGATTTCTCGGCCCGCCCGATCCGGCGACGGCGACGCTGGACCCGGGTGCCATCGCGGCCCGGCTGTTCACCCGGGTACGCACCGACCTGATGCTGAACCAGAAGCCGCCCATTCAGACCAGCGCGGCGCGGCTGCGATGGGCGGCCCATGTCCGGCCGGGCGCGGCGCCGAGCCTGTCGTTCGTCCTGCTCGACGACGAGACGCGACTCGTCTCCGTCGTCGTCGGCGACGGCGCGGAACTCGCCGCGGTGCAGCGCTTCTGCGAAGATCTCGCGGTGCACGACTGGCTGCTGACGGTGCTCACCGAGGTCATCGACGAGGCCGAGATGGCCGAATTGTCGGGCAGTTCGCCCGCTCAGGTACTCGCGCCGCTGCTGGAACACCTCGTCCATCTGTGGCTTCCCGGCGCGCTCACGCCCGGACCGCTGCGTGGGTTGTGGACCTCGCTCGAGGCCGACCCCGGGTTCACCGTCCAGTGGAATTCGAGAATCGGCCAATTGCGCGACCGCGTCGCGGTGGCCACGCTGGGGGCACTGAGCCGATCCCAGTCCCGGTGGTGATCACAGCCGGAACAATTGCCGGACGAGCAGCGCGAAGAACACCGACGTGGACACGATGCCCGCGTACGACTCGACGATCAATGTCGCCTTCGCGAGCAAGCTGTCCACGCCGACGCTCTCGGGGTCGACCGGATTGAGGAAGTTGACCAATGCGATCCGTACCGCGGTGGGGAACCCGATGTCGGGGGCGGTCAGGTAGAAGGCCGTGACGAAGACCGCGATCTCCGCGGCGATCCACGCCAGCAGCAGAAACGGTCGATACCCGTAGCCACACAGCAGGTCCGAGACCGCGCCGGGTAATCGCCGCACGCGTCGACGGCGCGCTTTCGTGCGGGCACGCGCCATCTTGAGGCCACAACGATCCTGGCCGCGGGGATTCTCGGTGATGGTGTGCAGGCGGTAGGCCTGCCGGTAGGCGAGCGCGGCATGCGCGGGCAGGCTGTGCGCCGAAAGCTGTGCGCCGAGCTCCTCGTAGACATCGGCGAGCAGCGTGGATTGCGTGCGGCTCAGGCGCAATGGTCCGCGGAATTCGATCTCGGCGGCGAACAGGGCGGTCAGCACCGTTTCGCAGGAATGCTCGCGGCCGGCGGATTCGAGCGTGACGGGGTCGGCATCGCGATAGAGGTGCGCGAAGACGAGGCTGTCGCCGACCCTGCGGGTCGAGGGCGGAACGTAATCGGCGAGGAACTGTTCGACCCGATGATTGAGGTCGTCGAGCAGCGCGTACTCGTCGGGTCGGTGCGCGGCTCGGAGGAAATCGGCGACGACATCGGTGAAAGCGCTGGCATGTCTGCGGATGAGGGTGGTCTTGGACGCGACGAAATCGCCGGGCCGATCGAATCCGATGTGCTCGGTCATCGGTCGTCTACTGGTCCACGGTCTTTGAACCACCGTCGGTCGGTGGGGTCGGCGGTGGTCCAGTCGTAGACGAGACGGTGCACCAACAGGTCTCGCGGTTCGCCGATGCCGAAGTACTGGTCCTCGTGATTGGCCCAGGTGAAGCCGGAGTCCTTGTACAGATTCGACGCGGGCACATTCGACGGGCGCACGGTGATGAAGACCGCGTCGACCTCCGACGACCGGCAGTGTGCCATCGCCCGCTCGAGCAACGACCGGCCGAGCCCGCGGCCCTGATGCCCCGATGACACCGCCAGACCCAGCAGCCATGCGCTGTGCCGACCGATCGCCACCATGGCGTACCCGCACAGCGAACCAGCCAGATCCGCTACCACCCAATGGGATCCGTGGATGTCGAACAGTTGACGCAGGGCGAAGTAGGGGTAGGCGAGCGCCATGAACTCGTGGGATTCGAGCTCGGCTATCGCGACCAGATCATCGACGGAGGCGGCTCGAAACCGTGGCTCTGCCACCTCATTCGAGATGTCCAACAGCACTCACCTCTGCCCGCCCCGGTGCCAGTCTGAACTCCAGAGTAAGGGCAATTCGGGCGCGGCGGCCACAACACGGGCCGAAATGTGTTGTCACACAGCCGAAAGCCACGTTCGGGAGGGGCCGAACGTGGCTTTCGGGGAGGGGCTGGATCAGACGCTGGCGTAGGCCAGGGAGGGAACCTTGTCGGTGGCGAAGGAGGTGCGCAGGTAGCACCACCAGGTGACGGCGGCCATCACCAGGAAGACGGCGGCGTAGGCCCAGAAGGCGGGGGCCATGGTCTTGAGGTGAACGTTGGACAGGCGAAGGGCCTGCTGGACGACGAAGCCACCCGCGGCGCCGACCGCGCCGATGACACCGATCGCGGCACCGGCTTGACGCTTGGCGGAGGTGGCCGCCTCGGTCAGGTCCATGCCGTGCTCGGAGGCGTACTTCTTGGCGGTGGCGTTGAAGATCGACGGGATCATCCGGTAGGTGGAGCCGTTGCCGATGCCGGCCAGGACGAACAGGGTCAGGAAGGAGATCAGGTAGAGCGGGAAGCTCTTCATATCCACCGCGAGGACGATGAACGCCACCGAGATCGACATGCCGCCGAAGACATAGACGGTGATCTTGGCGCCGCCGCCGACCTTGTCGGCGACCCAGCCACCGAACGGACGGCTGAACGAACCGACCAGCGCGCCGAGGAAGGCGAGGTTACCGAGGGTGGTGATCCAGCCGATCTTGGCCAGGTCGGGGAAGGTGGCCTTGATCAGGGTCGGGAAGGCGAAGGAGAAGCCGATGAACGAACCGAAGGTGCCGATGTAGAGGAAGGCCATGATCCAGGTGTGCCGGTTGGTCAGGGCCAGTTTGTAGGACTTGCCATCGGACTTCGCCTCGGTGAGGGAGTCCATGAAGTACAGCGCGCCGGCCACGGCGACCGCGATGAACGGCAGCCAGAACAGCACGGCCAGGGTGATGCCGAAGCGGAAGCCGGCGGCGTCCTTGGCCATGATGTGGGTGCCGAGGGTGATCAACAGCGGTACGACCAGTTGGGTCTGCGCGACACCGAGGTTGCCGCCCGCGGCGTTGAGGCCGAGTGCGGCGCCCTTCTTGCCCTCGGGGAAGAAGAACGAGATGTTGGCCATCGACGACGAGAAGTTACCGCCACCGACACCGGCCAGCGAGGCCAGCACGATGAACACCCACATGGGAGTGCTCGGCTGGTTGACGAAGTACAGGATTCCCAGCGCCGGGACGAACAGCATCGCCGCGCTGAACGCGGTGAAGGCTCGGCCGCCGAACTTCGGGACGGCGAAGGTGTAGGGCACGCGGAGGGCGGCGCCGACCAGGGTCGGAATGGAGGTCAGCAACAGGGCGTTGCTGACCGCGGTCGGGTTGGCTTTGCCGAGTCCGGCGAGGAACTCGAAGCCTGCCGAACCCATGGCGGTGACGATGGAGCCCCAGATCACCCAGATGCTGAAGCCCAGGTTCTCGGCGAAGACCGAGAACCAGAGGTTCTTGCGGGCGGTCTGCTTGCCGCCGGCTTCCCAGAACTCCGCATTGTCGGGCGTCCACTGGTTCAGCCAGCGACCCTTCTTCTGATATTCGAAGGACGGGGATTCCGTCTCCTGGCCGGTGGCGGCGATCGCGGTCATCGGCTTCCTCTCGATCGGGCTCGATAGATGCGCATCGGCTCAGTGGCATTCGATGCGTACCTTGCGGGGTCGAGATAAAGGTAGGAGCCGGTTGTTGCGTGACAATGGCCTCAGGTGACGTTCCGGGCAACTCGGGCTCACCGCGTGCATTCGTTGCTGGTGACAGCCCGGTTACCTGGATTTAGGAACCGAACCATTGCCGATCTCAGCGATTCGGATATTCGGCGATGAGCGAGCCGAGGAAGCAGTTGGCCGCCTGGACGGCGCGCTCGGCGTCACCGTCGATGATGGCCTGGACCAGCTCGGCGTGCTCGGTGTCGTAGGCGTCGTCGGATTTCGCGGTCCGCGCGTGGATCACCTGTTCGATGATCGGCAGCAGCGAATCGTAGAACTCCAGATATACGGCGTTGTGGCTGGCGACGACGATCGCGCGATGCAACTCCACGTCGGCGGCGATGGCCACCGGGTCGGCTTCGGCCCAATTCCGGTTGCTGCGTTCGGCGAGCAAGCGCTGGAGGGTGGCGATATCGGCGTCGTCGCGACGGCGCGCGGCCAGGCCCGCCGCGGTGGTGTCGAGGGCTTGACGCAGTTCGAGGATGTCGCGTTCGTGCGCGTCGGCGAAGTACTTGCCCAGGGTGCCGCCGACCTCGGAGGTGGCGATCACGTAGGTGCCCGAGCCCTGGCGCCGTTCGAGCATGCCCGCGTGCACGAGCGCCTGGACGGCTTCGCGGACGGTATTGCGGCCGGTCCCGGTGAGCTCGGTGAGTTCCGGTTCGGTGGGGATCCGTTGACCCACTGGCCAACGGCCGGAACGGATCTCGGCCCGAAGCTGTTCGGTGACCTGGGCGATGAGGCTGGTACGCCGGACGGGTTGCACGTCAGCAAGGGTACTCACCCGCCTCGCTTGCCCGCCTCGCTTGCCCGCCTCCCCGCGACTCTTGGCCAGACTTCGGGGCGGGGAGACTTTGTGTTGGCGGCGCAGACGGGGGATGTGGCGGGGTTGGCTCGTCCCGGTGAGTTACCCATGTTCTTGCGTGTGGAGTTCTTGCGGGAGGAGATCGGTCACAGTTGCTTGGCATAGTCATAGGGTCATCCTATGATTTCTGGGTGCCGCCGCTTCGTGACTTTCAGCCCGCTTCCGGTGCCGAGTCGGCCCTTGTGGGCGATCGGCGAGACGTTGTCGTGTCCGTTGATGCTTCGGAGATCGCCAAGCGGTCGTTGATCGAAGGCCGCCTTCTCGTGCTGGCGGCCATCATCATGTCGGCGCTGACCCTGCGCGCCGCCGTCACCGCGTTCAGCCCGCTGGCCGAGACGATCGGCGCCCAGGTCGGGTACGGGACGGGGATCGTCGGGGTGTTCGGCATGTTGCCGACCGCGATGTTCGGTCTCGCCGGGCTCATCGCGCCGCTGTTCGTGCGCCGGTTCGGGCTCGAGCGGACCGTGTTCGTGGCGATGCTGCTGGCCGGCGCCGGGTCGCTGGTGCGGGTGTTCTCCACCGGGACCGGTGAACTGCTGGCGTTCTCCGGGGTGGCGCTGCTCGGTATGGGCATCGGCAATGTGGTGATTCCGCCGCTGGTGAAGCGGTATTTCGGCGATCACCTGGCCGCTATCAGCTCGCTCTACATCGTGATGGTGCAGCTCAGTACCGTTGTTCCGGCGTTCATCGCGGTGCCGGTGGCGCAGGCGCACGGCTGGCGGATCTCGATGGGGGTGTGGGCGCTGGTCGGTTTCGCCGCCGCGATCCCGTGGTTCGTGGTGCTGCGCGATCGGCGTGGTCGCGACACGGTCGACACCACCGCGCTGCCCGCCGACGCGCCCGTGACCGGCAAACTCTGGCGTTCGCCGGTGGCGTGGGGGATGGCGGGCATGTTCGGCATGACCTCGCTGACCACCTACGCGATGTTCGCCTGGCTGCCCAAGATCCTGTCCGACGCGGGCGCGAGCGCCGGTTTCGGCGGCAGCATGGTCGGCTTGTTCGCGCTGATGGGGCTGATCCCGGCGCTGGGCGCGCCCACCGTGGTCTCGCGGATGCGCAACCCGTTCCCCGTCGTCGTCGGCGCCATGGTGCTGTTCGCGACCGCGTTCGTCGGCTTGCTGGTGGCACCGATGCAGGCGCCCCTGCTGTGGGTGGTGCTGCTGGGTCTGGGCCCGTCCACCTTCCCGATGGCGCTGACGCTGATCAACCTGCGCACCCGCACCCCGCACGGTTCGGCGGCGCTGTCCGGCTTCACTCAGGGCGTCGGCTACGCGATCGCCTGCACGGGCCCGCTGCTGTTCGGCCTGCTGCACACTTGGACCGGCGGCTGGCTCGTCCCGTTCGCCATGCTGTTCGTCGCCCTCGGCGTACTCCTCGCGGGTGCGTGGCAGGCGTGCAAACCACGCATGCTCGAGGATTCTTGGTAATCGCCGACTGATTTCGCGAGTACCTGACTCGCCGGGAAAGTGGCGACGCGACGAACTTCTCACTGCCGGACTCCTGCCGAAGTGCGGCGCGCGTGATTGTGGCCTACAGTCGCTGACAAGAGGCGCAGCTCACACCCTCACCGGGGTTTCCGCTGATTTCTTGCTGCTTCCTTACGCGCGGAAATCGTTGCGACACATGCCGGAAACAAAAGGGCTGATCTCACCTCCCTGATCGGGGGAAGGTGAGAAACCGTTGATTCAAGCGACATTTCCCGCAGCATTTCGGCAATACCCATTTCCTACCGTTGGGCCATCGCACTTTTGGGAGGCCCAATCTTGAGCACGCTGAAGCGGAACCACGACATCGACAACTGGGATGCCGAGGACGTCGCGGCCTGGGAAGCCGGTGGCAAGGACGTCGCCAAGCGCAATCTGATCTGGTCGGTCTTCGCCGAGCACGTCGGGTTCTCGGTGTGGTCGATCTGGTCGGTCATGGTGCTGTTCATGCCCGCCGACAAGTTCGGCATCGATCCGGCGGGGAAGTTCTTCCTCGTCGCCATGCCGACGCTGGTCGGCGGGTTCCTGCGGATCCCCTACACCGTGGCCACCGCCCGTTTCGGCGGCCGCAACTGGACGATCTTCAGCGCGCTGCTGCTGGTGGTTCCGTTGCTGCTGACGCTGTACTTCGTCACCCAGCCGGGCACCTCGTACACGACCTTTTTGATCGTGGCCGCGTTCGCTGGTGTCGGTGGCGGCAACTTCGCCTCGTCGATGACCAACATCAACGCTTTCTACCCGCAGCGGCTCAAGGGCTGGGCGCTGGGCCTGAACGCCGGTGGCGGCAACATCGGTGTCCCGGTGATCCAGCTGCTCGGTCTGCTGGTGCTGGTCACCCTCGGCGGTGACTACGCCTACCTCATCTGCGCGATCTACCTGGTCCTCGTCGGTATCACCGCGGTCGGCGCCGCGCTGTACATGGACAACCTGACCAACCAGCAGGCCGACCTGTCCTACATGGGCAAGGCCCTGCGGGTGCCGCAGTCGTGGGCGATCGCGTTCCTCTACATCGGCACTTTCGGTTCGTTCATCGGCTACAGCTTCGCCTTCGGCCAGATCCTGCAGATCAGCTTCAAGGCCGGTGGCGACACCGCCGCCCAGGCCGCGATCCACGCCGCCTCGATCGCGTTCATCGGCCCGCTGCTCGGTTCGCTGGCTCGCCCCTACGGCGGCAAGATGGCCGACCGGATCGGCGGCAGCAGGGTCGCGCTCGGCACCTTCGGCGCCATGATGGCCGCCGCGCTGATCGTGATCGCCGCCTCGACGATGGCCGACCGCAACAACGGGGTCGCCTCCGGCGCCACCATGACCTTCCTGGTCATCGGCTTCATCGCCCTGTTCGTCCTGTCCGGTTTCGGCAACGGTGCCGTCACCAAGATCATTCCGTCGGTGTTCGAGGCCAAGTCCAAGAGCCTGCCGCTGTCGCGGGCCGAGCAGGCCGCCTGGTCGCAGAACACCGGAGGCGCCCTGATCGGCTTCGTCGGCGCGATCGGCTCCCTGGGCGGTGTCGGTATCAACATGGTGCTGCGCAGCTCCTACGCCAGCACCGCATCGGCCACCACCGCGTTCTGGGTCTTCCTGGCCTTCTACGTGCTCTGCGCCGCCGTTACCTGGACGGTGTTCCTGCGCCGTCCGCGCCTTACCTCCGACGCCGCTGTCGTGGTCGAGGCCGAGTCCCTGGTCCTCGAGGCCGAATCCCACGCTTCGTCGGCCAATACGTCGGCTCGCTGACAACCGACCACTACCAAGGAGGTCACTCTCATGAACAGCACTCGTAAGACAGCGGTCGTGGTCGGCCACGGCATGGTCGGACACCGTTTCGTCGAAGCCCTTCGCTCGCGCGACGAGGCAGGCCAGTGGCAGGTCATCATCCTGTCGGAGGAGAAGCTGCCCGCCTACGACCGCGTCGGCCTGTCCTACTACGTCGGCAACTGGAACGCCGACGACCTGGCCCTGCCCGGCAACATGTACGACGGCGACGACCTGGTCGACCTGCGACTGGGCCAGCGCGGCGAGGCCATCGACCTCGAAGCCAAGACCGTCACCAGCACCAGCGGCGACGTCATCGCCTACGACGCGCTGGTCATGGCCACCGGTTCCTACCCGTTCGTGCCGCCGGTCCCGGGCCACGACCTGCCCGAGTGCTTCGTCTACCGCACCATCGACGATCTCGACGGCATCCGTGCCGCCGCCGAAGCGGCCGGTCCCGGCGCGCACGGTGTGGTCGTCGGCGGCGGTCTGCTCGGCCTGGAAGCGGCCAACGCGCTGCGCCTGCTCGGCATGACCCCGCACGTCATCGAGTACAACGGCCGCCTGATGCCCGCCCAGGTCGACGCCGGTGGTGGCGCGATCCTGGAGAAGCTCGTCACCGACATCGGCCTCAACGTGCACACCGGTGTCGGCACCGCCAAGATCGTCTCGATCGAGGAGGAAGGCGCCGACAACGTCACGGTGCACCTGTCCGACGATGCCGAGATCAAGGCCTCGCTGGTGGTGTTCTCCGCCGGTGTCCGCCCGCAGGACGCCCTCGCCAAGGCCTCGGGCCTCGAGATCGGCGCCCGCGGCGGCATCCTCACCGACCTCACCCTGCAGACCTCCGACCCGAGCGTCTACGCGATCGGTGAATGCGCCGCGATCGAGGGCGTCTGCTACGGCCTGGTCGCGCCCGGTTACACCACCGCCGAGATCGTCGCCGACCGTCTGCTCGGCGGCGCGGGCGAGTTCCCCGGTGCCGATATGTCCACCAAGCTGAAGCTGATGGGCGTGGACGTGGCGTCCTTCGGTGACGCGCACGGCACCACCGAGGGCGCCCTCGAGGTCGTGCTGCACGACGCGGCCAAGGGCACCTACGCCAAGCTCGTCGTCTCCGATGACGCCCAGACCCTGCTCGGCGGCATCCTGGTCGGTGACGCCAGCCAGTACGCGGCCCTTCGCCCGCTGGTCGGGCGCCCGCTGCCCGCCGACGCCGCCGCGCTGATCTCCCCGGCCGGCGCCGAACTCGGTGCCGACGCGCTGCCCGACGACGCCCAGATCTGCTCCTGCAACAACGTCAGCAAGGGCGACATCTGCGGCGCGATCGCCGAGGGCGCCTGCGACATCCCGGCCGTCAAGAGCTGCACCAACGCGGGTACCTCCTGCGGTGGCTGTGTGCCGATGATCAAGAAGCTGCTCGAGCAGTCCGGCGTGGCGGTCTCGAAGTCGCTGTGTGAGCACTTCACGCAGTCGCGCGCCGAGCTGTACGACGTGGTCGCCGTTACCGGCATCCGCACCTTCTCCGAGCTGATCGCCAAGCACGGCAAGGGCTCGGGCTGCGATATCTGCAAGCCGACCGTCGCCTCGATTCTGGCCTCGACCTCGAGCGATCACATCCTCGACGGCGAGATGGCGGCGCTGCAGGACACCAACGACCACTTCCTGGCCAACCTGCAGAAGAACGGCACCTACTCGGTCGTCCCGCGGATGCCCGGTGGTGAGGTGACCGCCGACCAGCTGATCGTGATCGGCGAGGTCGCCAAGGAGTTCGACCTCTACGTCAAGGTCACCGGTGGTCAGCGCATCGACTTGTTCGGCGCCACCGTGGATCAGCTGCCGCTGATCTGGAAGCGCCTGGTCGACGTCGGCATGGAGTCCGGCCACGCCTACGGCAAGTCGCTGCGCACCGTGAAGAGCTGCGTCGGTTCCACCTGGTGCCGCTACGGCCAGCAGGACTCGGTCGGCATGGCCGTGCTGCTGGAGAAGCGTTACCGCGGCCTTCGCTCGCCGCACAAGATCAAGCTGGCCGTGTCGGGTTGCGCGCGTGAGTGCGCCGAGGCCCGCGGCAAGGACGTCGGCGTGATCGCCACCGAGAACGGCTGGAACCTCTACGTCGGCGGCAACGGCGGCCTGACCCCCAAGCACGCGGTGCTGCTGGCCGGTGAGCTCGACGACGAGACCCTGATCAGCTACATCGACCGCTACCTGATGTTCTACATCCGCACCGCCGACCGCCTGCAGCGCACCGCGCCGTGGCAGGAGGCCCTCGAGGGTGGCTTCGACTACCTCAAGGCCGTCGTCTGTGACGACAGCCTCGGCATCGCCGGCGACCTCGAGGCCGCCATGGCCAAGCACGTCGACGGCTACAAGGACGAGTGGGCGGCCGTGCTCGAGGACGAGAACAAGCTCTCGCGCTTCGTCTCCTTCGTCAATGCCCCTGACGAAGCCGACCCGACGATTTCGTTCGACGACAGCGGAGAACGCAAGGTACCAGTGCTCCTCGGTCTTCCCGGCATGCCCGTCGGTGTTGCTTCGGACACAGCACCGGCCGGGAAATAAGCACTTAACGCTGCGGAAACAGGGCGCCTGTACCAATAGATAAGGCGTTCGGAGGAGGAACCGATGACCGTGATCGACACACCCACCATCACCACTGAGACCGTGACCTGGACCCAGGCTTGCCGGCTCGATTTCCTGATCCCGGGGCGCGGCGTGGCTGTCCTGTTGAAGGGCGGCCGTCAGGCGGCTCTGTTCCTGCTCACAGACGGCACGCTCGCCGCCGTCGGCAATATCGATCCGTTCGGCCGGGCCGCGGTGATGTCACGCGGCATCATCGGTGATCGCGGCGGTGTTCCTGTCGTCGCGTCGCCGCTGCTCAAGCAGGCGTTCTCGCTGATCGACGGCCGTTGTCTCGACGACGAGTCGCAGTCCCTGCCGGTGTACTCCGTCCGGCTCGACGGCGGCGTCGTCGCGGTCTCGAACGAACCGGTGCAGACCCCATGACCTCTCCCACCGACAGTGGCCCGTGCCTTGCCGGCTTCACCATCGGCGTCACCGCGGCTCGCCGCGCCGAGGAATTCAGCACTCTGCTCACCCGCAAGGGCGCGTCCGTCGTGTCCGCCCCTGCCATTCGCATCATCCCGCTGGCCGATGACACCGAGCTCGAACGGGTCACCGAACTGCTGATCGCCGATCCGCCGCAGATCACCGTCGCTACCACCGGCATCGGTTTCCGCGGCTGGATGGAAGCGGCGGAAGGCTGGGGCCTGGCCGAGGTCCTGCGCGACACCCTCGCCGCCACCCGGATGCTGGCCCGCGGCCCCAAGGCCAAGGGCGCGATCCGCGCCGCCGAACTGCGTGAGGAGTGGTCGCCTGCCTCGGAGTCCTCGGCCGAGGTGCTCGACCATCTGCTCGCCGAGGGCGTCGAAGGCGTCCGCATCGCGGTGCAGCTGCACGGCGCGACCACCGAATGGGAGCCGGTTCCCGACTTCTGCGAGGTGCTGCGCTGCGCGGGCGCCGACGTGGTCCCCGTCCCGGTGTACCGCTGGGAGCCGCCGGCCGATCGTGGGCCGATGGACAACATGATCGAATCGATCATCTCCGGCAGCCTGGACTGCGTCACCTTCACCAGTGCGCCCGCCGTGGCGTCACTGTTGATGCGCGCCAAGGAAACCGGGCTCCTGGAGTCGGTGCTGCACGCGTTCCGCGGCCGGGTGCTCGCGGCCTGTGTCGGGCCGATCACCGCGGCCCCGCTGGAAGAACTCGGCGTGCCGACGACGATGCCGGGCCGCGCCCGGTTGGGCGCGCTGGCTCGCCATGTGGCAGAAGAACTTCCGCGTCGCGCCAGCCGCATCTACGCGGCCGGTCATCTGATCAGCGTGCGCGGTGGATGTGTTGTCGTCGACGGTGAGGTGCGTCAGCTGGCGCCCGCCCCGATGGCGTTGATGCGATCGCTGGCTCGTCAGCCCGGTCGGGTCGTCTCGCGGGAAGACCTGCTGTCCGCGTTGCCGGGTGGCGGTGACGACACCCACGCGGTGGAGACCGCGATCGCGCGACTGCGGGCCGGTCTCGGCACGCCCAAGGCGATTCAGACCGTGGTGAAGCGTGGGTACCGGCTGGCGCTGGACGCGGCCGACTGCTCCGATACGCCGCCCGTGCGCGCGGCTGTTCAGGCACCGCACGCCGCGGGGATCGGCACGCCCGCCCGCTCGCCCCGGCCCGCCCAAGCGATCGGGGTCTGGTGAGCGCCGGACAGCCGGGTGATCCGGCTCTGGTACTGGTCGCGCACGGGACTCGCAGTGCGCGCGGGGTGGAGATGATCGCCGCGCTGGCCGACGCGGTGGCCGCCGAACTCGGCGTCGCGGTGTCCTCGGCGCCGAATACCGCGCTGCGGACCGCTTTCGTCGACGTGCTCGGTCCGTCGCCGTCGGAGGTGCTGCGCGATCTCGATGGGCCCGCGGTGGTTGTGCCGGCGTTTCTCGCCTCCGGTTACCACGTGTACCAAGACGTTCCGCGCGAGGTGGCCGAGAGTGGGCACTGCGCGGTGGCGGTGACCGAGGCGATGGGGCCGGATCCGGCGTTGACCAGGATCATGGCGGTGCGGTTGCGGGCTGCCGGGTGGAAGCCCGGGGACGCGGTGGTCTTCGCAGCCGCGGGGTCGTCGGATTCGCGTGCGCGCCAGGATGTCCGGCGGGCCGCGGGGATGCTGGCCGAGCAGCTCGGCGCGCCGGTGAAGATCGCGTATGTGGCTACCGGGACACCTCGGGTGCCCGAAGTCGTGGCCGCGCTGCGTGAGTCGGGCGCCGAACGGGTCTTCATCGCTTCGTATCTGCTGGCGCACGGGCTCTTTCACCAGCGGCTGCACGATGCCGGTGCCGATGGGGTGGCCGAGCCGATCGGTGTGCATCCAGGGGTTGTCCGGTTGATCGTCGATCGGTATCGGAGTGCGGCCCGGGAGCTGGTCGGCGTTCGCTGACGCCGATCGCGCGGGCAGCCGGTGTCGGTGGCTGCGGCTAGAGTTGGCCCGACTGCACAACAAGGGGGGCACAGCTCGATGTCAGATTCGTCCGCAGGTCAGGGCTATCCATCCCAGGATGACGGGCTGACGGCGTATCCGGACGAGTCGCGTGGGACCGCGAACCCACTGGTCCCCGGCGCCTATCCGCAACCACCGAGCCAGGCTGTCCCGCGGCCGCCGTACGGTCCGGTACCGGGTGCCTACGCGCCGCCGCCGTCCTATGGACCCGGCGCTGCGTATCCCGTGCCGGGTGGTGCGCCGGTGGATGCCGGGCCTCGGGTGGTTCCGCAGAGTGTGCAGATCGCGTTCTACGTGATGCTGGCAGGGGCGGTGGTCACGCTACTCGGCATGGCCTACTCGCTCACCATGCTCGACCAGACTCGTAGCGATGCGCTCGATGCCTCGGGCGGGGTGTTGCGGGGCGACGAGCTCGACCTGCTGGTGTACGCGAGCGTCGGCGGGGCCCTCCTGAGTTCGCTGGTGACGGTGGGGCTGTGGGTGTGGATGGCGTTCGTCTGCCGGGCGGGAAAGAACTGGGGCCGGATCACGGGGACGGTCTTCTTCGGGATCAACGCGCTGCTCTATGTCAGCGGCACGGTGATGGCGTTCGTCACCTCGACGGCCGGGATCGCGCTGGTGTTCAGCACGGTCGGCCTGGCCATCGGACTCGCCGCGGTGATCCTGCTCTGGAACCGGACGTCCTCGCCCTTCTTCGCGGCTCGGGCGCCGCAGGGCTACCAGCCCTATCCGGGCTATCCGCCTATCGCGCCGTACTGAAGTTCGCACGATAGGTGCTCGGGGAGACGCCGAGCTGGCGAACCATGTGCTGGCGCAACGACTCCGCCGACCCGATGCCGCTGTGCCGCGCGACCTGCTCGATCGGCAGGGTGGTCGATTCCAGCAGTTCCCTGGCGCGGTGGATGCGCTGACTCAGCAGCCATTTCTGTGGGCTGAGGCCGGTCTCCTCGTGGAATCGGCGGCTCAGGGTGCGCACGCTGATTCGCGCGTGCTCGGCCAGTTCGCGCAGCGACAGGGGAGTGTCGAGGCGTTGCAGCGCCCAGGTGCGGGTGGCGGACAGGGACAGGTCGTCGTCGGCGGGTAGTGGTGTGTCGACGAACTGGGCTTGTCCGCCGGGCCGCACGGGCGTCACCACCGCGGCCCGCGCGGCGGCGTTCGCCACGGTGGCGCCGTAGTCGGCGCGAATCAGGTGCAGGCACAGGTCGATTCCGGCCGCCGCGCCTGCCGCGGTGGTCACCGGTCCGTCCTCGATGAACAGCGCGTCGCTGCGCACCCGGACGAGCGGATGGTCGCGGGCCAGCTCCTCGGCCAGTGCCCAGTGCGTGGTCGCGGTGCGTCCGTCGAGCAGTCCGGCCTGGGCGAGCACGAACGCGCCGCTGCAGATCGAGGTGACCAGGATGCCGCGGTCGACGGCCGCGCGCAGCGCCTTCAGCGTCACCGGATCCGCGTCGGCGCGGCTGCCGGTGCTCGGCACGATCACCGCGTCGGCGGTGTCGAGTACCTCGAGCCCGTGCCGGATCACGACGTCGAACCCACCGGGCGTCAGCGAGGGCAGCGCCCCGGGCACGGCTGTGCAGACCACCACGCGATAGCCGGGCTCGCCGTCGACCGTGATCGAGCCCATCACCGTTTCCGGCATCGACAGATCGAAGGACTTCACCGGGGGGACAGCGACCACAGCAATGGTCTTCATGGCCTGATCCTTGGGATAGCTGGCATTGCGGCCACTAGTTTAGCCGCCTCGCGAACGGCATCGTGGATGGTGCGTGGGCGGAACTCCGTCGCTCGCATTGAAAGATGTTGCCGTGAAAGGGAATTCACATGTCCACTCGTGTAGTGATCGGTCGTGGTGGCACCGCCACCGCCACCGCGTTGTCGCTGGTCGAAGCCGGGGACCACGTACGGATGGTGAGCCGCAGCGGGCTCGGCCCCGCCCATCCCGACGTGGAACTGATCGCGCTCGACGCGCTAGACACCACCGCTCTGGCCGAGATCGCGACCGGAGCGAGCACCGTCTTCAACATGGCGATGCCCGCGTATCACACCTGGCCGGAAACGGTTCCGCCGCTGTTCGGCTCGATCCTGTCGGCGACCGAGACCGTCGGCGCCGACCTGGTCATGCTGGGCAATCTGTACGGCTACGGCCCGGTCGACGGTGTTGTCTGCGAACACGCCCCGCTCGCCGCGACGGGCAGCAAAGGCGTGGTCAGGGCGCAGATGTGGGCCGAGGCGCTGGCCGCGCACGAGGCGGGCCGGCTGCGCGTCACCGAAGTGCGCGCGGGCCAATTCCTCGGCGTGGCCGCTGTCTCGGTCTTCACCCTGTTCGTCCAGTCCGCGGTCCTGGCGAACACCCCGGCCCAGGTCCCGCAGGAACTCGACCTCGCGCACTCCTACACCGCGATCGGCGATGCCGCCGCCGCGCTGGTGGCGGTCGCGCGGGACGACCGGTCGTGGGGGAGGGCCTGGCACGCCCCGGTGATCACCACGACCGTGCGCGAGATCGCGAACAGGCTCGCCGTGCTGGCCGGCGTCGCGACACCCGAACTCGCGGTGCTCACCGACGAGGAGATCACCGAATTCGCCCAGCAGGACCCGTTCTGGAGCGAACTGTTCGAGACGAAACACATGTCCCATCGTGAGTTCCTCGTCGACGATTCGGCGATCCGCACCACCTTCGGCACCACCGCGTCGACGCTGGACGAGGTGCTCGCCGAGGTGGTCGCCGCCGACGCGGCCGCGCGGCTATCCGCGCTCGACGCGGGGTAGATGCCGTAGGTTTGCCGGGGAACCAGTCAACGGTTGCTCCGAAACCCGGGAGGCCCGGTGCGGCAAGGCGAGGATGGTATCGGCGCGGTAGATGCCGTGATGGCGGCAGAAGCTGTGCCGATTCCCTTGTCTCCCGGGCAATTGCGCTGGTGGGTAGCTCATCAGCTCGCACCCGGTGTGCCCGCCACGATCGCCCTGTATCTGGATCTGCGTGGGCCACTGGACATCGAGCGCCTGCGCACCGCGATCCGCTCGGCGGCGGTGCGACTGCAGTCACCGCATGTGCGCATACGGCTCGTCGACGGCACACCGCACCAATTCCTCGACGCGGCCGTCTTCGGCGAACTCACCGAGGTCGATCTCACCGCTGCTGCGAAGGGGTCGCCGGGTGGCGGTGTGGATCATGGTGCGGCAGAGGTCGAAGCGCTGTCGCGGATGGAGGCGGATCGCCGGGCTCGGCTGGATCTGTGCACGGACGCGATCACTGTCGCGACGTTGTACCGGGTGGGACCCGAGCGATGTTTTCTCTACCTGCGCAGTCATCATCTGGTGCTCGATGGTGTCGGTGCGGCGGCGCTGCTCCGGCAGGCTGCCGAAAACTATTCGCGGGAAAGAGATCTCGACCGGGCCGAGGTGTTGTCGATCGAGGACCTGGTCGAGGCGGACCGGGTCTATCGGCATTCCTCTCGCGCGGTGGCGGATCGGGCGTTCTGGGCGAAAGAGACCGCGGAGCTGCCGGATCCGATCGGGATGGCCGGTGTCGCCGCGCCCGCGTCGGCCTGTCCGCACCGGGTGTCGGCCTGCCTCGACGAGCGCACCGCGAATCTGCTGGCCGTCGCGCGCCGGCGTTACGCGGCCAGCTTTCCGGAGCTGACCGCCGCTGCCTTCGCCGCGTTCCTCGCCAGAATGTCGGGCTCCGATCAGATCGTCCTCTCACTGCCCGTGGCCGCTCGGCCCACCGCTGCCCTGCGACGCTCGGCCGGGTCGGTCTCCAATGTCGTGCCCTTGCGGCTGCGCGACCTCGATACGGCGACAGTCGAAGAACTGATCGATCAGGTGCGCCTGCGGGTGATCGGCGCCCTGCGTCATCAGTGCTACCGCTATGAGGACATTCAACGCGACCGTGGCGAAACCCACTTGGCCCGAGGTGGATTCGGCCCCGTGATCAATCTCCTCGGTTTCACCGCTCCGCTGACCCTCGGTGCGGCTGACGGCCGGGCCCACCTGCTGAGCCTCGGCCCCGTCGAAGACCTCCTCGTCAACGGCTATCAACTCGGTCCCGACAACACCACCGCGACGATCGACTTCCAAGCCAACCCGGCCCGCTACGACGCTGCCACCCTGTCCTGGTACCACCGCCTGTTCCTCGACTGGTTCGCCAGCTTCCTGGCCGCCGAACCCGCCCGGCAGATCCACGACCTGACTACTGAATTCACCACCGCGCGCCCTTCGCGATCCCCCGCCGAGGACGCAGCCGTGAAACCAGGCGACAGCGAGGACGCGGGTGACCTCGCGCAGCGACCACTGCTCCGGCCTGTCGCGGAATCGGTCCCGACCCTCTCGCACCGGGTCGTCTGCGCGGCAACGACTTCGACGTTGCCGGAACTGTTCGGCGGATTCGATGAGGCAGGCGCCGTCGCGGTGGTGGACGGTGGCCGGTCGATGACCTATCGGGAGCTCGGCGAGTCGGCGGCGCGTTGGGCCAGGGTACTCATCGCGTACGGGGCCACGCCGGGGAGTCCGGTACTGACCGCGATTCCGAGGTCGCTCGAGTCGGTGCTGGCAGTGCGCGCGATCGCGGCGGCCGGTGCCTGCCTGACACCGATCGATGTGGGTGATCCGGGTGAGCGGGTCGCCCGGATCATCGCCGGATCCGGTGCGGTGCTGGGGTTGACGACACGGGCTGCTCGCCCCGGGCGATCCGGCGATTCCTCCGGGGTCACCTGGCTGCTGCTCGATGACGCGGAAACCCTGGCCTACGTGGCCGATCAGCGATCGGACCCGGTCACCGACGCGGATCGTCGCGACCGGCTGACCTGTGCGCACCTCGCCTACCTGATCCATACTTCGGGGACAACCGGGGCGCCCAAGGGCGTCGCGGTGACGCATCGCGGCCTCGCTCCCTTGACCGGCCACCTGCTCGACCGCTACCGCACCACGCCGGATTCGGTAGTGCTGCACGCGCATTCACCCGCCTTCGACGCGCACCTGCTCGAACTCCTCGCCGCGTTCGCCGCGGGCGCGCGTCTGGTGATCGAACCGCCCACGGTGGTGGCGGGCGCGGAGCTGACCGGGCTGATCGCCCGGCATCGCGTCACACATCTGCTCACCACGCCCGCCGTGCTGGCGACACTGCGCCCCGCTGACGTGCCGAGTCTGGCGGTGGTGGTCGTCGGCGGCGAGGCCTGCCCGCCGGAACTGGTCGCCACCTGGGCATCCCGAGTCCACTTGCACAACGGCTACGGCCCCACCGAGGCCACGGTGATGGCCACCCAATCGGCGCCCCTGGTAGCGGGGGAGCCCGTGACGATCGGCGCACCGCTACCGACAGTGGTCGCGCTGCTCCTGGATCCACGCCTGCGAGCTGTCCCCGCCGGTGCGCGGGCCGAGCTGTACCTCGGCGGACCGTGCGTAGCGCAGGGCTACCTCGGCGATCCCGCGACCACCGCGGCCCGTTTCGTAGCAGATCCCAGAGGCGGCGGCGAACGTGTCTACCGCACAGGCGATCTCGTCGGACCACGCCCCGGCGGCGGCTACGAGTTCCTCGGCCGCATCGATTCCCAGCTGGCCGTCCGCGGCCGCCGCATCGAACCGGCCGAAGTCGAAGCAGCCCTGCTCACCGACCCTGCCATCGCCCACGCCGCAGTCGACATCGCCGACGCGGGCACCCCCGCCGCCCGTCTCATCGGCTACGTCGTCCCGACCCGAGCGTCCGTCCGCGCCGGTCCGCAGCACCCCTTCGCGCCGAACACCGCAGCCGACAGTGCGTCCGTCCCGGTGCGTGGCTCGGCCGATCTCTCCGCGTCGGGCACCGCAGCCGACGGTGCCTCGGTCCCGGTCTGCGGTTCGGCCGATCCGTCGGCGCCGGACGCCACCTTCGACAGTGCCCCGGCCCTGGCCCGCCGTGGGCTGGAACATGTGTTCTCCTCGGATATCACATTCGATGCCACCGCAACCCTCGCTCGTTTACGCACGGTGCTGCCCGCGGCCATGGTCCCCGCCGCGTTGGTCACCCTCGACCGCCTCCCACTGACAGCCAACGGCAAACTCGACCGCGCGGCACTTCCCACGCCGTCCTCCACTCCTTACCGATCGCCACAAACCCCGCTCCAACACCTGATCGCCACCACTTTCGCCACCGCCTGCCATCTCGACACGGTCGGCGCCGACGACGACTTCTTCGCGATCGGCGGCAATTCGCTGACCGGCGTGAGTGTTTCGGCGCAGCTGGCCCAGTCGACGGACACCCCGATCACGGTCCGCTGGCTCTACACCGCACCGACCGTCGCCGCCCTCGCCCACCGCATCGAGACCTACCGCGCCGACGCCGACCCGGGCGCCGACGCCCTCGCCACCGTGCTGCCCTTGCGCACCGGTGGAACCCGTCCACCGCTGTTCTGTGTCCACTCCGCCGTCCCGCTCGCCTGGTGCTACACCGGCCTGGCACGCCACATCACGGACCGTCCTGTGTACGGATTGCAGGCACCGACCTTGTCCGGAACACGGTCGGGCCAGGCCGCATCAGATGCGCACGTGACCGCGCGACCCGACGCCCTTACCGTCGACTTCCTCGCGAGGACCTACGCCACCGAGATCACCCGCCTGCAACCCGACGGCCCCCTCCACCTCCTCGGCTGGTCCCTCGGCGGCCAACTCGCCCACGCCACCGCCGTCCGGCTGCGCGCCGGAGGTCGCGACGTGGCCACCCTCGCCATGCTCGACAGTGTCGTCATCCCCGATCACGCCGACCCACCCCCGCGCCCCCGCATGCGCGACCTCCTCACCCACCTGCTCGGCGACGAACCCGACGACGCAGACGCCCTTCCCGACCTCTCGGCGGAGCAAGCCGCCGCCGAATTGGCCGCCGCCGGAGCAACTCTCGGGTCCGGACTCGTCGCTGCCCAGCTGACCCGACTGCACGAGGCCTACGCCAACGGTGTTCGTCTCTCACACGGCTACCGCCCCGACCGGTTCGACGGCGACCTCCTCTACTTCTGCGCCACCCAGGGCATGACCGCCTTCCTCGACGCCCAGATGTGGCGTCCTTTCGTCACGGGTCGTCTCATCGAACATCCGGTCGACACCACCCATGCCCAGCTCACCAACGCCGACGTTGTCGCTCACATCGGCCCAATCCTCGACCGCCACCTGCGTGCGGCCGAAACCGCGACAGCCACACCATGACCACCCTGCGCTCGACGACCGGCAGGCGCACCACCGCTACTTGGTGGTGCGTTTACGACGACCCCGTCCGCTGGTCCGCCGAACATCCTCGAACGGCGCCGTTGCTGGAGTGGTTCGCCGGCACCCTGATGCGACCGGATCCCGCGCAGGGCAGGCCGGGCCCCGTCTGCCCGTTCGTCAAACCCGCTGCCGCACAACACACCCTGTGGATCGCCGAACTGGCCGACACCGGCTCGATCGCCGAGGCCGTCGACGACGCCTTCGACCTCTACCGCACCCTCGACCACACCCCGGCCGTCCTGACCGTCTTCCCCGACCTCGACGACACCACCCGCATCGACGCCGCCCACGCCACGCGAAAGAGCGACATCGTGCGCGCGGGCGCCATGCTCGGCCAGTTCTATCCCGGCTGCCCGGTGGCGGGCCTGTGGAATCGCGACTACCGACCGCTGCACGCCCCACTGCCGATGCTGGTGATCCGCCCGATGATGAACACCGATTTCCCGTTCCTCGTCGGCGAACCGGAATGGCTCTCGGCCTACCTCGCCCGGCACGCGCCCGGGCTCCCGCGCAAGCTCCGCGCCACGATTGCGGAGCGGATGCACGTCCCCGGCGCGGGACCCGCTTCGATCACCGAGCTGCGCGCCCATTATCCGGATGAACACGCACAATAGGGACACGAACCGCCCAATGCCGGACATTAGCGGGGGCATGCGGCACACTACGTCGCATGCGTCGGCTCATGTGCTGTCTGCTCGTCCTGCTCGGCTGTGGAATCGTCGTCTCACCGGCGGCGTCGGCGGAATCGGGGATCCTCGACGTCCGCCCGCTCGGTGGCAGGCAATTCGAGGTGGTCGTGTATTCCGCGGCGATGAACCGCCCGATCACTGTCTGGATGTCGCATCCCGGGTCCGGCGCGCCCGCGCTGTATCTGCTGAACGCGGTCGACGGCGGCGAGGGCGGCGGGCCGTGGATGCGGCGCACCGATGTGGTCGACTTCTTCGCCGACAAACCGGTGAATGTGATCGTCCCGATCGGCGGGCGCGCCAGCATGTACACCGACTGGCAGCGCGACGACGGCGCGCTGGGCCGCAACAAGTGGTCCACCTTCCTGACGAACGAACTTCCCCCGCTGCTCAACGATCGCTTCGGCATGACCGGCGCCAACGGCGTCGCGGGCCTGTCGATGTCGGCCACCTCGGCTCTGAACCTGGCGATCGCGGCGCCCGGCCTGTATCGCGCGGTCGGCGCCTTCAGCGGGTGCACACAGACCAGTAACCCGCTCGCGGAAACCCTGGTCCGGGCCCAGCTGGCCACCTTCGGCGCCGACGCCACCAACATGTGGGGCGCCCCCGGCGACCCGGCGTGGGCGGCCAACGACCCCACCCTGCACGCCGAGCGCCTGCGCGGCACCGCCATCTACCTGTCCTCGGGCAACGGCGCCCCCGGCCCGCACGAGGCCTTCAACGATCCGAGCATCGCGGGCAATGTCGGCGTCCTGCTCGACCGCCTGGTGGTCGGCGGCACCATGGAAGCCGTGGTCGGCAGTTGCTCGAGCCCACTCGCGGGCCGGCTGGCCCAACTCGGCATCCCGGCCGACGTCCGCTTCCGCGCCGCGGGCACCCACGCCTGGCCGTACTGGCAGGACGACGTCCATGATTCCTGGCCCATGTTCGCCGCAGCCCTCGGCATCTGAGCGTTGTTGTCGGTGCCTCGGCGCACACTGAGTCGATGGCATACGACGAGGAACTCGCCGAGCGGATCCGGGAGATCGTCTATCCACGGCCCGACCTCGACGAGCGGAAGATGTTCGGTGGTCTCGCCTTCCTGATCGGCGGCAATATGGCCGTGGCCGCCAGCGGCAAGGGTGGGCTGCTGGTGCGGGTCGCCCCGGCCGAAGGCGATGCCCTGCTCGACGGTTCGGCGATCACACCGATGGTGATGGGCGGGCGTGAGCTGCACGGCTGGCTGCGAGTGGCTGCCGAGACCGTCGACGACGACGCCGCATTGCGGGAATGGGTCCAGCGCGGGGTGGGGTTCGCGGAGACCTTGCCGCGCAAATAAGAGTTCGCCGGATGTGTCGAAGGGCGATGGCCGGCTCCGACCAGTGGGTGAAGCAAGCCACTCACATCAAGGAGCACATCATGTCCGTCAGCACTTTCCTCTGGTTCGACGCCGACGCGGAAGCGGCGGGCGAGCTCTACGCGGCGACCATCCCGAATTCGCGCGTTGCCGAGGTCACCCGTCAGGGCGACGGTTCGGCCTTCATCGTCACCCTCGACGTCGACGGCCAGGCGGTCACGCTGATGAACGGCGGACCCGGCCACCCGCACAGCGATGCCGCTTCGCTGCAGGTGATCGTGGATACCCAGGACGAGATCGACCGGCTCTGGGCGGCGCTGACGAGTGGCGGCGGCGCGCCCGGCCCGTGTGGCTGGCTCACCGACCGCTTCGGGGTGTCCTGGCAGGTGGTCCCGGCGGTGCTGCCCGAGCTGATGGGCGGCGAGGCCGATCGCGTCATCGCCGTCGGCACGGCGCTGCGCTCGATGTCCAAACTCGACATCGCCGCCCTGCAACAGGCCTACGACCAGGCCTGAACGCGCGAACGGCCGCCGCGGGGAGAGGTTCGCGGCGGCCGTCGTGCGGGTGGGGCTAGCCGGCCGAGCCCGACAGCAGCCCACCCAGCTCAGCGGAACCGGTACCGGTGCCACCGCCGGGGTCGGTCGGCTTCGGGGCGACGGTGATCGTGACGGTCTTCGAGCTGATGAGCTCCTGCACCGCCTTGATCTCGTGCGCGCCGGTGGTCTTCGGCGTCCAGGTGATGGTGGCCTTGCCGTCGGCTACCGAGACCGGCTCGCCGATCTTGGTGCCGTTGTCGGTGAAGGTCACCTTGAACAGGAACGAGGTGGCCGTGACATCGGCGGTGATGGTGTAGGCGGTATCCACGTAATGCGTGCTGCCGCTCACCGCGATCCCCTGCACGAGCGCGGATGCCTGGGGTGCTGCCAGCACGGCGGCCGCGGCCACCGCGGTGAAGGCCGTGAGTCCGAAACCGGCACGCCGCGCCTGGTAGATCTTCATGATGTTCTCCTGTTCGCGCTGTTGATGAGCGCGACATTAGCCACCGGATCGGCACCGCGTCCCGAAAACTGAAATAACTATGTTTAAAAATGTTGCGGCCGGTGACGTCGCAGGTGGCGAGCGAATTCACCCGGAGCGGATGAGGCGCCCCCGGCGACCGGCCGCGACACTGGAATCATGTCGACGACCGGCCCGCTGCGCTATCAGTTCGTCATCGAGGGCGAGCTGTCCGAGCGTGTCCTCGCGGCCTTTCCCGAGCTGCGCCCCAGCTCGCATTCGCCCACCGGAACCACCACCCTGTTCGGTCTGGTCGCCGACAGTACGGCCATGCGCGGGGTGATGGCCCGCATCGACACTCTCGGCCTCACGCTGCTGAGTATGTCCCAGCTGCCCGACTGACGTTCGCCGACGAGTCGACGTCGATATGATAACGAGCGCCCGCACTTCCCCTCGCCAGCAACCGCACAGCCGCTGATTCGCCTACCGTCGATCTCGGCGGAGGTCGGCCGCCGCGCGGTGAACAGCGTGTTCAGGAGGGTGAAGATGGCTTCGTCGTCGGGTTCTCTGGACTTTCACGGTGGCGGCTCGGTAATAGCTGTGGCGGGTGGGGCCGCTGGTCTTCCCGAGCTGTCCTTCGCCCCGGTTCGATGCAACGAGGCATTCGCCCGCTTGGATCGGGCGCAGGCCGCCGCCGGGCAGACGGTGCTGCTGTGCGGGCCCGCGGGCAGCGGGAAGACCGTCGTGCTGGTCGACTGGGTGCGCCGCCGGTGCTCGGCGCGCGTCGCGTGGCTGACCGTCGCCGAACAGCGCGGACCCGATCTGCTGGCCGACATCGCGCGAACACTCGAGCCGACCCCGGATCTCGCCCCGACCGGGATGCTGCACACGCCGATGGACCGCGCCGTGGACCTCATCGCCGCGCTGGCCGATGTCGAGCCGACCGTGCTCGTGATCGACAACGCCCACCTGCTCACCGACCCACTGCAACTCGCCGGCCTGGAATATTTGCTCACGCACCTGCCCGGCCAGGTCACCGCGATGATCGCGAGCCGATTCGACCCGCCGCTGCGGTGGCATGCCCTCGATCTGGCGGGCAGGCTCACCCGGATCGGCGCGCCCGAACTCGCGCTGTCCCCGGACCGGGTCGCGCAACTGCTCGCCCAGCACGGTTGCCGACTCGGCGACGCCGAACTCGCGGTGGTCCAGAACCTGACCCGTGGCTGGGCCGCGCTGGTCCGCATCGCGGCGATCTGCCTGTCGGCCAACGGAACCGACCGCGACACCGCCCTCACCGCGCTGGCCCGCCCCTCACACGCCGTCGCCGATTTCCTGGTCGCCGAACTGCTCGCCGCGCTGCCCGCGCCCACGCTCGAATTCTTGCTCGCCACCGCGGTTCCCGAGCAGTTCTGCCTCCCGCTGGCCGAGGACCTGGTCGGTGACGACGCGGCCCGCATCCTCGACGAACTCCTGCGCGCGAACTTCCCGCTGCACACCGTTGCCCACGCGGGCGAACTCTGGCACACCTACCATCCGCTCCTGCGCGCCTACCTGCTCGCCGAGGCCGCCTACACCAGGCCCGAGCGCCTGCCCGACTGTCATCGCCGGGTGGCGGCGTGGTTCACCGCGGCCGCGATGCCGGGGCCCGCGCTCGGGCACGTCCTGGCCGAGCCCGGCGCTCCCGGGCTGGTGCCCTTCCTGCGCGACTGGGGGTTGCGCATGGTCCTGGACGGCACGGGCCACACCCTGCTCGCCGCCGTCGAAAACCTTTCCGAACACGACACTTTCGTTCGTCTGCTGCGCGCGGCGGTCGCGGTGGAGTCGGGCGATATCGCCGCCGCCGAGGTCTATCTCGAAGCCGCCCATGTGGGCCCCGAATCGGCCGTGCCGATGGTGCCCGCCGAGTGGGTGGTCGCGCTCGACCGCGCCGTGAGCGCGGGAGTCGCTGTCCTGGTGGGTGATTCGTCTTCGATGCGCTGGCCGCTGCCGCCGGTGACCGGCCAGCCCGACCTCGACTGCTATGCCGCGCTGCACTGCGGCATCGCCGAGATCTACGCGGGCGAAATCGACAGTGGCGCAGCGTCTGTACGGCACGCGATCGTGCACTCCGAGCAGGCCGGGCTCGGTCGCGTCGCGGTCCGTGCCAGAACCGCGACGGCCGGGGCGGCCGGGGCGGCCGGCCGGATCGGTGAGTTGCGCGCGCTGGCGGCCCAGGCGATCGACTGCGCCGGACGCTACGAACTGGCCGGCTCGGCCGAGGCCGCTCCGGCCAGGGTGCTCGCGGCCTATGGCGCCTATCAGCAGGGCGTGGATTTCGAGCGGCCGTTGCCGGGCCTGCCCTGGGTCGCGGCCGACGAGACCGTGGTGCCCGCGCCGGTGCGTCAGGTGGCGATCATGACCGGCGTGCTGATGTTCGCCGACGCCGCGGATCGGTCGGCCGCGGCGGTCGCGCTCGCCAAGCAACTGCACCGCCTGCTCGACGAATCGCCGACGCTGCACGGCACCGGCGACCTGGTCACCGACGTGTTGTGGCTGCTGCTGCGGGTGCAGGCCAGGGCCGACGCGCAGCAGTTGGTCGACCACGCGACGCGCGTGCTCGGCCGGACCCCCGAGATGGCTGTCGCCGAAGCGGGACTGGCGCTCTACGCCCATCGCCCCGCCGTCGTGTTGACGGTGCTGGAACCGCTGCTGGTGGCCCCGCGCTGTTCCTCGCGCTCGCTGGTCGCGGCGTGGCTGCTGGTCGCGGTCGCCGCCGACCGCCTCGATCGCCCCCGCAAGGTCGACGATGCCTGCGAACAGGCGCTCGCGCAGGCATCGACCGAACAGCTGACGCGCCCGTTCCTCGACGTGCCGGAGGCCGCGGAACTGCTCGCCCGGATCGGCGCGCGCTTCGGCCAGTACGCGGCGCTGGTCGACCGTATCCGTGCCCACCGTGGCGCGACCGCGGGCGCACCGCAACTCACCGACACCGAACTGGTGGTGCTGCGCCAGCTTCCCTCGGGGATGACCGCGGGCAATATCGCCACTGACCTCGGCGTCTCGGTGAACACCGTCAAAACGCACCTGCGTGGCATCTACCAGAAGCTCGCCGTGAACGCGCGCGCCGAGGCGATCGCCCAGGCTCGCGTGCTCGGTCTGCTCTGATCTCAGTCCGGCGCCTGGAGGGCCGGAAACCAGACATCGGTGAGCACGGCCGCGGCCTGGGCGGCCGAGACGTCGATGGTGCCCTGCATCGCCCAGCGGGTGAAGAACCGCTCGAGCTGGGCGACGAGCAGTTCGATCCGCAGCCGGGCCTCGTCGCGGCGGTGCTCGGGCCAGCGGGCGAGATAGGCGGGCATGGTGTCGGCCAGGGTCATGATGCCCTCGCGCGCCACCGCGCGGAATTCGGGTTCGAGCGCGGTGGCCTCGTCCCAGGCCGGGAGCATGTCCTTGTTCGTGAAGAACCAGTCGATCGCGCGAGTCATCCAGTCCGCGAACGACTCCCGGGAACCGATGGTGAGGACCCGGTCCAGGTCGGCGTAGAAATCCCGGACGCTGGCGAGGGTGCCTTCCTGGGCGATGGCGCGCAGTACCTCGCCTTTGCTGGTGAAGTGCAGGTAGAAGGTGGCCCGGCTGCACCCGACGGCGGCGGCGATGTCGTCGACGCGGACATCGGAGTAGCCCTGCGTCTCGAACAGGGTGCGTGCGGTCTCGACGATCCGGGCCTTCGTCAGACGCTTCTGTTCCTCGCGGAGCGAGCCACGGCGGGCGGGTTCGGTCGTCATGGGGTCATCTTAGACGATCAGCCCATTCACTGGACATGATGTCTAGTGAGACGTTATCCTGTGGTCCACATCACGGCATGGTCATCGATGACCGAGGCCGCTCAGGAGTTGTGCATGGATACACGCGAATTACCCAAGGTGTGCGTCATCGGCGCCGGACCTTCGGGTATCACCGCCGCCAAACGGCTTGCCGAGAACGGAATCCCGTTCGACTGCTACGAGGCATCCGACGAGGTCGGTGGCAACTGGTACTACAAGAACCCCAACGGCATGTCGGCCTGCTATCAGAGCCTGCACATCGATACCTCGAAGTACCGCCTGCAGTTCGAGGACTTCCCGGCCCCGGCGGATTGGCCGCACTTCCCGCACCACTCGCAGCTGTTGCAGTACTTCAAGGACTACGTCGACCACTTCGGCCTGCGCGAGCGCATCCGGTTCAACAGCCTGGTCACCTCGGCCGAGCGTGACGACGCGGGCCTGTGGCGGGTCACGACGGCAGCGGGCGATACCGAGGTCTACGACGCGCTGATCGTGTGCAACGGCCACCACTGGAATCCCCGATTCCCGGACTATCCCGGCGAATTCGACGGCGTGCTCATGCACAGCCACGCCTACAACGACCCGTTCGACCCGATCGACATGCGCGGCAAGCGGATCGTCGTGGTCGGCATGGGCAACTCCGGGCTCGACCTCGCCTCGGAACTGTCCCAGCGGTTCATCGCCTCGAAGCTGTTCGTCTCCGCCCGTCGCGGCGTGTGGGTGCTGCCCAAGTACGTCAACGGCCGAGTGGGCGACCGTGCGTCGATGCCCGCCTGGATTCCCGCCAAGATCGCGCTCAAGCTCAAACAGCGCTTCGTGCGCAAGAACCGCGGCGAGATGTCGACCTACGGTCTGCCGACGCCGGATCACGAGCCGTTCGAGGCGCATCCGTCGGCGAGCGAGGAATTCCTGCACCGGGCCGGCTGCGGTGACGTGGAGTGCAAGCCCGCGATCACCCGATTGGCCGGCGACACCGTGCATTTCGCCGATGGCACCAGCGAGCAGGTCGACGTGGTCGTGTGCGCCACCGGCTACCACATCAGCTTTCCGTTCTTCGCCGACACCGAGTTGGTGCCCGACGCAGCCAATCGGTTCCCGCTGTTCCAGATGATGATGAAGCCCGGCGTGGACAATCTGTTCTATCTCGGTCTGGCCCAGCCGATGCCGACGCTGGTGAACTTCGCCGAGCAGCAGAGCAAGCTGGTGGCGGCTTACCTGACCGGCCGCTATCACCTGCCCCCGCGCGCGGAGATCGACGAGGTGCTCGGCGCGCAGGAGGCCAAACGCACCGGACGCTACTACGATTCGCCCCGGCACACCATCCAGACCGAATTCGAGCCGTACGTGCGCTCGATGACCAAGGAGCTGGAGCGCGGCGCGAAACGTGCCGCCGCCGCGGGCAATACGTTGCCGGTGCCCGCTCGGGTGACGATCGAGGCGGCGCGATGAGCACTTCTTCGGGCTCGTGCCGTGACGAATTCGCCGGTGTGCGTGCGGCCTTCGACGAACACCTCGCCTCCGGCGCCGAACTGGGCGCCGCCCTGTGCGTCACCGTCGACGGCGATCCGGTGCTCGACCTGTGGGGTGGCTACGCCGACCCGGAACAGACCACGCCGTGGGCGGCCGACACCTTGGTGAACGTCTTCTCGGTCACCAAGACGATGACGGCGCTGTGCGCCCTGCTGCTGGTCGACCGTGGTGAACTCGCCGTCGACCAGCGGGTGGCCCACTACTGGCCCGAATTCGCGGCGAACGGCAAGGCGGACATCGAAGTTCGCCACCTGCTCTCGCACACCTCGGGTGTCTCGGGCTGGGACAAGCCGATCGAGCTGTCCGACATCTACGACACCGATGCCGCCGCCGCCCGGCTGGCCACGCAGGCGCCCTGGTGGGAGCCGGGCACCGCCTCGGGCTACCACGCCATCAACTACGGCCATCTCATCGGCGAACTCGTCCGCCGCATCACCGGTCGTTCGCTCGGCACGTTCTTCGCCGAGGAGCTGGCCGGGCCCTTGGGCGCCGATTTCCACATCGGCACCGGTCCCGAGCACGCCGATCGGATCGCCACCCTGGTCCCGCCGGAGATGCCGGACTTCGACCTGTCGACCCTCGACCAGGACAGTGTGCTGATCAAGACGCTCACCAGTCCCTGGCTCGAGGTCGCCGAAACCGCCACGCCGGCCTGGCGAGCGGCCGAGATCGGCGGCACCAACGGGCACGGCAACGCGCGCTCGGTGGCCCGCATCCAGTCGCTGATCGCCAACGGCGGCGAGCTGAGCGGCAGGCGGTTCCTCTCGCCCGCGACGATCGAGCTGATCTTCCGCGAGCAGGCCGACGGCATCGACCTGGCGCTGCTGGCTCCGCTGCGTTTCGGCATCGGCTACGGGCTGCCACGACCGGAGACGTTCCCGCACATCCCCGACGGGCGGGTCTGCTGGTGGGCCGGTTACGGCGGGTCGATGGTCGTCAACGACCTCGATCGCCGAATCACCTTCGCCTACACCATGAATCGCATGGCGACCGGACTGATCGGGTCCGATCGGTGCGACAGCTATCTGAAGGCCACGTTCGACGCGGTAGGAGACGCCCGATGACCATGCGCGCGATGCAGTTGACGGCCCCGGGCACGCTCGAATTGCGGACGGTGCCCGTCCCCGAACTCGGCCCCGGCGATCTACTGCTGCGGGTCGGCGCGGCCGGGATCTGCCATTCGGATTCGTTCGTGCTGAGTCTGCCGTTCCCGATGAGCGAGAAGCCCCTGACCTTGGGCCACGAGATCGCGGGCACGATCGAGGCGATCGGTTCGGCGGTCGATGGCCGCAGCGTCGGCGAACGCGGGATCGTGTACCTGTGCTGGTCGTGCGGCGAATGCCGGGAGTGCCTGCGCGGCAACGAGAATGTATGCCTGGCGGCGGGCCGCACCGCGATGCCGCCGTGCCCGGGCCTCGGTCCCGACGGCGGCATGGCCGAGTACGTCCGCATCCCGGCGCGCTCGTTCGTACCGATCGCCGACGACCTCGACTTCGTCCACGCCGCGCCGCTCGCCGACGCGGCCCTGACGCCGATGCACGCCATTCGCGGCGCCATGGATCAGCTGTGGTCCGGTGCCACCGCGGTCGCCATCGGCATCGGCGGACTCGGTCACGTCGCGGTCCAGCTGTTGAAGGCGCTCACCCAGACCACCGTGATCGCGGTCGACGTGGACGCCGACAAGCTCGCCCTGGCCACCGAATGCGGCGCCGACATCGTGCTCAGGGCCGACGAGAACACCGCTGCCGCCATCCTGGAACTGACCGGGGGACGCGGTGCGGAGGCGGTGTTCGACTTCGTCGGCGCCGATCCCACGGTCAAGATCGCCGTCGAGTCCGTCGCCCCCAACGGCGCAGTGCGGCTGGTCGGTCTCGGCGGCGGCGCCACCGGCATCGACTCGGGACCGGCGGGCGGACCCGGATTGCCCTGGGGTGCCACGGTGCGAAAGTCCTACGGCGGCACCAGATCCGACCTCACCGATGCCGTAGCTCTGGCGGCCGCCGGCAAGCTCCGCGCCCAGGTCGAGCAGTTCGACCTGGCCGATGCCCGCACCGCCTTCGACCGACTCGACTCCGGCGCGATCCGCGGCCGCGCCGTCCTGATTCCTTGATGGAGAAGAACATGACCGATGCTGTAGACCCACAGGAATTCGTGGCCAAGGTGGCGGCGGGCCTGACCGCGCCGGGCGCACCGTTCGAGATGACCGTCGAACCCGTTCTCGGCGTATCCATTCCGGTCTTCGCCCACCGCCGCGCCACCCTGCGCGAACTCCTGGAGCACTCGCTGACGTGGGGCGATCGCGACTACCTCGTCACCGAGGATCGCCGGATCTCCTTCACCGAGCACGCCGCGGCCGCGGGTGCGCTGGCCACAGCCCTGGCCACCAGGTACGGCGTCGGCAAGGGCGATCGCGTCGGCATCCTGGCCGCCAACGGCCCGGACTGGGTGATCGCGTTCTGGGCCGCGCAGTGCCTCGGCGCGATCCCGGTCGGCTACAACGCCTGGTGGGCGCCGCCGGAGATCGCCTACGGGCTGGGCCACACCACGCCGGTAGTCGTCGTCGCCGACGCGAAAAGGGCCGCGCTGCTGGCCGAGACCGGCACCGAACTGCCTGTCTTGACCATGGACGAGGATCTGCCCGCCCTGATCGCCGAGTTCGGCGGCGGCGAGATCCCCAGCACGCCGGTCGGCGAGGACGATCCGGCCGTGATCCTCTACACCAGCGGGACCAGCGGCAGACCGAAAGGCGTGGTCCATTCGCAGCGAAACATGGTGGCGATCAGCGACTATCACCGTTTCACCGACGCCATGCTGGCCGCGTTCATGGGACAGGAGCCCGGCGACGCTCCCAGCGATCGCCGCTACCTGGTCACCGCGCCGCTGTTCCACATCGCCAGCCTGCACAACCTCGTCATCCCGCGCCTGCGCACCGGTGCGGCGGCGGTGTTCCCGCACGGCGCCTTCGACGTCGGCCGGGTACTGAGCCTGGTCGAGCGCGAGAAGGTCACCAACTGGGCGGCAGTGCCGACCATGGCCGCACGACTGCTGGAACACGAGGTGGACCAACACGATCTGTCCTCGCTGAGCGCGCTCTCGCTGAACTCGGCGCCGTCCTCACCCGCGTTGCTGGCAAGCCTGCGCGAGAAGATGCCGACCCTGCAATTCTCGCTGACCACCAGCTACGGCCTCACCGAGAGCGGCACCGCGGCGACGGTCGCCACCCCGCTGGACCTGGCCGCGGACGACGCCTCGGTCGGCAGGCCGATCATCGGGGTGGCGGTGGAGATCCGCGACACCGAAGGCAACGCGGTCGCCGACGGTGCCGAGGGCGAGATCTGTATCCGCAGCCCCTACGTGATGCTCGGCTACTGGAACGACGACGCGGCCACCGCGGCCTCGATCGATGACCAACGCTGGTTGCGCTCCGGGGATTTCGGCACGATGGACAACGGCAGACTCACCGTGTCGGGCAGGCGCACCGACCTGATCCTGCGCGGCGGCGAGAACGTGTACCCCACCGAGATCGAGAACGTGCTCGTCGAACACCCGGCCGTCGGCGAGTGCGCGGTCTTCGGCGTCGCCCACCCCGAGCTGGGCCAGGAAGTGGCGGCGATCGTCGTCGCCGAACCAGGGGCGGTGGACCCGGAGGAGCTGCGCGCCTTCGTCGCCGATCGCCTCGCCTATTTCAAGGTGCCCGCCCGGTGGCGGATCACTTCGGACGCGCTGCCGCGCAACGCGACCGGTAAAGTCACCCGGCGCGAGCTCGCGATCTGAGAAGGGCCACACAATGTTCGACAGCATCATCAAGTGTGCCCGTTGGTTCGACGGCACCGGCGCCCCGTCCGCGGTTCGTCACCTCGGCATCACCGACGGCAAGATCGCCGAGATCTCGCAGACTCCGCTCGACGAGACCGGCTGCTCCCGCGTCGTCGACGCGACCGGCAAATGGGTGATCCCCGGCATCATCGACATCCACACCCACTACGACGTCGAAGTCCTGCTCGACCCGTCGCTGTCGGAGTCGGTGCGCCACGGCGTCACCACCGTGCTGCTCGGTTCGTGTTCGCTCTCGACCGTGCACGTCGACGGTGAGACCGCCGGCGACCTGTTCGGCCGGGTCGAGGCCATCCCGCGCCGGTACGTGGTCAGCGCGATGAACGACGTCCAGACCTGGAGCACCGCGGGCGAATACGTCGACGCGCTCGAACAGTTGCCGCTCGGGCCCAACCTGGCCGGTTTCATCGGCCATTCCGATATCCGGGCCGCGGTGATGGGCCTTGACCGCTCCACCCGCAAGGACGTGACACCGTCCGGGGACGAGCTGGCCCGGATCGAGCGCATGCTCACCGACGCGCTCGACGCCGGCTTCGTCGGAATGTCCTCACAGCAGCTGCTTTTCGACAAGCTCGATGGAGAGACCTGCCGTTCGCGGACACTGCCGTCCACCTATGCCAAGGGCAAGGAGCGCCACCGGCTCAACACGATCCTGCGCAAGCGCGGTCGCGCCCTGCAGGGCGGTCCCGACATCACCAACCCCAAGAGCTTGGTATCGATGGCGGTGTCGAGCATCGGTCTGTGGCGCGATCCGCTCAAGGTGAGCCTGCTGTCGGCGGCCGATGTGAAGGCGGTGCCGGGCGCGTCGAAGATGTTCCCCGCCGTCGGCAAGATCATCAACGGGCTCGACGGCAATTTCCGCTGGCAGCATCTGCCCGTGCCCTTCGAGGTGTACTCCGACGGCATCTCGCTGCCGGTGTTCGAGGAGTTCGGTTCCGGCGCGGCGGCTCTGCACCTGTCCGATCACATCGACGAGCAGCGTCACCTCATGCAGGACGAGGAGTACCGCCGCACGTTCCGCAAGGACTACGACAACAAGTACGGCCCGCGCGCGTGGCACCGCGACTTCTTCGACGCCGACATCGTCGAATGCCCCGACGAGACTGTCATCGGCAAGACCTTCGGGGAGGTCGGCGTCGACCGTGGCGGTCTGCACCCGGTCGACGCGTTCCTCGACCTCGTCGTCGAACACGGCGACAAACTGCGCTGGCGCACCACCATCTCCAACCACCGACCCGAGGTGGCCGACGTCCTGGCCGCCGACCCGTCGGTCCAGCTCGGTTTCTCCGACGCGGGCGCCCACCTGCGCAACATGGCCTTTTACAACTTCGGGCTGCGCCTGCTTCGTCGCGTCAACGACGCCGCGACCAGCGACCAGCCGTTCATGACCGTCGAGCACGCGGTGCACCGCCTCACCGGCGAACTGGCCGACTGGTACGGCCTGGACGCCGGCCACCTGCGCGTGGGTGATCGCGCCGACGCCGTCGTGATCGACCCCGCCCACCTCGACGAAACCCTGGACGCCTACGCGGAGAGCCCGCTGGCCGTCTTCGGCAACCTCTCGCGCATGGTCAACCGCAACGACAGCACGGTCACCGCGGTCTTCGTCAACGGTCGCTACGTGTTCGGCGAGGGCGAAGCGGATCCCGTCCTCGGCACCGAACGAGTGGGAACCTTTCTGCGCGCGGAGTAGGTGAGCCCGGTGCGCACCGCCCCCGCACCGATCTGCGACCCTCAGCTGATGACCGATCGGCGGGCGGCCCGCACCGGGGGGAGCGCCGACCGATCCGCCGGGCCGGAGCGTGGGGGCGCGACCGGGGGGGGGCGGCTCGGGGGGGCGTGGGGCGGGGGTTGTGGGCGCGCGGGGCGCCCCCCCCCCCCCCCCCTCTCGGCCCCCCCCCGCGGGGCCCGGCGGGGGGCCCCCCCCCCCCGGGCCCCCCCCCCGACCGAACACCCGGACATCAGCGAGAGGACTCGACATGTCGGACGCGAAACGGATCACCTGGGGCGCACCGCGTCATCCCACCGACGCCGACCGCGACGCGCTGCGCGAGGATCTGCTCGCCAAAGCACGCGCCGTGCGCGGTGACGGCTGGGCCGATCACCGCGCCGAATGGCCCGCCGGTCAGGTGGCTGTGGTCGCCTATGTGCTCGACGACGCCGAAGTCCTGGCCGACCTCGAGGAGAACGAGAGCACCGTCCTGAGCCGCTACGCCGCCGACCTGTTCGGCTTCGCCGGCGGCCGCAAGGACAACGAGAAGGGCCTCGTCGACACCCAGGCCTGGTTCGACACGGTGCGCGAAGCCCTCGCCTAGCCCCGCGTCGTGGCTAGGTGCGGAGCACGCATTCCGTGCGTGAATAGATGGTCGGCACGCATTCGTTGCAGTGCGTGCACAGGGAACGGGTCGTCGCGTCGGTGTGCCAGCGGCGGATCAGGTCCGGTTCGCGCAGGAGGGCACGGCCCATGGCGACGAAATCGAAGCCGTCGTCGATGGCCTGCTGTGCGGCCGGGCGGTCGGTGATGCCGCCGAGCAGGATGATCGGCAGCGTCAGCTCCTCGCGGAACCGGCGCGCCTTGTCGGCGAGATAGGCCGGGCGGTAGGGGTATTCGCGGAGAAACCCCTTGCCGACGAGCTGGAATCCCCACCGCACCGGCACCGGCAGTGTCTTCGCGAAGTTCTTGCGCGGCGCGTCACCGCGGAAGATCGCCATCGGATTGAGCAGCGAGCTGCCCGCGGTGAGTTCGAGGGCGTCGATCGCGCCGTCGTCCTGCAACCAGGTCGCCACCTGCAGCGACTCCTCGATCGAGAACCCGCCCCGCACACCGTCTTCCATGGTGAGCTTGGCCGTCACGGCCATCGTGTCGCCGACGGCGTCGCGCACGGCCTTGACCAGTTCCCTGGCCACCCGCGCCCGATTGACCAGCGACCCACCGTAGTCGTCCTTGCGCCGATTGAGCATCGGGCTCAGAAACGAGCTCGCCAGGTAGTTGTGCCCGAGATGCACCTCGACGGCGTCGAACCCGGACTCGCGCGCGAAGCGCGCCGCCCGCGCGTGCGCCGCGACGACCTCGGCGATCCCGAGCGCGTCGGGCACCTTGGTGAAGCGCATCCCGAGCGGATTGAACATCCGGCTCGGCGCCAGCGCGGGCGCCTGATTCGACTTGGCGTTGGCGACCGGCCCGGCGTGTCCCAGTTGCGCGCTCACCGCCGCGCCCTCGGCGTGCACCGCGTCGGTGAGCCTGCGCAGGCCGGGTACCGCTTCGTCGCGCATCCAGATCTGGTGCCGGTCGGTGCGCCCACCCGGCGCGACCGCGCAGTAGGCGACCGTCGTCATCCCGACCCCGCCTTCGGCGACCTCCCGGTGGAACTCCACCAGGTCGTCGGTGGCGAGTGCGTCCGGTGTCCGCCCCTCGAAAGTGGCGGCCTTGATCACCCGGTTGCGCAGGGTGAGCGGACCGAGAGTGGCGGGGGCGAGGACATCGCTCATGCGCAAAAGTGAAACACGTTACAGTCCTGCGGGCAATGGGGGATCTCCCGCTGAGTGGGCCGAAAAGACACCGGCCCGCCTGCGTGGAGAGCAGGCGGGCCGGTGCAACGGGCGATCGTGTCGCCTACCGCGCACTACCAGCGGTCGGGCGTGACCGGGGAGTCCCAGGCCTTCGCGAAGCGGGTCTTGTCCTTGGTGTCCACTTCCTTGCGGCGGTAGACGATGTAGGGGCGGGTGAGGTAGCCGATGGGGGCGCTGAACATGTGGACCAGCCGGGTGTAGGGCCAGGCCGCGACCAGCGCGAGGACGACGAGGCCGTGGAGCTGGAAGGTCCAGGGGACGCCGACCATCAGGCCCGGTTCGGGGTTGATCGAGAACAGGCTGCGGAACCAGGGGGAGACCGTGGTGCGGTAGTTGTAAGTACCCCACAGCAGGTTGGAACCCCAGGTGTTGAGCAGGCCGGTGACCAGGGCCGCGGTCAGCAGCGTGTACATCATGACGTCGTTGCGGCTGGTGTTCTTGCGCACGGCGGGAATGGCGATGCGGCGGTAGCACAGGATGGCCACGCCGAGCACGACCATCAGGCCCGCGATCGACCCCGCGCCGACCGCGACCAGGTGGTACGCGTGCTCGGAGATGCCGATCGCCGCGGTCCAGGATTCGGGAATCAGCAGCCCCATCACATGCCCGCCGAACACGCCGAGCATGCCGAAGTGGAACAGCGGGCTGCCCAGTTGCAGCAGCTTGGACTCATAGATCTGCGAGGACCGAGTGGTCCAGCCGAACTGGTCGAAGCGGTAGCGCCAGACATGGCCCAGCACAAAGGACGTCGCCGCGATATAGGGCAGGATCAGCCACAGGCCCTCGGGCAGGGGGATGGTTGCGTTCATCGGCGGCCTTCTGTTGCTTCGAAGAGGGCGGGGTCCATGGCGAAGGGTTCGAGGCCGACCTCTTCCTCGGGGGGACCCTGGGCGGCGAGTTCGGCGATGCGCCTGCGGTCGGCGGTGGTCACCGGCGGCAAGGTGGTGAGCACTGCGGCGAGGACGCCGCTGTAGGGAGAGTTGTTGTCGCCCAAAGACAGTCGCAGCAGCTCCATGACCGGGACATGCTCGCCGAGCAGGCGTTCACCGCCGATCGGGTCGATGGTGGCGGCGAATTCCAGCAGCACCGGCAGGTGGTCGGGCAGTTCCTCGTCGCCGAGTTCCACCCCGGCCTGGCGGTAGGCGTGCTTGAACCGCAGCAGCGCCATGCCGCGTTTGCGGGTGTCGCCGAAGGCGTAGAACGTCAGGTGCAGGCTGGCGCGGCGGCGCATGTCGAAGGTCTCGACGTAGCTCTGCGCCACCTCGATCGCCGGGGTGTCGCGCAGGTAGGCCAACAGCGCGGCGAAGTGCGCCCGCACCTCGTCGGGCAATTGCGCTGCGGCGCCGGACAACTGGTCGAGCATCGCGAAGGTCTGCTCGCCCGGGTAGTCCAGCAGCAGCGCGGCCAGCCGCCACACGACCCTGCGGTCGTGCTCGGGCATCGCCGTCACCGGTTCGGGCCGTTTGCGGATGGAGAGCAGACTCATGGCGCGACACCGCTCACGGGCGAGTCGGCGACGGCAGCGCCGTTGCTGCCGTTGCCGTTACCGGCGCCGTTGCCGGTACCCCCGTTGCCGTTCGTGGTCGGCACGAGTCCACTGGTGCTGCGCCCGTCCCAGTTGAGCAGGTTGATCCGGCCCGACTTCTCCTCCGGCGCGGCCTGATTGGTGTCGGACAGGGAGAACTTCTCGACGACCTGGTCGAACGCGGTCATACCGGGTCCGCCGTCGGTGTCGAGACTGCACCCGGTGGCCAGCGAATCCAGTTCGTGCGCCTTGGACGTCGCGCCCATCGGGATCACGTACCGGTGCTCGTACTTGGCGATGGCGAGCAGCCGGTACATGGCCTCGATCTCCTCGGGCTCGAGCCCGATCGACGGCGCGATACCGGGCTCGGGTTCCTCACCGAGGTTGACCGACCGCATGAACGCCCGCATCCCGGCCAGCCGTTGCAACGACGAGCGCACCGGGCCGATCTCACCGGCGGTGAACAGCTCGGCCAGGTACTCGATCGGGATGCGCAGCGCGTCGATGGCGCCGAACAGGTTGCCCGCGTCCTCGCCGTCGTGGCCGGTCTCGCTGAGCACGTCCACCACCGGCGACAGCGGCGGCACGTACCAGACCATCGGCATCGTGCGGTATTCCGGGTGCAGCGGCAGCGCCAGCTGGTAGTCGACGATCAGCTTGTAGACCGGCGAATCCTGGGCGGCCTGAATCCATTCCGGCGAGATCCCGGCCTTCTCGGCTTCGGCGATCACCCGCGGGTCGTGCGGGTTGAGGAACACCCCGAGCTGCGAGGTGTACAGGTCCTGCGGATCGGTGACCTGGGCCGCTTCGAGCACCGCGTCGGCGTCGTAGAGCATCACGCCGATGTAGCGCAGCCGTCCGACACAGGTTTCCGAGCACACGGTCGGGATGCCGACCTCCACACGCGGGTAGCAGAAGGTGCATTTCTCCGCCTTGCCCGTCTTGTGGTTGAAGTAGATCTTCTTGTACGGGCAGCCGGTGATGCACTGGCGCCAACCACGGCACTTGTCCTGGTCGACGAGCACGATGCCGTCTTCTTCGCGCTTGTAGATCGCGCCGGAGGGGCACGACGCGGCGCACGAGGGGTTCAGGCAGTGCTCGCAGATGCGCGGCAGGTAGAACATGAAGGTCTCTTCGAACTCCAGTTTCACCTTGGTCTCGAGCTTGCCGAGCAAGGGGTCCTTGCCGACCTGCTCGGGACCCGAACCCAGGTCGTCGTCCCAGTTCGCGCCCCAGGTGACCTTGGTGTCCTCGCCGGTGATCAGCGACTTGGGCCGTGCCACCGGGGTGGTGTCGATGGGCGGCGACGACAGCAGGTTGTCGTAGTCGTAGCTCCACGGCTCGTAGTAGTCGTCGACCGTGGGCAGGTCCGGGTTGGCGAAGATGTTCATCAGGCGCTTGAACCGCGAGCCCGACTTCAGGGTCAGCTTGCCGCGCTTGTTGAGCGTCCAGCCACCCTTCCACTTCTCCTGGTCCTCGTACTGGCGCGGATAACCCTGTCCCGGACGGGTTTCCACATTGTTGAACCAGACGTACTCGGTACCGCCACGGTTGGTCCACGCCTGCTTACAGGTGACCGAGCAGGTGTGGCAGCCGATGCACTTGTCCAGGTTCATGACCATGGCGAGCTGTGCCATAACGCGCATGTCAGTTCCGCCTCTCCGAGTATTTTGCGCACGGCTGAGAGCCGGCGACCGTCGTGTATGCGGGCATGCGGTCGAGTGCCGAGCCTGTTCTGGGCGTGCCCGGAGAGTTACCCGGACGGTTCGAAATCAGTTGTCGCCTGTGCGGACGAACAGCCTGGTGCATGTCAGTACTCGACTTCCTGGCTGCGGCGGCGGATCGTGGTTACTTCGTCACGCTGGTTTCCGGTGGGGCCGTGGTAGTTCAGGGCGAAGGACTGCTGGGCGTAGCCGCCGATCAGGTGCGAGGGCTTGATCAGGACCCGGGTCAGCGCGTTGTGGATACCGCCGCGCTTGCCCTTGGCCTCCTTGGTGGTGTCCTCGGCGCCTTCGATGCGCGGCACGTCGACCGCGCGGTCCTGGGCGTGGTACATGAAGACCGTGCCTTCGGGCATGCGGTGCGAGACGATCGCGCGGGCCACGACCACACCGTTGCGGTTGATCGCCTCGATCCAATCGTTGTCGGCCACCCCGATCTTCTTGGCGTCGACGTCCGACATCCAGATCGTCTGACCGCCGCGCGAGAGCGTCAGCATGTGCAGGTTGTCCTGGTAGGCCGAGTGGATCGACCACTTGGAGTGCGGGGTCAGGTAGCGCACCGTGAGGCCGTTGCCGCTCACGTTGCCGATGCTCGGTTCCGCGAACAGCGCCGACATGTCGAGCGGTGGACGGAAGATCGGCAGTTGCTCGCCGAGTTCGATCATCCAGTCGTGGTCGAGGTAGAAGTGCTGGCGACCGGTGAGGGTGTGCCACGGCTTCTTTCGCTCGACATTGATGGTGAAGGGAGAATACCGGCGACCACCGGATTCGCTGCCCGACCATTCCGGCGAGGTGATCACCGGAACGGGGCGAGCCTGGGTGTCGGCGAACGTGATCCGTTTGCCCTCGGCTTCCTTGGCGAGGTCGGACAGTTCGGTGCCGGTCCGGCGCTCGAGCGCCTCGAACCCCTCGACCGCCAGGCGGCCGTTGGTGGTGCCCGACAGCGACAGGATCGCCTCGGCGGCGTGGGTGTCCTTGGCCAGCGACGGACGGCCCGCGGCGATGCCGGAGACGATGGTCCCGTTCTGCCCGGCCAGGTACTCCACTTCTTCCTCGGGGAAGGTGGTGATGCCCTTGGTCGTCAGACCCAGCTTCTCCACCAGCGGCCCGAGCGCGGCCAGTTTCTCCGCGATCTTGGTGTAGTCGCGTTCGATCTCCACGATCTTGGGCATGGTCTTGCCCGGAATCGGTTCGCACTCACCGGCTTTCCAGTCCAGCACCTTGCCGCCCGCTTGCGCCAGCGCATCGGGGGAATCGTGCTGCAACGGCACCGCGACGATGTCCTTGCGGGTGCCGAGGTGCTTTTCGGCCAGCCAGGAGAAACCGCGCGCGATCCGGTGGAACGCCTCGAAGTCGGTCTTGGCCTCCCACGGCGGGGAGATGGCGGGGGAGAACGCGTGCACGAACGGGTGCATGTCGGTCGAGGACAGGTCGTGCTTCTCGTACCAGGTGGCGGCGGGGAGCACGATGTCGGCGAACAGCGTGGTGCTGGTCATCCGGAAGTCCAGCGCGAGCAGCAGATCCAGCTTGCCCTCGGCGCCTTCCTCGCGCCATTCCAGCTCCTGCGGGCGTACCCCGGTGGCATCGGTGGTCTGCAGGTTGGAGCCGCAGCCGAGCAGATGCTTCTGGAAGTACTCGTTGCCCTTGCCCGAGGAGCCGAGCAGGTTCGCGCGCCACACGGTGAGCACGCGTGGGAAGTTCTCGGGGGCGTCGGGGTCTTCGCAGGCGAAGCGCAGGTCGCCGGACTTCAACTTGTCGACGACGTGCTCGGCGGGGGTCCTCCCGGCTTCGGCGGCCTCGTCGGCCAGGTCGAGCGGGTTGCGGTTGAACGTCGGGTAGCTGGGCATCCAGCCGAGCCGGCTCGCCAGGGCGATGTTATCGGCGGCGGTGCGACCGGCGAACTTGCCCTTGCCCAGCGGCGACGCGAACGAGTCCGAGGTGAACGGGTCGTAGCGCCACTGATCGTTGGTGAGGTACCAGAACACGGTGCCCTGCATCTGACGCGGCGGCCGCTGCCAGTCACTGGCCGATGCCAAGGTGGCCCACCCGGTGACGGGACGGCACTTCTCCTGGCCGACGTAGTGGGCCCAGCCACCACCGTTCTTGCCCTGACAGCCGGTGAGCAGCGTGAGGGTGAAGAAGGCACGGTAGATCTGATCGGAGTGGAACCAGTGGTTGGTACCCGCGCCCATCAGAATCATCGAGCGACCGCCGGAACGTTCGGCGTTGTCGGCGAATTCGCGCCCGATGCGGGCGGCCTGCACAGCGGGGACGCCGGTGATGGTCTCCTGCCAGGCCGGGGTGTACGGCGACTCGGCGTCGTCATAACCCTTCGCCCACTCGCCGGGCAGACCGTCGCGGCCGACACCGTACTGCGCGAGCAGCAGGTCGAAGACCGTGGTGACCCGCTTGCCCGCGACGATCTTGGTCGGCACACCACGGATGATCGACCCGGCGACGTCGGTGTCGAAACGCGGCAGCGCGATGGTGACCGGTGCGTCGTCGGAGTGACCGAGCAGGGTGAGCAGCGGGTCGACACCCTCGAGGTCGAGGTTCCACTTGCCCGCGTCGCCCTCACCGAAGCGGTGGCCCAGCGAGCCGTTGGGCACGATCGCGTTGCCCGCCTGGTCGAGCAGGACCGGCTTGTGTTCGGCGCCTTCGCCGGTGTGGCCGAGATCCGCTGCGGTGAGGAACTTGCCGGGGAGAGCACCGTCCTGATCTGCCGCCTCGTCGAGGCAGATCAGATACGGCAGATCGGTGAAGGACTTGATGTAGTCGGTGAACATCGGAGTCTGCTTCTCGATGAAGAACTCCTTGAGCACCACGTGGCCCATCGACATCGCCAGCGCGGCATCGGTACCGGGGCGCGCGGCCACCCACTCGTCGGCGAACTTGGTGTTGTCGGCGTAGTCGGGGGAGACCACCACGACCTTCTGGCCGCGGTAGCGCGCCTCGGTCATGTAGTGCGCGTCCGGGGTACGGGTCACGGGAACGTTGGAGCCCCACATGATGAGGTAGCCCGCGTCGAACCAGTCGGCGGACTCCGGCACGTCGGTCTGATCGCCGAACACCTGCGGCGAGGCCACCGGCAGGTCGGCGTACCAGTCGTAGAACGACAGCATGTAGCCGCCGATCAGCGAGACGAAGCGGGCGCCGGTGGCGTGGCTGACCATCGACATCGCCGGGATCGGCGAGAAGCCGGCCACCCGGTCGGGGCCGTACTGCTTGATCGTGTAAACATGCGCGGCGGCGGCGATTTCGGCGGCTTCCCACCATTCGGCGCGGACGAAACCGCCCTTGCCGCGCGCGGTCTTGTAGGCCTTGGCCTTGGCCGGGTCCTCGACGATGGACTCCCACGCCAGTACCGGGTCCTTGAGCTCGGCCTTGGCCTTGCGGTACAGGTCGAGCAGCGTGCCACGCACATACGGGTAGCGCACGCGGGCCGGTGAGTAGGTGTACCAGGAGAACGACGCGCCACGGGGGCAGCCGCGCGGCTCGTACTCGGGCTTGTCCGAACCCACCGACGGATAGTCGGTCTGCTGGGACTCCCAGGTGATCACGCCGTCCTTGACGTAGATCTTCCAGGAGCACGAGCCGGTGCAGTTCACGCCGTGGGTGGAGCGCACCACCTTGTCGTGCGACCAGCGGTCGCGGTAGAACTCGTCGGCATCGCGACCGCCGACCTTGTAGACGGAACGGTGGTCGGGCGAAACCTCGCCCCGCTGGAAATACTTACCGAGGTTCAGCAATGTGTCGCCGAAATCGGCGGGCGACGGACCTTGCGTGCGCGAATTAACCACGACGCCCCCTTCGAGCTGTGAAATCGGGCTGTTGGGAAAACTGTAAGGAGGCGGACTCCTTCGGCAAAACGAACTTTTCACATCCGGATTCGAGCCTCGGTGAGCTGTGAGGTCGGCGAAATGTCGTGGTCACGGGGGAGGTGCGCGACGACGCTCGCGATCGGGGGCTCACCAGGGTGAACGAGCCGCGAGCTGGCCGAACGCGGTGATCGGGGGGTGCGTGGCCGGGCCGGCGGTGATGCTTCGGAAACGACTGGTTCTCTCGCGGTTTACATTTGTTTACACACGCGGTGTGCCCGCTGAACAGCGCTGATGTGACGCCACACACAACTATGGTCGGGATGAGCCCGCCCGACGTGGTGCTCGAGTCGGTCGGGAGTGGCGGCTGCGTGGCCGAGCGCCGAGGCGTGTGCGGGTCGATCCGTGGTGAACCGGGATCGGCCGTTCGGCGGCGGGGTGTCCGGCACGGTGGCGACCACGGCGGTCGTGGCCGGGCGGTGCGGAATCCTATAGCACTGCTGAACGGAACGAATTGGAATCCTTTTAATTCGGTTCGGCACACCGCATTTCGTGACCACGAACACAGTTGCCCAGCGGTAACTACCCAAACGGCGGGGCGTCAATATAAAGAAACAGCATCTTTTCCGGTCGGCGGTTGGCTCGAGGTTGAATAGTCATCCAGGATGAGCCCGTGCAGACAGGGAGGGTTGGGGTGATACCGAAGCCATCGTTCGACGGGCCTGACGGGCCGCCGAAACCGCCGACGCTCGGCGGGTTGCTGCGGCGACTGCGCGACGATCGGCGGATTTCCAGGGAAAAGCTCGCCTTCGCGGCGGGGGTCAGCTCCAGCTACATCACGCATTTGGAGAGTGGGGACCGGGACCGGCCCACGCACGCGGTGGTCGAGGCGCTCGTGCGCTACCTCGACCGGATCGCGCCGGTCACCGATATCGAGCGCAGACATCTTTTCGATCTTGCCGGGCTCGCTCCGGTCGACAACCCGACCGTCGAGGATCTGCGAGCCGAGATCAGCACCGAGATGCGCCGCACCTTGGCGCTGCAGGAACCCGATCTGGCGGCGTACGTCGACACGCGCTGGAACGTGCTGGCGGCCAACGAATCCTATGACCGCGCGTTTCCCGGATTGGTCGAGGACGTCAATATTCTGCGCTGGTTCTTCGGCAACCCGTTGTCGCGCAAAGTAATGGTCGATTGGGAGACGGAGTCCACGCTCACCGTGCACTGGCTGCGGGGTCTGATCGGCCAGCAGGGCGGCAGCGACTGGGCCACCGAATTGCTCGACGAAATGGCGCAGTATCGCGATTTCCGCCGCATCTGGGACGACGGCGACACCGTGTACGGCCGCGAGCACACCGCGATGCGGCTGTGCGATCTGCACACCGGCGAGAACTACACCGTCGACGTCCAGCTGTTCCGGCTCGACTCCGTCGCCTATCCCGGTCGCATCCAGTACTACCTGGGCGTTCGCGGCCCCGACCGCTAGATCCCGGCGACCGCCACCGGCTCGACGGCGTGCGGGTCGCAGGCTGTGACCAAGCCGGCCAGTGCCGCGGCGACCTGCTCGGGATGGGTCAGCGCGCAGCCGTGGCCCGCGCCCGCCACCGTGCGTACCTCGCCTGCCCCCGACAGCCCGTCGGCCAACCGCGCGCATTTGTCCACCGTGCTGCTGTGGTCGTGTTCGCCGCGCAGGACGAGCGCGGGCACGGTGATCTCACCGAGCCGCCCGCGGACCGAATCGCGGCCGATCAGGCATTCGGCCGCAGGCCGAATGGCGCTGCGATCGCCGGTCAGCCAGCGGGTGATCCAGGTCTGCCAGATCTGCGGATCGGTGCCGCCGATCAATCGTGGCGCGAGGTCTTCGGCCAGCGGCCGCAATGCGCCCGTGCCGCACCATTCATCGAAGAAGTTCTCGTAATAGGTTTCGTCGTCTCTGGTGCACGCGTCGGCCTCGGTATCGAGCAGTGCCAGTCCGGTGACGCGCTCGGGAGCGAGCAAGGCCATTCGCAATGCCGTGTAACCGCCCTGGCTCATGCCGCCGACAATCGCGTGCTCGATGCCGAGCGCGTCGAGTACCCGCAGGCCGTCGGTGGCCAGATCCCAGTAATCGAAGCGCGGGTTGTCGCCGTAGCCGGTGCGGCCGTGACCCCGGGCGTCCCAGGCCACGACATTGATATCGGTGTGCGCCAGGACTTTCCGGATCGGGTCGAACATGGATTCGTCCATGAGGAATCCATGGGCGAGCAGCAGCGTCGGACCGTGGACGGCATCGGTGCGGAAATGGACGTTCACCGAATCGGAGTGCACGAAGGGCATAGTCGAAACATACAAGCCAACCGGTCGCTTTCGCCGGTTGCGGACTGAATGCGGTACTCCCCGTGCGGGGGACCGCCGGTCCTGTGAATTCACTGGCGAGTGTATGTACCTCACCGGGGAAAACTATTTGAGCGCGCCCTGTGGACATGTGTGTTCATGGCCGATTGGATAGGGGGCGTACCGATATTCGGCTCGAATCGGAAAATGGGGATTTTGATGAGGGTGACGGAGCAGGGGCTGGACGCCCATATAAGTCTGGCCGCGGCGGGCGACAGCGTCTCGGCGACTTTCGCGGTCTGCGACGCGGAGGGCAGGGCGATCTGGTACGGCCCGTTCATCGACGCCGACGCCGACCATCCGCGCGGCGACCAGCTCGCGGCCACGACGGGGGCCGCGGGCCGCGCGATCTGGCTCGCGGGCCGAGCACGCGAGGACACCGGGGTCGAGAACGTGACGCTGCATTTGGCGGTCAGCGAGGAAGGTCTCGACGCCATCACCCTGGCCTGCACCGCGTCGATAGCCGGGTTGGCACTGGATCTGGTTGTCACCGATGACAATCCGGCACTGGACTGGTGCCAGGCGTTCGGCAGGCTCGATTGGTCGTCGGGACCGTTGACCGGTCTGGTCGATCCGGAGATGCCACAGTCGACTCCGGCACTCCGGGCGATCACCGGTGGCCTCGACCAGCAGACCGAACCACAGGAAAGGCTCGTCATGCACGAACCAGCACTCGATCCCTCGATGGAACTGCGCTCAGCGCTGGAGAGTCTGCTGCTGCACGACGCTATCGGCATGGACGCCAAGATGCGCCACGCCGTCGCCGCCGTTGTCCACCTCGCCGTCGACACCCCCCACGGCCCGCCCGAGGACGCCGAGGAATTCCTCGGCCGTCTCGACGCCTCCTGGCTGGTCGCCGCCTGGCTCGGCAACGACACCGAGCTGTCCCTTATCGCCACCCTCGCCGCCGGCGAGATCCCCGCGCTGTCCTGGTGCGAACTGATGTTCACCACCACGCTGGCGCCGTGGTCGACGAGCCCGGTCGCGGTCCACGCGCGACGGGTGTTCGGGACGGTGCAGCGGGGGACGTTGGGCGCGGTCCGGGCTCAGGTCGGCTGAGCGGCGCCGGAAGTCAGCGCTCGACGACGGTGACGCCGAGTTCGCGCAACCGGGGAAGGACTTCCGGGGCGAACAGCGCTCTCGGCAGGACCAGCGGCGTGGTGCCGTATTTCACGACCGCGCAATCCGCGCGCACGACCACTTCGGTGACGATCGAATACGGTGCACGCAGCAGGAACGTGGCACCGCCGAGGACGACCGCGTCGGTGCCGAACTGCGCCGTGAGGCCGGTCGCGACCGGGAACATCCCTTGATATTGGCCCGTGGCCTTCTCCGAGGGCCGACGCATCCAGAACCGCAGGGCCAGCGCGAAAAGCGATGCGATGACCACTGCCCACAGCGCACCGAGGACGCCGTATGCCAGTGCACCCAGCGCACCGGCCTCGATGAACAGAAACACGGTGGCGATGCGGCCCGAGATCCGCCGCCACGGTTCGAGGCGCCGCGCGATGGTGAGCCGGTGCGCGGTGTCGGCCGCGATGACCGTGTGCACTTGGGGCTGAGGGAGCCGAGGCAACGGCGGCAGTGGGGACGGACGGGCCGCGGGCTCGGTATCGATGAGCAGCCGCAACCGCGTGAGCAGTGCGTCAGGGAACAGCGCCCGAGGCAGGGCGAGATGGCGATTGTCGAAACTCAGTGTGACGACGCGGCGGCTGGCCCGGACCGAGCGAATGCGGTCGTACCCGATCCGGGTGCGTGACGAGGCCTCAGCCAGGTCGAGCGCGTCGGCGCCGAGCGTGACGGCGCAACTGCCGGTGGTGATATCGGACCGGGACAGGCTCCGGAACTGGCGCCGGAGTGAGAAGAACATGGCGAGGAACACGTACGCGACGACCACACCCTCGATCACCAGTATCGATGCCAGGGGAAGGCCGATCCAGAGCAGCACGATCATGCTCGCCGGCACTGCGATCGCGAGGACGATACCGATGTAGCGTGGCGCCGCGCGCAGCGCATTGTGCCGGGCGAGCTGTGCGGCAGTGCCGGGTGTCAGCGCGATGGTCGCGTCCGGGGCGTCCAGGCCGGGGATTTCGGGTGCGGGTCGGCTGAACGGGTCGACATCGGGCTGTGCGTCGGTCGATGGCATCGGCTGGACGAAGGCCGCTGTCGGCCGATCTGTTCGCTGCGGGGCGGATTCGAGGCTTGGCCCCTGGTCGTTCATGGAAGCAGACTAATCAGGTGCAAACCGCGGATCTATGTCGGCGAAGGAACTCACCCACAGGTGAGGTGGGCGTGGGGGGTTGGGTTCGCCGGGGCGGTGTACGCCGACGACCTGCCAGCCTGCGGTGACGGCGGCGTCGAGTTCGTCCGGGTGGTCGGACAGGAACAGGATGTCCGGTGGGGGGACGCCGATGCGGTCGGCGATGGATTCGTAGGAGCTGGGTTCGCGTTTGGGGCCCGCGGTCACCAGGTCGAAGTGGTCGACGATGAGGCCGGACAGATCGCCCGCGTCGGCGAAGGTGAACCAATCGCGTTGATTGCGTTCGGACCCCGAGGAATAGACGAACAGCTGCAAGCCGTTGGCGTGCCACGCTTTCAGGGCGGGTGCCACATCGTCGAAGAAGCGTCCGTGCAGTGCGCCCGCCCGGAAGCCCTGGGCGCAGATCGCGCCCTGAGCGGTCTTGAGCGGTTCGGCCTTGACGTCGGATTCCAGCCAGCCGCGCAGGATCTCGGCGACGCGGTCGGGCCCCGCATCGGGTTCACCGGCGAGGTCGCGGGTCGCGGTGAGCACCGAATCCGCTGTGCCGTCGGTGTTCTCGGACAGCCAGGTCGGCAGGTGGGCGCTGGTGTAGCCGTAGAGGTCGGTGCGGACCGCGTCGGTGGGGCTGGTGGTGCCCTCGATATCGAGGACGATCGCGCGGGTCACGCGAGCAGTTCGTCGAGCGTCGGGAAGCCCGCGCTGATCTTGTCGCCGGTGAAGTCGCCGACCCAGCCGTCGGCCTCCTCGAAGAACCGGATGGCGATGAAGTCGGGGGTGGTGCCCATGTCGAACCAGTGCAGCGTGCCCGCGGGGACGGAGAGCAGGTCGCCCGCTTCGCAGACGGTCGCGAGCACCGCGTCGCCCACGTGCAGGTAGAAGCAGCCGCGACCCGCGGCGAAGAAGCGCACCTCGTCCTCGGCGTGGCGGTGCTCGTCGAGGAACTTCGCGCGCGCACCGGCGGCGGTGGCGGGCCATTCCGGGTTGTTCGCGTCGGGGTGGATGCGCGCGACGTCGATGTGCTGGTAGCGGCCTGTGGTGTTGAGTTCGGCGATCTGCGGGCCGTAGTGGGCGAGCAGGGTGTCGGAGTCCGTGGCGGCGGCGTCGGCGCGGACGTCCCAGTGCGAGTACGCGATGCCGTGCTCGGCCAGCGCGGCGCCGATCTCGGTGGGGTCGGTGGTGCGCACCCGGACGTCGGCGGCGTTGTCGGCGGCCATCACTTGCAGCAGGGTCATGTCGGTCCGATCTCGAGGGGCGTGGCGTCGGTACGTCCGGTGCGGGCGATCAACTCGCACAGGGCTTCCAGGCATTCGGCGCGATCACGCGCCTGGGCAAGAGTGTCACCCCAGGTGGTGATCCCGTGCCCGGTGATGAACAGAATCGGTGGTGCGTCAGGGTTTTCGCGCAGGTAGGTGTCGATGTCGGCGCCGATCCGCGCCACATCCGGCCAGTTCGGGAACACCGGGATCACGACCGTCGACGGGTCTGCCAGTCCGAATCCCTTGAGCAGCTCGAATCCGCTGATCCGGAGCGGGGTCACCGCGGCGCCGGGTCGCGCGGCGGTAGTCGCCAGCGCGGTGGCGAACGGGGAGTGCACGTGCACGACCGCGCCGGCGGGCCGGGTGCGGTAGACGGCGGTGTGAATGCTGGTCTCCGCGGAAGGCTTGCGGCTCTGGCCTGGGCGCACGGTGGTGTCGGCGATCGCGACGAGCACCATGTCGTCCCCGCCCAGCTCGCCTTTGGACAGGCCGCTGGCGGTGACGAGGGCATCGGCACCCGAGGTCGTGACTCGGCCTGATTCGGCGTCGGCCGGGTCGATTCGCACCGAGATGTTGCCCGCGGTGCCCGGCATCCAGCCACGCTCGTAGAGCTGGCGTGCGGTGGCGGCGATCGCCTGGCCCTGAGCGGCGAGGGGCCTGTCGGTGTGCTCGGCGGTGGCGGGCGAATGCGCGCGGCCGTGCTCGTCGAAAGCATCCGAATTGCGGTAGACCACACCGTTTTCCGTGACCACGGCGGTGACCAGATCGGTCGGCGTCACATCGAAGGCCGGGTTGAACACCGCGGTGCCCGCCGGTGCGGTGTCCACGCCGCCGAACCCGGTCACCTCGGCGGACGTCCGCTGCTCCACCACGATCTGCGCGCCGGTGGCCATCGCGGTATCGCGGGTGGACTCCGGGGCGACCACGATGAACGGGATGCCGTGGTGGCGCGCGGCCAGGGCCAGGGTGAAGGTGCCGATCTTGTTGGCGACGTCGCCGTTGGCGGTGATCCGGTCGGCGCCGACCAGCACGGCGTCGACCTGACCGGTCGCCATCGCCCAGGCGGCGGCGGAATCGATGGTCAGGCGATGCGGAATACCCGCCTCGGCCAGCTCCCACGCGGTGAGCCGCGCACCTTGCAGCAGCGGGCGGGTCTCGTCGACGATCACGTCCGCGACGGCGCCGCGTTCGTGCAGCACCCGCAGCGCGCCGATCGCGGTGCCGAACGCGCTGGTGGCCAGACGGCCGGTGTTGCAGTGGGTCAGTAGCCGGAGCGGACGCTCACCGCACAGCCGTTGCACCAGGTCGGCGGCATGGGTGGCGGCGGAACGGTTGACCAGACCGTCCTCGGCGAGCAGGTCGAAAGTCTCGGCCAGTACCGCGTCGGCACCGTCGGCGATCCGGCTGCGGACCCGGTCGACCGCCCACGCCAGATTGACCGCCGTCGGTCGAGCCGCGGCGATCCGGTCGGCCTCGGCGTGCACGGCGACCACATCGATCACACTGCGGCCGCGACTGCCGCTGTCATCGAGTGCGCCGCCGGTCGAGCCACCTGTTGTGCCGGTCCGGCCATCCGCCTCGCCGGATACGTCGTCGTGAGTGTGCGCCCTGGTCGCGATGACCACGCCGAAGGCGCCCGCGATCCCGATCGCCGGAGCGCCGCGAATGGCGAGGGTGGTGATCGCCTCGATGATCTCGTCGACGGTGCGCAAACGCAGGTGCCGCACCTCGTGCGGCAGTCCGCGCTGGTCGATGGTGACGAGCGCACCGTCGTCCCAGTTCAGGGAACTGTCGTCCATCTCCGGGGTCCTGTCTGCGTGGCATTTCTGGCTGGTAAACGGTATCCGACCTGGTCGCGACTCGATCTGCGGGGCCCGCGCTGAGCGGGCGCTCGCCGAGGAAACGGCGGTCCGTTATTCCGCGGCGTACTCGGCCTCTCGCTCCACCGCGTCGATCGTGCGCTGCGGAACCTGCACGGGGCCGGGCGTGTAGGTGATCGCGCGCAAACCGCCGGTATAGCGGAAAGGTCCGCGGCGCTCGCGGAGATCCCACGAGACCGGGCCGCGCGCGTCGACGCCGACGGAGATCCCGGTCCACGGCGCCATCCCGACCAGCTGGACCTGGTCGGTGAGCTCCGCGAGCGGCGTGCCGTCGACCTGGATGGTGAAGTCCCAGCGCAGCCGCGGCTCGACGGTGGCTCGCACGGTGATTTCGCGCGTCCCGATGGGCAGCGGCACGCCGACGGAGGCATACCGTCCGTAGCTGTTCACGCCGAGCACGACTTCGCCGTCCTCGATGTAGAGCAGGTACCCGCCGAGCGGGTCGCCGTGTGCGACGAGGACTCCTTCGTCGCCGGGCTGGAAGCCCTGGGCGGCGAGCCGGCGGGCGCCGGTCAGCTCGGCGGTGATGGTGAAGTCGCGGTAGGCGATGAGGCGCTGGGAGCGGTAGCGCTCCAGGGTGGGGGTACCGGGCAGCAGCCGCACCGGTGCGGCGAACCGCGCCTCCTCCGGGCGACGGCGGAACAGGTCGGCGCGGGTCAGGAGCGGGAACACGGTGTTGGCCCACGCCGATTCGTCCCAGGCGGCGGCCAGTTCGGCGGCCTTGTCCGGGTACTGCGCCGCGAGATCGTGTAGCTCGGTGGGGTCGGCGCGCACGTCGAACAGCTGCCAGTTCGGCGCGTCGATGGCGGCATCGGTTTCGTGGAGCGACAGCAGTTTCCAGCCGTCGCGGTAGAAGCCACGATGGCCGGTCATCTCCGAGTACTGCTCGGTGTGCCGCGTCGGGGCTGCCTGATCGCGCAACAGCTCGGCCGCGGAGACGCCGTCGAAGTCTTTGGCGGGCAACCCGTTACGCACCGAAGGACGGTCCAGGCCCGCCAGTTCGAGCAGGGTCGGCGCCAGATCGGTGACGTAGGCGTATTCGTGGCGGATACCGGAGTCGGTGCCGGTGCGCGGCAGCCCCTTCGGCCACGACACGACCAGCGGCACCCGCACGCCGCCCGCGAAGGTCTGGCCCTTGTAGAACCGGAACGGGGTGTTGGACGCCTGGCCCCAGCCTCGCGGGTAGTGCACACCCAGTTTCGCGGTGCCGATCAGGTCCTCGTCGTGCGGGACATCGCCCACCCAGTCGGGATCGTCGACGTGGGCGAACTCGGCGAAATACGAGCGCGTGCCCTCCGGTCCGCCCTCGGCGGTGCCGCCGTTGTCGGAGGTGAACACGATGATGGTGTTGTCGAGTTCACCGAGGTCGTCGAGCAGGTCGACGATGCGCCCCAGGCTCTGGTCGATGCTGTCGACCATGCCCGCGTACACCTCCATGTACTTGGCGTAGCGCCGCTGCTCGTCGGCCGGCAGCGAATCCCACTCCGCCGCTTCGTAACCCGGCTCGGTATTGCGCGGCTTCTGCTCGGTGCCCGGTGGGAACAAGCCCTGGGCCAGCTGCTCGGCGAAGCGTCGTCGGCGCAGTTCGTCCCAGCCCTGGTCGTAGCGACCCCGATACTTGGCCTGATCCTCGGCCTTGGCCTGCAGCGGCCCGTGCATCGCCACGTGCGCGAAGTACAGGAAGAACGGCTTCTCCGTGTCGTGCGCGCGCAGGTCTTTGATGTAGGACAGCGCCTTGTCTGTCAGATCGTCGGTGAGGTAATAGCCCGGCGGGTATTCCTCGACGTCGACCACCGAGCTGTCCGAGACCAGCTGGTTGGGGTAGTAGAAGGAGTTCAGACCCTCCAAAGACCCGTAGTAGCGGTCGAATCCGCGCTGGGTCGGCCAGGAGTCCCGATGCGCCGACGGGTTCATCGTGGCGTCGCGCACCAGATGCCATTTGCCCACCGCGTAGGTGGCGTAGCCGTTGCCGCGCAGGATCTCCGGGAGCGTGAGCACATCGTCGGCCAGTTCCAGGCGCAGGCCGGGGTAGCCGGGGTCGGCGTTGGCCACGAAGCCGAAACCGGCACGGTGGGAATTGATCCCGGTCAGCAGCGCCGCGCGCGAGGGCGAGCACAGCGGCGTCGTGTGGTAGTTCGAGAGCCGAACACCCTCGGCTGCCAGACGGTCAAGGGTCGGCGTCTCGATCTCCGAACCGAACGGGCCGATATCGCTGTAACCCATGTCGTCCACGAGCACGACGACGATGTTCGGCGCACCGGCGGGCGCGGTCGGTGGATACGTCCAGTCGGGGGTCGACTCGGCGGACGTGCGACCGGCCGAGCCGCCGAAAGATGCGTAACCGCGAGCATGGGGTGGAACAGGCATTCTGGCAGTAAAGGCGACATATCAGCTGGTCACCAGGGTTATGTGCAGTGTGCGTGGAATCGGTGACCGGTCCGTCGCAACTTGTTAGCGTCACTGCCGTGCCCACGAATCAGCCACCCTGCTGCTGTTCGTGTCGCGTCCTGCGCGGCTGACGAACGCCCCACGACGTTCGCGGCCGACCCGATGTGTTCCCTTTCCTGCGGTGCGCTGTGCACCCTCCTCGGCCCGCCGCGCGGGTCGATGCGTCTTCGAGGATCTTCACGATGAGCTCAACCCCCAGTGGCTTCGGCCGCCGAAACTTCCTGCGCACCAGCGGCATCGCCGCCGCGGCCATCTTCGGCGGTGCCGCACTGGCGGCCTGCACCTCGGCGGTCTCGGAACAGAAGGCGGGCGGCGGCGACGCCACACCGGTGCGCGGCGGCACCCTGAAGGTCGGCATCCGTGAGGACCTGGTGCCGGCGAACCTGCTCACCAACACCGCCGCGACCCCGGTCGTGATCGGCCTGGTCTACGAGTCGCTGATCCGCTACCCGAACGACAAGCTGGAACCGCAACCACTACTGGCCAAGTCGTGGCAGCTCGCCGCCGACGGCCGTTCGCTGAGCCTGGACCTGCGCGACGACGTCAAGTTCCACACCGGGCGCCCCTTCACGGCCAAGGACGTGGAGTTCTCGCTGCGCACCTACGCCGACGCCAAATGGTCGGCGCAGCTGCGTAGTTCGGCCGCCGCTGTCACCGGGTTCGACATCGTCTCGCCGACGCGGATCGTGTTGCAGCTCGCCCATCCGCTGAGCAACATCTACGACCTGCTCGACACCGTGCCGATCCTGGACAGTGAAACCGCGGACAAGCTCGGCACCGGGGACACCTACATCGGCACCGGCCCGTTCAAATACGTCCAGCGCGTGCCGAACTCGCAGTTGATCTTCGAGAAGAATCCGGACTACTGGGTCCCCGAGCGTCCCTACCTGGACCGGGTCGAGGTGTCGATCATCCCCGACCCGAACGCACTGCTCAACGCGTTGAAGTCCGGTCAGATCGCCGCGGCGCGCGAGCTCGGCTACCGCGATGCCGAAAATCTCGGCAAGAGTGGCGGATTCACGGTGCACGACCTCGAAGGCGCCGAGCTGCAAGCCTATGTCGGCGTCAATGTGACCGAACCCACGCTGGCCGATGTCCGGGTGCGCCAGGCCATCGCCTACTCGCTCGACCGCGAACGCATCATCAACGAGGTATTCCGCGGCGCGGGCTATCCGCTGAATGTGCCGTGGCCCAAGAACTCGCCTGCCTTCGACGAATCCCGCAATACGAAATTCAACCGTGACATCGGCAAGGCCAAACAGCTGCTGGGTCAAGCGGCCAAGCCGCCGAAGCTGCCGCTGACCTTCGCCCCCGGTTACGCCGAGGTCGCCCAGATCGTGCAGGCCAACCTCGCCGACGTGGGCATCGAGGTCGACCTCGACCCGGTCGACGCCGCCACGTTCGTCAAGCAGCTCACCGGCCAGCAGTTCCGCGGCCTGTGGGTCACCGACCATTCGTGGGCGCAGTTCGTCCCGTCGACCCTCACGGTGAGCGCCTACCCGTTCAATGCCCGCCGCAATGCCTCGCGCTACGAATCGCCCGCCTACACCGCGGCCGCCGACACCGCATGGCAGCTGGCCAAGGGCACCGGGCCCGAAGCGGTGCGCGCGTATCAGGCTGTCACCGATCAGCTGCTCGAAGGACTGTTCCTGATCGAGATCGGTGTGCGTTTCCAGCAGTACTCCACCGTCAACAAGGTGCACGGTTTCGCCTGGACCAAGCGGCGCGAACCCGTTCTCACCGACACCTTCCTGTCATGACGCGCTACCTGCTGCACCGGCTCCCCTCGGCGCTGCTGGTGCTGTTCGGCGCCTCGGTGCTGATCTTCCTGCTGCTGCGGCTCGTTCCGGGAGACCCCGCCACCATCCTGGCGGGCAACGACGCGACGCCGCAGACCATCGAGGTGATCCGCCACCAGCTCGGTCTCGACCGATCCATCCCGGTGCAGTATCTGCACTGGCTCGCCGACGTGTTCACCCTCGACCTCGGTCGCTCCTACATCATCGGCGGTGAGATCACCGACCTGGTCGGCCGCGGGCTCACCAACACGCTGGTGCTCACGGTGACCGCACTGCTGCTGGCCGTGCTGGTGAGTCTGGTCGTGTCGGTGGCGTCGGTGCTGTGGCCGAGTCGCTGGCTCGAGACTGTGGTCGCCGCGGCCAATACGATCGCCGTCGCGCTACCGACCTTCGTGGTGGGACCGCTGCTGGTGCTGGTGTTCGCCGTCGCGATTCCGGTGCTGCCCGCGGGCGGGGTGCCGCCGGACGGCTTCATCGCGCGCCCCGATATCGCCGTGCAGTACCTGCTGCTGCCCGCGATCTGCCTCGCGTTGCCGGTGTCGGCGGCGCTCACCCGGTTCCTCACCGAAGCGCTGCGCACCGAACTCGCGAAGCAGTATGTGCTGACCGCGCGTTCGCTCGGCATCGGGTACCGCGAGATCGTCACCCGTGGCGCGCTGCGCAATGCGCTGCCGACCATGCTCACCGTGCTCGGCATCCAGACCGGGCAGCTGCTCGGTGGTGCGGTGCTCGTGGAAGCGGCCTTCGTGTGGCCGGGGATCGGCCAGCTCATCGAGCAGGGGATCAGCCGGCGCGACTATCCGCTCGTGCAGGTGCTGTTGCTGCTGTCGGTGGCGGTGTTCGTGGTGATCCAGCTGATCACCGATGTCGCGCACGCGTGGCTGGACCCGCGGATTCGCATCGGAGGACGCTCGTGACCGTCACGAAAAACGCTGTAACTGTGCATGAATCACCACGGCACGAGGGACCCTTGCGCGCGCTGCGCCGTGGGCAGGGACTGGCCGGGGTACTGCTGGTCGCTGTGGTGGCACTGGCCGGGGTGTTCGCCGGGTTGCTCAGCTCCTACGATCCGCTCACCCAGATCCCCGGCGCCAACCTGCTCGGCCCCAGCGCGCAGCACTGGCTCGGCACCGACCACCTCAACCGTGACGTGGCCGCGCGGGTGCTGGCCGGTATCCGGATCGACCTGCTGATCGCGCTGCTCGCGGTGCCGATCGGCGCCCTGATCGGTGCGCTGGTCGGGCTGGCCGCGACCGTCCACCCGATCGCGGACGTGACCGTCCAGCGGGTGTTCGACCTGATTCTGGCCTTTCCGACACTGATCTTGGGGATCACGCTGGCCGCGATCACCGGGCCCGGCTGGCACGCGGTGGTCATCGTGATCGTCGCCGCCGAGATCCCGATCTTCGGCAGGCAGATCCGCACGGCGGTACTGGCCGTGCGCGAACAGCCGTTCGTCGAAGCCTCCGAGGTGATCGGCGCCGATACCTGGTGGACCTTGCGCAAGCATGTGCTGCCCAATGTGATCGAACCGCTCGGCGTGCAATTCGCGCTGTCGCTGTCGGTGGCGGTGTTCATCGAAGGTGCGATGAGTTTCATCGGGATCGGCGTGCTCCCGCCGCAGCCGTCGCTGGGTTCGCTGATCGCGGGCTCGATCGCCAACCTCGACGCCAACCCGTGGATCGCGATCGGACCGCTGGTCGTGGTGGCCGCGCTGACCCTGGGATTCCTGTTGATCGCCCAAGCATTGGGCCGGGCAAGGAGATTGGCATGAGTACACCATCCGACCAGCTCGACCCCGTGCTCGACATCGACGAGTTGACGGTGAGTTTCGGCGACAAGACGGTGGTCGACCGGGTGAGCTTGCGGGTTCGCCGGGGCGAAGTCGTCGCCCTCGTCGGGGAGTCCGGCTCGGGCAAGTCGCTCACCGCGCGATCGGTGCTCGGGCTGCTGCCGGAGACCGCGCGGGCGGGCGGGTCGATCCGGCTCGCGGGCACACAGGTCGTCGGCGCCGCCGAACCGGTGTTGCGGGACCTGCGTGGAACCAAGGCCGCCATGGTCTTCCAGGAGCCGCAGACCGCGCTGAACCCGGTGCAGAAGATCGGCACCCAGCTCGCGCAGGCGCTGCGTGCGCACGGCGTGACCGACAAGGCCGCCGCGCGAACCCGCGCCATCGAACTGCTGACGGCCGTGGATATCCCGGAGCCGGACAAGCGCCTGGACTGGTACCCGCATCAGCTCTCCGGCGGGCAGAAACAGCGCGTGGTCATCGCGCTCGCCCTGTCCGGTGAGCCGGCACTGCTCATCGCCGACGAACCGACCACCGCACTCGACGTCACCGTGCAGGCCGAGATCCTCGCACTGCTGCGCTCCCTGCAACGCCGGCGCGGGACGGCGATCCTGTTCATCACCCACAACCTCGGGGTGGTCGCGGAGATCGCCGACCGGGTCGTGGTGATGCGCGAGGGGCGGGTGGTCGAGGAGCAGACGGTGTTCGGGTTGTTCGCCGAACCGGGCGAGGACTACACGCGGACGCTGCTGGCGGCGGTGCCACGCTTGCCCGCGGTGTCGTCGCGGGGTGCGGAACCGGAACCTGCCGCTGACGCGGATGATGCGAACCGGGTCGACACGGGCAATGCCGAGGTCAGTGAGGCTGCCGACGTGGTCGGCGCGTCCGATCGCCTCGACCTCGAGACGGAGGCTCTCGCGGACGAACCGGATGACAACGCCCCCGCAGAACCGTCGGAACGCGGTGTTCGCCGGATTCTGCGACGGGTCGTCGTGCGTGGGCCTGCTGTTGTCGCGGAAAAGGGCGGCGGGCGAGGCGAATCCGAATACCGCGACGTGCTCCGGATCGACGATCTGTCGGTGGTGTACCCGGGCCGCCACGGCGGTGCGCCTTTCCCCGCGCTACAGGATATTTCGATCACCCTCGGGCCCCGTGAAGTCCTCGGGCTGGTCGGTGAATCCGGGTCGGGCAAGAGCACGCTGGGGCGCACCGCGCTCGGGCTCGTCCCCGCGACCTCGGGACGGGTTGAGCTGCAAGGTGTTCCGCTGGCCGGACTGTCGCGGCGCGAACTACGTGGACTGCGCAAGCATGTCGCGCTGGTACATCAGGATGTGAGTGCCTCCCTCGATCCGCGACGCACTGTCGCCGAGTCGATCGGCGAACCGTTGCAGGTGCATCGGGCCGCGTCGGGGACTCTGTTGCAGGCGAAGGTCGAGAACCTGCTCGAATCGGTGCGACTGCCCAGGGATTACGCGCAGCGCAGGCCGGGGGAGCTGTCCGGCGGGCAGCGTCAGCGGGTGGCGCTGGCCCGCGCGCTGGCCTTGGCACCGCGACTGCTGGTGGCCGACGAACCGACCAGTGCGCTCGATGTATCGGTGCAGGCGCAGGTGCTCGACCTCTTCGCCGACCTACGCGCCGAATACGGCTTCGCCAGCCTGTTCATCAGTCACGATCTGGCCGTGGTGCACCAGGTCGCCGACCGGGTTGTGGTGCTGCGGCAGGGCCGGATCGTCGAAACCGGCGAGGCGCGCGGTATTCGCCGCACCGGCTCAGGAGTACACCCGCCGCCTGGTCGACGCGGTGCCCGTTCCCGATCCGTCGACGGCTCGGCGTGGGCGGGACGGATCCGAGGCAGGCGAGCTCCTGAGCATCGGGGCATGACGTGGACGAGCCGCCGGTAGCGATACCGGCGGCTCGTCGACACACGTCTATCAGTGATGGCCGGGGCGGCGCTGCTGATCACGCCGATCGTCCTGGCCTGCTCGCGTCATCCCTTGCGAGTCCTGCCCCTGCTCCTGCCGCTGCTCCTGCTGCTGGCGCGGCATCTGCTTGGGCATTTTCTTCGGTGCTTTTTTAGACTTGTCAGCCATCTCCACACGGTCCTTTCCGAGGGATAAGTGATTAAGCCTTCAACGCACTGTCCGACGCAATCCACCTCGCGTGCGGGGCGTCCCACGCCTGACTGGTCCAACAATAAGCACCATCACGGCACGTGGATAGACCTGCGGCAAAAATAGGTTTCTGACCTGTGTGAATGCGGCGTGTCAGGCATGCTCCGGCGTGATTGCCCGACCAATTTATCCGGGACTTCGCCATTCTGTGACAATGCGAGAATTACCGCGAGATCGGATCTCGTTCATTGTCAGAAGTCCGGGTCATGAGGGGAGCGGGATGAATTCGACTGTTGATCCGTCGGTGGCATTCGGGGCGACGATGACCAGGCCGTCGCGGTCGATCAGGCCGGCGAGGTGGGCGGTGCGGACGGTGGGGTCGCCGAGCCAGCCGCCGTCGGGGGCATAGCGGGCGGGGGTGATGCGTGGGACCGGGGCCGCGATGTCGGCGGCGTTGTGGAGCGGGCCGAGGATCTTTCGGGGCAGGGGGGCGCCGGTGCGGGCGGCGACGATCGCGGGGGTGAGGGCGAGGAGAACGGCGATGGCGGCGAAGGGGTTGCCGGGGAGGCCGAGGACGGTCGGGCCGGTGGGAAGTTCGGCGACGACGGTGGAACCGCCTGGGCGCAGAGCGAGTCGGGGAACCAGGACGCGGGCTTCGGCTCGGGCGATGGCGGTACGGAGTTGATCGGCCGCGCCGCCGCCGGTGGCGCCGACCACGACCAGCAGGTCGAAATCAGCGGTGCCGGTGAGCATGTCGTCGAAGCCATGGGCGGTGTCGCGCAGATGAACCCGGTCGGTGACGCGAACGCCGCAGCCCGCGAGCAGATCTGGCAGGACAGGCCCGATCGAGTCGCGGGTCTGGCCGGTCTGGAGTGGGCCGGTGCTGCGAATCTCGTCGCCGGTCATGACGATTCGCGCACGCACCGGTCCGCGCACCGTGCCGGTGGTGACCTCGACCGAGGCCGCCGCCGAGCGCAGGGCGGCGGTGACCCGCGTGCCCGCCGGTGCGACGAGGTCGCCGATCTTCCTGTCCTCGCCGCTCTTTCGGACATCCCCGCGGATCGGGCTGTCGGGGAGGCGGGCCAGCTCGTCGCCGGTGATCGCGGCGAATTCGTCGCGCACCACCGATGTGGTGCCGTCCGGAACATGGGCGCCGGTGGCGATGCGCACCGCCTCGCCGGGGCGCAGGCCCTGCGGCCGCGCGCCACCCGCGAATCCGATGTCGCGGCGCAACTGCCACGGGCCATCGCCGCACACGGCGTAACCGTCCATGGCCGAGACATCGAACCGGGGGAGCGGGCCCGCGGCGGTGATCGGGGCCGCCAGCGCGGCACCGCAGACTTCGCCCAGTGCGGCCTCGTAGGTGATCAGGGGCGTCAGGCCGGAACCGATACGCTCGCGCGCTTCGGTGAGGTCGAGGCGGGCCGACTCGCGGTCGGTGGCCAAGAACTCGCGTGCGCGGCGGACCTCTTCTTCGGTATCGCAGTCGGCGATGCCGGGCAGCTCGACCAGGACGGTCTCGGCGGGCACGATGGCCTTCATCGGCTGGTTCACCAGCGAATCCAGTCCGGCCAGCGCCGCCACCAGCGCACTGCGCCGCCAGACACCGACGAGGTACTGCGGGCGACCGGAAGCGTCGATCGCGAAAACGGCATCGGCGGTGGACTCGGTAGCGCTGCGCAGCAATTCGTGGACGGTCACCTCGGTCAGGAAGGGCATGTCGGCCGCCAGCACGACGACGAAGGGCGCGGTGGAGCCGAGTGCGGTGAGGCCGGTGCCGATCGCCGCGACCGGGCCCGAACCCGGCGGCACCTCGCGAACCTGCCCGAACCGCGCATCGAGTGCGGGGCGATGGGGGCCGACCACGACGACCTCGGCGCAATCGCGCACGGCGTCCAGCGCGGCGTCGAGCATCGACCGCCCACCGATCATGATCGCCGGTTTGTCGACCCCACCCATCCGACTGGCTCGCCCACCGGCGAGCACGATCGCATCGGCGGTCATCGACTGACTCGGAATCGGGTGATCGGCACGAAAGTCATGCTAGTGGGCGCGGCCCCGATGCCCGAGCCCCCGCAGCCGAGCGTGCCGCTCCTGTCCCGCCGGGAGCCGGCGGGCGAATGCGGAAACGATCGCGCTCAGAGCCGCGCGGTGCGGAGAACGACCCGGCCGTCGACGATCGGAACACCCTCCTCGGCGAGGATGCGGAGCTGACGAGCCGCCAGGTGGGCGGCGGGACGTCCGGACGCGCCGATGACCCGGTGCCAGGGGAGGTCGGCGGAATCGATGCGCATGATCCAGCCGACCGTGCGGGCAGAGGAGAGTCCGGCCGCCGCGGCGATATCGCCGTAGGTGCTGACCCGGCCGGGGGGAATCGCGGCGACGAGTTCGCGGACCTTCTCCACCTGTTCCTCTGTCGTGACGGCCATCGGGCTACAGCACCGCGGCGATCAGCGCGGCCGTCTCGGCGGGGCGGGCCTGGGCGACCATGTGGTCGCAGTCCCAGACCTCGGCCGTGAACGTGTCGAGGTGGGCGGTGAGGGCGTCGAGGAACTCCGTGGTGACGTACGGCGGCTGTACCTTGGCGGCGCGGACCAGCACCGTCGGCAGGTCGGCGGGCGGCAGCACGAACGGTCGCGCCAGCTGACCCCAGTACGAGGTGATCGCCGGTTGGAAGATGCGCCAGCCGACCCGGCCGCCCTCGGTCGGCACGAGGTGCTCGGCCAGCTCCCGTTCCAGCGCCTCGGGATCGACCTCGTCGGGTCCCCACGCGCTGACCTGCTTGTCGGAGCGGGCTTCGGCGAGATCGGTGTAATCGGGGGAGGCCAGGTTGGCGAGGGCGACCTGCTCGATCAGCTTCGCGTCGATGCCGATGGCGGGATCGAGCAGGACGAGCGCCCGCACGAGACCGGGGTGCTGCCGCGCCAGATGGATGCCGGTGGCGCCGCCGAAGGAGTGGCCGACCACGACGACCGGGCCGTCGGTCTCGGCGCGCAACAGCTGCGCGAGATCGGCGACGATCGTTTCGAGATCCCAGGGCGGCAGCGAGGTGGAACGGCCGTGTCCGCGCAGGTCGGGGGCGATGATCCTGGCTTGGGGCAGATGCTCGGTGGCGAGGGTTTCCCACCGGTTGCCATGGCCGGTGAGACCGTGCAGGGCGAGGACGACGGGACCGTCGGCGGGGCCGAATCGGTGCACATGAAGCGACGACACAACTGCCATTCTGGCCGGTCGCGCCCGGTCACGCAGCGCGTCCCCGGCGGTAGGGGTGCGCCGGTGTGTCGGACTGGTCTGTTGCAATAGCCGATGTGGTGCGATCGGATAGCTCGGTGCGACTCGTGCGCCGGACAACGCGGGCGCCCCGGCCGCGGGCCTGGGGTGCGTCCGTTCGCGCGCTGTTCGCCGAGCAGGCCCAGCCCGCGCCGCCGCGTCCCGGGTGGCGTCCGTGGCAGGTGATGGGCGGTCCGGGCACGGGCAAGACGGCGCTGCTGGTCGACCTGGTGACCGCGCGGATCGTCGACGGTGCCGACCCGGCGTCGGTGCTGGTCCTCACCCACACCAAGCACGCGGCCGCGGCGTTGCGGGACGCGATCACCCACCAGCTGGGGCCCGCCGCGGGTGGTATTCCGGGCGCGAGCCGGGAACCGATGGTGCGCACGCTGCACTCCTATGCGTTCTCGGTGCTGCGCCGGCACGCGGATCTGCACGGCAATCCGCCGCCGCGGCTGCTCACCGGCGCCGAACAGGACGCGGTGATCCGGGAGATGCTGCGCGGCGATCTCGCCGACATCGACGCCGGGGCGGGCGGCTTGTGGCCGCCGCGATTGCAGCCCGCACTGGCCCTGGGCGGGTTCGCCGAGCAACTGCGCGACCTGATGCTGCGCGCGACCGAGCGGGGGCTCGGCCCGGAAGACCTGATGGCACTCGGTCGCGAGCACGACAACGACGCGTGGGTGGCGGCCGGACGCTTCTTCCAGCGGTACGAGCAGGCGTCGATGCTGCGCTGGTCGGTCGGTGTCGCCGCGCCCGAGGCCACCGCGCCCGCTCTCGATGCCGCGGAGCTGGTCGGCGCGGCGCTGGACGCTCTCGCCGGAGACCGGAACCTGCTGGCCGCCGAACGCGATCGGATCCGCTACCTGCTCGTCGATGACGCCCAGCACCTCGACCCGCAGGCCGCGACGCTCGTGCGCGCCATCGGCAGCGGCAGCGCGAGCACTGTCGTCACCGGCGACCCGGACCAGGCGGTCTTCACCTTCCGCGGCGCGGATTCGCATTTCCTCACCGATCTCGACACCGTCGCGCAGCGGCGAATCATCCTGCGCCACAACCATCGCAGTGGTGCGCCGATCCGCGTGGCGAACGCGCGCATCGCGGCGAGGTTGCCGGGGAGTGCGCGGCACCGGATGCTCCCGGGACAGGAGAACGAACCACCCGAGCCCGCTGCCGGCCAGGATCGGGAACTCGACGGTGAGCCTGATCTGTTCGCGCATGTGGGCCCGAGCGCGGAACCAGATCGGTGGCCGGCGCCGCAGGATCTGCCGCCCGAGGACGAACCGCCGCCCGATGACGAGTGGGCGCCCCCGGCGGATCTGCCGCCCGCCGACGAGTCCAGTGTGCGAGTGCGGGTGCTGTCGACTCCGGCGAAGGAGGCGGCGCTGATCGCCGACCATCTGCGCCGCGCGCACCTCACCGATGGTGTGCCGTGGTCGGCGATGGCGGTGATCGTGCGGTCGGTGCCGTTGTCGCTGGCGCCGTTGCGGCGGGCCCTGCTGGCGGCCGGGGTGCCGGTGCGAAGGCCCGCGGTGGCCGAGCCGTTGGCCCGCCGGCGCGGCGCGGCGTGGATGGTGCTGGCGCTGCGGGTGTTGCTGGCGGGGGATTCGTCGCGGCCGGGTTCGCGGCGGGCGATCGATGCGATGTTCTCGCCCGACGACGCGATGGATCTGCTGTCCGGGCCGCTCGGCGGGGCCGACCAGATCGCCCTGCGCCGGTTGCGTCGCGGTGTGCGGCGCAGCGTGCTCGACCTGGAACGCACAGGTGCGCTCGCCGAACCCTTCGTCGACGGCGGCGACCAGTTCCTGCTCTGGGACGAAGCCGCGCCCGCGCCCGACATCGCCGAACCCGAACCGGATCCGGTCGACGACGACTGGTTGCCGCCCCCGGACCCGGAGGATCCGCTGCGCCCGGAACCCGAACCGGACTGGGATCTCGCCGAACGGCTGCCCGACGATATCGACCTCCTCGATGCCGAAAACCCGCCCGCCGCGCACACTGTCGTGGAAACCGTGCGCCCGGAGTCGCCCGCGGTGCCGCTGATCGATCAGTCCTCGGCCGAGGTGCTGCGCGACCTGATCGTCGGTATCGGCGAGGAACGCCTGCTCGACGGGCTCACCGAGGTCGAGGCGGCGCCGCTGCGTCGCGTGTTGCGTGCGGTGGCGAAGGCGAAACAGACCCAGGCCAGGGGGCAGGGTCTCGAAGACGTGCTGTGGACGTTGTGGACGAATTCGCGGCTGGAGCGACGCTGGTTCCGGCAGTCGCGACGCGGCGGGGCGCCGGGCATGCAGGCCGATCGCGATCTCGACGCGGCCGTCGAATTGTTCGATGCCGCAGCCGCTTACGTCGACCGGTTGCCGAAGGCGAGCATCGACGGTTTCGTCGAATATCTGTTGCACCAGCAATTGGCGCAACAGGGCAGGCCGCTGACCGCGGAGGGTGAGGCGGTGACCCTGCTCAGCGCGCATGCCGCGGCGGGCCGGGAATGGGACGTGGTGGCGGTCGCGGCCGTGCAGGAGGGCATCTGGCCCAACCCGCGCTCGCGAGGCACGTTGCTGCACACCGAGGATCTGGTCGACCTGGTGGCCGGGGTCGATCCGAGCGCGACCGTGAGCCGGGCGGCGCCGATCCTGGCCGAGGAACGCAGGCTGCTGCTCGTGGCGTGCAGCCGCGCACGGCGATCGTTGCTGGTGACCGCCGTCGAATCCGTGGCGGGAGACCAGGATCTGGTGCCCTCGCGGTTTCTCGCCGAACTCGTCGGCGACGACGACAGCGGCGAACCCGGCGCGCTGCCGGTCGCCGATCCCGGGCGGGCGCTGGTGATGCACGCGCTGGTCGCCGAACTGCGCGGGGTGGTGTGTGATCCCGGGGCCGACCCCGAGCGTCGTGACCGGGCCGCACGGCAACTGGCGCGTCTCGCCGACGCGGGCGTGCCAGGTACCGACCCCGGCGACTGGTACGGCACCGCCGAACTCAGCTCGCAGCGCGAACTCTGGGACGACGACTCGCCGATCGGGTTGTCACCGTCGACGGTCGAACTGCTGCGGACTTGTCCACTGCGCTGGGCGCTGGAACGGCACGGCGGCACCGACGGCGACAACCCGCATGCCGTGAAGGGCAATCTCGTGCACACGCTCGTGCAGGCGCTGGCGGGCGATGTCCCCGAGGCGCAGGTGCGGGCGGCGCTGGATCAGGCGTGGAAAACGGTCGACCCGGCCGACGGCTGGCATTCGCGCCAGGAACTGCGCCGCACCGAGACGATGCTGGAGACCTTCCTCGCCTGGGTGCGCACCACGCGCGGCGAACTCACCCAGGCCGGGGTGGAGGTGCCGGTGGACTGCGTGCTGCCCGCGCGCACGGAAGGCGCACGGGCCGTGCGTATTCGGGGGCGCATCGATCGGCTCGAACGAGATGCGCAGGGGCGCTTCGTCATCGTCGATGTGAAGACGGGCAAGACGCCGGTCAGCGAGAAGGCGGTGGCCGATCACGCGCAGCTGGCGACCTACCAGGTGGCCGCCGCGCACGGGGCGCTGGACGAGGACGAGTCCGACGAGCCGGCCCCCGTGGTCGACCCCGGTGGCGCGCGGTTGGTCTATGTCGCCAAGCCGAACCGCAAGACCGGCGCGGCCGAGCGGACACAGAGCGCGCTCGACGGCGACGGTCTCGATCAGTGGCGCACCACCATTCACGACGCGGCCGACGCGACCCGCGGACCCGGCTATCTGGCGGTGCGCAACGACGGGTGCAGGCACTGCCCGGTCGCGGGCAGTTGCCCGGTGCAGGACACCGGACGGCAGGTGACCGACGAGTGAGCGGCGTGCGCGTCACCCCGCAACGGTTGGCCGACGCGCTCGGCCTGCCGCCCCCGACCGATGAGCAGTCGGCGGTCATCGCGGCGCCACCGGAGCCGACACTGGTCGTCGCGGGCGCGGGCGCGGGCAAGACCGAGACGATGGCCGCGCGCGTGGTGTGGATGGTGGCCAACCAGCTGGTGGCCCCGGACGAGGTGCTCGGGCTGACCTTCACCCGAAAAGCCGCCCAGCAGTTGACCTCCCGGATCCGGACCCGGCTGGCCCGGTTGGCGGGAGCGCCGCTGCTGCGCGAGATCGATCCCAGTGGCGCGTTGCGCACGATCGTCGCCGGAGCCGAGCCCGAGATCAGCACCTACCACTCGTACGCGGGCAGGCTGCTCACCGCGCACGGGCTGTTGTTGCCGGTGGAGCCCTCCGCGGCGCTGCTCACCCAGACTCAGCTGTGGCAGCTCGCGCACGAGGTGGTGCGTTCCTGGGACGGCGATCTCGACACCGATCGCACGCCGGTCTCGGTGACCGAGGCGGTGCTCGCCCTGTCCGGGCAGCTCGCCGAACACCTGGTGGAACCGGAGCAATTGGCCGAGGCACACGCGGAGCTGGAGAAACTCGTCTACACGCTGCCCGCGGGCCCCCGGCAACGCGGTGGACCGAGCCAGGCATTGGCCGGCGTGGTGACCGCGCAACGTGAGCGTGTGGCCCTGCTCCCGCTGGTTCGCCAGCTCGCCGAGGCCCTGAATCGCCGTGGCGCACTGGATTTCGGCTCCCAGATGTCGCTGGCCGCGCAGTTGGCCGTCGACCATCCGGAAGTCGCCGCCGCCGAACGCGCGCGCTTCAAGCTGGTCCTGCTCGACGAGTACCAGGACACCGGCCACGCGCAACGGGTGCTGTTGTCGGCCCTGTTCGGCAATGCCGAAGCGGTACAACGGGATCGGCAGCGACAGCCGGTGCGGATCCGTGGTGAGGCGCACCCCGCTCGAACACGGGAAGCCGACACGTTGTTCGCGATGGACGAGCGGGAAGACGCCATGGTGGGCACGCGGTCTCCGGCCGATCACCATGGCTCGCAGATGCCGAGCGCAGATGAGCGTGGCGGCGAACGGCCGCGAGGCGAGCCGTCGGCTCGCGACGGCGGCAGTCGCACCGTGCCGGAGGCAGCCGCCCCGCGAGCGCTCGCGGTGACGGCGGTGGGTGACCCGATGCAATCCATCTACGGGTGGCGTGGCGCCTCGGCGGCCAACCTGCCGCGATTCGCCACGGACTTCCCCGCTGCGCCAGGGGTGCCCGCGCCGGTGCTGCCGCTGCTGACCAGTTGGCGCAACCCGCCCGAAGCACTGGCATTGGCGAACCTGGTGGCCGACCCGCTACGGGCGGTGGCGCGGGCGGCCGGCGGGGCGACGGTGGACGCGTTGCGGGCCAAGCCGCAATCGCATGCGGGGGTCGTCGAGTTCGCGCTCACCGAAACCATCGCGCAGGAGCGGGACTGGATCGCCGAGCGGATCGCGCGCGAGTGGGCGACGGCGCGGGAGAACGAGGCCCCGCCGCCGACCTCGGCAGTGCTCATCCGGCGCAACGCCGATGCGGCGCCGCTGGCAGAGGCGCTACGGGAGCAGGGGTTGCCGGTGGAGATCGTCGGGCTCGGTGGGTTGCTGGCGACGCCGGAGGTCGCCGATATCGTCGCCACCCTGCGGTTGATCGCCGAGCCGGGGACCGGGAGCGCGGCGGTTCGGATTCTCACCGGGGCCCGGTGGCGGATCGGGGTGGCGGATCTGGCCGCGCTGGCGCGGCGCGCGCAGATGCTGTCCATCAGCAGCGTCTCGGGTGCCACCGACGCCATCACCGACGCGGCCGGACTCGCGACGGCGTTGCGCGAGGTCGCCCCCGAGCCGACCGAGAAGGCCGGTCTCGCCGACGCCATCGCCGATCCCGGTGCGGCGGATCAGTATTCCGAGGCCGGGTTCACGCGGATCGCGGCCTTGAGCGAGGAGCTGGCCGCACTGCGGGAACGCAGCGGGCAGCCGCTGGTGGAACTCGTCGCCGATGTCGAACGGACCATCGGCGTCGGGGTCGAGACCCAGGCCAGGCGCGCGATCGCCGGTGGCGGCGCGGGCCGCGAGCATCTCGACGCCTTCGCCGAGGTGGTCGCCGGGTACGCGGCCGATTCCCGGGCATCGCTGAGCGGCCTGCTCGCCTTCTTCACCGCGGCGGAATCGGTCGAAAACGGTTTGGAGCCGGGCGAAGTCGAGGTCGCGCGCGACCGGGTGCAGGTGCTCACCGTGCACGCCGCCAAGGGTCTGGAATGGGAAGTCGTCGCGGTGCCGCACGTGAGCGCCACGGTGTTCCCGTCGACCACCGCACTGAGCACCTGGCTCGGCGCGCTCACCGAACTCCCCACCACGCTGCGCGGCGACCGCGCCCAGCCGGACGCGTCCGAGGGCGTGCCCGTCCTGGACTTGAGCGCCGTGGGTGACCGCTCCGAACTCGAACGCGCGATCGCCGATCACAAGGACGCGCTCAAGAGCCGCCGACTCGACGAGGAACGGCGCCTGTTCTATGTGGCGCTCACCAGAACCGAACGGGTGCTGCTGGTTTCGGCCTATCACTGGCCCGAGACGGGGACCTCGCAGAAGGGCCCGTCGGACTTCTTGCTCGAGCTCAAGGAGGCGAACGAGAACCCCGGCAGCGAGGCCTACGGCGTCGCCACCATCGCCCGCTGGGACGACAAGCCACCGCCGGACGCGGTGAACCCTTTCGCCGACAACCCGCCGACCGCCCCGTGGCCCCGTGACCCACTGGGCAACCGTCGCGATCCCATCGAGCAGGGCGCCGCGCTCGTGCGTGACGCGCTCGACGAACTACGCAGCGGCACAGCCGTTGCCGACAGCACGCAGGGCGATCAGGTCGAGATCGACGACCCCGAGGGCTGGGTCAACGATGTCGACGCGCTGCTCGCCGAGTTCACCGCCGCCGAGCTCGCCGAGCAGCGGGTGGAACTCCCGGGCCAGCTTCCCGCCACCGCGCTCGTCGAACTTCGCGCCGACCCGACCCGCCTGGCCGCCCGCCTGCGCCGCCCGCTCCCGTACCCCCCGAACCCGATGGCCCGGCGCGGCACCGCCTTTCACGCCTGGGTGCAATCCTGGTTCGGCACCGAACAGCTGCTCGGCCTCGACGAGCTGCCCGGCGCCGCCGACAGCACCACCGAAAGGGGACGCGCCGACCAGGAACTCGCCGCCATGCAGTCCGCCTTCCGCCGCTCACCGTGGGCGCACCGCAACCCGGTCGACGTGGAAGTGCCCTTCGAAACCAGCATCGCGGGCACGGTGATTCGCGGCCGCATGGACGCCGTCTTCGCCGAACCCGGTGGCCGCTGGATCGTGGTCGACTGGAAGACCGGCGCCGAACCCGGCCCCGCCGACGAGCCGGCCGTCGCCGTGCAGCTGGCCGTCTACCGCCTCGCCTGGGCCCGTCTGATGGCCGCCCGCACCGGCGAGACCGAGGCCCGGATGCTCCAACGGGTCGGCGCCGCATTCCATTACATCCGCTCCGGCCGCACCATCGCGCCCGCGCAACTGGCGGGCCCCGCCGAACTGGAGCGCCTCATTCGCGACGCCGCACCCGAAAACGCCGACACCGATCCACACGAGCCCCATTGAGCCGATAGTGTTGCGATCGCCGAGACAAGCTCGAGGTGAACAAGGCCGGTCGCTCGGCGGCGCAGTCGCCCAGGCCGAAAACCCGCGGCGCCCAGCCGCCAGAAATACAGGAGCAGCATGTTCGGTGACACGCGCAACCCGGTCGGGTTGAGCAGCAGTCCCGACTACGCCCTGGTCGGTCTGTTGCGGATCCCGGCGGCGCAGTCCAGCCCGTGGGTCTCGCTCACCCGTCGCGTGTTGTTCGCGATCGCTTTGCTGTTCACCGCCGCGACCGTGGTCTACGTCGGCCGCCACGGCTACAGCGACAACACCGGCGACGAGCTGTCGTTCCTGGACGCGATGTACTACGCCACGGTGTCGCTGTCGACCACCGGCTACGGCGATATCGCCCCGGTGACCCCGTCGGCGCGGTTGGTGAACATCATCGTCATCACCCCACTGCGCGTCCTGTTCCTCATCGTGTTGGTCGGTACCACTCTCGGCGTGCTGACCGAACGGTCGCGGCAGGCATTCAAGATTCAGCGATGGAGGCACACCGTGCGTAATCACACCGTCGTCGTCGGCTACGGCACCAAGGGCCGGACCGCGATCGATGCGATGGTCGGTGACGGGATCCAGGTGTCCGACATCGTGGTGGTCGACACCGACCCCATCGCGCTCGAGGCCGCCGCCGCCGCGGGCTTGGTGACCGTGCACGGTTCGGCGACCAAGTCCGATGTGCTGCGACTGACCGGTGTGCAGCGGGCCGCCGCGGTCGTCGTCGCCACCAATCGCGACGACACCGCCGTGCTGGTGACGCTCACCGCGCGCGAACTGAACAAGACGGCCAAGATCTCGGTGGCCATCCGCGAAGCGGAGAACACCCACCTGGTCCGTCAGTCCGGCGCCGACTCGGTGGTGGTGTCCTCGGAGACCGCGGGCAGGTTGCTCGGTATCGCCACCACCACACCGACGGTCGTGGAGATGATGGAGGACCTGCTCACGCCCGAGCAGGGCTTCGCCGTCGCCGAACGCGAGGTGGAGGCGAGTGAAGTGGGCGGATCGCCGCGCCATCTCAGCGACATCGTGCTCGGTGTGGTGCGCAACGGCGCGCTGATCCGGGTCGGCGAACCCGAGGTCGATGCCCTCGACACCGGCGACAAACTGCTCTACATCCGTCGCGCCGGAAAGTAGTCGGCCGCCCGGCCTGAGCCGTACCTGCGTCTTCGCTCTATGCTCGGCACTGTGTCGTTCCGGCTGAAAAACGTTCCGCTGCTGTCACGTTCCACCATCGACCGGGCCGAGCACGCCCGGCTCGATCCCGGTGCCCTGCGCGAAGGGTGGGGGAAAGCGAAAATTCTGCGTATCGACGCGCGGGGGAAAGTGCGGGTGGAGGACGGCAAGATCGTCCTCGACGCGGCCGTCTCGGTGGCTCAGGAGCCCGGTGAGGGGGCGGTGTTCCTCGGCGCTGTCGAGGGCAGCCACCTGTGGGCGGTACGAGCGAACGATCTGGACGGCACCCTGAAGGATCTGCGGACCCTCGGCGCCGTCGACGACTTCACCGCGGAACTGCTGTCCACGGCGTACGCGCTGCTCAACTGGCACGATCGGGCCGGGTACCACGGCGGTGACGGCACGGCGACCACGTCGGCGCGCGGCGGTTGGTCGCGACTGACCGCCGCGGGTGAGGAAGAGTTCCCACGGATCGACCCCGCCGTCATCTGCCTGGTCCACGACGGCGCCGATCGGGTGCTGCTGGCCCGGCAGCAGAGCTGGCCGGAGACGATGTTCTCGCTGCTGGCCGGCTTCGTCGAAGCGGGCGAATCGCTCGAGCACTGCGTGGAACGCGAGATCCGCGAGGAGGTCGGCGTCGACCTGCGCGATATCCACTACCTCGGCAGCCAGCCGTGGCCGTTCCCGCGCTCGCTGATGGTCGGCTTCGCCGCGGTCGGCGATCCCGCCCAGGAACTCGTGTTCTCCGATGGCGAGATCGCCGAGGCGCATTGGTTCACCCGCGACGAGGTCCGCGCGGCACTGCGGGTCGGCGACTGGTCGGCGCGCGAACCCGGCGCCCGGCTGCTCGTGCCCGGGTCCATCTCGATCGCGCGTTCGATCATCGAGTCCTGGGCGGACTGACTCGGCGAATCAGGCCTGCTGCGCGGCCAATGCCTGCTTGACCGCGGCCAACGACGGGTTGGTCGCGGTGGAGCCGTCGCGGTACTTGATCGTCGGCACGACGTGGTTGCCGTTGTTGACGCTGCCGACGAACTCGGCCGAAGCGGGGTCGTCCTCGATATCGATCACCGAGTAGGTGATGCCCGCCTCGTCGAGCTGGGTCCGCAGGCGCCGGCAGTAGCCGCACCACGTGGTCGAGTACATCGTCAGATCTGGGGTTGCTTCAGTCACGCGATGTGCAACGTCGCAAGGGTGCGCGGTGTTCCTTGCCGTAGCCGCGGGATCGGCGGGCGTCGCGGGAAGTTGTCGGGGGGCGCTGTCATGATGGTGCGCGTGCCAGCACTCGATCTCACCGCCCTCGACCCGGAACAGGCCGCCGCGGTGCGGGCACCGAGGGGGCCGGTGTGTGTTCTCGCCGGTGCGGGGACCGGTAAGACCAGGACGATCACGCATCGGATCGCGCATCTGATCGCGGGCGGGCACGTGAAGGCCGACCAGGTGCTGGCGGTGACCTTCACGGCACGGGCGGCGGGGGAGATGCGCAACCGGTTGCGCACGATGGGACTCGGGGGCGAGGCCGGGCAGGTGCAGGCGCGCACCTTCCACGCCGCGGCGCTGCGGCAGTTGCGGTATTTCTGGCCACAGGTGGTGGGGGATGTGCCGTGGCGGTTGATCGACAGCAAGTTCCCCATCGTCTCGCAGGCCGCGCAGCGGGCGGGGCTGCGTGCCTCCACCGAAATGGTGCGCGATCTGCTCAGCGAGATCGAATGGGCGAAGGCCTCGCTGATCGCTCCGGAGGACTATCCGGCCGCCGCCGCCAGACATCATCGCGACGCGCCGGTCGACGTGGCCAAGGTCGCCGAGGTGTACCAGGGCTACGAATCCGCGAAAGCCTCCGCCGACGGCCTGCTGCTCGACTTCGACGACCTGCTGCTGCACACCGCGGCCGCGCTCGAGGACTACCCGGCCGTCGCCGACGAATTCCGCGGTCGCTATCGCAGTTTCGTCGTCGACGAATACCAGGACGTGACGCCGCTGCAGCAGCGAGTGCTCGACGCGTGGCTGGGCGAGCGCGACGACCTCACCGTCGTCGGCGACGCCAACCAGACCATCTACTCGTTCACCGGGGCCACCCCGTCCTACCTGCTCGACTTCTCCCGGCGCTTCCCCGACGCCACCGTGGTGCGGCTCGAACGCGACTACCGGTCGACACCCCAGGTGGTAGCGCTGGCCAACCAGGTCATCGGCGCCGCGCGCGGACGTATCGCTGGTACCCGCCTCGCCCTGATCGGTCAGCGGCCGGAGGGTCCCGAACCGGAATTCGCCGAGTACGCCGACGCGCAGGCCGAGGCTGTCGCGGTCGCCGGGCGGATCGAGAAATTGATCGCCGCCGGAACGCCCGCGTCCGAGATCGCGGTGCTCTACCGGACCAACGCCCTGTCCGAACCGTTCGAACAGGTGCTCGGCGCGCGGGAGATCCCGTTCCAGGTGCGCGGTGGCGAGGGATTCTTCCAGCGTCAGGAAGTGCGGCAGGCGGTGTCCGCGCTGCGTCAGGTCGACGCCCGCGACGACCTGCCCGACGAGGCGCGCAGTGGATCGGCGCTGATCACGCTGGTGCGGGCCGCGCTGGCGCCGGTCGGGCTCACCGCGGAGGAACCGGCCGGTGCGCAGGCGAAGGAACGCTGGTCCTCGCTGCTGGCGCTGGTGCAGCTCACCGAGGAACTGGTCGGCCACGACGACGACATGGACCTCACCGCGCTGCTGCGCGAGCTCGCGACGCGCGCCGAGGCCAAGCATCCGCCCACCGTCGACGGTGTCACCCTGGCCTCGCTGCACGCGGCGAAGGGCCTGGAATGGGACGCGGTGTTCCTGGCCGGGCTCACCGACGGCACGCTGCCGATCTTCCATGTGCTCGGCCGGAAGAACGCACCCGTCGACGAAGCCGGGCTGGAGGAGGAGCGCCGGCTGCTCTACGTCGGTGTCACGCGGGCTCGCGAACATCTGAGCCTGTCGTGGACCCAGCGGCGGCTGCAAGCGGGTGGGGATTATCGGCCGGTGACCCGGTCGCGCTTCCTCAACGGGTTGATTCCGGACAGTTCCTCGGCCTCGCGGGTCGCCGTGGAGGTCCCGGTCGGGGCCGACACCCCACGTCCGCTGTGCCGGGTGTGCCTCAAGCCGTTGATCGGCACCTATGCCACCATGCTCGGCCGCTGCAGGCGCTGCCCGGGCGAGGCCGACCCCCAGCTGCTCGAAGCGCTGAAGGAATGGCGCGCCGAGAAGGCCGAAGCGCTGCAGCGGCGCGACTTCGTGGTGTTCACCGACACCACCCTCACCGCGATCGCCGAACAGCTGCCCGCCGACGACGCCGCGCTGGCGGCCATCGCGGGGATCGGCGCGAAGAAGATCGAACAGTACGGTGCCGATGTGCTCGCCATCGTTGCGTCACGTTTGCGGGCAACAGCACAAAACCCCAGGTAGAAAATAAGTTGTTAGGTTCTCGATCATTGCCTATGGTGGAGAACACGCACCGAGAGTGATCCCGGTGCGCGGTAATTGTTCACACACGAGTTCAGGAGGGAGGCAGACACATGAACACGAACACGAACACCACGTTCGATGCGATGAGCAATCGCGTCCTGGTGAACGCATTTGTCATGTCCGCCTCCCGGGGGGTCCTCGCTCTGCAGGGGACCGGCCTGTCCGGCGGCGCTGTCAAAGCTGTGCCGATGACTGTCATTCATCAGCACACTCCGATTCGTCTCCAGGACAAGCCCAGCGTGGGTTGGCAGCCGGCCGCCGTCTCGGCACCGGCAGCACTCGCTGATGAAGCCGGTTACGCACCGGAGTTCATCGGCGCAATCCGCCTCCGCGTCCACCCAGCGACCGTGATCAGGTCTCGACAGAAATGTCGAACTAGGTAGGGAACACCTCCCAGACCTCCTGGCCACGGATCGCGAGAAGCGAAATCCGTGGCCATCTTTATTTCGGCTCCTCAGCCGTTGGCACCGGGTTCGCACACCGAACATTCGACCGCTGCAAACGAGCTGAAGGAGAACGACGTGTTCACCGCCCAGGACTGGCCGACGGCCACTACTGACGTGACATGCCGAACCGTGGCGCAGACCCCTCGCGTCCGTGAGGTCACCACCAAGACTCTGCCCTGTAGGGGCGGAAACCCCGATCTGTGGTTCGCCGAGAGCCCCACCGATCTCGAGCAGGCCAAGGAACTGTGCGCGGCCTGCCCGATCCGCAAGGGCTGCCTGACCGCGGCCATCGATCGTGCCGAACCGTGGGGCGTGTGGGGCGGTGAGATCTTCGACCAGGGTGTCGTGATCGCCCGCAAGCGCCCCCGCGGTCGCCCGCGCAAGGTCGCGATCATGGCATGAACCCGGGAAAAGGGTTGTACCGCAAACGAACCGCTCACCTCGTCATGGTGAGCGGTTCGTTTTGCTATATGCGGGATGCGCGTTTGACGGTGCGACCGTCGGCGACGGCGAGGACCAATGTGGTGGTGTCCGGGGAGTGCGCCCACCACCGGTGCTTCTCACCCGCGCGGCAGTAATAGGTGTCACCGGCGCCGAGGTCGTGTTCGGTGCCGTCGGCGATCAGTGAGATCCGGCCGCGGATCACGTGGATGATCTCATCGGATCGGTGGACGAAATCGCGGTCACCGCGATCGGTGCCGCCGGTGAATTCCAGGGCGCGCAAGTCGCGGTCACCGTGGACGAGGGAACGGACGGTGCCCGCGCCGGGCTCGGTTTGAGGCAGGGCGGTGTCGTCGGCGGCGCGGACCACGGCCGCGGGCGCCGTGTCGTCGGCCGCGGCCAGCAGGGCTGTGGCGGTGGTCGAGAGGGCGTCGGCGATCAACTGGAGCGAGCGCAGGCTGGTGTTGGTCCGGCCGTTCTCGAGTTGGCTCAAAAATGACTGGGACAGACCGGTTTCGGTGGCGAGGCGGGCAAGGGTGTACTCAGCGGCGAGGCGCCGATCGCGGATCACGGCGCCGAGCTGCCGATTCCGGATGTGCTCACTGGCCACTGATCGCCTCCGTGTCCTCGGTCTTGCCTGTGACTGTAGTGAATCTTCAGTGCCCGCAAGCGGTGCTGGTCCGCTGTTTCGGTGTCCGACCAGGGGGTGAGCAGGTTTCGCGCACCATGATCGGAACGGTTCCTGTTTCCATGATTCTACTGAATATTCAGTGGGGTTGAATATTCAGGAAGAGGTGGCATGGAACAGAACACCCTCAAGCGCCGGGGCATCGGGCTGATCGGCAGCGATGCCGAGCTGGCCTCGCCCGGCTTCACGCTCTACGCGCCGCTGGCGGGCAACGGCCGAGTCGACCTGGTCGACCTCGACGGCGAGATCGTCCACCAGTGGCACCTGCCCTACCGCCCGGGCAGACACGCCCGCATCCTCGCCGACGGCTCCCTCGCCTACAACGGCGCGACCCTGGCCCGTGCACCCCTGTTCGCCATGTGGCGCAAGTACTCCGGCGGTTCGATGGCCCGATACGACCACGCCGGTGCCCAGCTGTCCGAGATCCGCGACGATCTGGCCCACCACGACGCCCACCACTACGACGACGGGCGCGTGCTCTACGCCGCCGTGCAGCCACTCACCGGCGCCGACGCGGCACGGATCCAGGGCGGTGTGCCCGGCACCGAAGCCGACGGGATCGTCTGGTCCGATGTGATCCGCGAGGTCGGCCCCGACGGCGCGCCGATCTGGGAGTGGCGCGCGGTCGAGCATCTCGATCCCGCCGAATTCGCGCTGCAGCCGCACTATTGGCGTGAGCACTGGCCGCTGATCAACAGCGTGCACCCGCTCGACGAGCACACGGTGGTGGCCAGTCTGCGCAGTGTCTCCGCGGTGATCCTGATCGATCGGCGCACCGGCGTGGTCACCGAGCTCGCCGACCGCGACACCGTCGCCCAACAGCATCACGCCACCCCGCTCGGCGACGGCAAGATCCTGGTGTTCGACAACGGCACCTTCCGCACCGGTGAGTCGGTCACCTACAGCCGCGTCGTCGAAATAGACGCTGTTACCGGTGAAGTCGGGTGGACCTATCAGGACTCCCCGCGTGAGGCTTTCTTCACTCCCTTCATGGGTGGCGCGCAGCGGCTGCCCAACGGCAACACGCTGATCACCGAGGCGGCGTTCGGCCGAATCTTCGAGGTGACCCCGGAACGGCAGATCTGCTGGGAGTACGTGGTGCCCTCCTTCACCGAATACCCCGATCCCGATACCGCCCAGGTGTTTCCGGGTATCTCCAACGCGATCTTCCGTGCCTATCGTTACCGCGCCGAGGAACTCCCATGGCTGCGGTGACCGAACCGGTGGTGGCGCCGGTCGACGAGATTCCACCCGCGGGAAGGGCTTTCGCCGGTGCGCTCCAGCACCTGGTGGTGATGATCGCGATGCCACTCACCTCGGTGCTGCTGATCAGCCGCAGCTTGAACCTGGACGACGAGGCAGCCCGCGCCTTGCTCTGTGGCGCACTGCTTTTCAGCGGTATCGGCACCATCCTGCAGTCCGGTGGCCGGTTCGGCCTCGGGGCCGGACTGCCGTTCGTCATGCTGCCCGGTGGCGCGGCGGTGGTGCTGTTCATCCAGACGGCGCAGACCTACGACCCCGCCACCGCCACCGGCGCGGTCCTGATCACCGCGGTCGCCGGCATCGCGCTGGTACCGATCGCGCGCAAACTGGTGCGGTTCCTGCCGATGGTCGTGATCGCCGCCATGATCCTGGTGATCGGGGTGAACCTGGTGAAGGTCGGCGCGAATCTGATCACCTCCGCCGACGACCCCACCCCGGTCAGATCGGTGACCATCGCCGGGGTGACCATCGCGGCGACAGTGCTGGCACATCGCTTCCTGCCTTCCGGCTGGCGACGGGTGTCGGTGCTGATCGGAATGGGGGTCGGGGCCGCGGCGGCGGCCGCGCTCGGCCGATTCACGCTCGCCCCGGGTGACGCGATAGTGCAGCTGCCGCAGCCGTTGCTGTTCGGCGCGCCGCATTTCGACCTGCTGGCGGCCGTGCCGCTGCTGGTGTTCAGCATCGGCTCGATGGCCGAGGCCACCGGACAGACGGTGCTCAACGCGCAGGTGGTCGGCAAGCAGATCGACACCGCGCCGACGGTCGGGCGCACGATCCGCGGTGACGCTATCACCTCCCTGTTCTCCGGGCTGTTCGGTGGACCCACCATGGTGACCAGCGGTGAGAACATCGGGCTGATCCGGCTCACCGGTGTTCGCAGTCGCTACGTCACCGCGCTGACCGGCCTGATGTTGATCCTGGCCGCGTTCGTGGCCCCGGTCGGCCGCATCGTGAATTCCCTGCCCGGCCCGGTCGTCGGCGCGACGGCGGCCATCGTGTTCGCCACGATCATCGCTTCCGCGATCGGCCTGTTCCGCGAAGTCGACCTGAACGACGACGCCACCCTGCTCACCACCACCGCGGCCCTCACCGCGGGCCTGCTGCCGATTCTGGTTCCCGCCCTCTATCGCGGCTTCCCCGCCGATCTGAAGCTGCTACTCGGCAGCGGAGTCACGATGGCCGCCGTGGTCGGCATCGCCGTGCACGTGCTGTGCACGGTGGGCCGACGCTCGTCCAGGGCATCTGTCGACTGAGACGCCCCGGGCGAGGGGCGCCCTACGAAGCTTGTTCGGCGCGGAAGCCCGGCACCCAGGTGCGGACCAGGTTCATGAAGCCGAGTTCCGCGTCGAGCTGGGCCAGGATGCCGACCGAGCCACCGAGCACCCGGAAGACGGTGAGGTACTCGGCCGGAAGTTGCAGGGCGCGAGCGGTTTTCATCTCCGGGCTGGAGAACTCGGAAGCCTTGCCCGCCACCCGCTGCATCCATGAGCGGGTGAAGTGGAACGTGTCGGTGCGAATCGGGTCGCTGAACGGGCGCAGGTACGCCTCGATCTCCTCGTGGGTCACCACGCGGCCCGGAATGACCCAGCCGTGCTCGTAGAGCAATTCGGTGAGGGCAGCGTGCTCGTCGGCGACAGCGAGGGCCAGCATGCGGCCCAGGATCTCCGGGAAGCCGTCCGGCATCGGCGCACAGGCGCCGAAGTCGAGCACGGCCAGGGTGCCATCGGCCCGCACCAGGAAATTGCCGGGGTGCGGGTCGCCGTGCAGCAGGCCGACCAGTTCGGGCGAGCTGAAGTGGAAGGTCCCCATCAGCTCGGCGATCCGGTTGCGCTGGGCCAGGGTGCCCTCGGGGTCCTCCGCGCCTGCCTTGATCAGCGCCGACACCGGGGTGCCGTCGAGCCACTCGGTGACGATCACCTTCGGGGCGCCCGCCACCACCTTCGGGATCGCGATGGTGGGATGGCCCTCGAACGCGGCGGCGAAGCGGCGCTGGTTGGCGGCCTCGATGCGGTAGTCGAGTTCTTCCTCGGTGCGTTCGGTGATCTCGGCGAGCAGCGGCTTCACATCGGCGCCGGGGATCACCGACGAGAGCAGCCCGGTCATCCGGGACAGCGTCTTCAGGTCGGCGCGCAGCGCGTCGTCGGCGCCCGGATACTGCACCTTCACCGCCACCGCGCGCCCGTCGGACCAGACCGCGCGATGCACCTGGCCGATGCTGGCCGAGGCGGCGGGGGTGTCGTCGAAGGACGTGAAGCGTTCCCGCCACTTGGTGCCCAGCTGCTGGTCGAGCACGCGGTGCACCGTCTCGGCGGGCATCGGCGGTGCGGCGGCCTGGAGCTTGGTCAGCGCCTCGCGATAGTGCTCGCCGAATTCCTCCGGGACCGCGGCCTCCATCACACTCAGCGCCTGCCCGAACTTCATCGCGCCGCCCTTGAGCTCGCCGAGCACGGTGAACAGCTGCTCGGCTGCTTTCTGGTTCAGGTTCGCGTTGATCTGCTTCTTGTCACCGCCGACGAGCTTCTTGCCGAACCCGACAGCGGCTCGTCCGGCGATGCCGAGCGGAATCTTGGCCAACTTGGCATTGCGGCTGGAACTGCGGCGCACGATCTCGGACACGGTACCCATCATGGCCGAACTCGCGGGGTGTGTGCCATAAGAATGCTCACACCGACCGACGCGACGCTCGTCACCGGGCGATTTCCGGCGTTCGTGAGGTCATGTTCCGGCATCCGCATTCCTGATGCGGCAGCCACGGCCTGCGCTGGATCTCGTGGGTGTCGAGGTTCAGTTCCACGGTGGCGTCGAGAGTGCGCGGTGGACGCCGGGGTGAACAGGCGGCGATCGCCTCCAACTCGCCGAGCGCCAGCGCGGTCGTCGCCGCGATGCCCGCCGGGGAGGCGTGCCCGGTGCGGCCGAGTAGCTGGGCGGCCAGATGCGGCCAGTCGTTGTCGAATCCGGCCCGGGTCAGGTCGGCACAGCGCAGGCAGCTGGTCTCGCCGGGCAGCACGAGCGGGCCGACCACGCCGACCCCGTCGCGGACCCGGACCTGCAGGTGCGGCACCCGGCGCAACACCAGATCCACCGACAGTCCGGGGTCGATCATCAACGCGTCGGTGAGGACCACCAGATCGCCCGCCGCGGTACCGAGCGGCCTGTCGGGCCGGTACTCGCGCGAGCGGGTGGGGCGAAAACCCATGCGCCGCAATCCGATCGCCAGGGCATCCGAGAGCGGGCCGAGGCCGTGCACGGTGACGGCGCGGATCTTGCCCAGCGCGGGTTCGGGCTCGAGCAGCAGGCCCGCACGCTCGATCGCGGTGAGCATGCCCATGGTGCGATCGGGGCTGATGCCGAATTCGCCCGCCCGCCAGATGATCTGGGGCCGCGATTGCAAGCCGTCGAGCAGGCGAAGGAAAGCGAGCACGGTACCGGTGTCGTGCTCGGTGGTTTCCAGCAGCAGCGCGCGTTCGGGGTCCCAGCCCAGCTGGACCGTGCCGGACGGGCGAACCAGGGTGGTCACTCGCGGATTGAGCATCGGCCCGCGCAGTGGGGATGTGGTCGTCATGCCAGAAGTATCGGCATCCGAGGGCGGCGCGAAGTGCGTCGAAAGTGCGGTTATCCACAGGCTTTCGGCGTGTCGGCCAGCGAATTCCGACCTGTGAACAACCGCTGTACCGCGGGTCGTCGCCGCGTGTCGCGACAAACGTTAGCCATGGAACCGTGTTGCGCCACCGAGATCGGAAGTTTCTCGCCGACCTCGGTGGCGATGCGGATCAGGACTTACCGGAGTCCGTGTCGGAATCGCCTTCGTCGCGCGGGGTTTCGTCGGAATCGGGCTCCTCGGACTTCGCTGTGTCGAGACCGGCCGCGTCGCGCTCGCGCGCCTCGGTCGCGGCCAGCTGGGCCAGCGGGTCGTCGAAAGCGCCGGTGCCGCCACCGATCATGGAGTCGATGAACCCGGCGGGTGAATCGAGATCGGTGGAATCGGGCAGCAGATCGGGGTGTTCCCACACCTTGTCGCGCCGCTCCATCCCCGCGTCGGTGGTGAGCCGGCGCCACAGCGCCGAGGCCTCACGCACCTTGCGCGGCCGCAACTCCAGTCCGACGAGGGTGGCGAACGTCTGCTCGGCGGGTCCGCCCGTCGCCCGGCGGCGGCGCAGGGTCTCCGAGAGCGCGTTCGCGCCCGGCAGACGCTCACCCACCGCGTCGGCGACCACGACGTCGACCCAGCCCTCGATCAGCGCCAGCAGGGTCTCCAGACGCTCGAGCGCCTGCTTCTGCTCGGGTGTGGTCTGCGGTTCGAACGTGCCCTGGGAGAGCAGTTCCTCCAGCTTGGAGGGGTCGCTCAGCGACATCGGGTCGATGCCCTGCGCGGCTTCCTCGATCGCGGAGAAGTCCATCTTGATGCCGCGCGCGTAGTCCTCCACGGCGCCGAGCACCTGCTGACGCAGCCAGGGCACGTGCGCGAAGAGCCGCTGGTGGGCGGCCTCGCGGGCGGCCAGGAAGACCATGATCTCGCTCTCGGGCTGCTCGAGCCCCTCGCTGAACGCCGAGATCGCGGTCGGCAGCAGCGCGGCGGTACCGGCCGGGCCGAGCGGCAGACCGATATCGGTGGAGGTGAGCACCTCCTTGGCCAGCTGGCCGAGCGCCTGACCGAGCTGGGAGCCGAACGCCAGCCCGCCCATCTGACCGAGCATGCCGACCATCGGCCCGGCGAACTGCTTGGCCTCCTCGGGCAATTGCGCGGTCCACATGCCCGAGATCTGCTCGGCCACCGGATCGCACAGGCGCTTCCAGGTGGGCAGCGTCTCTTCGATCCAGTCGTTCGGGGTCCACGCGACCGTCTTGGTGGCGCCCGCCGGCAGCACCGTAGCGCCGTCGAGCCACAACTCGGCCAGGTGCGCCGCGTCGGTCACCGCGGTGGTGGTTCCCGCGGCGATCGGGGCGATGGTGGAGCCGAGCTGCTGGCGGGCCAGTCGCTTGGCGACGTCGTAGTTGACCGGGCCGGACTGCGAGCCGCCGGGACCCATGCCCTGGCCCATGCCACTGATCATCTGCCCGAGCTGGCTCAGCATCTGGCCCAGCTGCGACGGATCGAAGCCGCCCGCACCGCCCGCGCCGCCCGCTCCGAACCCGAACGGATCGTTTCCGCGGGGTCCGTTGCCCTCGTCGCGACGCTTGCCGGAATCGTCGTCGTCGCCGGTCGAGAAGCCGAAGGGGAGATCGCTCATACCTCTTACGTTACGCGGGACCCCCGGGCCCACGGTGTTCGCGCATCGCGAAATCGCGCGGCGGCGCCCACGCCGTAAAGCGTGCCACTGCCGTCGGTCACGGCCGTTGATCACTACTGTGGTCCGAGTGAATCGTCGGATCCTCACCCTGATCGTCGCCCTCGTCCCTGTCCTGGTGCTCGGTGTGGCAGGCAGCGTGGTCACCGTGCCGTTCGTCGCGCTGGGCCCTGGCCCCACCTTCGACACCCTCGGCCAGGTCGAGGGCAAGCAGGTGGTCGATGTCACCGGCGCGCCACTGGATCCCACGAACGGGCAGCTGAACATGACGACCGTCTCGGTGCGCGACGGGCTGAACCTGTTCGAGGCGTTCGGGTTCTGGGTCAGCGGTGAGCACGGCCTTGTCCCGCGCGCCGAGGTGTACCCGCCCGGCGTGTCACGCGAGGAGGTCGACAAGTCCAATCAGCAGGAATTCAAGGATTCCGAGAGCGATGCCGAGGTCGCCGCGCTGCACTACCTGAAGCTGCCGACGGTGGTGCTGGTCCGCGGACTCGGCGAGGAAGGACCGGCCAACGGCGTGCTCGAGGTCGGTGACGAGCTGATCAGCATCGACGGCGCCCCGATCACCACGCCCAAGGCCGTGGTCGACATCGTCGGCACCAAGGCGCCCGGCACCACCATCACCGTCGTCTACAGTCGCGGCGACGCCGAGCGGACCAGTTCGATCACCCTGGCCCCCCGTCCCGGCGACGAGGCGAAGGGCTACCTCGGGATCACCCCGGGCGAAGGCGGACGACCCCCGTTGCAGGTCGAGTTCAACCTCGCCGATATCGGCGGACCGTCGGCCGGGCTGATGTTCAGCCTCGCGCTGATCGACAAGCTCTCGCCGGGCGAACTCAACGGCGGCAAGTTCGTCGCGGGCACCGGCACCATCGACCAGGACGGCAAGGTCGGCCCGATCGGTGGCATCCAGTACAAGATGATCGCGGCGCGCGAGGCAGGCGCGGAAACGTTCCTCGTGCCCGCCGACAACTGCAACGAGGCCGGTCAGCGGGCTCCGGAGGGCCTGCGCCTGGTGAAGGTCGACACCCTCGACAGCGCGATCACCGGACTGGCCGAGATCAACGCGGGTCGCGAGGCGATCAGCTGCGGGTAGTCACTCCAGCGTGTGGTGCAGGGCCTCGACCAGGCCCGGCGCCAGGTTGGGGTAGGTGCGCAGGTCGAGATCGCCGAAGCCGTCGTCGTCCTCGGGACGGATCTGCAGCAGGCACAGGGTGGCGCCCTGGCGCAGCACGCCCGCGATGAGCCGGGCGTCGCGGCGACCTGGATGCGCGTGCGCGGCGGCGCGCCCGGCCGCGTCGGCGGCCTCGTCATCGGCGAGGAGCGGAACCAGTGCCTCGTCGAGATCGCTCTCGGCGTCGGGCGGCAGCACCACGATCTCCTGCACCAGCACGCAGCCTTCCACCGCGGGCGGCCAGGTGGTGGTGGCCAGGAACTCGTCCAACGCCATCGACCCGCCGGTGATGTCGTCGGGGAAGGCTTCCTGGGCCACGGGGGTCAGCTCGCTGCCGTCGTCGAGCTGGTCTTGCAGGTCCGGTTCGGCCGCGGCCAGGTCGGCGGTCGGCACCAACGCGAACATCTGCGGCGGGTTTCCCCAGCCCTCGGCGTCGGCGAACTCGACGACCTCGCGCACACAGCGGGCGAGGAGAACTTCGGCGTGCTCGTCTTCGGTCACCCGCACATCCAATCATTTTCGGCCCAGACGCTTGCACGGTGTCCGATTTCCGTAGAGTGGGCGCAAACGGTCCGGTAACGGATCACCCGCAATATTCGGACTGCGGTGACTGCGCCGATCACGGTGCGGAACCGCCGGAGCATGGAGAGTGGCACCGTGGGCATGCGGCCCCCCACCGGCTTACCTTCGTTGTCCCGACGCAGCCGTGTGCTGCTGGTGACGGCAGTCGTCCTCGCGGCGCTGCTGCTGCTCGGGCCCCGCTTCACCGATGCCTATACCAATTGGTTGTGGTTCGGTGAGGTCGGTTATCGCAGTGTGTATCTCGGCGTGTTGCGCACGCGGCTGATGCTGTTCGTGGTCGTGGCGTTGCTCGTCGGCCTGGTGGTCTGGGCCGCGCTGTTGCTGGCCTATCGGTCGCGTCCGGTCTTCGTGCCGGTCGCGGGGCCCAATGATCCGATCGCGCGTTACCGCACGACCGTGATGAGCAAGCTGCGGCTGTTCGGCGTCGGCATCCCGGTGCTGCTCGGCGTGCTGTCGGGACTGGTCGCGCAGTCGAACTGGGCGACGGTGCAGCTGTTCCTGCACGGTGGCGAGTTCGGTCAGCAGGACCCGCAGTTCCACCTCGACATCGGTTTCTACACCTTCGACCTGCCGTTCTACCGGATGGTGCTGAACTGGCTGTTCGTCGCCGTGGTGATCGCGTTCTTCGCGAACCTGGTGACCCATTACGTGTTCGGCGGCCTGCGGCTGGCCGGGCGTGAAGGCACGCTCACCAGGGCCGCGCGCGTGCAGCTCGCGGTGATCGCCGGAATCTTCGTGCTGCTCAAGGCGGTGGCGTACTGGTTCGACCGGTACGACCTGTTGTCGAGTACGCGCAAGGAACCGACGTTCGGTGGTCCGTCGTTCACCGATATCAACGCGGTGCTGCCCGCCAAGCTGATCCTGCTGTCGATCGCGGTGATCTGCGCGATGGCGTTCTTCGCCGGGATCGTGCTGCGCGATCTGCGGGTTCCCGCGATGGCGGCCGCGCTGCTGGTGCTGTCGTCGATCCTGGTCGGTGCGGTGTGGCCGATGGTGGTCGAGCAGTTCTCGGTGCGACCCAACGCGGCCGAGAAGGAGAGTCCGTACATCGAGCGCAATATCCAGGCGACGCGTGCGGCGTACGGGATCACCGACGACAAGGTCGAGTATCAGGACTATCAGGGGGAGAGCCGCAAGAGCCCGCTCGAGGTGCCCGCCGACGCGGCCACCATCGGCAACGCCCGCCTGCTCGACCCGAATATTCTCTCGCCGACCTTCACCCAGCTCCAGCAGCGCAAGAACTTCTACGGCTTCCCCGAGTCGCTCGACATCGACCGCTACAGCCTCAACGGCGACGTCCAGGACTACATCGTGGCCGCGCGTGAGCTGCATCCGGCCGCGCTGTCGGGCAACCAGAAGGACTGGATCAACCAGCACACCGTCTACACCCACGGCAACGGCTTCGTGGCCGCGCCCGCCAACCGGGTCAACAAGCCGCAGTCCGAGGCCCAGAGTGCCACGGGCGGCAGTGATTCGGGCTATCCGCTGTTCATGGTGAGCGACCTGTTCACCAAGGTCGAAGACCAGCAGATCAAGGTCGAGCAGCCCCGGATCTACTACGGCGAGTTGATCGCCCAGACCGATCCCGACTACGCCATCGTCGGCACCGCGGAGGGCCAGGCGCCGCGTGAGTACGACTCCGATCAGGCGCAGTTCACCTACGACGGCAGCGGTGGCGTGCCGATCGGGAACTGGTTCAACCGGCTGGCCTTCGCGGCCAAGTACGCCGAGCGCAACATCTTGTTCTCCTCGGCGATCAGCGAGGACTCCAAGATCCTGTTCAACCGTGGTCCGCGCGACCGGGTGCAGAAGGTCGCGCCGTGGCTGACCACCGACGGCAATGCCTACCCGGCGGTCGTCGGCGAGCGCGTGGTCTGGATCGTCGACGCCTACACCACGCTGGACAAGTACCCCTACGCCCAGCCGACCTCACTCGACGGCGCGGTCGAGGACAGCATCGACAAGAAGACCGGGCGGGTCATCCCGCGTAAGGAAGTCAGCTACATCCGCAACTCGGTGAAGGCCACCGTCGACGCGTACGACGGCACCGTCACCCTGTACGAGACCGACACCACCGACCCGGTGCTCAAGGCCTGGCGCGGCGTGTTCCCGGACGCGGTGAAGCCGCAGAGCGAGATCTCGCCCGAACTGCGCGCGCACTTCCGCTACCCGGAGGATCTGTTCAAGGTCCAGCGCGACATGCTCACGAAGTACCACGTGGACAACCCGCGTGAGTTCTTCACCAACAACGCGTTCTGGTCGGTGCCCAGTGATCCGACCATCGAGGGCGGCACGTTCAACCAGCCCCCGTACTACGTGTTGCTGGGTGACCCGAAGACCAACAAGCCGGTGTTCAACCTGACCTCGGCGATGGTCGGCTACAACCGGCAGTTCCTCTCGGCCTACATCTCGGTGCGGTCGGACCCCGACGGGTACGGCAAGTTCACCGTGTTGCAGCTACCGGTGGAAACGCAGACGCAGGGCCCGCAGCAGACACAGAACTCGATGACCACCGCCGACGCGGTCTCCCGAGAGAAAACCCTGCTGTCGAACTCGAACAAGATCCGCTACGGCAACCTGCTCACGCTGCCGGTGGCCGACGGCGGCATCCTCTACGTGGAACCGTTCTACAACGAGCGCAACACCGGTTCGTCGACCTTCCCGCAGCTGCTTCGCGTGCTGGTGAGCTATCGCGACGCGGCGGGCAGCGTGAAGGTCGGCTACGCGCCGACGCTGGCCGAGGCGCTGAACCAGGTGATGCCGGGTGCGGGTTCGCTGGCGACACCGTTCGGTGGCGATCCGTCGGTGAAGCCGAAACCGGGGGCGACCCCGCCGGTCGACCAGGGCACCGTCACTCCGCCCGGCAACGGCGCCACCCCGCAGCCGGGGACGACTCCGCCCGCGGGGTCCACGCAGGAGGCCGCGGCCGCCGAGCTCAGCCGCAAGATCGAGGCGGTGCGCACGGCGATGCGGACGGGCAACTTCACCGATTTCGGTAAGGCGCTGGAAGAACTCGACGCCGCGGTGAAGGCGTATCAGGACGCGGGCGGCCGGTAGCCGGCCGCAGCGCAGCAGCAAGAAAGGCCCCGTCTGGTCGACGGGGCCTTTCTTGTGCAGGGGGAACGGTGGATCAGCCGCCGATCGAGTCGATCAGCGCAGCGTTGGCGTCGAGCAGGTCCTGGTACTGACCCGCGACACCGTACTGGTCGGCCAGTGCCTTGCCCGCGGCCTTGGCCTGGTCGACGGCAGCCTGGACCTCGGTCTTGGCCTCGGCGGGCAGCTCGACGGGCAGTTCGGCGGCGGGCTCCTCGACCACCTCGGGCTCGGAGGCGCCCGACTGGAGGAACTGGCCACAGTGCGGCCATGCGCCGACGCCCTGGCTGGCGAGCACGTTCTCCGCGACGCGGATCTGCTCTTCCTTGCTGGCGTTGTGGGCCGAGCCCTGGCCGCCGTTGGCCGCCCAGGTGCTCTGCGAGAACTGCAGGCCGCCGTAGTAGCCGTTGCCGGTGTTGATGCCCCAGTTGCCGCCGCTCTCGCACTGGGCGACGCCGTCCCAGTTGTAGGCGGCGGCGGAGGCGGTGCCGGTGGCGAGGCCGAACGGAACGGCAACAAGGGCGCCTGCGATGGCGGCGACGCCAAGGGCGCGGGTGCTGAATTTCCGGGTCTCAGTCATGGGGGAGACGCTAACCAAAGAATCGATTCCGATCACATCTTGATAACGAGCGGATTCTATGAATGGAATAGACGTCTTTTTAAGGTTTACGCTGCATAGCCAGTGGGAATACCTAGATTCCGGGCGGTCTGTTATTGGACCGTTATGTGTTCGGGATCACGGGGTGATAGTGACGCCGCTCACCGAAATTCCGGCCGGTTGCCCGCGATTGGCGAAATATGTGATGGCTGCCACAGTTGTCGGACTCGAAGCGCGGTATCGCCCCGGCGAGGATTGCGCGTATCGGTCGCAAAACCCGTGCTGACCTCACGATTTGGCGCCTGCGCGCACCTGTGTGTAATGTTGTGTTCACACCGACGCGGGGTGGAGCAGCTCGGTAGCTCGCTGGGCTCATAACCCAGAGGTCGCAGGTTCAAATCCTGTCCCCGCTACAAAACGAAAGGCCCGGAACCACTGGTTCCGGGCCTTTCGCGTTTCTCGGATCCTTCTCGTGCGGGTCGGTTCAGGCATCGAGGTCGCTGGCGACGAGCTCGGCGATCTTGTCCAGGGTCGGCTGATCGTCGCTGGTGATCACCACTTCGGCGCCCTGGCCCGCGCCGAGGGTCATGATCATCAGCGCGGAGCCCGCGTCTACGGGGTCGCCGCCCGTGACCGCGATGGTGACGGGTACGCCCGCCGCGCCGACCGCTTCGGCGATCAGGGCCGCGGGGCGGGCGTGCAGGCCGACCGAGGAGCCGACAGTGACGGTGGTGCTTGCCATGGGATATCTCCTTGTGTGCGAATGGATTACGCGGTGGTGAGAACGGGGGCGACGGACTGCTTGCGGGTGAGTTCCTTGGCGAGGGTGACGCAGGCCGCGGCGACGACCGTGCCCGCGACCAGCGACACCAGGAACCAGCCGAGGTGCCCGATCGCGAAGAACACGAAGATGCCGCCGTGCGGTGCGCTCAAGGTGACGTCGGTGGCCATGATCAGCCCACCGGTCACCGCGCCGCCGACCATCATCGACGGCAGCACCCGCAGCGGGTCGGCGGCGGCGAACGGGATCGCGCCCTCGGAGATGAACGAGGCGCCGAGCAGCCAGGCGGCCTTGCCGTTCTCGCGTTCGGCCTCGGTATAGAGGCGCGGGCGCAGGACGGTCGACAATGCCATCGCCAGCGGCGGCACCATACCCGCGGCCATCACCGCGGCCATGATCCGCAGGGTCGCGATGTCGGTCACCGACAGCCCCGCCGCGGCGAACGCGTAGGCGGCCTTGTTGACCGGACCACCCAGGTCGAAGCACATCATCACGCCCAGGATCACCCCGAGCGCGATGGCGGAGGTGCCGGACAGGCCGTTGAGCCAGTCGGTGAGTCCGTTGGTCACGGCGGCGAGGGGCTTGCCGAGCAGGACCAACATCAAGATGCCGACGATCGCCGAGGCCAGCAGCGGGATCACCACCACCGGCATGAGCCCGCGCGCCCACGTGGGCACCGGCAGCTTGCTCACCCACAGGGCCGCGAATCCGGCCACCAGGCCACCGACCAGACCACCGAGGAATCCCGCACCGACGAACACCGCGATCGCGCCCGCGGTGAAACCCGGTGCCAGACCGGGACGGTCGGCGATCGCGAAGGCGATGTACCCCGCCAGCGCCGGGACCAGGAAGCTGAAGGCGAGTGAGCCGATCTGGAAGAGCACGGCGCCGAAATAGGTGCCCAGACCACCGTCGGGTAGGTCGGTGATCGAATTGTCGAGCACGATCGTCTTCGCGCTGTCGGAGATCTCGTAGCCGCCAAGCAGGAAGCTCAGCGCGATCAGCAGACCGCCCGCCGCGACGAACGGGATCATGTAACTGACGCCGGTGAGCAGGATCTGGCGCAGGCGGGTACCCCAGCCGATGCCCGTGGCCGAGTGGGCGGGTGCGGGTGCGGTCCCGCCGACGGTGGCGGCGCCCGCGGCGCTACTCGCCGCGACGGCCTCCGCGATCATCGTGTCGGGCTCGTTGATGGCGCGTTTGACGCCGGACTCGATCACGGGCTTGCCCGCGAACCGGCTGCGGTCCTTCACTCCGACATCGGTGGCGAAGATGACGGCGTCGGCGTCGGCGATCGTGGCCGGGTCGAGTTTGTCGCCACCACTCGAGCCTTGAGTTTCCACCGCCACGTCGACTCCGGCGCGTTCGCCCGCGGCGACCAGGGCGTCAGCGGCCATGTAGGTGTGGGCGATACCGGTCGGGCAGGCGGTGACCGCGACGATCTTCTTCGGCGCACCGGACTTCGCTGTGCTGACGGCCGGTGCATCTCCCGCGGTGGCGCTTCGAGTTGACGCTGAATCCTCGTCCGGGTCCCCACCCGAGGCGGTCGCCGCGCCGGAAACGGCCGCGCCCGATGCGGCAGTACCGACCGCCGCCGCGCCGGCTCCGGCGGCCGATGACCCGGAGACGGGAGCCGCGGCTTTGTCGCCCGCAGCGGACGAGTTCCCCGTTCCGCCGTCGGCGGGAGAACCGCCACCGACCGGACCGGTCGACGGCGTCGTGGCTGTGGCACCGGCGGTGGAAGGGGTGGTTGCGGTCGGTGGGGGATTGATGACGCCGTCGACCAGGGCCACCACGTCCGCCGGGGTCGCGGCAGCGCGTAGCTCGGCGACGAAGGTGGGCCGGACCAGCGCGCGAGCCAGCGACGACAACAACTTCATGTGCTCAGCGCCCGCGCCTTCCGGTGCGGCGATCAGGAAGACCAGATCGGCAGGTCCGTCAGGGGCGCCGAAGTCGACGGCGGGCGCGAGGCGGGCGAAAGCCAGCGATGCGCTACTGACGGCGGCCGATCGGCAGTGCGGGATCGCGATGCCCCCGGGTAGCCCGGTCGCCGATTGCGACTCCCTGGCCAGGGCCGCTTCGGCCACCGCGTCGACATCGGTCGCGCGGCCCGTGGCGGCGAGCTTGTCCGCGAGCGCGGTGATCACGGCGTCCTTGGCGGTGCCGAGATCGGCGTCGAGCGCGATCAGGTCTGGGGTGATGATCGAATCGGCCATCGTCGTGTCTTTCCGGAGTGGGGGTCGAGCAGGGGCTTGTCGGGTCCGGTCGGCGGGGTTATCGGCGTCGGCCGGCTGGTGGACGTCTATCGGTGGTGATCGCCGGATGGGGTCGGATCTCGGATCAGCGGTGGACGAACGCGGACGTCGCGGCGGTTCGACTTCGGCGATGGGCGAAGACGCCGGGCGACGACCGTGGGGGTACTCATGCCGGGGCCGATGGTCGGTCGGCGGTGAGCGGGTGAGCGGTGACGGCTTCGAGGACGACGTCGGCGGGGCCGGGTAGTTCCGTACCGGGGAGCGCGGTGGCGGCGCTGCCGTAGGCGACGGCGGTGCGCAGGCGGTCGGCGGGGGGTTCGCCCGCGAGGTCGGCGAGCAGGTAGCCGGCCAGGGCCGAGTCGCCCGCGCCGACGGTGCTGCGCGCGACGATCGGCGGGGCGGCGGCGAACCACGCTGCCTCGGCGGTGACCAGGACCGCGCCCGCCGCGCCCAAGGTGGCCAGCACCGCGCCTACGCCACGGTCGAGCAGCGCCATGGCGGCTTCGGCCGCGGCTATCGGGTTGTCGAGGTCGACGGCGTCGAGACCGGTGAGCTGAGCCAGCTCCTCCGAGTTCGGCTTGATGAGATCCGGTGCGGCGAGGGCTGATTCGGTGAACAGAGCGAGCAGCGGAGCGTCGGAGGTATCGACAGCGACGCGAGTGCGACGCGTTCCGTTCGGCGATACGCGCGGTATGGACAACGCCGCGACGAGCTGCGCGTACCAGTCGACGGGCACGCCCGGCGGAAGCGATCCCGACAGCACGATCCACTCGGCTCCCGCGGCCACCTTCACGACCAGCGCCGTGAGCTCGGCCAGCTCGCGCGCCGCCAACGGACGGCCGGGCTCGTTGATCTTGGTCGTGGTGCCGTCGGTTTCGGCGATGGTCAGGTTCACCCGCGGTCCGCCAGTCACCGGCACCGTGCGGAAGTCGATTCCCGCCGTGCGCAATCCGTGCACCACGGGGTCGTCATCCGCGCCCGGCAGCACCGCCGTGACCGCCGCCCCGCTCCCGGACACCACCCGCGCGACATTGACCCCCTTGCCGCCGGGGTGCGATGTGACGCTCGCCGCGCGATGCACCTGCCCGCGCCGCAACGGCTCGGTGAGGGCGATCGTGCGGTCGACACTCGGATTCATGGTCAGCGTGACGATCATGCGAGCACCACCTCGATGCCGTCGGCGACCAGTTCCGCGTGCGCGGTGGCCGGGATATCGGTATCGGTGACCAGGACGTCGACCTCGGCGGCACTGCCGAAGCGCACGAAGTCCTCGCGCCCGATCTTGCTCGCGTCGGCGACCACGACGACCCGGTCGGCGGCGGCGATCATCGCGCGTTTCACGGCGGCTTCCTCCGGATCGGGGGTGGACAGTCCGTGCCGCACGGTCAGCGCGTTGGTGCCGACAAACGCGACGTCGACCCGTAGTTCGCCGAGCAGTCGCACGGTCTCGGCGCCGACGGCGGCCTGGGTGACTCCGCGAACCCGCCCGCCGAGCAGGTGCAACCGCACACCCGCGAACCCGGTGAGGCGCGCGGCGACCGGCAGCGAGTTGGTGACGGTGACCAGGTCGACGTCGACCGGCATGGCCGCGGCCACCCGCACGGTCGTCGTGCCCGCGTCGAACAGCACGCTGCCGCCCGCACGCGGCAGGTACCGCTGGGCGAGTTCGGCGATCCGGTCCTTCTCCGCGGCGCGCGTGCTGTCGCGCTCGGCGGTGCCCGGTTCGAAGGTGGTGAGCGCGCCGGAACCGACCGCGCCCCCGTGCACCCGCCGGATCACCCCGAGTCGGTCGAGCACCGCCAGATCGCGGCGCACGGTTTCGGTGGTGACCCCGTACTGGTCGGCGAGTTCGGCGACGGAGACGCGCCCGCGGTGCCCGATGAGGGTCGCGATCGCCTGCTGCCGTTCCTCGGCGTACATGGAGTTCCTCCGGTCTCGATGAATCTTTACTTATGTTGTTTTATGCCCATTTGTGTGGGTTTGTCAATGGAATACGGTGAGGTGAGTCACAATCGTTGCCGCCTGTCTATCGGTCGAATGGTGCCGACGGTCACACCCAAACGGCACGGGTGTGCAAGATCACCGGGAAAATCGGTGCAGGTCAACGGCTTTCGCACGTGCTTTCACGTCGCTGTTACGCACCTCGTCGAAGATCGACACGAAGGCCGGAGACGCTGACCCCCATGTGGCGATTCGCAGTGCGACCCCGTGTCACGGTCCTGGCCTGCGAGGTGTGCGGCCGGCTGCCGCATCCGGGACGGACCAGGCTCACTCTCGCCAAACTCGCGGCGGTGTTCCCGGTGGAGCTGGCGCTGCACGCGCTGGTCGTGCACCTGCACCCGCCGTACCTGCTGACCGTCGCCCTGCTCACGGTCACCACCACGATCCTGGTGATCTGGGTGGTCGAGCCGTCGGCGATGCGGATGCTCGGCGGCTGGCTGCACAGCCCGGAACTACGCCACCGCGACCGCATCGACTCCGCGCCCGCGCTCTGGCGGATCCGGGTGCGCCTGGCCGACCGTCCCGGCGCGCTCGAGACGCTGGCCAAACATCTCGCCCACCGCGACGCCAACATTCTCACCGTGCACGTGCACCAGCTGGAGGACGCCGTCCTCGACGAACTCGTCGTCGCCGCCCCCGCCGAGGTCACCGCGCACGCGATCACCTCCGCCGCGGAACACGCGGGAGGTTCCGGAGTGCGAGTCTGGCCCGCGACCGTGCTGTCGCTGATCGACGGTCAAACCAAGGCGCTGGCCATCGCCGCCCGCATCGTCGGCGATCCGGACGAATTGCCCTTGGCCGTAGCCGAACTGCTGGGCGCGCGCTACCTCGCGCCCGGCACACCGCAGGTGACCGAACCGGGCGAGGGCACGCTGCTGGAACTGGACCGCGACGATCGTCGCTGGGGTTTCGTGCGCCCGGACGAACCGTTCACTCCCGCGGAGATCGCCCGCGCGCATCGGCTCGCCGATCTAGCGGCCCTCACCGTGCGGCGACGGTGAGGTTCAGTCGAAGCCGAGGTCGCTGGTGAGCGGATCGCGCAGGGCGCCCTCGGCGGCCCGCAGACGATCGGTGACCGAGGTCAGCAGATCCATCGAATCCTGGGACAGCCCGAGCGCGAGGCGGGTCAGGTGACGGGTGGCATCGCAATGGAAGCGGTCGGCGAGTAGAGCGTCCGGGTCGGCGGGCGCGGCCGAGTGTTCGACGACGGTCACGGCAGGGGCACTCACAATCTCGTATTTTCGAGTATGACGCACCTTACATCCACCCTGCGGTCCGTGAACCCCGGTCGGCGTGCGAAAGTGCAGCAATGAGTCAGTTCGCCGACTATCAGAACGAGATCTACCTGGCCGCGCTCGGTGGGATCCAGCCCGAATTTCCCATGGATTACGCGACACTCGAACGCAAAGCCACTGCGGCACTGCCGGATTCGTTGCTGAACTATATCGCAGGCGGGGCGGGCGACGAGCTCACGCAGCGGCGCAACGCCGAAGCGTTCGCGGATTGGGGTCTGGTGCCGCGAATGCTGGTCGGCGCCACCGAGCGCGACCTCACCGTCACCGCCTTCGGTCACACGTTCGCCAGTCCGCTGTTCCTCGCGCCGGTCGGCGTGATCGGCCTGGTCGGCGAGAAGGGCCACGGTGACATCGCGGTGGCCGAGGCGTCGGCGCAGACCGGTGTGCCCGCGATGTACTCGACGCTGATGGAGGATCCGCTCGAGGACGTGCGGCCGCACGCGGGCGACACACCCTCGTTCTTCCAGCTGTACACGCCGAAGAACCGTGAGCTCGCCGAGAGCCTGGTGCACCGCGCCGAGGCCGCGGGGTACGCGGGGATCACGGTCACCCTCGACACCTGGGTGCCCGGTTGGCGTCCGCGCGACCTGGCCAGTGGGAACTTCCCGCAGCTGCGTGGGCACGTGCTGAAGAACTACACCAGCGACCCCGTCTTCCAGCAGATGGTCGGCTCCGATGATCCCAAATTGATTGTCCTGCACTGGATCGCGACCTTCGGCAATTCGCTGACCTGGGACGACCTCGGCTGGCTGCGGTCGATCACCGATCTGCCGCTGATCCTCAAGGGCATCTCTCACCCCGAGGACGCGCGCAAGGCGATCGACTTCGGCGCCGACGGCATCTACTGCTCCAATCACGGTGGGCGCCAGGCCAACGGTGGGCTGAGTGCGCTCGAGACCTTGCCCGCGGTCGTGGCCGCCTGCGACGACCGGGTGCCGGTGCTGTTCGACTCCGGGGTGCGCTCGGGTGCGGATGTGGTGAAGGCACTCGGACTCGGCGCGACGATGGTCGGGCTCGGCAGGCCGTACGTATACGCGCTCGCGCTGGGCGGTGTGCGCGGCCTGGTGCATCTGCTGCGCAGCTACGCGGCCGAAGCGGACCTGCTGATGGCGGTCAACGGCTATCGCGACGTGGCCGCGGTGCGCGAGAACATCCGGCCGACAACGCGCGGCAACGCCACTCTCGGCTGACGACGCCGCGGCCCGGAATTCCCGCGCAGGAGGGTTTTTCGGGCCGGGTGGGCGGCTCGGGGGAGAACTTGTCGGTGCGGTGCGGCATCATCGGTGCGAAGACCACGCTGTAGCACCAACCCCCGGAGTCCACGATGTCCTCGCCGAGCACCAAGTCCGCATCCCGCCGATCAGCACCGCCGGTACTGTCCGACGCCGAGCTCGCGCGTATCGCAGGCGAGCTCGCCGAGGGCAAACCGCCGATGGTGTGGTTCACCGCCGCCGCTGTCGGTGTCGCCGAGGGGAAGTCGGGCAAGGTCGTCGCGCTCGACGACCCGTCGGCAGGCGACTTCCTGCAGGTGCGGCCCACCGGTTCCAAAGATGTGCTCTCGTTCGGCCCGAGCGAGGTGACGCTGACCAAGCCGGCCCGCGGGACTACCGTAGCGCCGGGCGGATCCGCACGGACCCGCCCGGACAGTGTCCCCGCGCCGAGCAACCGAAAGGACAACACTGTGACCCAGCCGTCGACCCTGCCGAGCGCCGCTACGCCCGCGCCGAGGTCGCTCGCCCCGGTATCCGACGATCCCAAGCCCGCCCCGGCAGCGCCGCGGCCGGCGAAGGCTCCCGCGGTGCGCAAGGCCAAGGTGGCCGAGGTGACCGTCACCCTCACCGGAACCGCCGACGGTGAGTGGACCGTCGATGTGATCAACGGGAAGAAGCGCAGTGTGAAGGGGTTGGCGGTCAGCAGTGCGGCCGTCGCGCAGGCCGCGAAGATCCTGCACCCGGAGGTGGAGGAGGTGGTGGCCGGAATTCTGGAGGCTGCGCGGGGGGCTCAGCAGGCGAAGGTCGCGCAGTTGCAGGCCGAGCTGGAGGCGGCTCGGAAGCTGTTGGAGGAGTTGGGGGACTGACCTACTGGGCCACGCGCTGAATGCGCGGGGAGGCGGAGATCCGCCGCCGCGTCGACGGCTTGCTCAGTTCGTCGTGGAAGCTGAGGCCGAGGCGGTATTCCTTGGCGTGGTACATGGCGGCGTCGGCGGTGCGGATCAGGTCGTAGATGGTCGTCTCGGTGGGGCGGGTGGCCAGGCAGGCGACGCCGATGCTGGCGGTGATGGGGATTTCGCCGCAGCTCAGTTCGAAGGGGCGGATGAAGGCGCCGAGGATGTGTTCGGCCAGCACGGCGGCTTCGGTGCGGGTGCGCGGTGCCAGGACGACGAATTCGTCGCCGCCGTAGCGGGCCGTGAGGTCGGCGCTGGTGGTGGTACGGCGGATACGGGACGCGGCGTTGGCGATGAGTTCGTCGCCGACGGCGTGACCGTAGCTGTCGTTCACCATTTTGAAGCCGTCGAGGTCGATGAACAGCAGGCACAGCGGCTTTCCGGCCCACTGATCGCGATAGCGGTGTGGTGCGCGGAGCAGGGCGGCCCGGTTGAACAGGCCGGTGAGCAGGTCGTGGTCGGCCTGGTACTGGGCGCGGCGTTCGCTGCGTGTGCTGCGCGCGATGGCGCGTTCGCTGCGCACCAGTACACCGGCCAACAGCAACGTGAGCAGCGCGCAGATCACCACACGGTCGACCACCCCGAGGTCGGCGCCGACCACGCTCACCAGCGAGGCCGCCACCAGCGCCACCGCGATCATCCCGGCCCGCTGCCGCGATCGGTGCGGTCCCACATCCTCGGCGTCGCGCAACGCGCCCATCGTCGGCTGTACCGCGGCCAGCCCGGCCAGCAGATACGCCCACTGCTGTGGCACCAACGCGAACTCGGGATCGACCGCGATCGTGCCTGCGGCAGTGAGGCTTTCGATCAACCCACCGATGAGGACGGCGATCAGCGCAGCCTGCAGCAACCGCAGCGACGTCTCCGAGCGAACCACCGTCGCCAGCGAATGCGCGAGCACGGTAGCCAGCAGCGCGTGGATCAGCGGGTAGCTCGCGGCCAGCGCGGTATCGACGAACCCGGTGCTGTGCCGCAGAATCGGCGAGATCAGGAATGTCCACGAGGCCAGCAGCGCGCTGAGCCCGATGAGCGTCGAGTCCAGCCAGAGGTCACGGGCGTTGCGGAGCCGGTGCGGCTGCAACCAGCCGACGGCGGCCAGGCCGAGGCACAGCGAGGCCGCCAAGGTACACAGATCGTCGGCCGGGTGCCAGCTCGGGTGCAGCCCGAGCGCGCGTATCGCGGTGCCCGCCGCGAACAGCGGCACCGACGCGGCCAGCAGATACCAGGGCACCCGGTGCGCGGGTCGATGGCAGTACATGCCGTACCCGATCATCCCCAGCGATCCCGCGACGATCACGATGAGCAGCACAAACGGCAGCGCCCGCCCGCCCGCCAACGGCGCGATCAGCACGGCCCCCGCCGCGCCGAGCAGCACCACGCACCGTCGCAGGCTCCCGTAGCGTGTCTCGCCGATGGTCATCAGCCCCCCTCGATCTTGCTGCGCACGCGACGAGCGTCGATCGAATGTGAGGCCGGTGAAGCACTCGAAGTATCGGCCGAGAGCACCGAGTGTTGTTGTCCGAGCACGATCCCCAGCCGGCAGTGCCGACGCTCAAAACCTTTACAACTCAGTCGATCATGACACGTCCACGGCCCCGCTGTCGATGCGTTGAGAGCATTGCCGCATACCGATTCGGCACCCGGTGCTGCACAGTTGCCCGCCACGGTGTTCGGTGGTGGCATCGTCGCAGGAAGCGGAAGGGAAGTACGGGTGGACAAGTGGATCGCGCCGGGCCGGGTCACCATCATCGGCGAGCACACCGACTACAACGACGGGTTCGTGTTGCCGATCGCCCTTCCGCTCGGTGTCGTCTGCGCGGCAGGCCCGCGTGGCGACGGGCTGGTGCGGCTCACCTCGGCGCAGCGGCCCGGTGCGGTCATCGAGGTGCGCGTAGACGCGCTTGCGGCACAACGGGATCGGCTGCCCGGCTGGGCCCGCTATCCGCTGGGTGTCGTCGACGAGTTCGTCCGTGGCGGTCATCGCGTCACCGGGCTGGACCTCGCACTCGACGGCGCGGTGCCGATCGGCGCGGGCCTGTCCTCGTCGGCGGCCCTGTGCTGCGCGGTGACGATCGCGCTGCGCGATCTGTTCGCGCCCGCGCTCACCGCTCGGCGCATGGTCGAGATCGCCAGGGCGGCGGAGAACGGATTCGCCGGGGTCCCGACTGGCCTACTCGACCAGTCCGCCTCGATTCTGTGCACCGAGGGCCACGCCCTGTTCCTCGACATCCGCGCCTTCACCAACTCTGAATCGACTGCCGCCGAACAGCTACCGTTCGATCTCGACACTGCCGGTCTGACGCTGATCGTCGCCGACACCGGCCACCCGCACGATCTGGCCGACAGTGAGTACGCCCAGCGCAGAGCGCAGTGCGAAGCCGCCGCCGACGCGCTGCATCTGCCCGCCCTGCGCGATGCCACCGCCGAAGACCTGCCACGCCTGCGAGATCCCGTGCTGCGTCGTCGCGCGAGGCACGTGGTCACCGAGAACGCCCGGGTGCTCGCGGTGGTCGACCGGCTGCGGACCGGTGCGGATCCGCGAGCGATCGGTGAGCTGCTCACGGCCTCGCATCACTCGCTGCGCGAGGATTTCGAGGTCTCCGCGCCTGCGCTGGATCTCGCGGTCGAGGCGGCACTCCACGCGGGCGCCCACGGTGCGCGCATGGTCGGCGGTGGCTTCGGCGGCAGCATCATCGCCCTGGTCGAACACGCCGACGAGGTCGCCGAGAACATCATGAACAGTTTCGCTACAACGGGTTTCGCCCCGCCCCGTGTCTTCGCCGTCGAGCCGGCCGCGGGGGCGCGCAAACTGGTGTGAAGAGTTGCCCAGTGTTCTGTGCGATTTCGCTGTGCGGCGCAGGAGGGGCGTGCACTGTGCCGCCGAAGGAAAGTCGTCCTCACGCTGACCTGACCGCGCCCGGAATCCCGTCCTCGACAACGAAACTCGCCCGCGTGCTGATCGGGGCGCCCGGGCGGCTGACGTAGGGCACCACGCGGAAGTCGTTGCGCCACTGTCGATGATCGAGGTCGACGCGAACATAGCCGCGTTGCCGGTTGTAGAACTTCAGGTCCGGATTGGCGGCCAGCAGTGTGCGGCCCGCGTCGGTGAGGTCCGCGCCGTCGCTGCCGGTGCTGATCGATGTTCCGGTGAATTCGGTTGCCACGACGGGTGATTCGGGATCGGCGTAGTCGCGGCGTAGATCGGCGACGTAGTTCTCGTGGCGGTCGCCGGTGATCACGACCAGGTTGTCGACAGCGTGGTCGGCCGCTGCGGCCAACACCGTATTGCGGTCTGCGACATAGCCGTCCCAGGCATCGGTGCCGAGCAGCAGATCGGGGCCGGGGTCGTAATCGGACTGGGCCATGGCGACCTGATTGCCGAGCACCTGCCAGCGGGCAGGCGAGGTGGCGAAGCCGTCTACGAGCCAGTCACGTTGGGCCGCACCGAGAATGGTGCGGTCGGTGGCGAAGCGATCGGCGCATCCGATGACCGCCGAGCCGTCACCGCAGGCCTGAGGGGTGCGGTACTGCCTGGTGTCGATCATGGTGAATTCGGCCAGATCACCGAATCGGTAGCGGCGGTGCAGGTGCATCGACGGGCCCGCGGGCAGCTGCGCCAGGCGCATCGGCTGATGCTCGTACATGGCCTGGAACGCAGCGGCCTTGCGGCGGCGGAACAGCGGCGCAAGGCGGTAGACGTCGAGTCCGAGGCCGGGACTGTCACCGGCCCAGTTGTTGTCGAGTTCGTGATCGTCGAGGGTGACCAGCCACGGGAACGCCGCGTGCGCGGCCTGCAGCGGCGCTTCGCCTTTGGCCTGGGCATAGCGCAATCGGTAGCCCGCCAGATCCACGGCCTCGCCGGCGAGTTGCGGTGGCAGCTGCGCGCCCCGGCGGGCCAGCACCCAGGAGGACTCGTAGATGTAGTCGCCGAGATGCACGACGAGGTCGAGATCTTCGGCGCTGAGGTGTTCATAGGCGGTGTAGTAGCCCGAACTCCACGACTGGCACGACGCGAAGGCGAACCGGAGCCGCGCGGTCGGGCTGTCGAGCGCGGGCGCGGTGCGGGTGCGCCCGACCGGCGAGATCGCCGAACCGGCCCGGAACCGGTAGTAGTACCACCGATCCGGCGCCAGCCCGGCGACCTCGGGATGCACACTGTGCCCGAGCTCGCGGGTCGCCACCGCCGAGCCCCTGACCACGACTTTGGTGAACCGCTCGTCCTCGGCGACCTCGTAGTCGACGGTCACCGGGGCGACGGTCATCCCGCCGTACCCGTCGGGTGCGAGCGGATCGGGGGCAAGTCGCGTCCACAGCACCACTCCGTCCGGGGTCGGTTCGCCGGAAGCGACCCCGAGCGAGAACGGTTCGCCGAGCCGCCGGGGCGCGGCGAACCGCGCGCTGCTCACCGCGGACACCCCCACGAGGGCGGCGATCGAACCTCCGATGCCGCCGTGCAGGAGTTGTCGGCGAGACAGCGTCATTCACTGATCCTTTCACCGCGGACCCGAACCATCCACCGATCGTGTCCGGTTCGGCGTCGCGGTGCGGGTGTCAGAGCCGGAAGATCCGCGAGCCGACGGCCCACCCCGCACTGGACCAGTTCGGACCGAAGCACGCCACCGTGCCGGCCTGGCCGACCGGCAGGTCCTTGCGGATCGTGTACGGCCCGACGGCGAAGGGCGCGATGTTGTAGCCGATGCAGTCGACCTCGAGCCGGTAGGTGCCCTCACCGCCGTAACAACCGCCATTGAACGCCCACGGGCCGTTCATCGAACCCTGGCAGCCGGGGTCGGCGGCAGCTGTGCCTGCGGCGACACCGGTCAAGGCGACCGCGATGACCGGAGCGGCCAGGCACATCGCAACGGTGCGAGCTGAGGTTCTCATGGGGAAGCTCCGATCATCGAGTGTCATGGGTTACATGGGATGTTTCCTCGATAGTTAGCCATGCGTTACACCTTGTCCGCGCGAGCGGCCAGGCCCAAGGCGACATCGACGATCAGGAAAACGATCAAGCTCACCCCGATGAGCGGGAGGAACCAGCCGATGGCGACCGCCACGCCGACCAGCGGAACGGTGATCCACGGCGACGTGCGGCGCAGCACCCCACGCCGTGGCGGGACGGGCAGAGCGGCCCTGCGGGTGGGTCGACGCTGCCACCACATGCGGTAACCGAGCACGATCACCGTCACCAGGCCGGCCATGATCGCGAGCAGCAGCAGCTGATTGACCAGGCCGAACAGCAGACCCATGTGGAAGGCGATGCCCCAGTTGGTGAGCTTGGCCATCAGCGGCCAGTCGGCGAACGCCAGTCGGTCGGTGACGGTGCCGGTCGTGCCGTCGACGGCGAGCGAATCGACGGTGTAGGTGCCGGGCAAGCGCCGTTCCTTGATGCCGAAGGCCTTCTCCGGCGTCGCCGGGATAGCGATTTCGATGCCCTGGGTGAGACCTTCGGCGCGAGCGACCTCGTACACGCGATCGAGTTGCGCGATCCGCGCCGCGGAGTCGACCGGGGCCGGAGCGGTCTGCCCGCCGCTGTGATGGTCGCCGCCCGAAGACTGGGCGGGACCGGCGGTGCCCGGCAGCTTCACACTCACCGAGGGCGTGGTCCAGCTGAGTTCTTCGCGCAGCTTCGTGACGTTCTCACCGGCATAGGTCGACCAGGTCATGCCGGTGGCCGAGAGCAGCAGCACCACGGGCAGGATCCAGACGCCGATCGCGCCGTGCCAGTTCATCTTTCGTCGCCTGGTCTGGGACAGATCTGGCTTGAGCAGCCACTGGGCCGACCTGCGGTCGCGCCGCTTGCGCACCCGGTGCACCCACAGCACCAGCCCGAACAGCGCGATCACCCACAGCCACGACGCGGCCAGTTCGCTGTAGAGCCTGCCGGGTTCACCCAGGTGCAGGCTCCGATGGAACTCGCTGAGCCAGGTGCGCAATGGCAGCGCGCCACCACTGCCGTAGACCACGGACTCGCCGACCGGCTGGGCGGTGTGCGGGTCGACGAACACCGACAACCGCTCGGAATCGCCGAGCGCCGGATCGTTGAACAGGACGCGCGTGGTGTCGCCCTCGTTCGGGGCGGGAGCGACAGCGACCGGCGTCAGATCGGGGCGAGCCGCGACGGCAGCCCCGACCTGGGCCGACAGCGCCTGATCAGGTCCGGTGGTGTCGACCTGGAGCAGATCGCGCGAGACGAACCCTTCGATCGTCGGCGCGACCGCGTACAGCGCACCGGTGATCGCGGCGATCAGGATGAACGGGGCGACGAAGAACCCCGCGTAGAAGTGCAGGCGCAGGGCCAGCGGAGACAGGCGTAAGCCCCGGCGGGCGCCGGAACGCGGACCGTCACCGGAGATCGGTGGTGCCGAGGGTGAGTTCTCCTCGGCCGGACGAGTGTCCGTGATGCTCATGCTGATTCATTTCTGGAGTACTGGAACCCGATGCGCGCACGCGACAGCCAGCCGGGTGCGCCGATGCGCGAAGACAGCGCACAGCGAAATCCGTGCACCGGGTGAGGGAAGGTCAGAAAGGAATCGCGAGCGGGGGAGCGCGGGTTCGCGGCGACGACGTGGCGAAGATGCGCAGGATCACGCGGTCGCGGTGGGTCAGGCGCAACGGCGCCGGGTCGGGGATGCGGGGAGTGCGGTAGCGCAGCGGCAGGATGCGCGCCAGAACGGCGCTGCCGATCCGGTACGCGGCCTCGGCGCCCACGATGACGACGGCCGCGAGCAGCGCGGCGACGGTGTGGGCGGTGAGCATGCCGAGTCCGAGGGAGTCGTCCGCCGAGTGCGAGTGACCGGACCAGCTCATCGTGGTGTGGCCGATCAGCTGACCACCCAGCAGCACCGCGGCCAGACCCAGCGCACCGTGACGCAGTGGTCCGATCCCGGCCACCAGTGCGCCGACAACCGCCGAGGCCGCCGCCAGCAACACGATCGCCGTGCTCCCCGGCAGCGCCCCACCGGCGGCCATTCCGTGCGCGGCCAACGACAGCGCGCCCGACATCGAGCCCGCGCAGGCGCCGCGCAGCCGCGCGCCGACAGCACGCGACGGCGCGCACGCCTGCTCGAACCCGATGATCACGCGCTGATAATAGTCGACGGACGAGGCCCGCTCGGCGGCAATAGAGCGGGCTACGTCCAGTCGTTCTCAGTCCGTCTCGACCGGCATCTCGATCAGCGGCTTGCGCAGGAGCTTGCCCGTGGCGTTGCGCGGGAGCTCGTCGACGAAGATCACCTCGCGCGGCACCTTGTAGCGGGCCAGGTTCTCGCGGACGTATTCCTTGATCTCCTTGGCGTCGCGCTTGGACTCCGGGCCGGGCACCACGATCGCGCGCAGCCGTTTGCCGTAGTCGTGGTCGTCGACGCCGACCACCGCGGCCTCGAACACATCGGCGCGGCCGGCGATGAGGTTCTCCACTTCCAGCGGGAAGACGTTCTCGCCGCCGGAGACGATCATGTCGTCGTCGCGGCCGTCGATGTAGAGCAGACCGTCGGCATCGAAGTGGCCCACGTCGCCGCTGGACATCATGCCGTCGACCATTTCCTTGGTCCGGCCGTCGGTGTACCCGGTGAACGCGAACCCGTTGTCCACGAAGATCGTTCCGGTGACGTTCGGCGCGGTGATCGGCTTGCGGTTCTCGTCGAGCAACACGATCCGGATGCCGACCGGCGCCTTGCCCGCGGTCGTCGGCGCCTTGCGCAGATCCTCCGGAGTGGCCACGGTCATCACCGCGCATTCGGTGGAACCGTAGAGGTTGTAGAGCGAATCACCGAAGTAGTCCAGGGTGCGGGTCACCACGTCGGGCGCGATCGCCGAGCCCGCGGCGAAGATGACCTTCATCGTCGACGGGTCGTACTTCGCCAGGACCTGCTCGTCCAGATCGAGGATGCGTTGCAGCATCGTCGGCACCACGACCAGCGAGTCCGCCCGGTACTTCACCACGTTGGCTAGGGTCTGCTCCGGGTCGAACCGGCGCTGCTGGAAGATCACCCGGTTGCCGAGGGCGAGCCCGAGGGTGAACTGCGACAGGCCGGTGCCGTGGAAGATCGGCGCCGCCATGATCATGGTGCCGTTGTTGGGCAGCGGCACCCGATCCACGAACTGCGCCGACGCGAACGGGCTCACCTTGTCGCGCGGGGCGCCCTTGGGGGTGCCGGTGGTGCCGCTGGTCAGGATCACCATGCCGCCGGGCTTGCTCGGGGCGGTGATCGCGGCGGTCGAACGATCCGCCGACAGCGATGCCACGGTGGGGATCGACGGGTCGGCCCCGTGCGCTTCGTCGACCCAGGTGAGCACGCGCGGGATCTCGGTGGGGATGGCGCTCATCAGGTCGAGGAACTCGCTGTCGTGCAGCACCGCCTTGACCTTCTCGCGGGCAGCCACGTCGGCGAACTGCGGCTTGGCGAACCCGGTGTTCATCAGCACCGCGCGCACACCGAGCTTGCCCGCCGCGAGCAGGCTCAACACCATGCCGCGATGGTCACGGGCCAGCACCGCGATCACGTCGCCCTCGTTGATCCCACTGGCGCGCAGGCCGCGGGCGAAGGCATTGGACTGCGCGTCGAGTTCGCCGAAGGTGATCTCACCCAGCTCGTCGACGATCGCGCCCGCCTGCGGCCTGCTCTGCGCGGCGTGCATGACGACGCCGGCGAAGGGGCCGAACTTCGAGACATTGCGGAACGAACGGGCGGCGTGGTCCAGGCGCAGCGGGTTGAACAGCTTGCGATCCACCATGACCTTGACGCCGAGCGCGAAGTCACCGGCACGTCGGGCGGTAGTTCCTAGCGCGGGCAGAGACAGAGACATCGAACAGCCTTCCGGCAGACCGAGCCCACGCAGAACCGCAGGCCGGACCGCGTCTTCGAGATCCAGTGCTGTTGCTAACACTAGCAAGCGATCCGGCCTGGCTGTCTACTCCGCGGTAACCAAGACCTATCCCTGTGAGACCTCATAGTCGATGAGGGTGCGGCGCACGATCTTGCCGGTGGCGTTGCGGGGCAGTTCGTCGAGGAAGATCACCTCGCGCGGCACCTTGAACCTGGCCAGATTCGCCTTGACATGCGCCTGGAGTTCGGCGGCGTCGACGGTGTGGCCCTCCTCGAGCACGACGAACGCGCGCAGGCGTTTTCCGAACTCCGGATCGTCGACGCCGATCACCGCCACGTCGAAGACCTCGGGCCGCTCGACCAGCAGGTTCTCGACTTCCTGCGGGTACACGTTCTCGCCACCGGAGACGATCATGTCGTCGTCGCGGCCGTCGACCATGAGCAGCCCGGTGTCGGTGAAATGGCCCATGTCGCCACTGGACATGAAGCCGTCGATGATCTGCTTGTGCCTGCCGTCGGTGTAGCCCTCGAACGGTGCGCCACTGCGCACGAAGATCCGCCCACGCGCGCCCGGCGTCTTGACCTGCTGGTCCTGGTCGTCGTAGAGGCGGACCTCGCAGGTGATCGGCGATCGGCCGACCGTGCCCGGCGCTTCCGCCAGCTCGGCCGGGTTCGCGATGGTCGCGATGGCCACCTCGGTCGACCCGTAGAGGTTGTAGAGCACCGGCCCGAAGGCCTCGGTGGCCTTGATGCACAGCTCCGGGGTGAGCGCGGAGCCGGCGAACAGGATGACCTTCAGCGAGGACAGGTCGTATTTCGCGCGGACGTCGGCAGGCAGCTCGGTCATCCGATGCAGCATCGTCGGCACACACACGAGCATCTCGACCTTGTGCTCGGCGATCGCGGCGAGGGTGGCCTCGGCATCGAATCGACGGCGCATGACGATCTTGTTCGACAGGATCGAGTTGACCAGCCAGGTGCCAAGACCTGTGCTGTGGAAGATCGGCGACACGATCATCGCCGTGCCCCGCTTCGGGAACGGCACGCGGTCGACGAACTGCGCGGTGGCCATCGGCGTGACCTTGGTGCGCGGTGCGCCCTTGGGCAGGCCGGTGGTGCCGCTGGTGAGGATGATGAAGCCGCCCGGCTTGCTCGGCGCGGGCAGATCCTCGGTGGAGTTGTTCGCGATGAGGTCGTCGAACGTCGTGGCGCCCGCGGGGAGTTCGGTGCCTTCGTCGACCCAGGTGAGGTAGCGCGGCAGGTCGACGGGCAGTGCGTCGAGCAGGCCGAGGAACTCGCTGTCGTGCAGCACCGCGCGCACGTTCTCGCGTTCGCAGACCTCCGCGAACTGCGGTTTGGCGAAACCGGTGTTCATCAGCGCGATGCGCGCGCCCAGCTTGCCCGCGGCGATCATCGACATGATCAGGCCGCGGTGATCGCGGGCCAGCACGGCGATGACCGTGCCCTCGCCGATGCCCGCTTCGCTTAACCCGCGGGCGATGGCGGTGGATTGCTCGTCGAGTTCGCGATAGGTCAACTCACCGCGCTCGTCCACGAGAGCCACCTGATCGGGGGCGACGCGGGCCGAATGGCGCACGAGGGTGGCCTGCGGGCCGTAGATCTTGGACTCCTTCATCGTCCGCAGGGTCTCGAGCGGTGTCTTGGGATCGGAGACACCACGCGCGCGCAATACCCCGATCGCCTTCACGCTTTCGAGCAGATGTGACAGGTTCACTCGACTACCTCCGCAGCATTGTTCACTCGACGTTCACCGTAGCAGTCGATGTGCCTTGCGTCACAGTAGCCTAACCGGGCAATTGGGACATCTCCACAAGATCAGCGCTGGGCCGCCGCCAGCACCGCCAGGAGCGGGACCAGCCTGCCCTCCGGCACCTCGAAACGGCCCAATCCGGCGGTCTGCAACCAGCCGACGGCGGCCAGCTGGCGCAAGTGCTGGTAGATCTCGGGTGAGGTGCCCAGTTCCGCGATGGCGGCGAGATCGGCGGCGGTTCTCCGCCCGTAGACGATTTCCTGCAGCAGCCGCAGCCGAACCGGATCAGCAAGAGCGGCAAGACAATTGGCCGCCTCGATGGTCCAGACATCACCGACGATGGCATCGGTGGGGTACTGGGCCTGCCAATCGAAGCGCTCACCGGTGGGCAGTTGCAACGCGCCCGCCAGCAGCACACCGCCGGTGCGTTTGCCTGCATCGTCGAATTCCCGCCGCAGGCGTGCCACCGCCCACGGCAGTTGCGCGTGCTCGGGCTGCGCGCTCTCCAGCGCGGCAACGCGACGTTCCAGTTCTTCGAGTCGGTCGACCAGATCCTCCACGCCGGTCAACCTACGCCACACCGAAGCTGTTGCGCTGCTTCATCGAAACGACGACGCACCCCGGGTCACCGGGACCCGGGGTGCGCGGTGGGCGAACGTCAGCGCGTGACAGCGCCGAACGAGGGCTGCTGGACGGTGCCGAGCTGGTAGGCGAACCCGTCCGGATGCGCCTCGTCGACCGGCACGGACCAGCGGTGCCACAGGTTGCCGTAGACCGCTGCCACGACCAGCCCGGCGCCGGTGTTCAGTGGCGCCGTGCGGATGGTGGTGTCGACCGGCACGTCCTGGTGTTCGGTCAGGACCGCGGTGCCGCTCTGCCCGCTGGACAGATTCAGCCACATGACCTCGAGCTTGGCGTTGCCCTGATTGGGCGAGATGGTGCCGGGCCCGCCGAAGAAGCCGAAGCGGAAGCCGTCGAGATCGAGGGCGATCCCCGAGCCGTACACTCCGGGGCCGCCGCCGTTCTGGCCGATATCGGAGGTCGCCGGGATCTGGAACGGCTGCGCGGGCAGCGCGACATCGACCGTGCCCTCGGCGGCGAGCTTGTCGAGTGCGGCGAGGGCGCCCGGATTGTCGGCGACCGACGTACGCAGCTGCGCGACGGCCGCGGCCACATCGACAGTCTGTGGCGCCGGTTCCGCGACCGCGGGGCCCGCGAAGACGATGGCGACGGCGGCCGACGTGACGGCTACCGCGGTGGTGAAGCGACGCATGAAACTCAGATGATGCATAACCAGCTCTCCTCGAGTGTTCCTGGTACTGCTCTTTCCGGGTAATTCGTCCGCTGTACGGGGCCGGCCGGGCTCTCCGCTGCCGACCACCTGTGCACGGTACCGACAGCCGATGTGGGATCTGTCACTACCCCGGGGTGAGCCGAGTTCAGGACCTCGAGGGTCGGTCAGGGCATGTTCGCGATCTCTACTTTGTAGCCGCGATAGAGCTCGGGTTTGGCGGTGAGGACCGGCATGTCCAGATTCTGCGCGGTGAACACCACGGGCGCGATCAGCGGCCAGTCGAGATGGTCGTCGACGATCGGCACGGTGGTGCCGATGCGGATCGCGGTGGGGGCGTCGAGTTCGGCCCAGCGCACGGCGACGCGGTTGTCGAGCAGGCGCCCGAGTTCGTCGATGTTGTCGACGGCGCGCATCGCGGCCATCAGACTCACGGTGGGCACCACCAGGATTCGGCGCTGCTGGGTGAACTGGCGCATGATCACCTGCCCGAACAGCGGCGACAACGCCAGCGCGGTGAGCGCGGTGTGATCGGCGACGCTCACTGGCGACTGTCCAGCGCGCCCATCAGCTTGCTCAGTTTGGCTTCCGCCTCGGCGATGTCCTGCGCGCAGTGCTGGGTGATCCGGTCGTCGAGCTTGCCCAGGATCTGCTCGCGCAGATCATCGTTGAAGTACGCGGGGGGCAACGCCCCGTGCCGCAACACCTCGGCGGGTACCACCGCGACCAATTCTTTCCCCTCCCGCGTCACGATCACCGGCCGTCCGCTCGCGGACACCCCGTCGAAAACACTACCCAGCTGTCCGCGTAACTCGGTCAGGGGCACACTGTCGTAATCGGCCATAGTCAACTGTACATCGCTGTGTACAGCTGACTACGGCCGAACGGTACTCCGGCGGGAGGTCCTGCTCAGGCGACCTTGCGGGCCGGTTCGCTGCGGTAGCGGGTCACCGGCCCGTCGATGCCGAGTAGACGCCAGGTCAGCTTGGCGACCGGGTTCATCAGGCCGCTGTTGGTGGCGAGGGCGCGCACGTCGCCGAAGATGTTGCGCATCGTGGTCTGCGATTCCTCGCTGCTCCAGTAGGCGTCGCGCATGACCTCCGCCGGGATGTCGAACTTCTCGACGAATTCCTTGGGCGGGGTCATGATCATGTCGAGCATCACCCGCATGGCGATCGGGAAGGCCACGGACAGCACCGATTTCATGATCGGGTTCATGCCGGGCACGTTGCGCCGCAGGTATTCGTGGGCGAAGGAGATGTGCCGGGCTTCCTCAGCCACGTGGATCTGCATCACCCGCTGCACCATCGGGTGCAGATCGACGCCGGCGCGCAGCAGCGACTTCTGCAGGTGGTCGATCGGCTCCTCGCCGCCGAGGATCATCGTGAAGAACAGTTCGGGGAAATACTTCACCGCGGGCCAGATGGCCATCGTCAGCTTGCGATCGATGGTGCCCATGCCGATCACATCGCGGTAGCCGATGCGATTGATCATCTCCTGGAACATCATCGTGTGGTTGCACTCTTCGGCAGCCTCGTGGGTGATGTACCGGAATTCCGGGTCGCCGTTGGGGACCGACACCAGGTACTGCATCAGCCCGCGGATCAGCAGCTGCTCGAAATCCAGGCCCACCTTGGCGATGCCGGCCTGGCGCCACATGCCGATGGCGATCTGCTTGTCGATCGGCTGGGCCTTGTACCAGGGGTGACGGCCCAGTGGGTCCTCTTCGGGCATGATCCAGCGCGGGTCGTCGCTGTGCACGGCGAATTCGGGGGAGTCCCAGTCGATGTCGACGTAGGGGTCGAAGTGCCGGTTGACCGAACCTTCGGACAGATTGCGCAGGATCTCGTGGTATTCGGGATCGGTGGCGGTGTTCTTGATTGTCGACAGCATCAGCGGTGTCTCCTTCGGTGTGGCGCGATACCTACGTTATATGAGACTCAGAGTCCCACACAACCCCACCGATGGTCGGGATCGTCCCTGCGGCGCGATCTACCAGCGCCGACGTACGATGAAACCGTCGCAGGACACGCCGAACGGTTGACCAATCAGCCAGCGCACCTGGCTGTGAACGGGCGGGGCCCACGGGCTCGCGCACCGAGAGAGCGAGGATCCGATGGCACGTTCGACTCCCGCCAAGGCCGTCTGGCCGGCCCTACGCGTCGATGACTGGTCCGACACGCGCGACACCTTGCACATGTGGTCGCAGATCATCGGCAAGCTGACAATGGCGGGCACACCGCTGGTGAACCACTGGTGGAATGTCACGTTCGCGGTCAGCGCGCGCGGGATGACGACCGGTGCGATTTCCGTCGACGGCCGCCTGCTCGACATCGAATTCGACTTCGTCGACCACGAACTCGTCCTGCGCAGCAGCGACGGCCGCCACGCCACGATCGCGCTGCGACCGCGCACGGTCGCCGACTTCTACGCCGAACTAGGCCACGTGCTCGGCCGGCTCGACATCGTGGTCGACATCGAGGCCTCGCCCAACGAAGTCGACCCGGCCATCCCCTTCGCCGAGGACACCACCCACCACTCCTACGACGCGGACGCCGTCCACCTGTTCTGGCAACAGCTCGTGCAGATCGAGCGAGTGTTCCAGCTCTGGCGTGCCGGTTTCGCCGGGAAATCCAGTCCGGTGCAATTCTTCTGGGGTTCTTTCGACCTGGCCTGCACCCGCTTCTCCGGCCGCCCCGCGCCCCTGCACCCCGGCGGCGCCCCCAACTGCGCCGATTGGGTGATGGAGGAGGCCTACTCGCGCGAATGCGCGAGCGCGGGCTTTTGGCCCGGTGGTACCGAAGGCACCTTCTATGCCTACTCCTACCCGGCTCCGGACGGCTACTCCGCTCGTCCCGCCGGTCCCGACGGCGCCCAGTGGGACACCACCCTCGGCGAATTCGTCCTCCCCTACGACGTGGTCCGCAAGTCCCCCGACCCCGACGCCACCCTCCTGCACTTCCTCGATACCACCTACGCCTCCGCCGCCGACCTGGCCCACTGGGACCGCCCGCTCCTCGACGTCGATCCCCACCGCCTCGATCGTCGACTCCACGTCGACGACACGACTGCGCTCTGACCCGTCGACATGCCGCGCGACATCACATCTCCCGCAACAGTTCTGTCAGCAGCGCCGGGTCTACCCGATAGGGCGTGTTGAACCCGAGCCGCTCGACGATTCCGTCGTAGCGTTCGTGCAGTTGCGCCGCCGCGCGGGCGGGGTCGGTGGCTGTGATCGCGACGGCGTCGAGGAAATCGTCGTCGACGAGGTCGGCCATCCGATCCCATTCCCCGTTCTTGGACATCGCTTTCAGGCGGGGTCCGAGTTCGGCCCGATCGTGCAACTGGAGAATCGGCCAGTAGGCCGGAGTCGATCCGTAGAACGCCAGCTGCTTGCGGACGGCCTGCCTGGCCGTGGCCAATTCGCTCGCGGATCTGCCGGTCGCGACCATCGCCGAATGGTGGATCACGATGTCGTCCACGGGTTTACGTGCGCGCGCCGCGCCCTGCGCCAGGGCGGGCAGGGTCACCTCGCGCAGAAATCTCGGCGTGCAGAACGGGTGCGACATGAAGCCGTCGGCGACTTCCCCCGCCACCGCGGTCATCGCCGGCCCCACGCCCGCCAGATAGATCGGCGGTGGACCGAACCCGGCCACCTCGTCGGCCGCGGGGCGGAACAGCGGCGGCATCAGGGTGTGCTGATAGAACTCGCCCTGGTAGTCGAGCCGCCCGCCCTGCTCCCAGCTCGTCCAGATGGCACGCACCGCCAGCACCATGTCGCGCATCCGGTCGGCCGGTCGGCTCCACGGCATCGAGTAACGCCGGGTGACGTGCGCGCGGATCTGGCTCCCGAGGCCGAGCACGAACCGGCCACGCGAAAAGGCCTGGAGATCCCAGGCGACGGTGGCGAGCAACAGCGGATTACGGGCGAACGCCACCGCGATCGAGGTACCGAGCTCGACCCGCTCGGTGTGCTCGGCGGCCAGCAACAACGGCAGAAACGGATCGTGCGCCCCCTCGAACGTCCAGATGCCCGCGTACCCCGCGGCCTCCGCGGCGGCGGCATCCTTGCCCATCGTGGCCAGCCCGCCGGTCAGCGTTGTGTCGATCTTCAAGACGCGCGTCCCATCACTGTCGTTTGCCGTCCAGCGATGTTGTGACAACGCGGAACAATCCGACCATCACCGTAACGCCGCGCGGAATCAGCCAGCTAGCTTTCCGTGGTGACGACGGTGGACCGATAGTCGGTGATCTTGTGTCCGGTTCGCCAAGGGCGGGCCGCGCCGGAGGCCCACCATCGCCACCACAGGGATGGGTGCCCGAGGACCTGGCCGAAGACTGGGAACGGGTCGAAGTAGTTCGTCCGCACGATGGCTTTGCCCTCTCGAAGGACGAAGCGGTCAACGTTCGGCCATTCGATGAGTCCACGGCCGACCCTGGCTCGGAGACGGAACTCGATGAACAGCACGTCGGAGTCACCACGCCATCGGTCGATCTGCGCGTGCAGATCCGGCAGCAGTCGCCAGATCCCCCGGAACTCTTCGCGGGCCGCGTCGATGCCATGCATCGGTGCGCTCAACGGCTGCAACAACACGATGTCGGGATGCAGGATCTCGGGTATCCGGTCGACGGACGGATTGCCCCAGAAATCGATGAAATTCGCGACGAACTGTTCGTGTTCGAGCACGTGCCTTTCCTTCCCCCCAGCAGACAGGCCTCGGGTCCAGAGAAGCGGACGGCGGCCAGGTTCGCAACCGGAGCGGCCACTTGATCGGCCTGAGTGACGATGAGCCCGAACCCCACGGCCTCCGGAACCAAGAAATCCGGTGCGAGTCAGCAAATTGACTCGCACCGGATTTCATTGTCTACCTGGTCACTTCAGTTCGGAGCTGGTCTTTCCGAGCACGCGGCGAGCCACGATCAGCTGCTGGATCTGCTGGGTGCCTTCGAAGATGTCGAGGATCTTCGAGTCGCGGGCCCACTTTTCGAGCAGGGTGCGCTGGGAGTAGCCGATGGTGCCGGCCAGTTCCACTGCCTTGAGGGTGACGTCGGTGCCGGTGCGGCCCGCCTTGGCCTTGGACATCGAGGCCTCGAGGGAGTTCGGCTTCTTGTTGTCGGCCATCCAGGCGGCGCGCAAAGAGAGCAGGTAGGCCGATTCGTAGTCGGCTTCCATGCGCAGGAACTCGGCGGCCGCCGCGGACTGGTTCATCGCGGGGGTGTCGTAGGAGATCTCGACACCCGCCTCGGTGAGGACGGTACGCAGTTCCTCGAGCGCGGCGCGGGTGACGCCGACGGCCATGGCCGCCACGAGGGGACGGGTGTTGTCGAAGGTCTGCATGACCCCGGCAAAGCCCTTCTCCACATTCACTTCCGGCGAACCGAGGATGTTGTCGGCGGGGATGCGGCAGTCCTGCAGCAGCAGCACCGCGGTGTCGGAGGCCTTGATGCCGAGCTTGTGCTCGAGCCGGGCCACCGACAGACCCGGAGCGTCGCGCGGGACGACGAAGGACTTGATCGCGGCGCGACCGAGGCTCTTGTCGACCGAGGCCCACACCACGATGTGGGTGGCGCGCTCACCGCAGGTGACGAAGATCTTCTCGCCGTTGAGGACCCACTCGTCACCGTCGAGGGTGGCGGTGGTGGTGACGGCGGCCGAGTCGGAACCGAAGGACGGCTCGGTGATCGCCATCGCGGCCCACACCTTGCCGAAGCGCGAGAGCTGCTCGTCGGTCGCGACCGCGGCGATCGCGGCGTTGCCCAGCCCCTGGTAGGGGATGGTGAGCATCAGGCCGACATCGCCCCACGAGGTCTCGAGGGCGTTGAGCAGCGCGGACATGTTGCCGCCGTTGGCATTGGCGGTCAGGTCGGTAGCGGCCTCGTCGTTACGGCCGCCCGCGGCGCCACCGATCTTCTGGGTGCCGGAATCGGCGAGCCCTTCGATCATGGCGGCCATCGTGTCGAGCTCGACCGGGTAGTCGTGCTCGGCGAGGTCGTACTTGCGGGAAATGGGACGGAAGATCTGCGAGGCGACCTGGTGGGCCTGGTTGGCGCTCGCCTTCAGCTTCTTGGGGAGTTCGAGATTGATCATGAGGGGGCTCCTGGAAGGTGAGAAACGGGCCTAGACCAGCACGATGCCTTCGGCGACACCGACGGAACGAAGGTCGCGGTACCACCGCTCGACCGGGTGTTCCTTGGTGAAGCCGTGGCCGCCGAGCAGCTGCACGCCGTCCAGACCGATCTGCATGCCCTTGTCGGTGGCCAGCTTGCGCGCCAGCGCCGCCTCGCGGGCGAACGACAGACCCTGCTCCGCGCGCGACGCGCCACGCAGGGTGACCAGGCGCAGGCCGTCGAGCTCGATCGCCATGTTGGCGACCATGAAGGCCACCGCCTGACGGTGCGAGATCGGCTCGCCGAACGCCTCACGCTCGTTCACATACGGGATCACGTAGTCGAGCACGGCCTGGCCGGTGCCGATGGCCAGCGAGGCCCAACCCAGCCGGGCGAGCTGCACCGCGTCGCCGTACTCGGCGGCACGGGTCTTGGCGTCACTGTCGCCGAGGACGGCGTCGGCGCCGACGGCCACGTTGTCCAGAATCAGCCGGCCAAGGCCCGCGGCGCGCAGACCCATGCTCGGGTCGGCTTCCACGGACAGCCCGGCGGTGTCGGACTCGACGATGAACAGCGCGGGGCGCCCGTCGAGCTCGGCGGCCACGATGAACAGTTCCGCGTCGGCCGCGGCCGGGACCAGGCTCTTCACACCGTTGAGCTGATAGCCGCTGGGGGAGCGAACGGCCTTGGTCTGCAGGGCGAACGGGTCGAACAGGGCGCGCGGCTCGTTGATCACCACGGACGCCTGCGGCACGCTCTCACCGGTGAAGGCGGGGAGGTAGGTCTGCTGCTGGGCGTCGGTGCCCCACTGTGACAGGGCGACGGTGACACCGCTCGGCGCCAGAATCGGCAGCGCCAGACCCATGTCGCCGTGCGCCAGCGCCTCGGCGACCAGGGAGTTGGTGACGGCGCCGCGCTCGGAAGCCGCGCCTTCCAGCTCCTCGGGCACGTTGATCAGGGTGATGCCGAGTTCGGCGGCGCGCTCGAGCAGGTCGCGCGGGGCCTTGGCGGCATTGTCGGCGTCGTAGGCCGCGGGACGCAGGATCTCGCCCGCGAAATCACGCACCGTCTCGACGATCATCTGCTGCTCGTCGGACGGGGTGAGATCGAAGTAGTCCTTGGTCTTGGACTCGTTGTCGACCAGACGCTTGGGCTCACCGCCGCCCGCGACCTTGGCGAACGTACGAGTGGCCGCGCCCAGGGTGCGGAACCCGGTCTTGGTGCCCTCGTAGGTGACTCGCTCGATCGGCTTGCGCAGGTTGTACTTGCCCGCGAGCTCCGACCCGGTAATGGTCGTCAAAGCGCGCATCGCGGCGCCCATCCAGTCCCGTTTGGGCTGGCTGAGACCGACCGCGGACGTGTCGTTCGGACGTCGCTTCGTCGCGCTGTCTCGAGTGCTCATCATCACCTGATTTCCTCGGCTGTCGGGGTGCCTTCGACCCCACCATCTTACTCTTCGGTAAGTCTATCTTACTCCAGAGTAAGATGTGCGCTGACCCAAAGTGGGATCGCCGACCTCTGTCACGCTGGTCGGCAACTGGACTGGTCTTACCCCGATCGGCCGCCGTTGTCGCCGTTTCTGGCCAGACTCATGGCTGCGGTCGAGCCCGATTCGTTATGTGTCATGAGATTGCTAGAGCCCGTGGCGGTCGAGGAATTCGGTCAACAGCTTCCGCCACTCGTCGGGACGCTCGACCATCACGACGTGGCCTGCCTCGATCTCGGCGTATTCGGCGCCGGGAATCGCCGCGGCCAGTGCCCGCGAGTTCGCGGGATCGACCAGCAGGTCGGCGGTGGTCGCCACGACAAGGGTGGGCACCGTGACGGCGGACAGGTCGGCCGTGGTGTCCACCGACTCGACCAGCTTCGCCTGTTGACGGGTGCCACCGGGAATCGAGGCGGCAGTCTGACCGACGATCTCATCGATCGCGGTCGCGGGCAGCGTGTTGACGAACCCGGTGGAGAAACCGGTGAGCACTACGAGACGAGCGAAGGATTCGTGGTCGCCTCGATCGAGGAGGTCCTGCCAGAACCGCACGATGAGCTGGGCGCGACTGTCGGGGGCGGCCAAGCCTGCGGTGAGCAGAAGGCCGGTGACGCGGTGGGGGTGGCGCACGGCCGCGCGCACAGCCACCGCGGTGCCGAGTGAGAATCCGATGATGGTGAAGGTCTCGACGCCGGCCTCGACAGCGGCCGACACTAGGGCGTCGGCCAGGTCGTCGAGGGTCAACGGGGTGTCGTCGCCCGGGTAGTCCGAGGCCACCACGGTGTGACCGTCGGCGAGCGCCGCGATCACGGTGCCGAAGTTGCTCTCGATCCCGCCGCCCGCGCCGTGCGCGAGGACGATGCCGGGGCCGGAACCATGGACGGTGGTGTGCAGGGGAATCGTGGTCATGGCGGCGACGTTAGGGATTCACATGGGTGTGAAGGTCAAGCCGAAGGTGCCGGTGGTCACATGCTGATCGGCGAACTGGCGCGACGCACCGGGGTCGCCACCCGGCTGCTGCGCTACTACGAGGAACAGGGTCTGCTGCATCCGCACCGGGACAGCAACGGTTATCGAAGTTATCCGACATCGGCGGTATCGACCGTCGCACGGATCAGGGAACTGCTGGCCGCAGGGCTGAACACCGATGACATCGCCCTGCTCATGCCGTGCGCCGAGGACGCGGGGCCGGTCCAAGCCTGCGAGATGTCGGTGCGAATCATGGCCGACAGAACCGCCGACCTGGACCGTCGCATCGCCGACCTCGACCGTCAGCGATCTCAACTCGCCGCTCAACTCGGCGCCAGCCTCGCCCACGCCGGGGAGCGGCCGTCGACGGGCCCGAAACAGCCCCACGTGGCGGGACCGATCTAGCCGGGCCCGCCGCGCGCGAACCTTATTCGCGCACGTAGTAGCGCAGCGTCAGATAGGCGGTGACGGCGGCGAAGACGATGCCGACGGGGGCGATCGTCAGGGCGACCACCGCGATGTCGTCGCCGGTGATTCGCGGGAAAACATTGCTGTCGAACAGCGGGCCCAATGCCCGATCGATCACCAGCGGCCGGGCGATGACCAGGCCGAGGATCGCGAGCACCGACCCGACGAAAGCGGCCGCGACCGCTTCGAGCAGGAACGGTAGCTGCGTATACCAGCGGGTCGCGCCCACCAGGCGCATGATGCCGACTTCCGTGCGCCGGGTGAACGCGGCGATCTGCACCATGTTCAGCACCAACAGCATCGCGGCCAGCGCCATCACCAGCGCCAAGCCGAACGCGGCATTGCGTAACCCGTCGAACAGGCTGGTCAGCCGGTCGACGAACTCCTTGTCATTGGCCACGATCCGCACGCCCGGCCGCGTCGCGAAGCTGTCGTAGATGTGCTGATACTGATCGGCGTCGGTCATCTTCACCCGCAACGAGGCGGGCAGGGGTGAGTCGGCGATGTACTGCACCATCTCCGGCTGATCCGCGAACAGCTTCTTCGCCTCCTCGAGCGCGTCGGCGCGGTTGAGGAACTGCACGCTCTCCACACCCGAGGTCTGCTTGAGGTCGGCGAGCAGCGACTTGCACGGGTCGGCGGCGCAGTCGGGATCGGTGTCGGACACCGCGTCGTCGAGATAGAAGCGCACCTCGAGGCGGCCGATGAAGAAGTTCTCGGTCTTGTCGGCCATCCGCACCGACAGCATGCCGCCGCCGAGCATCATCAGCGAGACCGCCGTGGTCAGGATCATCGCGATGGTCATCGTGAGATTGCGGCGCAGGCCGTCGACGACCTCGGTGAACAGGAAACTCAGTCGCATTATCGACCCACCCCGTAGACGCCGGTCGCTTCGTCGCGCACGAGTCTGCCGCGGTCGAGTTCCACCACCCGCCTTCGCATGGCGTCGACGATGTGATTGTCGTGGGTGGCCATCAGCACCGTGGTGCCGACGCGATTGATCCGTTCCAGCAGCGCCATGATGTCGGCGCTGGTGTCGGGGTCGAGGTTGCCGGTCGGCTCGTCGGCGAGCAGGACCAGCGGCCGGTTGACGAACGCGCGCGCGATCGCGACCCGCTGCTGCTCACCACCGGACAGCTCCGACGGCAACCGCTGTCCCTTACCGCCGAGCCCGACCATGTCGAGCACCTCGGGCACCGTCCGTTCGATGAACTGGCGACGCTTGCCGATCACCTCCAGCGCGAACGCCACGTTCTGTTCCACGGTCTTCTGCTGCAACAGCCGGAAGTCCTGGAAGACGCAGCCGATCCGCTGCCGCAACTTGGGCACCTTCCGGCCGGGCAACCGGTCGACACGGAAATCCGCGACCCGGATCTCGCCCGATGTCGGCGCCTCCTCCTTGAGCAGGAGTCGCATGAAAGTCGACTTGCCCGAACCGGACGGGCCGATGATGAAGACGAACTCGCCTTTGTCCACATCGACGGAAACGTTGTCCAGCGCCGGTCGCGTCGAGGTCTCGTACGACTTGGTCACGTTGCGCATGGTGATCACGGGGAGCCAGTGTAACCAGCGAACGAGCCGTCTCAGCGGGACGCGGCGCGCCGATCAGGGTTGGGGGTCGGCATTCACCCAGGTCGGTACGGCGTTGAGGAACGTCGTCGGGCCTTCGGCGGCGGTATCGGTGGGTTTGACGAACAGGTAGACGACAAACGTCGACAGCCACGCCGCCATCAGGATCGCTGTGGACTTACGTGGTTTCACTGATTCCCTCCTTACGCAGGGCCGCGGCGACGCGCACGCGCAGTTCGCGACCCACTTCGAATTGTTTGCCTGGCAATGTGCGGGCAACCATCCGGATGTTCATCACGTCGAGCGAGAGATCTTCGACACCCATCACCGACGGCTCGTCGAGCAGTAGTGGCTTGAGGCGGCGATCCTCGTAGGCCTTGGTGCACACCGCGTGCAGGATCTCGTTGATCTTGGTGATATCGGCCTGTGCGGAGACCGGGACGTCGATCGCGGCGCGCGCCCAATCCTTGGACAGGTTGGTGACTTTCACGATCTGCCCGTTGGGGACGATGATCACCTCGCCGTCGGAGTTGCGCAGCGTGGTGATGCGCAGCGTCACGTCCTCGACGGTGCCCTCGGCCGGATCCGCGGAGCCGGTGACCGAGATCTGCACCACGTCACCGAAGCCGTACTGGCGCTCGGTGATCAGGAAGAACCCGGCCAGAATGTCCTGGACGATGCGCTGTGCGCCGAAACCGAGCGCGGCACCGAGCACCGCCGCGGGCGCGACCAGACCCGTCACCGCGAAGCCGAGCCTGCGCAGCACCTCCATACCGACCAGCACGTACACGATGGTCAGCACCACCCACGTGACCACCTGGGCCAGTGCGTGACGATGCTTGGCCGCTTCGGTACGGACCAGGGCGTCACTGGTCTGGAAACCCGAGTCGATCTTGGTGGTCACCCGGTCGCGTAAGAACGCGGCGAACCGGCCGAACAGCATCGCGCCGACGATCAGCAGGACGATTTCGAGCCCACTGGAACGCATCCAGTCGGTGATCTCGGGTCCGCTGTTGGCCGCGAGGACGTCGGTCATCGCGTCTCCTTCATGGACCTGCACAGGCACAGTTTCGGTTCGGTCGAACGCACACCAGAAAGGTTACAGGTCGGTCACGGCGTGCGGTCAAACGTGGTGAAAGGCACGGTTTGTGAGCGAACAGCTGGCTACGCGTCGTCCTGATCGCGCATGCGCCAACGGATTCCGGATTCGATGAAGCCGTCGATGTCGCCGTCGAGCACCGCGGTCGGGTTGTTGACTTCGTGGTTGGTGCGCAGGTCCTTGACCATCTGGTACGGGTGCAGCACGTAGGAACGCATCTGGTTGCCCCACGAGGCGCCCTCGTTGGTCTTGAGCGCGTCCATCTGCGCGCGCTCTTCCTGGCGCTTGCGCTCGAGCAGCTTGGCCTGCAGCACGCGCATGGCCGAGATCTTGTTCTGCAGCTGCGACTTCTCGTTCTGGCAGGTCACGACGATGCCGGTGGGAATGTGGGTCAGGCGCACCGCGGAGTCGGTGGTGTTGACCGACTGGCCGCCGGGGCCCGACGAGCGGTACACGTCGACCCGGATCTCACCCTCGGGGATCTCGATGTGGTCGGTCGTCTCCACCACCGGCAGGACCTCGACCTCGGCGAAGGAGGTCTGGCGGCGGCCCTGGTTGTCGAACGGGCTGATCCGGACCAGGCGGTGCGTGCCCATCTCCACCGACAGCGTGCCGTAGGCGTAGGGCGCCTTCACCGCGAAGGTGGCGCTCTTGAGGCCCGCCTCTTCGGCGTAGGAGGTGTCGTAGACCTCGACGGGGAACTTGTGCCGTTCGGCCCAGCGGATGTACATGCGCATCAGCATCATCGCCCAGTCGGCGGCGTCGACGCCGCCGGCGCCGGAACGGATGTTGACCAGCGCGTCACGCTTGTCGTACTCGCCCGAGAGCAGTGTGCGTACTTCCATCGCCTCGATGTCCTCGCGCAGGGTCGCGCGGTCGGCATCGGCGTCGGCGATGGCTTCGGCGGCGGCCGCGTCTTCTTCGGCCTCGGCCAGCTCGTAGAGCACCGGCAGGTCCTCGAGCCGCTGGCGCAGATCCTCGACCCGGCGCAATTCGCTCTGCGCGTGCGAGAGCTCACTGGTCACCTGCTGGGCGTGCTCCTGGTTGTTCCACAGCTCGGGATCGGCGGCCTGGTGCTCGAGTTCATCGATGCGGCGGCGTAGCTCCTCGACATCGAGAACCGACTCGACCGTCTTGAGCGTGGTGTCGAGTTCTGCGAGGTCGGCGATAACGTCAGGATGCACGATGTCCTAGGCTACCGGTCCCCTCCGACACCGTGCCCAATCGCCTCAGCTTGCGATGGACCGCAGGCCGCCGGGGCGGCGTCCGACCAGCTGGTCCAGGGCGGTGGCGCTGGCCTCGTCGGCCGGGAGCAGGACGTAGAGCGACTGGTCGTCGTCGATGGACAGATCCAGCGATTCGTAGGCCAGCCGCAGGGTGCCCGCCTCGGGGTGGGTGAGGCGATCGATACCGCCCGACGGCGGTAGCCCGGGCAGCGTCGCGAGGCGATCGGTGAAGCTGCTGCCCGCTGTGACGGTGAGTTCGTCGACCAGGGCGGCGACTATCGGGTCGGCGCGGAACGGGCCCTGTTTGAGCGAAGCGACCAGCTTGTCGGCGGCGGCGTCCCACTCCGGATACAGCTCGCGGGCGCCGGGGTGGGTGAACACGAATCGGGCGACGTTGGCGGGCTCGCCCTGCTCGAACAACCCCGCGGGCGCCATCAATGTCCGGTACCCCTGGGTGCAGGCCAGGATCTCGGTGAAGCGGTTGGTGATCACGGCGGGCGCCGGTTCCAGCTGGGCGAGAATCGCCAGGACCGTCGGACGCACCGTGCGATTGGGGCCGTTCTCGGCAGCCCCACAACTGAACCCGGACACACCTTTGCTGAGTTGGTGCAGATGGACGCGCTCGCGTGGACTCAGCCGCAACGTCTCGGCCAGCGCGGACAGCACCTGAGCGGAGGGATGGCTGTCGCGACCCTGCTCCAACCGGATCAGATATTCGACGCTGACCCCGGCCAACATCGCGACCTCCGCGCGGCGCAGGCCCGGCGTGCGCCTGCGTTGCCCGGCGGGCAGCCCGACCTCGGCGGGGGAGACCGCTTCGCGGCGGGTCCGCAGGAACAGCCCGAGTTCGTTGTCGCTCACCTCTTCGACGGTACCCAGCGCGGTGCCGCGCAGAGTGGCCGTGCCACTACCACTCTCAGCGTGGTCTCCCTACGACCCTCACGGTCCGCGAGATTTGGTCGTACCGGCTGATCGGGCCGGTACGACGAAGAGGAGAACACTGTGTCCACGCTGAAACTCGCGATCATCATCGGCAGTGTCCGTGACGGCCGCTTCGGCCCGGTCGTCGCGAACTGGTTCGCACAGCAGGTCGACGACCGCTTCGAGGTCGACATCATCGACCTCGCCGACACCGCCCTGCCAGCTCTGCCCGCCGTGCCGCCCGCCCTCGATCCCGACCCGGTCCGCCCCGCCGACATGCGCGAGCTCACCGACCGCCTGGCCGCCGCCGACGCCTACGTGATCGTCACCCCCGACTACAACCGCAGCTACCCCGCCGCCCTCAAGGCCGCCATCGACTGGCACTTCACCCAGTGGGACGCCAAAGCGATCGGCTTCGTCGGCTACAGCGGCGGCTCCGGCGGACTCCTGGCCATCGAACACCTGCGCCAGGTCTTCAACGAACTCAACGCCCACACCGTGCGCAACTATGTCTCGTTCCCGCGCTACTACATGCTCTTCGACGAGGCCGGCCGACTGCACGACCCGCAGGAACCAGCAGCCGCCGCCACCGCCCTCCTCGACCAATTGCACTGGTGGACAAGTGCTCTGGTCGCGGCGAAAACAGCCCAGGTCGCGGCCTGAGCAGGCGCTTCGCCACGTTCTCGCACACCCGGCCGGAGCCGCTGAGCTGGGGCAGTCAACGGCAACGGCGTTCGCGGCGCCGCGAACCCGAGCGCGCCGGCTCGGCGAATACACTCCCACCGTGGCTGCCTACTCCGCTGACCTGGACCTTGCCCTGCGATTGGCCGACCAGGCCGACGCCATCTCCCACGATCGCTTCGGCGCCGTCGACCTCACAGTCGACTCGAAACCGGACCTCACCCCGGTCTCGGATGCCGATCTCGCGGTAGAACAGCTGATCCGCCGCGTCCTCGCCGACGAACGCCCCGGCGACGCCGTCCTGGGCGAGGAATTCGGTGGAGACGCCGAGTTCAGCGGCAGACAGTGGGTGGTCGACCCGATCGACGGCACCAAGAACTTCGTCCGAGGCGTGCCGGTCTGGGCCAGCCTGATCTCGCTGTTGGAGGACGGTGTCCCGGTGGTCGGCGTGGTGAGCGCGCCCGCACTGGGCAGGCGCTGGTGGGCCGCCGCCGGTTCGGGCGCGTGGGTACAGGTCCACCCCGGTGCGCCGAAGCCGATCTCGGTCTCCGCGGTCGCCGGCCTCGACGCCGCGAGCCTGGCCTTCTCCAGCCTGTCCGGCTGGCACGAGCGCGGCCTGCGCGAGAAGTTCATCGACCTCACCGACGCGGTCTGGCGGGTTCGCGGCTACGGCGATTTCTTCAACTATTGCCTGGTCGCGGAGGGTGCGGTCGATATCGCCGCCGAACCGGAGGTCTCACTGTGGGACCTGGCCGCCCTCGACATCCTGGTCCGCGAGGCGGGTGGCGCGTTCACCTCCCTGGACGGACGCTCCGGCCCGCACGGCGGCGACGCCGTGGCCTCCAACGGTCTGCTCCAAGACGAGGTCCTCGGCCGTTTGCGCGGGTAAATCGAGTTATCCACAGGTGCACAACTTCGGCATCCGCCGCCGTCGGCTCCGGTCGACGGGCTGCGCGACCGGCGCTCGCTCGTAGGATGGCCCGGTGAGCAATTCCGGCGCCACAGCCCCCGATGTCGACGACTTCCCGCCCGACGACGCGTACCCGTCCGACGGCGGGTACGTCTCCGAGCACGACTTCGCCGACACCGGCGACTTCCACTTCGACGATCTCGCCCCGGCCACCCCGGGCCGAATCGCGGCTCCCGACCGCGCCGAGACCGCCGACGAGGTATTACGCCGCGTCTTCGGCTACGACAGTTTCCGCGGCGACCAGGCGGCCATCGTCGAACAGGTCGTCGGCGGTGGCGACGCGCTGGTACTGATGCCGACCGGCGGCGGTAAATCCCTCTGCTACCAGGTCCCCTCGCTGGTCCGCGCGGGCGCCGGCGTTGTCGTCTCACCGCTGATCGCGCTCATGCAGGACCAGGTCGACGCGCTGAGCGCGCTCGGCGTGCGGGCCGGATTCCTCAACTCCACCCAGTCGCCGGATCAGCGGCGGACGGTGGAAGCGCAGTTCGTCTCAGGTGATCTGGACCTGCTCTATCTGGCGCCGGAACGCCTGCGACTGGAAGCCACGCTGCGGCTGCTCGACCGCGGCAAGATCGCGCTGTTCGCGATCGACGAGGCGCACTGCGTGTCGCAGTGGGGCCACGACTTCCGGCCCGACTACCTCGCGCTGTCGCTGGTGCACGAGCGCTGGCCCGACGTCCCGCGCATCGCGCTCACCGCGACCGCCACCGAGAAGACCGCCGCCGAGATCGTCGAACGGCTCGATCTCGGTGCCGCGAAACAGTTCATCTCCAGCTTCGACCGGCCCAATATCCAGTACCGGATCGAATCGAAGAATCGCGCCGATCGTCAGCTGCTCGACTTCATCCGCGCCGAACATCCCGGCGACGCGGGCATCGTCTACTGCCTCTCGCGTAATTCGGTGGAGAAGACCGCGGCCATGCTCAACGAAAACGGCATTCGCGCGGTGCCCTATCACGCGGGTTTGGATTTCCGGACCCGTGCCGAGAACCAGTCCCGATTCCTGCGCGAGGACGGCCTGATCGTGGTCGCCACCATCGCCTTCGGCATGGGCATCGACAAACCCGACGTGCGCTTCGTGGCTCACCTCGACCTGCCGAAATCGGTCGAGGGCTACTACCAGGAGACCGGCCGCGCGGGCCGCGACGGCCTACCGTCGACAGCCTGGATGGTCTACGGCCTCAATGATGTTGTGCAGCAACGCAAGATGATCGACTCCAGCGAGGGCGACGCGGCACATCGCAGGCAGTTGCAACTGCACCTGGACGCCATGCTCGCCCTGTGCGAGACCGTCGGCTGCCGTCGCGCGCGGCTGCTCAACTATTTCGGCCAGACCGGTGGCGCCTGCGGCAACTGCGATGTGTGCCTGAATCCGCCCGAGACCTGGGACGGCACGGTACCCGCGCAGAAGCTGCTGTCCACGGTGCTGCGGCTCAAACGCGAACGCGGACAATCGTTCGGCGCGGGCCACCTCGTCGACATCCTGCTCGGCAAAACCAACCAGAAGATCACCCAGCATCGGCACAACGAGCTCTCGGTGTTCGGCATCGGCACCGATCTGCGCGATACCGAATGGCGCGGTGTGGTGCGGCAGCTGCTCGCGGGCGGGTTGCTCGCGGTGCAGGGCGAATACGGTGTCCTCGCACTCACCGACGAGAGCAACGAGGTGCTGTTCGAGGGCAGGAAAGTGCCGATGCGGCGTGAGCCCGAACGCGCCGCACGCCCCGCGCGCAGCGCGAAGTCTGCCAAGGCGACCGCCGACCTGCCCGCCGCCGACGTCGGACTGTTCGAGCGACTGCGGGCCTGGCGGGCCGCGACGGCGAAGGAACAGGGCGTACCCGCCTACGTGGTGTTCCACGACGCCACCCTGCGCGAGATCGCCGCGCGTAAACCCGCCGACCTCGCCGCGCTCGGCACCGTCGCCGGCGTCGGCGAGAACAAATTGGCTCGCTACGGCGAGGGGGTGCTGACCACGCTGGCCGGGGAATAGCGGGGCTGCCTCGCCTGGCGCGCCCGCACCCAGCAGGGCGTACACGCGCGGCGGAGAGGAACCCGCACCGAATCGGACGACGCCGAGTTACTGTCGAGTCATGGCGAACGGTGAAGGCTCGGACGACGATACGTCGGGCAGCAGCCCGAGCGCGGGAGCCGATTCCGCGACACCCCCGATGCCGCATCGCCACATCGATCCGGTTGTCGCGCCGTCCCTGCTCGGCGTTCACCACGGCGTGATCCACCGCGGCAGGCCACGCTGGTCGACCCTCGCGCTGATCGCCATCTTCACCGCCGCCCTGGTCCTCTACCTCGTCCTGAGCCCGGGCTGACATTTCACCCCTCGACGACCGATCGTTCGCGTTCGACAACTTCCCATAGGCGGCTGTCGATTCCAGTGCCGTCTCACTGACAGTCGTATTCCACTGATCGCCCTGGATGTCAGCCCTTCGGTCGGGGTGCGCGCCAGGTCCTCATAGGCCCGACGTCCGATTCCGGAAATTTTGCGATGCCCCGCACCAGAAGCGGCCGACATGCGCATGTGAGTTGTCGTAGCCGCAGGTCAAAGGGATACCGGCCCTTGCCCACCCGGCGCACCGTTGCCGAGCGGGACCGATCACGGAGATCGGCCCGAGCTCGAGGAGGCGACGGCAATGACGCGGTGGACTTGGGGCAAGCGTGTGGTGTGCGCGGCGATAGCGGTCACGGGGTTGGCGTGGGTGCCGGTACCCGCCGGTGCCGACCTTCCGGCCCCACCCGGACTCGACTTCGCGCGGGCGCTGGGCACGCCGACCCTGCCCGGCATCTACGGCCCCGACACCGCGGTGGTGGTCCTCGGCTACGGCCTGACACCGGAGGGCACGATGCGCGACGAACTCGTGCGACGTCTGCGCGCCGGCCTGGCCCAGGCAGTCTTCGCGCCGTGGTCGCCGATCATCGTCACCGGCGGCAACCCGCAAGCCGGTCTGTCCGAGGCCGACGCCATGGCCGGGTGGCTGGTCGCCGCCGGCATCGACGAGAGCCGGATCCTGCGCGAATCCGCGGCCGACTCGACGGTGGCCAACGCCCGCAACACCGCGGCGATGCTGGCAGAGCGGGGTTTGCGCTCGGTCGTGCTCGTCACCTCGGAGGACCACGTCGCCCGAGCCAGAGGCGCCTTCGCCGACGCGGGTGTGCACGTCGTCGGCGACCTCACTCCCGATCGTGTCCAGTGGGACTCGGTGCCGCTGCATGTCGGCGGCTTCGGCCCGGTGACCCGATGAGGCGTACCCGCGCCTGGGCGCAGAGGTGGCTGTGACCGATCATCGCCGCCTGCAGACAGGGTGATGAGTAGTCGCCGAAATCTCGGCAATCACGCGGAGAATCCACCCCCGGACTCGTAGCGTCGACCCATGACGCTCCACCTGTCCGACAGCGACATCCTCGCCGAGCTCGAGCCGACGGCCGAAGCCAATCTCAACGACCACCTGTCCAAGGCCAAGATGTGGCACCCCCACGACTACGTGCCGTGGGACGAGGGCCGCAACTTCGCGGCCATGGGCGGCGACGACTGGGACCCCGAACAGTCGCGGTTGAGCGAGGTCGCCAAGGCGGCGATGATCACCAACCTGCTCACCGAGGACAATCTGCCCTCCTACCACCGCGAACTCGCCGACACCTTCGGCTTCGACAACGCCTGGGGCACCTGGGTCGGCCGGTGGACCGCCGAGGAGAACCGCCACGGCATCGTCTTGCGTGACTACCTCGTCGTGACCCGCGCCGTCGATCCGGTCGCGCTCGAAGAGGCCAGGATGTCGCACATGACCGCGGGCATCGCCAAGCCGGAAAAGGGTTCGCAGTTCCTCAAGGGCGTCGCCTACGTCACGTTGCAGGAGCTCGCGACCAGAATCAGCCATCGCAACACCGGCGCCCTGTGCAACGACCCGGTCGCCGATCGCATGCTGGCCCGGATCGCCGCCGACGAGAACCTGCACATGATCTTCTATCGCAAGCTCTGCGCGGCGGCGCTCGACCTCACCCCCGACGAGGCCATGCGGGCCATCACCGATGTGATCCTGCGTTTCCAGATGCCCGGTCTCAACCAGCCCAACTTCCGCCGCAACGCGGTGCTGCTCGCCAAGCACGGCGTCTACGACCTGCGCCAGCACCTCGACGTCGTCCTGCGCCCGACCCTGCGGATCTGGCGAATCTTCGAGCGCACCGATTTCGGCCCCGAGGGCGAAATCGCCCGCGACGAGCTGCACGCCTACCTGCTCGACCTCGAGGTCAAGTCGGCCCGTTTCGAGGAGCAGCGCGACCGCGCGCTGGCCAGGGCGGCCGCCCGGGTCTGAGTCAGCCATGGAATAAAGCGCTGGCGCCGTCACTTACAGTTGACCGTTATGAAGGAAAAGGGGCGCAAGGTCATCGCGACCAACCGCCGGGCGCGGCACAACTACACGATCCTCGATGTCTATGAGGCGGGGATCGCGCTGGTCGGCACCGAGGTGAAGAGCCTGCGCGAGGGCAAGGCCTCGCTGGTCGACGCCTTCGCGACCGTCGACCACGGTGAGGTCTGGTTGCGCGGTCTGCACATCCCGGAGTTCAGCCACGGCACCTGGACCAACCATTCGCCGCGCCGCACCCGCAAGCTGCTGCTGCACAAGCGTGAGATCGAGCACCTGGTCGGTAAATCGCGCGAGGGCAACCAGACGCTGGTGCCGCTGTCGATGTACTTCTCCGACGGCAAGGTGAAGGTGGAGCTCGCGCTCGCCAAGGGCAAGCAGGACTACGACAAGCGTCAGGATCTGGCCCGCAAGCAGGCCGAGCGCGAGGTCACCCGTGAAATAGGTCGGCGGGTCAAAGGCATGCGTTGATCTCCGTAGTGCTCGCCCTCGTCGCGGCGGCGGGCTACGGAGTCAGCGACTTCTTCGGCGGGATCGCCGCGCGCAGAGTCACGGCGCTGCGTGTGGTGGTGGTGTCGTATCCGTTTTCGGTGCTGCTGGTCTTGCTGATCGCGCCGCTGGTGGGCGGGCATGCCGACACCGCCTCGGTGCTGTGGGGCCTGGCCGCCGGTGTGGCCAGCGGCCTGGCGGTGTGGTGGTTCTACGCCGCGCTCGCCGACGGTCCCATGTCGGTGGTGTCGCCGCTGACCGCGGTGCTGGTCGCGGGCATCCCGGTCATCGCCGGGCTCTTTCTCGGCGAACGGCCCGGCTCGATCGCGATCGCGGGCATCGCCGTGGCCCTGGTGGCGGTGGTGCTCGTCAGCCGGGAGGCACCCGACGAAACCACCGAGGAGATCATCGGCGGCAGGCAACTGCGTTTCACCCGCCGGGTCGCGCTCCTCACGATCGGGTCGGGTGCCGCGTTCGGTTTCGCGTTCTACTTCCTGCACGAGACCAGCGCGAGCGCGGGACTGTGGCCGCTGCTCGCCCAGCGTGTGGCGGCCACCGCGGTCGTGTGGACATCGGCGCTGGCAGCAGGCGAATTCCGCGGCCTGCACGGTGAACCGCTGCGCCTGGCGCTGGCGGTCGGCGTGCTCGATGTGATCGCCAATGCCGCGTTGCTCTACGCCTTCCACGGCGCGATGCTGTCGGTGGTGAGCGTGATCGGCTCGCTGTATCCGGCGGCGACGGTGCTGCTGGCGATGGTCCTGCTCGGCGAACGCATCAGTGCCACCCAGAAGCTCGGCATGGTGCTCGCGCTCACGGCGGTCGCCATGATCGCCGCGAGCTGATCTTCTACAGCCGCGTGCAGGGCTCGTGCAGGTTCAATCGACCCAGCGTCTTGCCCTGATAGCCGACACTCACCGCTCTGGCGCCCATCGGCGCCTCCCGGTCCGGTTCGAACACCGCCGACCACTCCGTCTCCAGATCCGGTTCGGCCGCGCCCGCCGGGTGGATCACGACCATGCCCTCACCGTCGGGTTTCATCGCGCCGACGCTGCGGCGCAGGCCGGCGCGGGTGAGTTCGCCGTTCGCCGCCGCCACGGTGAGCAGGGCTTTGAGTGGATAGGTGATCGCCCAGCCCAGCGAGTAGCCGAAGTTGGCCGGTTCGCCGGTGATCGCGTCGCGGGCGTGTTTGGCGCCCACGCTGTCGCCGGCCCAGCTGTCGACCGGGGTCGTGTAGTTGTAGAGCGCGGTCAGCGCGGGCGCGGCCGCCGATTGCAGCAGTGCCGCGTTCCAGGTGGGCAGCGAGCCGAGGAACCGGCCGGTGAAGCCCGACTTCACGAGCTTGCCCACGATCTCCGCGGTCTCGGCGGGTCCGGTGGCCAGCATCACCAGGTCCGGCGCTGCCGCCAGGATCTCCGCCACGGGCCCGTCCTGGTTGCCGACCTCGGCATTGGGTCCGGTGTCGATGCGATCGGCGATGGTGGCGTCGTTGGCCAGCGCCCACTTCAGCGCGCCGCTGGCGTAGTCGCCGCCGTAGTTGCCGCGATAGGCGACCACGGCGATATTGCGTGGCGCGTAGTGGGTTTCGGCGAACCAGTCGAGCCCGGTCACCGCTTCGGTGCAGTAGGAGTAGCCCGCGCTGAGCACCAGATTGCGGTCGGCGCTGCGATAGTTCCACCCCGACCACTGAGTGGCCGCGGTGCTCACCATGTCGTCATCGTCCATCTGGTTCAGCATCGCGACGGTCTGCGCGGTCCCGAAACTCATCGACAACGCGAGCACGTTCGGCTCGATCTCCTCATACGCGCGGCGATGGGTCCGCGGATCGTAGGAGGTGTTGCGGGTGTAGGTGCTGATGTCGATGTCGTAGCCACCGATGCCGCCCGCCGCGTTCACCTGCTTCCAGAACGCCACCTGACCGTCGTTCATCGAGGCACCGAGCGGGGTGAACGGCCCGTTCGCCAGATCCGCCAGCACCCCGAGGTAGATGCAGCCGCGATCGGTGTTCGGCGAACCGGGACAGGGCGTGCTGGTGACGCCCGGCGCGGCGGTGGACTCGCCCGACGAGCAGGCCGCGGCCAGCACGAGACTCGCGACAGCCGGGATCGCCGCGAATCGGCGCAGTCCACGCTGACTGGTGAATGCCATGAGATAACTCCTTGCTCCAGTCGCCCAGGACTTTTCACCGTTCCGGGGCGGCCGAACGAGAACAGTACCCGTCACCACCGGCGGCCCGACCCGGATTCGCCGAGGCCATCTGGCGGGGTTCGCTACAAGATCACTCCGGCGCCACCGCGGGCTGGCAGAAATAATGGGAAGATCTGATGCCGCGCCGGTGTTAATATGACTAGCCCGCACGGTGCGGGCACGTACGGGGCTGAACGGTTTCGACTGCGTACGTTGATTCAGGGGAAGCGTGTCGGTGCAGGCAAGAGACCACCGTAAGCGTCGCTGCAACCAATTAAGCGCCGATTCCAATCAGCGCGAGTACGCCCTCGCTGCCTAAGTAGCCAGGTCGTCTCTGTCAGTCCGGGTTCGTCCCTCGACCCGGGTACTGGCATCAGCTAGAGGGAATTACCGTTCGGCTCGGTCGCGGAGTCGGATGGGACATCAAACAGCGACTGGGATCGTCATCCAGGCTTGTTCGCGAGACTTGGAGATCCGAGCAGAGACAGAGCGAACTGCACACGGAGAAGCCCTGAAGACGCGGCGGAGGACCCGGGTTCGATTCCCGGCAGCTCCACTGAAAGCCCTCCACCTGTTAGAGCAGGTGGAGGGCTTTTTTCACGCCCTGACCACCCGAAGAACGGGCCATGTGCTCACATCTTGCCCGGACTTGTCGGCGGGTTGCTCGCAGTCCAACGCCCACCCGGTCGGCTCGTTGCCTCCCACGGCTGCGAGCACCGCCGCAACATCGGCGTCCAGCTCTGCCAGCTCCCATGCGGGATGTTCGCCTGTCACATCGATCCGTTCGACGGTCGCGGAACGATTCGCCCCGCCGCGACAAGCGCGTTCCATGCTGCCGCCTTGCGCGGGCACAGCCACCGCTCACACGCGCGATGCGTCTGCATGACGGTGTGTGCCTGTTCGTCGGTGAGAGGTTCCTGCGGCGCGAAGTGATCGAGCACCGGCGACGGCCGACCATGTTGCTCCGCCTCACGCGCCAGCCGCGCGGCGATGTCGCCCACCGATACCTGCGGCGGTATCGCCCTCTGTCTCCACATGATTCGCCCCTCGCTGCTCGGTTGGATGCTCCACCCGGCGCCGAGGTTTCGTGCGCCCGACGCCGGGGAGCAACGTCAACGTTGCCGCTCGTCGATGTGTGTGCGCGACGACGGCACGGGCGTCAATCGGCACGTATTAGGGGCGACATTCCGACGTCATTCGGGTTACCGTTGCACGATGCGGACCACTCCGAACACGGCACTGCGCGCCGCACGTACGGCCCGGATCATGAGCCAGGACGACCTCGCCCGCGCGCTGCGCGACGCCGGTTGCACCAGCGCGACAAAACGCCTTGTGCAGCGGTGGGAGTCCGGCGAGACGGCACAGCCGAGGCCGAGCCATGCGCGCGCCCTCGAGCGGGTCATGGGTCTACCGATCGAAACCCTCGGCTTCGGCATGGTGCGTGCCGGTCACGGCATGGGTGGAAGTCTCGACCACAGCCATGACGTCGACTCACCGATCGGTGCTCCACCGCCGAGCCCTGGCGCGGTGAATCCCGCGCGCACTGTCGGCGACTTCTCGGGAGTGTGGTTGTCGCGCTACGAGTACTACTCGAGCGGGCGTGATTCTTCGTTCACCGTGGCGCACTACGCCGTCGTGCTGCAGCACAGCACTCAGGTGACTGTGCGCAGCCTGCCCGGTTCCTCACCCTCGACGATCGAGCTCGATCTCACCCTCGACGGCAGTGTCGCCACGGGTACCTGGGCTGAGCGCACTGCGGTGGAGGGCTACTACCACGGTGCCCGGTACCACGGTGCGCTCCAGCTGCTCGCCGATCCGACCGGCAACCGGCTGGCAGGAAAGTGGCTCGGCTTCGGCAAGGATTTCGAGATCAACTCCGGCCCGTGGGAACTGTTGCTGCAGAGCCCGAGCACCAGCAAGGCCACCCTCGATAGCTACCAACGGCCCCCGACATGAGCGCGCTGGAAAACGACCACCTCGGCCTCCAGTGGGTCGAGGTGGAACCGGAGGAGACGACTCGTCTCCGGCGCGACACCGAGCAACTGATCGGCCGCAAGCTGCCGCCGGGACCGGCCGAAATCGCGGCGTACGAGAGGGCATGCCTCGAGCCGCCGAAGGAGTAGCGATGCTCTACGCTGTGATTCTGCCGGGGGTCGCGGTTTGTCGGTAGGTGATCGGCGCATGACACCGGAAACCCGGTGTCGTCCGAGTTGGTCCCGGCGAGCTCTGCCCACATTTTGCACACACAAGGTGTGATAGCGTCGCCGCTCTGATGGCTGGTGGTGCGGCGTTCTGGGCGTGGGAGCGACGGCTGGGCGCCGCTATCGGCTGGACGATCGAGCTGTTGGCGACGGCCGGAACCGGTGCTGCGCACGTCATTCCCGCAGCGCTGCGGCGTATCGCCCGAGACACTCTCACCGTCTCAGAAATGTTGGGAGATCTGAAGCGGGTCTTCACCGATCTCAAGACTCTGGTAGAGCCGATCGCCAAGGTCGGAGCAATTCTGACCGGTGGTTCTGGAATGGACGAACCCCAGCCTGCTTAGTGGGAACTACTGAAGAAGAGCAGCGCATCAGCTGGGAGTCAGCTGTCCAAGGATGGAGACACGATGAGTAACGGCATCCGATCGAGGACCGAGGGGCCTGGGGCAAAGGACGCGATCTTCGGAACCGTGTTCACGCTGGTGGCAATCCTGTCCGTGGCGATGGGTGCCCGGGTTGCCGCGCCGGTGTCCTGCGCTATCGGCGTCGGCCTCTGCATTTCTTCGGTCGTGTTGTCCAGGCGCGCACAGATTACCGCCAGTCGGCTCGCCCTCGTCGGCCTGGCTGTCAACGCGTTGATCGGTGTGTACATAGTTGCTGACGCCCTGCTTGGGGCGTGATCGACGAGGGGGCGATCGGGCGCGGCCGCGTCGAAACCCGCTCGAGGAGATCGCATCTTCCCGCAGCATTGTGGTCGAAACTCGTTGCTAGACCTTGTCTTCACGCACCGACAGGATTCGGCTGGGCGGCACGCTGGCCCGGTTCTGCCCAACTGAACGCGCGCTAATCCATAATTCCATGAATTCAGATACTGATGTACTATTTGAAGATGGACTCCGCGGTGCAGATCGACGCTCTCTCTCGGTTCGGGTACGCCCTCTCGGACTCGACCAGAACCAAGATCCTGCTGAGTCTGCGGAAGGAACCCGGCTATCCGTCGGAGCTTGCCGAGGCGATCGGTGTCTCGCGTCAGATCCTGTCCAATCATCTGGCCTGCCTGCGCGGATGTGGCTTGGTCACCGCGGTTCCCGAGGGGCGGCGCAGCCGGTATGAGCTGGCAGATCCGCGGATCGGGCGGGCCTTGGACGATCTGGTCGGGCTGGTGCTCGCCGTCGATCCGGCCTGCTGCCCGGCGGCGGAATCGGACGGGTGCTGCTGATGGATTCGATCGGGATGCCTGTGCTGGTGGCGTCGAGTCCGGTGCGCAGGGCCGTGCTGACGAAGCGGATCCGGTGGTTGGTCGCCGCGACGATCAGCTACAACGTGGTCGAGGCGGTTGTCGCGCTGAGCGAAGGCGCGCGGGTGTCCTCGTCCGCGCTGATCGGGTTCGGGCTGGATTCGGTGATCGAGGTGTCCTCGGCGGCCGCGGTGGCGTGGCAGTTCGCCGGGCGCGATCCGCAGGCGCGGGAGAAGGTGGCGCTGCGGGTCATCGCGTTCTCGTTCTTCGCGCTGGCCGCCTATGTCGCTGTGGATGCCGTCCGTTCGCTGCTCGGAGTCGGTGAAGCGCGGCATTCGACGGTCGGGATCGGGCTGGCGGCGGCGAGTCTGGTGATCATGCCGGTGTTGTCGGCCGCGCAGCGGCAGGCCGGTCGCGAGCTCGGGTCCGCCTCCGCCGTGGCCGATTCCAAGCAGACTCTGCTGTGCACTTATCTCTCCGCCGTGTTGCTGGTGGGCCTGCTGCTCAACAGTCTGTTCGGCTGGTCGTGGGCCGATCCGCTCGCGGCGCTGGTGATCGCGGTGATCGCGGTCAAAGAGGGAATCAACGCCTGGAAGGGCGAAAGCTGCTGCGCGACAACGTCTACCGCTGCCGTTCCTCGTGGCTGCTGTGACAACGACGATCGAGGGAACACATGATGATGGCGATCTGCGCACTCGGCCTGTACCTGGTATTCGGCCTGCTCGGCTTCGGCTGGCGTAGCTGGCGCCAGTATCAGGCCACGGGGTCGACCGGTTTCCGCGGCATCAGCGGACGCCTCGGTTCGCTCGAATGGCTCGCCGGTGTCGGTTTCGTCGTGGCGATCGTGGTCGGCACGGCGTCGTCGCTGCTGCAGCTGGCCGGTGTCGTAGCCCCGATCGCGGCGCTGTCCGCGATGCCGATTCAGACCGCCGGATTCGTGCTCGCCGTCGCGGGTATCGCGGCCACACTGTACGCACAGATCGAGATGGGCGAATCGTGGCGTATCGGGGTCGATCCCAGTGAGACGACAACGTTGGTCCACACCGGTGTGTTCGCTCTGGTTCGTAACCCGATCTTCACTGCGATGCTCGTCTTCGCGGGCGGTGTCACACTGATCATCCCGAACACTGTCGCGATCGTCGCGTTCGCCCTGTTGCTGGTGACGATCGAGCTCCAGGTCCGGGCCGTCGAAGAGCCCTATCTGTCGCGCGTCCACGGCGCGAACTACCGCGCCTACCTCGCGGCCACGGGCCGATTCGTCCCCGGCATCGGACGGGCGACGACCTGACAGGAGGTGGGACCGGTTCGGCTAGCCGACATGGGGGCACAACTTTCCGAGACAACCAGTGTCTTGAAGTGCCACCCCTTGGCCCGATTGTGTCCCGACAGAAGTTGAGCGAGTACGGCGGTTGTCGAAGTGCCCCGCGGACAACGGGTATCGTTTCGACGCATATGTCTGCGGCGCTCGAGGTTCTGGGGGGGGAATGTGCGGAAGACGATCGTGATCGGAGTGGTCTTCGCGTGCCTGACGATGACGGCATGCGGTGGCGGATCAGGTGAGTCCAGCGGCGTGGGGACAACCACGCCGCTCACCCCGGAGATCGCGACGTCGACCTCCCCGGTGGCGAAAAGTGCTGCCGCGTGGTCGGTTGTCGGCGGTAGGGGCGGTGACTCTTCGATGGTGGCGGTGGTCGGTGATGTTGTGCTGACACCGCGATCGACGGCAGTGGTGGCGCTGGATCGCAAGTCCGGCAAGGAGTTGTGGCATCGCGAGCACAGCGGCGGCGACTACAACAGCTATCGGATCAGTGGACCCCTGGTCGTGCTCGTCGACAAGCCGCAGAATTCTTCCGGGCCGTATTTGTTCGAGGTTGTCGAGGTCGCGAGTGGGTCAACGCTCTGGCAGGCCAGCGCCGACGAGGTGACGGTCTTCGACAAGGCCGTCTACACCGCCGATTGCCCGAAGTCGGACGGACGCAGTGAGCAATGCGTGACCATGCGGCGCGACCTTCGCGATGGGAAGGCGACCTGGACTGCGCCGGTGACAGGGAAAGTCAGCGATGCCGAGATCGAAGGGAGTAGCCAGCAGGCCAACACCGAACGACCCTATGTCGCGTTCTCGGTACCATCCTCACCGTCGGATATTCGATGGACACTGCTGGAGACAGCGACGGGCACAGTGCTGCCGGTCCGCGCCGAAAATCATGCATGGCACGAAATCGCTGTCGAGAATTCGCTTATCGTCACCGATAACAGTGATGTCCGCGGCGAAGGGCGGTGCCCCGTATTGCTCGAGGCGTTCGACGGTCCCAGCGGAACAAAGAAGTACTCGACGAAGGTCAACAGTGGTCGCCGAAAAGACGGCGAGTGCGAACACTCCCTCGGTCCGACGCCTTCCGATGGATTCACCGGCAACGGGTCACGCGTCGCGGTGGTCAGTGACGAGGGGGCGGTTCGACTCCTCGACCTTGTCGATGGAAACGTGACGTGGACTTCCGAGATCAAGGGCACCGCTCTTGACGCGGACGACCGATCACTGCTGATCTCCGAGCATGCGGACCAGGGCTCGCTGACCCTCGTCGACATGGCCACCGGTCAGCGAAAATGGTCGGTAGCCGATCCAGGCTTCATCGGATACCCGTCCGAGCGAACGACTTCGGTCCTCGGCGATCGGATAGTCGTCGGTGGGCAAGTTGCTGTCGGCAAGAACAGCACACCGCCGGTCACGATCGTCTACGACCGCGAAACCGGCAGGGAGCTGTCCAAATACGACGGAGTGCTGGCAGGTGCGGGCGCTGACTGGGTCGCCATCGGTCGCCACGATGGACAAAAGGGCGTTCTCGAGTTCCACGCCTGAGCGGAGACCTCGAGACCCGCTTCGGAGATTATTGCTCTCGCCACAGCCGCACCATCTTCTCGACTACGCCGAGTGGAATGGGTTCCTTCCTTCGACCACTCTCTCAGTTGTTCGTCGGTGGATAGTTCGCCCTTTGCGGGAGAGGACTGCGAGGTTCCTCGCCTCGGCGGCAGTAAAGCCGCTGGATGAACTTCGACACGCCACCGCAGAACGGGCTCGCGCTCGGACCGTGCCGACCCCTGGTGAAAGCCGGTGCGCACCGGCCACGTAGAACTGAGCGAATGACGCGGTATGCATACGACTCGGGGGCGGGAACGCTGGTCGCCACCTGGGGGACCGGTCGCGGTGATGTCGCCGAGACGATCGCCGGGGTGCCGGGTGCGGAGCACGGGGTGGAGCTGGCGGCGGCGCTGGCGAGTCTGGCGCGGTTCCAGTGGAGGACCTACACCCATCCGGCGACCGCTGCCGGGGATCCCGATGTCGTGAACGGGGAAGCGTGGCGGCGGGCGGAGGAGCGCAATCGCTTCGCGAAGGTCGAAGCCGCGCTGCGCACCCCCAATCTGCCCGATGACGACGGGTGCATGCTGGTCTTCTACAGCCCCATCGAGGAATCCGCGCACCACGTGGGCCGCGTGCTCCATGCGATCGGTGACGCGAGCCTGGTGGACCGGGTGGTGAACGAGGTGCTCACCGAGCAGGCGGCGATCCAGGCCGCGGAACTGGGCGATCTGGCAGGTCGGGCCAGGCAGGCCGTCGAACTCACCCGCCCGGAGATCTCCCCGGTGCAGGTGCACGCGGCGGACAGCCTGCTCCGGGCCAATCCCTTGGGCACGATCGATCTGTTCACCGAACTCGACCCCGCCGCCGCCTCCGTCGCCGCCGCGCACTGGCTGCGGGCCGCGGCGACGGTGGCAGGCGAGGTCACCGGCCTCGAACCGGTGGACGTGGTCGCCGAGGCGGACGACATCGAAGCACTCCAGGTCGAAACGCCGACCGTAGTCCTGGAACGGCTCGGCGCGGGGGAGACGCCCACGCAGGTGGTGGTCGACCTGATCGCCGATGCCATCGCCGTTTCCGAAGGCAAGGTTCGCGATCTGGACGGAATCATCGAGGCCGCGCAGGAAATCGAGGAACGCGACGACGAGGACGACGATCTCGACGACTGGACCGACGGCTACCGCATCTGCCGCCTCGACCCCACGCGCCCCGCGATCGATCTGCTCGAAGACCTGCTCGGCGCCATCCGGGGATGCTGGCTGGTCTTCAGCGAAGCCGACAGCGGCGCCACCTTCGAGAACGCCGTGCGCACCGAAGCCGACGCCGATACCTCCCGCTTGCAGTAGCTCCCGCCCGGGGCGAGACTATCCGCCGGCGCGACGGCGGAAGGTGCGCTTCCCACCCGCCTGCGCATGCGTCCCACGCACTTTGGCGGAATTCTGGGCGGCGCCACCCACGGAGGAGTGGCCGTTCTTCCGCTCGAGCGCCTCGCGGAACCTGCGCTTCGTCGCCTCCGCCGGGGTTTCGATCGCGTCCGCGGACTGTTCGGCGGAGATTTCCTGTTCATCGGGCATGCGTACAGCCTGCCACCTCGGCGCACCGTCGAACACCATCGGCAGGACCATCGCCCCGCCCGCGACGACCCCTCGGTAGGATCCACCGATGCGGGGCAGGCCAGGAGGGACGTGGCTTTGATCGAAGTATGGGGTGCGCGAGTCGCGGTCCGGTACGCGAACGGGCGGTTGGTGACGACGCCGCTGCGCGCCGACAACGAGATCGCCCTCGATGTGGGAGTGGCCGAGCTGGGCAGGATCGCGCTCGCGAACACCGAGGACGGGCAGATGGCGCTGCTGCTGTTCTTCCGGTCGGCGCAGTTCGTGGTGAACGGTGCTCCGACGGATCGTCATCCGGTGCCGGTGTTCCTCGAAACCGGCCTCCGTGAACAGGCGCAGGCACTGATCAGAGCGGTCGAGCGCGACCTGGTCAGCTTACGCAGGGTGTTCCCGCCGCGCCCGAATCTCGTTCCGCCGCACTCGGTGCCGGGTTCGAACGGCCCACGACGCCCCGATGTCACGGCGGCCGCACGTCGAATGCGGCACGCGGGCAACTCCTTACGCGAGATCGATATCCTGCACGGCTGTGCCCGGCCCGACGAGTACGTCCTCGAACTGGCCCAGGCGGGCCACGAGGGCGCTCCGGGTCTGGTCGCGATCACCACGTTGCGCCTGCTGTTCGTCTCCGCGTGGGCGGTCTACGAATTCCCGGTCTCGGTCCTCACCGGCGCCGAAGTGCTCACCGCGCCCGGACAGGTCGCGACCCTGCGGATTTCGGGCGGGGGCACCGACCTCGATTTCGTCGACTGGGAACCCGCCGACTTCCTCCGCATCACCGAGGCCGTCCACCTGGCCTGCGAGATCGAGCACGTCGACGGATCCATCGCCCAGTCGTTGCCCTGCTCGGCCGACCTGTTCGGCGAATGGCAACTGCTGGTGGAACGCCGGAAACTGGGCATGGTCGACGACGACCCGTTCCGGCGTCAAGCCGTCGGCATCATGCTGACGATGCCGGGCTGAACACCGGCGCACCCGGATGCAGCGACACTCGCCGCCACGGGCTCGACGGCCGCAGGTGCAGTCCCGCGATCATCCGCCTCCGTTCGGCGACTTGGCTTTTCGCGGCTGACAGATCCTGCGTGGCCGCCCAGAAGATCGCACCGGTGAGGAACCCGTCGCCGAATTGGCGCCAGTTGCGATAGTGCTGACGCGCCCGATCCAGCCCGGTCAGCATGTGTTCCCACGCCTCGTCCTCGGTCAGGTATCCCGCCGTGCACGCGGCGCGGGCGATGAACACCAGCCGTGCCAGATCCCATGCGGTGGCGTCGATCTGGAGCGGTGTCGGCAGGCTGTCGGTGATGCCGAGTTTGATGGCCTGTAGCCAGGCGTCGTAGTCGCGATCGATCCCGGCGGGCCCGCGATAGCCACGGAAACCCGAGAGTGTGTGCAGGAATTCGCGATGCTCGTCGGCCAATCCCGACCGATCGACCCGGCCCGTGTCGGTCGCGGCCATGACGGCGAGCGGATGGACGAGCTCGAACAGCGGCGCGTGCATTCCCGCCAGCAACCGCCGCACCGTGTCGTGCGCGTCGTCGGCGTTGTCGACGCCCCACGACTCGTGCAGCCCCTCGATCGCGGTCTCGCGCCGCGTCGACGCGCTGTCGGGCTCCTCCGGAAGGAACGCGACACCGTCGCATTGCGCACCCCAGCTGCGTCCGTAGTACGCACCGACGGCCAGCGCCCTGATCCGGTCGTCGTCGACGGCTGCCCCCGACCACACGTCCGGCTCGATATCGATATCCGCACCGGGAAATCCCGCCACCCGTGGCCGTCCACCCCGCACTGATGCTGTCGGTTGCATTGGCACCCCTCTGCCGAGCCGAACGTCGTGCCGTCAGATCTTACGGACCGGGTATTCACGGTGCGCCGCTACCTGTCGGTGGGCGGGACTACCGTCGAAGTGTGACGGAATACCGGGAACGCGAATCACGGCTGGACCGAGCGGTGGTCTGGTCGCGAACCATGCCCGCCGACACCGGTCCCGTCACGGTGTTCCCCGACGGTTGCATGGACCTGATCTGGACCGAGGGCACGCTGATGGTGGCGGGTCCGGACAGTCGCGCCTTCCTCGCACCGACCGCGCGGGCGCGAGAATTCGTCGGCGTCAGGTTCGCGCCGGGCAGCGCACCCGCGTTGCTCGGGATTCCGGCGGTAGAACTGCTGAACCAGCGGGTCGACCTGGCCGAGATCGCACCGTCGCGCACCGCTCGCGAACTCGTCGATCGCATCGACAACGCGCCCGACCGCGTTGCCGCCCTGGAAGCGATCGCATTACGATTCGCCGCCGACCACGGCCCGGCCGATCCGGCGCTCACCGCTGTCGTCGATGCTCTTTCGGCGGGCGCGACGGTCGCCGAAACCGCCGCTCGGACGAGCATGTCGGCCCGAATGCTGCACCGGCGCTCGCTGTTCGCCTTCGGCTACGGACCCAAGATGTTGGCTCGTATTCTGCGATTTCAACGTGCGCTCGCGGCGCTTCGCACCGGAATTCCGGCGGCGCGAATCGCCGCCGTGACCGGCTTCGCCGACCAGGCGCACCTGTCCCGAGAGGTCCGTGACCTGGCGGGATGCTCGGTACGTACGCTCCAAACCCGCTGATCGGGCGTCGCACCGCCCGGAAAGTCTCATTCGGCACGGCGTGAGGGGAAGGTTTAGGCTCGATAGTGCACGCCCCGTCGCAAGTGCTCAGTGCAGTCCGAACACCGACGAGAGGATGTGACCTGATGATCGACGAATCCGTGTACTCCACGCTCCGTATCGAGGCTGAACGAGATGAAATCCGCCGGCTCGTCGTCGGCGCGGTCGTCGTCCGCCATCAGCGAGTGCTCATTCTGCGCCGCCGACGATCGGATTTCCTGGGTGGGCGGTGGGAGTTGCCCAGCGGCGTCGTCGAGCCGGGTGAGGCACTCGACGAAGCGCTGGCCCGCGAAGTCGCGGAGGAAACCGGGCTGCAGGTCACCTCAGTTGCCGACTACCTCGGTGATTTCGACTACCTGACCGGGGCGGGTGCCCGCACCAGGCAGTTCACCTTCGTCGTCGACGTGGCGGCCACGGGACCGGTGACGCTCACCGAGCACGACGCGCACCTGTGGACCAGGCTCACCGGAGAACCCCCGGTCAGCGACGAGGTCCGTGAGATGCTCGGCCGCTATCTGCAGCGTCAGCGCGACCCCCACGACTGGTCGTCCTATTCGGCGGGCAACGGCGCGTAGAGATCGATGCCGTGCCCGTCGGGGTCGGCGAGCGAGGCGTAGCGCTGACCCCAGAAGGCATCCCACGGGGGGAGTTCTCCGTGATGGCCGGCGTCGACGAGCTCGGCGTAGAGCTTGTCGACCTCGGCCGGATCGGCGCAGCGGAACGCGAGACTGCTGCGGCCGGGACCGGTCGGTGGCTGCCAGCCGGGCGTGAACGAGGCGATGGTCGCCTCGGTGTCCAGCGCCAGCCGAAGACCACCGCCGATCACGGCCTCGGCATGCCCCTCGGTTTCGGCACCGTCCGGGAAGACCAGTCCCAGCCTGCGGTAGAAGGCCACCGAAGCGGCCATATCGGAAACTACAACGGACACGACATCAAGCTGTGGAGTCATATTCGCAGCGTAAACACCCGATCGCGGGTACGTCTTGAACGAATCGGACGTGTCAGCGGGCGGGCACCGGCAGCAGTTCGGCGATCAGATTGCCGATCAGGATCTGCAGGTGGTCGCGAATGCCGCGTACCACCTCGATGGGCTGCCCGGCCGGATCCGACAGCACCCAGTCGCGATAGCTGATCCCGGGAAAGTATGGACACACCTCGCCGCACCCCATCGTGACCACCACATCCGAGAGCCCGACGACATCGTCGGTGAGCGGTGTCGGCCGTTGGCCGGCGATATCGATCCCGAGCTCGGCCATGGCCACCACCGCGGTGGGGTTCAGCGCGGCGGCCGGTTCACTGCCCGCGCTGCGCACCTCGATCCGGCCACCGGCCATGGCGCGCAGCAGGCCCGCCGCCATCTGCGATCGGCCCGCGTTGTGGACGCAGACGAACAACACGCTGGGAGTGTGGGCCATGGTCGCCCTTTCGGCGCAGGGGCGAAGTGCTTGTGGCGCTTCGGATATCACCTGTCATCATTCCATCAGCGTGCCGCGGAGGTGACGGTGTGGTCGAACCGGCGCCCCTGTTGTCCGAGTTGTGTCCGCACCGCCTCGGCGTCAGTCGAGTGAACCGAGTACCCGGTGCACGTAGTCGTTGGCGAATACCCCGGTGGGGTCGAAACGGCGTCGCACCGCGGTGAAGCGGTCCCAGTCGGGATAGCGCGAGCGCAGTGTTTCGGCGGTCTGGAAGTGGCGTTTGCCCCAGTGTGGCCTGCCGTCGTAGGCGTCGAAGACCGCCTCGCAGGCGCGGAAGTACGGTTCCCACACCATGCCCTGGTACTGGTGCACCGCGATGTAGCAGGTGTCGCGTCCGCCCGCGGGGGACAGGAAGGCGTCGTCGGGCGCGACCCAGCGCACCTCGATCGGCATCGGTGTGCCGAATCGTCTTCCCAGTGCGAGGATCTCGCGAATCGCCTCGGCCGCGTGCGCGCGCGGGATCGCGTATTCCATCTCGTTGAACTTCACCAGCCGCGGGGTGGAGAACACGCGGTAGGAACGGTCGACCTGCCGGTTGTTGCTCCCGGCGAGCGTGGCCGCGCGGTGAATCATGGGGATGGCGGCGGGAATTCGCCGACCCAGCTTGCACATGCCGTCGTAGACATGGTTGGCGATCAGGATGTCGTTGATCCACTCGCTCAACGCGGCGCGCGGCTGTTCGGGCGCCTCGGTGCGATCGATGGCCTTGGTCATCGCGGTGGCGCTGTGCGGGAACGCGAAGAACTCGAAATGATCACTGCCGTCGGCGAATTCGTCGATGTCGGCGAGCACCTCGTCCAGCGGCACCGGCCGCTCGACGCACTCGAGTACGAACGACGGCTCGAGTTGCAGGGTGGCCGCGGTGACGACGCCGAGCGCGCCGACGCTGACCCGCGCCGCCTTCCAGCCGTCGGCGTCGGTCTGCTCGTTGAGCTCCACCCGGGTGCCGTCCGCGCGCAGTACCTCCACCGAGTGCAGTGCCGCGGAGATGTTGCGCAGGCGGGAGCCGGTGCCGTGGGTGGCGGTGGCGGTCGCGCCCGCGAGGCTCTGGGTATCGATGTCGCCGAGATTGGGGAAGGCCAGGCCGTGCCCGTGGAGCAGCGGGCTCGCCGCGTGCAGCGAGATCCCGGCCTCCACCCGCACGCGTCCGGTGGCGGAGTCGACGTCGAGAACCCTGTCCAGACCGCTGAGGTCGATCAGTGTGCCGTCGGTGAGCACGGCGTCGGTGAACGAATGGCCCGACCCGGCGACGCGCACGGTTCGCCCCGCGGCGGCCGATTCGATCACTATCGCGGCCAGTTCCTCGACGTCGCGCGGCGCGGCGACGACAGCGGGTGTGCAGCTCTGCTGGCCTGCCCAGTTCACCCAGGTGCTCTTGGTCATGTGTCCAACAGTAGAGGATGCACTGTGACGCGCGCTACTGGTCGGGTGGGTTTCGGCTCAGCGACGACGGCCGAGGCAGCCGGCGGCCTTGGCCTGCTCGACCTCCTCGTTGGTCATCGGCGCAACCAGCAGTGGCCTGCGCGGCACCGCGTCGGTGCGGACGCCGTTGAGCGCGATGGCCATATACCGTTGCCACACTTCGGAATTGATCGGCGCCGCGAACTCCGCGAGGGAATTGACCATGTGGATCAGGGCGAAGAAGTCGGTGGTCGCGATGTCGGGGTCCACCGCGCCCGCCGCGCGCGCACGATCGATGATGCCCGCGACCGCCGGTTGGATCCGGTCGCGCAACTCGGCGAAACGGGCCGGATCTTCCTCGAGTTCGAGCATGACCTCGCCGAAACCGCGGTTGGTCGCCAGGTGTTTGCACGCACTCTCGAAGAACTCGACGAGCGCGAGCCAGGCGTCCGGGTTGCTCATGGCCGCGTCGGCCGCGTCGGCGAAGTCCTTCACGTGCTGGTCGAAGACCTCGGCGATGAGTTCCTTCTTGTTCGCGAAGCGCCGGTACACCGTGCCGACGCCGACTCCGGCGCGCTCGGCGACGTCGTCGAGGGTGATCTCGAGGCCGTGATCGGCGAATAGCTCACGGGCGGCCGCGACGATGCGTTGCTGATTGCGCGCGGCGTCGGCGCGCAGTCTGCGGGGTGGTGTGGCAGTCGTCGTGGCGTGATTCACAAGTACATCCTATCAATCCAGGGATTAAGTGGAGGTCGTTTCTCCGTTACTCTGGTAGCTTCGAATGAAGCGGAGGCGGTATCTCCGATTATGCCACCAGAAACCACCCGCAGACCTACTAGGGGAGTTATGACCACCACACTCGACACCGGGCTCGAGAGCCCCGCGGATACCGGTCGCCGCGGCTCGCACGCCCTGCGCTGGTGGGTGCTTGCCGTACTCGGCATCGCCCAGCTGATGGTCGTGCTCGATGCGACGATCGTCAATATCGCACTGCCCGCGGCGCAGGCAGACCTCGGCTTCGGCGACGGTGACCGGCAATGGGTCATCACCGGCTACGCCCTCGCCTTCGGCAGCCTCCTGCTGCTCGGCGGCAGGCTCAGCGACCTGTTCGGTCGCCGCAACACCTTCATCGTCGGCCTGGTCGGCTTCGCGGTCGCGTCGGCCATCGGCGGTGCGGCCACCAGCTTCGAGATGCTCGTCGCGGCCCGCGTCGGCCAGGGTGTGTTCGGTGCTTTGCTCGCGCCCGCCGCGCTGTCGCTGCTCACGGTCACCTTCACCGAACCAGGTGAGCGGTCCAAGGCGTTCGGCATCTTCGGCGCCGTCGCCGGTGCCGGTGGTGCGATCGGCCTGCTGCTCGGTGGCGTGCTCACCGAGTGGGCGTCGTGGCGCTGGGCGATGTATGTCAACCTGATCTTCGCCGCCGTCGCGTTGATCGGTGCCGTGCTGTTGCTGGCCAAGCACACGTCGGCCTCGCGTCCCAAGCTCGACTGGTACGGCACGATCACCGTCACCGCCGCGCTGTTCGGCATCGTCTACGGCTTCTCGCACGCCGAGTCCAACGGCTGGAGCGACCCGACCACGCTGGCCTTCCTGATCGGTGGCGCCGTGCTGCTCGCGGCCTTCGTCTGGATCGAGACCAAGGTCGCGCATCCGTTGCTGCCGCTGCGCATCGTGGCCGACCGCACCCGTGGCGCGTCGTACCTGACCGTGTTCGTCATGGGCATCGGCATGTTCGCGATCTTCTTGTTCCTCACCTTCTACATGCAGCTGACCCTGGCGTACACCCCGATCGTCACCGGTCTGGCCTTCCTGCCGATGGTGGCGGGCATGGTGGTCTCCTCGACCACCGCGCCGTCGCTGCTGCTGCCGAAGATCGGCCCCAAGATCGTCATCAGCGGTGGATTCCTGGTCGCTGCCGCCGGCATGCTGTGGCTCACCCAGATCGGTCTGGACTCGGGCTACGTCACCCATATCCTGCCCGCGCTGGTACTGCTCGGCCTCGGCCTCGGTGGTGCGATGTCGGTCGCGTTCCAGGGCTCGACGGCAGGTGTGCAGCACGAGGACGCCGGCGTCGCCTCGGCGATGGTCAACACCAGCCAGCAGGTCGGTGGGTCCATCGGCACCGCGCTGCTCAGCACCATCGCGGCCTCGGCGATGACCGATTACGTGTCCTCGCACCAGCCGGGCCCGCTCACGATGGCGCAGGGTGCGATCGAGAGCTACACCACCAGCTTCTGGTGGGCGACGGCCACTTTCGTGCTCGGCGCGATCGTGATCGCGGCGATCATGCCGAACACGGTGCCCGCCCCGGCCGAAGGCGAGCCGGTGCTGGCGCACTGATCCCGGACAACTGAACGACGATGGCCCGAACCGACAATCGGTTCGGGCCATCGTCGTTCGCCGGTGGGCTGCTGAAAGTTTGCTACGGGCGCACCGCTCGCCCGGGTGTCGGTGGGTCTCGATACGATGAGCGACGACCACCACACGGATCGGCCGACGGGAGGGCAACGCATGGCAGCGCGGCCCCCGGCGCTCGATCCGGCCGTCCTCGCGGCGATCTCGGTGGGTGGCGGGCTCGGTGCCACCGCTCGTTTCGGCGTCGCGCACTGGTGGCCGGTCCTCCCGGGCCGATTCCCGTGGTCGACGTTCACGGTGAATGTGCTCGGCTGCTTCGCGATCGGGGTGCTGATGGTCGTGGTCACCGAACTGTGGGAAGCACCGAAACTCGTGCGGCCGTTCCTGGGAATCGGTGTGCTGGGGGGCTTCACGACTTTCTCCACCTATAGCCTCGAGATTCGTAGACTCATCGGCACCGGTGCGACGGGCACGGCGCTCGCCTATCTCGGCCTGTCGGTGCTCGCGGCACTCGGTGCTGTGGCAGTCGCCATGAGCGTGACCCGCTGGGTCGCGCGGCGGGGGTTCGCGTGAGTTCGACGACGGAAGGGGGCCATCCGATGGTCGAGATGTGGGCTCCCACAGGGGGAGGCGCGGCATGACGGTGGCGCTGGTGATGGCCGGTGGCATGCTGGGGGCACCCGCCCGGTACCTGATCGACCGGCAGATGTCGGCGTGGTTTCCGACTGGGCTGCCGTGGGGGACACTAACCGTTAACATTGTCGGTTCGGCGTTGCTCGGGGGTCTGATCGGCGCGAGTGCGGGCAGTGCGCTGCTGGCATTCGCGGCAACCGGCTTCTGTGGTGCGCTGACCACGTTCAGCACGTTCGGCTACGAGACGGTCCGTCTGGTAACCGAGGGCGCCTACGTGTACGCCGTGGGCAATGTCGCGATCAGCGTCGCGGCGAGCCTGGCCGCGGTGTACGCCGCCGCGTCCCTGACCCAGTGGTTGTGCGCATGATTCTCATGACCAGCCGCGCGCAGCCGACACGGAAGGGAACACCCACCATGGCCCACGATCGCGCCGGACGGCCCGCCCGCCCGACCGACCTGGTGGATATCGCTCACCTGGTCACCGCGTACTACAGCCTCGTCCCCGATCCGGACGAGCCGAGCCAGCAGGTGGTGTTCGGCACCTCGGGTCACCGTGGGTCCAGCGAGGACGGCGCGTTCAACGAGGCCCACATCATGGCGATAACGCAGGCGATCGTCGAATACCGCGCCACCCGTGACATCACCGGCCCGGTCTACCTCGCGCGCGACACCCATGCCCTGTCCGAACCCGCCTGGACCACCGCGCTCGAGGTCCTGGCGGGCAACGATGTCACTGCGGTGATCGACGCCCGCGGCCGCTACACCCCCACGCCCGCACTGAGCCACGCTGTCCTGAACCACAATCGCGGCGGAACCAAGCACCAGGCCGACGGCATCGTGGTGACCCCCTCGCACAACCCGCCGCGCGACGGCGGCTTCAAATACAACCCGCCGCACGGCGGCCCCGCCGACACCAAGGCCACCGACGCCATCGCCGCCCGCGCCAACGAACTGCTGCGCGGCGGCCTGGCCGGGGTCAAACGGGTCTCGTTCGATCAGGCGATGAACACCCACGTCCAGCGCTACGACTACCTGGACCAGTACGTCGGCGACCTGCCGAACGCGTTGAACCTGGACGCGATTCGTGGCGCGGGCATCCGGATGGGCGCCGACCCGATGGGCGGCGCGAGCGTGGACTACTGGGAGGAGATCGGCCAGCGGTTCGACCTCGAGCTCGAAGTGGTCAATCCGTTCGTCGATCCCACCTGGCGTTTCATGACCCTCGACAGCGACGGTCAGATCCGGATGGACCCGTCCTCACGCCATGCCATGGCGGCCCTGGTCGGCATCAAGGACGACTACGACATCTCCACCGGCAACGACGCCGACGCCGACCGGCACGGCATCGTCACCCCCGACGGTGGCCTGATGAACCCGAACCACTTCCTCGCCGTCGCGATCGAATACCTGGTCGCGAACCGGATGTGGTGGGACGCGCTCACCAAGATCGGCAAGACCGTCGTCACCTCGTCCATGGTCGACCGCGTGGTCGGCGTGCTCGGCCGTGATGTGTACGAGGTGCCGGTCGGGTTCAAGTGGTTCGTGCCCGGATTGTTCAGTGGCAGTTTGGCTTTCGGCGGTGAGGAGAGCGCGGGCGCGTCGTTCCTGCGGATGGACGGCACCGTGTGGACCACCGACAAGGACGGCATCCTGCTCGCCCTGCTCGCCGCCGAGATCGCCGCCGTCACCGGCCAGACCCCGTCGGCCAGGTACGGCGAACTCGAACGCCAATACGGCAGCCCCGCCTACGCGCGGATCGATGCCGCCGCCACCGGTGAGCAGAAAGCCAAGCTCGCGCGGCTGACTCCCGAGGCCGTCTCCGGCACCGAGATCGCGGGCGAGGAGATCACCGGCATCCTCACCACCGCGCGCGGCAACGGCGCGCCGCTGGGTGGGCTGAAGGTGACCACGGAGAACGCCTGGTTCGCCGCACGTCCCTCGGGCACCGAGGACAAATACAAGATCTACGCCGAGTCGTTCCTCGGCCCCGAGCATCTCACCCAGGTACAGGCCGCGGCCGAGGAGATGGTGAACCAGGCGCTGATCGAGTGAGCGCTCCGGCCAAAGTCCGGCTACCGGCCGAGATCTGGGTACTGATCGCCGCGGCCTTCGTGATCGCGCTCGGGTTCGGTCTCGTCGCGCCCGTACTGCCGCAGTACGCTCGCGAATTCGGGGTGGGCATCGCGGCGGCGTCGGCGATCGTGAGCGCGTTCGCGTTGATGCGGTTGCTGTTCGCGCCCGCCAGCGGCCGGCTCGTGCAGAAGCTGGGCGAGCGGCGGGTGTATCTGGCGGGCATCGTGATCGTGGCGCTGTCGACCGGGGCGTGCGCGCTGGCGCAAACGTATTGGCAACTGCTGGTGCTGCGTTCGCTCGGTGGCATCGGGTCCACGATGTTCACGGTGTCGTCGATGGCGCTGATCATCCGGGTGTCACCGCCCGCCGCGCGCGGCCGGGTTTCGGGGGTCTACTCGACCAGTTTTCTGATCGGGTCGTTGCTCGGGCCGCTGGTCGGCAGCAGTTTGGCCGGTTTCGGGCTGCGTGCGCCATTCCTCATCTACATGGCCGCGCTGCTCGTGGTGTGTGTGATCGTGTTCGCCGGGCTGCGCGAATCGCCGGTGCTCGCGCCCGAGAGCGGCGCGAAGCCGGTCGAATTCACCTTCCGTCAAGGGTGGGCCGAGCCCGCTTATCGGGCGGTGCTGCTGTCGAGTTTCGCCGGCGGCATCGCGGTGTTCGGTGTGCGGATGGCCTTTGTCCCGTTGCTGGTCGTGGAAACGCTGCACCAGGAAGTCGGCATGGCCGGTGTCGCGCTCACGGTCTTCGCCGCGGGCAACGCGGCCGTGTTGTTCGCCTCGGGCAGGCTCTCCGACCGGCTCGGCCGGAAACCGTTCCTGATCGCCGGGTCCGTCATCTGCGCGCTCGGCACCGGCGCGCTCGGTTACGCGCCGACGCTGCCGTGGTTCTTCGTCGCGTCGTTCATCGCGGGCCTGGGTTCGGGGATGTTCAGTCCGGTGCAGCAGGCGGCGCTGGCCGATGTGATCGGGTCGCGGGCCCGCGGCGGTCCGGTGCTGGCCGCGTTTCAGATGTCGGCCGATCTGGGCACCGTGCTCGGCCCGATCGTGATCGGCTGGTTGGCCGAACGCACGTCGTTCGGGGTGGGTATGGCAGTCACCGGTGCGGTGCTGGCGGTGTCGGCGGCAGTGTGGGTGTTCACGCCCGAGCCCTCGCAGATCAAGCACCCCGAAGATCCGGAACACCCCGATCACGCGGGCGACGGCATCGACCCGCAATGCGCCTGCGATGGCAGCCCCGACGGTAAGCCGGTGGTGCGTGACGGCATGGTTCCCGCCGGTCGACCCAGCGATTACCACAAGCCGCAGTAGCAGGTCAGCGCCATTTCGGTGTGCCCGCGCGGCGCGCCGCCGGCGACTCGAGGCAGAGTGGACGGGTGAGCACAGCCGGTTCTTCGCACAATCCGCGCCCTGTTTCCAGCAACACCACCTATGCGCTGGCCGCGGTGGCGGTCGTCCTCATCGGATTGATCGTGTTCGCTGCCTACAAGTGGAGCGCGGAACCGCCGCCCGCCGTCCGCAACGAGGGCTACGGTCCCGTTCGCGAGGCCGCCGTGCAGGTCAGCACGACCCCCGAGGGTGTCATCCGGCTCGGGCGTCCCGACGCCACCGAGACCATCGACATCTTCGAGGACCCCATCTGCCCCGCCTGCGGCGCGATGGAAACCGCCTACGGCCAGGAACTGGCCCAGAAGATCGACGAAGGCAAGCTCGCGGTGAACTACCACCTCGTCACCTTCCTCGACCCCCAGTCCAAGAGCAAGGACTACTCCACCCGCGCGACAGCCGCGAATCTCTGTGTCGCCCAAACGGGTTCGGGGCCCGTCTACAGCAAGTTCCACGAAACCCTGTTCACGAAGAAGCAGCCCGCCGAAGGCGGCTCCGACCTGAGCAACCCCGCCCTGGCCACCATCGCCACCGAATCCGGCGCCCCCGAATCCGTCGCCGCCTGCATCAACAACAGCACCCAGTCCGACGCCGCCAAGGCCGCCGCCGCGAAGAACCTCGCCGACCTCGACGCCCGCACCGGCAACAAGGCCGCCACCCCCGCGATCTACGACGGCACCACCAAGATCAACTGGCAGGACGAGAACTGGGTCGTGAACCTGGCCCCCTGAGCCCCCGCGTGAGGTTCGGCACATTCTACCCCTGACCAGCCGATCCTTCCCGCCCCACAGGCCACTGCACCCCCGCCCGTAACCCCACATTTTCGCCGTCTACCAGCCGATTTGTTCTCTCTCAGAGGCATGGTGTAACTTCATTCAGGCAGCAGCGAGAGCCGCTGAAACAACTGAACACGGGGCTATGGCGCAGCTGGTAGCGCACCACACTGGCAGTGTGGGGGTCAGGGGTTCGAGTCCCCTTAGCTCCACCCAACAGCAAAGGTCCGGCTTTCGAGCCGGGCCTTTGCTGTTTAGCGGCTTATCGCCTACGTCTGGCAGAGGCAGCTGGGTCCGCTGTGAATCTCGGCCTGCAATGATGGGTGGTATGAGCACCCCTGACCAGCATCGTGACCAGCGATTGACCGCCGCGGAATTCATGGATGGTGCTGCGGACGGGCTGGGCGACATCGAGATCGTCGATGGTCGGGTCGTGCAGGTGATGGCGCAGAGCCCGCTGCACAGCCGGGTGGTTCGGCGACTTGCTGGGCTGCTCGAGGCGGGGCGGCGGGACGGCGGGCCCTGCATGGTCGTTGACTCCGACGTCGCCGTACGCTTCGCTGATGCCGAATCGTCTGCCACCGATCGGCGTTTGAATATTCGCTACCCCGATGTCTGGATCCGCGACTGTGAGCTGTATGACGTCAACTCTGTGCGCGACCACTTGTTGCTGGTCGTCGAGGTGACCTCGGAGTCGACGATCGACGCCGACATCACCGACAAGCGGATCCAATACGCGGCCGCGGGGATTCCGCGCTACCTCATCGTCCGACTCGATCAAAAGGAAGAACGGATCGAGGAAATCGAGGAATATCGCCTCGATTGGTCGGGGCGCCGCTACCGAGTGCACACCGTCCACCGCAGGGTTCTGCTCCTCGACGAACCGGTGGAAGTGACCATCCCGTTCGACATTCTCGAACAAGCCTGACGAGGCTTCCCCACACGTCAAAGTTTCGTCAAGGACGGGCGTCGGAGCGGGTGGGCGCGGGCAGGCTGTGGGCATGATCGGCGAGCAGGAATACGGTGGACAGCGCGAGGTTGTGACGGGGCATCCGGACAGGGAATTCGGGGTTCGCGGTGCCGCCGCGCGGGCGGATCTGGGGCGGCATCGCGCGACTTATCTCGCGGTGGAACCGAGTACGCGCCGACTCGTCATCGAGGCGGTCGGTGTTCTTTTCTTCGCGGTGGTGACTGTGATCGGGTTCGCGACGGGAGCGGACATCCTCGCCATTCTCGGACTCGCGATCATGGGGGTGGTCGGTGGTCGGTTGCTGTTCGATCTGCTGCGGTCGGGGTATGTCATCATCCGCAACCGCACAGCGCGACTGGATCTGTACGAGTATGGACTCATCGTGATCGTGCGGGGGACGCCACGGATCATTCGCTACGACACCACCACGCTGAAGCGCAGTATCGTCCAGCTGGTCAATAATCCAGCACCGGAACAGGTTTCGCATTCCTACACTCTCACGGACTCCGTTGGTGATCTGATTGTGTTGCGGCACACGATCGCGCATCCGGCGGAATGGGGTCCGGCGATCGACAGTGCCGTGACGGCCGCGCAATTGCCTCGGTCGATCGAGGTTCTCGGCGCGGGTGGACGGCTCGACTTCGAACACTTCTGGATGACGTCCACGCGGATCGGTGCGGGGAAGCGATCGGCCGCATGGTTGCAGGTGACCGATGTCGAGGTGAGTAGGGGGTGGGTGCGCATCCATGTGGCCGGGCAGTCCGCACCGCTGGAATCGCTTCCGGTGAGCCTGATTCCGAACTTCACGGTATTTCTGAGGCTGGCCGAGCGGATACGAGCGGGGTGCGGCCCGCTGCCGTCGTAGCGCGTATCAGCGTTGCGTCAAGACGAGATCAATTGCACCGCAGTGCATATCAAGGATGCGTCAATTCTCGGCAGCGAGTCTTTCCGGCCCTGCGGGCCGGTGCCATCGTATGGGATCGGTTCATCGGTGGAAGGGTGCGGCGTGGTATCGAAAGTTGGCGTAACCCCGGAGCAATTGCGTGGTGCGGCAGGGAAAATGGGTGATCTGCGCGATCGGATGAACACGATCCTCACCACCTTGGAGTCCTCGCTGGACGCCAAGGGCGCGGCCTGGGGCGGTGACGGTTACGGCGCCACCTTCGCGGACGGTGACCAGGGTTATGTCGCGGCGCGGGAGAACCTCACCGAGGGCATCGGCAATACCGCCAAGACCTTCGACTCGTACTCCGACGGGCAGTACAAGGCCGCGGGCATCCTGGCTCGCACCGAACAGCGGTCGACAGAGTCGTTCCGGTAACGGATGTCCATCACTATTCCCAGTGAGCTGGAATGGCTCGGCTGGATCGCCGGCTCGGATTGGCCCGACGGCGACGAAGACCAGATGTGGGCGATTGCCGCCGATTGGCGCAAGGCGGCCGCCGAAATCCGGGACCTGCTGCCCGATTTGGCCTCTGCCAAGAAGGCGACGGTCGAGGCGTACCCATGGGGCGACGGCGTCGAGGCAATGACCACGGCACTGGACAAGCTGGACAAGGGCCCGGAGTCACTGGAGGAACTGGCCAAGGTTCTGGACTATGTGGCGGATTCCGCGGATGCCTTGGCCACCGAGATCGAGTACACCAAGATCCTGGTCATCAGCTCACTGGGCATGCTGGCCGCCGAAATCGCGTTGGCATGGCTGTTTCCGCCGACCGCACCTGCGGTGCAAGCGGCAGCCATCGCTCTCACCCGGGTGGCGGTGCGGCTGCTGGCGAACCGGGCGATCGCCGCCATCGCGCGGTTCGCCGCGAAGACCGGAATCGCCGCGGTCGCCAAGTTCGCGGTGAAGCATGTCGCTCTCAGTACCGTGCTCGGGGCCGGGCAGGATCTCGCGATTCAGGCGTACCAGGTCGGCAAAGGGCATCGCGACGGGATCGACTGGGAAAGGGTGGGCACCACCGCGTACACCGCGGCAGCGGCAGGTGCGGTCGGTGGTCCCGCCGGCGCGCTGTTGGGCAAGGCTGCCGGTAAATTGCCTGTGCCCGATGGGAAATGGACCGCCAAGGGTGTCAATGGTCTGAAAGGCGCGGCTATCGGCGCGGGATCGGGCATGGTGGGCGCGTTGGGGGCTTGGGGCGTCGGCGGTATAGCCAATGGCTGGACCTGGGATCCGCGGCTGCTCACCAGCGGTGCGGGCTACGGTGTGTTGACCGGTGGCAGTAAGGGTTTGCGTCATTCGCCGATCGGTGGTCGGTCCGGTGCGGACGGATTCGATGCGGCGGACCCCGCATATTTCGGTGGGTCGGACGGCAGTAGCGCACCGGTGCGCGGGGGTCATCGCGCCGGGGATCCGGCTGTCAATACTGCCGCGGAGAATCAGCAGAACAATAGGGCTGGAAGCGGGAATCCGGTTGGCGAGAGCGGTTCCGGGTCGCGGGCAGCGGAGGCGGAAAGCAACAATTCCGGGAATAGGACTGGGCAACTGCCGAATTCGGGCGGTGAGACCAGCAGTCCGGCCGGCGAAACCCGTTCCGCTATTCCTGGCGGGTCCGAAAGCGCGGGCGCCCAAGAGGGCTTGTCCGGGCAGGTTGCTGGGAACGAGTCCGGGGCTTTGCCGAAGGGGGCGCCCGCGATGCACGGTGGCGGCGACTCAGCTTCGAATCCGCGGTCCGAGAACGGAACACATTCGGTGTCCGAGTCGTCAGCGCAATCCCGCAGCGCCGGTGACGGTGCTGTCAACGGTGAGGGCTCGAACGGCTCGGTCAAAGAGGTGCATACCGATGGTGGCCGCACTGGTTCGGAAACCGTTGTGCAGGAGGGGAACAACGGTGCGCATTCCGGTGGCGAGCCTGTCGGTGGCGCTCGTCAGGAGCCGAACCCCACACGAACTCCCGCTGTGGGCGACGGCAGCCATGCCAAGCCGGTCGGCGGTGCGGAGAACCGCCCGCAGTTGACCTCGCCGAAGAGCCACGAACCGACCGTGCCCAGGTCGGGCGGCCCCGACCTGCGCGCGGCGGGCTCCGAACCACGAGCGGGAGCCGTCGAACGTCACACGAACCTGTTCGAAGCTCTGCCGGGTGTCGAGGCCGGTCCCGCCGGGAAAGAAGCCCCACCGTCGGCACACCCCGAAACTCGTTCTCCGCGAGAGGAACAGCCGCAGCAGGCGGTCGCGCGGAATCCGGAAGGCGAACAGTCGAGGAATCCCGAGTCGGCGCTCGATTCGGTACGGGATCGGTTGCGCGGGTTGGGCATCGATCCGGACGGTCTGGGTCCGGATCAGATGCGAACTGCCGCGGACGACGCGATCTCGAAGCGTGTCGACGAGTTCGCGGAGCGGACCGCGGCACTCGAGGGGGCGGGCTTGCGGCCGAACGAACTGATGGCGCAACGCCGGGAGTTGCAAGCGCAGATCAACGAGTTCATGAACCAGCGCCGGGAACTACGGGCGGAACTCGACGGCCTTCGACCTACCGCCGAGTCGGGGCCGAACCCGCGATTGAAGCCCCAACCGGCGCCTGAGTCTCAGCCGACCCCCGACGGGGGACTGACACCTGTCAGGGAGCAAACACCCGAGGGCGAGCAGATACCCGCACGACAAGAGAAGCCCGACGAGTTTCCCGACACTACGTCGAAGATTCCGTATACGCCGCGGTACTTCAGCGTCCCGCCGATCGAGGAGTACGAGGCAGCTGCTCCTCCCGATGATTCTGTTTGGGAACCCGAGCCCGAGCCGGAGCCGGAGCCCGAGCCCGAGCCCGAGCCCGAGCCGGAGCCGGAGCCGGAGCCCGTGCCCGAGCCGGAGCCGGAGCCCGTGCCCGAGCCGGAGCCCGTGCCCGAGCCGGAGCCGGAGCCCGTGCCCGAGCCGGAGCCGGAGCCGGAGCCCGAGCCGGAGCCCGATCCCGAGCCGGAGCCGGAGCCGGAGCCGGAGCCGGAGCCGGAGCCGGAGCCGGAGCCGGAGCCCGAACCGGAGCCGGAGCCGGAGCCGGAGCCGGAGCCCGAACCCGAACCGGAGCCGGAGCCCGAACCCGAACCGGAGCCCGAGCCCGAGCCCGAACCGGAGCCCGAGCCCGAGCCCGAACCGGTGCCGGTGCCGGTGCCGGTGCCCGAACCGGAGCCAGTGCCCGAATGCCCTCTTCCGACTGTGGGAGCTGACGACCGAGATGCTGGACAGTCCCTATATCTAGAAGCTGACCCCCGGTAAGCAGGCGAACGCCGAATATCTCTCGATTCGGTCCGGCAGATCAGCGCCACGGCGAGTGACCAAGAGTGCGCAGGCGAACAGATGGCGGTGGACTCGTGGCCATCCTCGGCAGCGATGCGGGCGGTGCACTGCTCGGGGTGGGTGTTCAACACTGCGCGGCAGTTGACTCCGGCGATGACGGCGGCTGCCGTCGAGATCACCGCGGATGGTTGTTCCGAGTAGCCGATGGGGCTCGGTCGTCATCGATCTGCAACCCGTTCACCCGGACGTGGCCTGCATGCGCCATGCTTGTGGCGTGGTTATCGCGTCTGATGTCGTTCCCGTGCGTGGCAGTGAGTACTCGGTCCTGTTGCGTCGCGTCCGGGCGGCGGACCTGCTCGACCGGCAAGTGGGGTATTACGGATGGAAGAGCGCGCTGACCGCGGTGGCCTTCGTGGCTGGTTGGGCGGCATTTTTCGCCATCGGTGACTCCTGGTGGACGCTGGCGGTGGCTGCGTTCCTGGCCGCGGTGTTCTCGCAGATCGCGTTCCTCGGGCACGATGCCGGGCACAAGCAGATCTTCGCCGGGCGGCGGGCCAATTACCTGTACGGGCTGATCGCGGGCAACCTCGCCATCGGACTGAGTATCGGGTGGTGGACGAGCAACCACAACCGGCATCACGCCCACCCCAATACCGAGGGCATGGACCCGGACGCGATGGGAGTGCTCGCGTTCTCCGGCGACCGTGCGCGAGCCGGAAAGGGCTGGCGGCGATTCATTTTCCGCTACCAGGCGTGGTTGTTCTTCCCGCTGCTGCTCCTGGAAGGCGGCAGCCTGCACTGGAAGAGCATCGTCGCGGTGTTCCGCTGGCCGATCCCGAACCGTCTCTGGGAGGGCGCGCTACTGGCTGCGCACTTCATCGGCTTGCTCTCGGCCGCGTTCCTCGTGCTGTCGCCGGGTAAAGCGTTGGTGTTCATCGCCGTTCAGCAGGGTCTGTTCGGTCTGTACATGGGCTCCACCTTCGCGCCCAACCACAAGGGCATGGAGGTTCTGCCGGACGGCGACAACACCGACTTCCTGCGTCGCCAGGTACTCACCTCGCGCAATGTGCGCGGCAGCTTCCTCGTCGACACCGCGATGGGTGGCCTGAACTACCAGATCGAGCACCACCTGTTCCCGTCGATGCCGCGCGCCAACCTGCGCCACGCCCAGCCGATGGTCGCCCAGTTCTGCGCCGAGATCGACGTTCCCTACTGCGAGACCGGTTTGTTCGAGTCGTACCGCCAGGCGATGGCTCACCTGAACGAAGTCGGCCGCCAAGCGGCTCGCTGACGCCTACTCACCGACCGCCTCGAGGTAGGCGGCGGTGAGTTCTGCGAGCACCCCGTCGTCGGGAAGCGGCGCGCCACGCAGATGGGTGGCGCGCAGTTCCTCCATGAATCGTTCCCACATCGGGGGCCCGCCCTCGGACAGTAGCTCCGCGCGCACTGTCAGCTCCGGCGCGGTGTGCAACCAGCGCGCGCCCCACGCCCCCAGCGCGGCCAGCACCGGGACGAGCTGAATCGCGGCCTCGGTGAGGTGATATTCGACCTTCTGCCGATGACTGGGGTCGTCGTCGCGAGTGAGTAGCCCCGCGGCGACGAGTTTGGCGAGCCGCGCGGCCAGGATGTTCGAGGCGATGCCCTCGATGGACCCGGTGAGTAGTTCCCGGAAGTGCGTATGCCCGCCGAACATGATGTCGCGCAAGATGATCAGGCTCCAGCGGTCGCCGAGGAGCTCGACCGTCAGGTTGATCGGGCAGCCCGACTTGCCCGGCGGCACCGGCAACTTTTCCTGAGCAACTGGTTGCGACATAGGATCAGTCTAGGATACGTTCGTCACTGCTTGCACATTGCAATCAGAAAGGGCACCTCGATGGCTCAGATGGTTCGCGTTCAGAACTTCAGCATTTCCAGCGACGGGTACGGCGCGGGGGAGGGTCAGAGTCTGGAATGCCCCTTCGGTCACGCCGACCCCGCTGACTTCATGTACTGGGCAGGCGCCACCGCGCACTGGCCCAACCGGACCGAGCCCGGTGGCACCTACGGTCTCGACGACTACATCACCCGCGACTTCGCCTTCAACATCGGCGCGGAAATCATGGGCCGCAACAAGTTCGGCCCTCAGCGCGGACCGTGGGAGAACTACGACTGGCAGGGCTGGTGGGGTGACAACCCGCCGTTCCGCACTCCGGTCTTCGTGCTCACCCACCATGAGCGCCCGTCGTTTACCTTGGCCGACACCACTTTCCACTTCATCGATGCCACCCCGAAGGACGCGCTCGCCCAGGCGCTGGACGCCGCCGACGGCAAGGATGTACGCATCGGCGGCGGCGTCGCCACAGTCCGCGAATTCCTCGCCGCCGACCTCGTCGACGCCATGCACATCGTCGTCGCACCGGTGGAAATCGGTGCGGGCGAACGACTGTGGGACAGCCCCGACGACTACGACGACCGCTTCCACCATGAGCAGGTCCCCAGCCCCAGCGGAGTCGTCCACCACTTCTTCTGGCGTCGCTGAGTCGTCAGTTCTGGCAGACGGGGAAGGCGGCAGTGGGCGGGGCAGGCGAGGATGTAGCACGTGTTGCCCAGTAACAGGCACTCCTCGAGGGCGGCTTGGTCGGCGGATTCCTGATGGCCGACGAAAGCTGTGGCATCGAGATCAATGCTCGCAGAGGGAGAATTCGCGTTCGTACAGTTCGTTGTTGTGTTCGTCGACGAAGAACTTTCGCTCTCGCATCAGTTCTGTGCGGAAAGCGTCGGCTTGGGCCGCGGTCATTGTCGATGTCGGGGACCAGGGCTGTTGGGGCGGGATGTCGGAGGTCGAGATGATGGTCACCGAGGGGTCGACCAGGAAGAAGGCCAGGATCTTGCGGTGGCCGGGTCGGGTCGGGTCCTGGAGCCGGAACGGTGCGACGCGATGCTGGAGGATGTTCGGGAATGCCACGCAGCGACCGGCTTCGGCTTTGACTGATCCCAGGTCTTGGTTGAGGGCGTCTTCGTCGGCGAGACCGAAGACTTCGCGCATTCCGGTTTCGTCGTTCTGGTCGTATTCCGGGTCGTCGATCGCCGCGCGGAAACCGAGCCGGCTGTCGGTGATGTTCTCGGTGTCCCAGTAGTAGATTCCGGTGGCGACGATGCGTTCGTTGAGCATTGCCTCGACGTGCCACGAACCGCCCGGATACTCCGGCTGCTCGGGTGTGAGATGAATGGCGGCGAGTTTGACGATGACCTGCAATCTGCGCCCGGTGAGGTCGACGCGAACGGTGTCGTCGACGGGTGTGGGCGGCTGGAAAGCGGGGGCGTCGGGGATGGTCGGGCGGCGATTTTCCCACCATTCGTCCCACGCGACGTCGAAGGCTTCCTTGGCCTCGTCGCTCTCATCGGCCGGCTCGGTCGGTTCGGAGTCTTCGTACCAGGTGAAGGGGTTGACATCGATCCGCACCGGTCGTGGTCGGCGAAGATCGGTCAGCACGTTGGCCAGCAGCGGGAGCATCCGGGCGAACAGTTCCGGCAAGACGGATTCGAGTGCGTGATGGCGGGCCGGGTCGACGTTGTTGACGTAGGAACGGAAGGTGACGTCGCCGGTGTCGGTGACATCGACATCGGTCGGCAGCCATTGAAACTTCTGCGAGTACGCATACTCGGCGTCGTTTTTCGCTGGGCCGGGCCATGGTGCGTCATCGGACCGGCTGACGCCGCGAACCAGGCAGTACAGCGACGGATGGACGAGATTGCGTACCTGACCGTTCGATCCGGGATGCCAATCCTGTTCTGCCGCTGGAACATCTTCGAGCACCTGACACGCCGCGCGCAGGCGATCCCGTAGCGCGCCGTCGATCAGGGTGTCCGATTGCCACACCCCATCGACAGCGGATACCTCGATCCCGGTCCCTTCGTCGCGCAATCCGGCGTAGTACGCGAGTTCGTCGAGCACATAGCGGATTTGAGCTTCCGTCATGCCGGACTCGGCGGCCTCCCTGGTCCATCGGGCGACGATGCCGGAGTCCTGTGCCTTCCGATGCCACTGCGCTTTCTCCCGAACAGCGGCGCTCAATCGCATCATCTCCAGCTCGCGCACCGTCCTGACCGGTGCGACAGCCACCAGATGAGCGGCACGAAAGGGCAACGGAAACGGGGCGAGCAGGGTCAATTCTCTATTCTCTCAACAGTTCTGGCGAGTCACGCGGTGCGAATACCGGAGCTGACACTATGTGACCGTCGGCAAGGCTCACAGGCGAGGGTCGGTCGGTACGGATTCCATGGCCAGGATGGCGAAGACCAATTCGTGGACGCGCCACAGCGGTTCGCCCGTGGCGACGGCGTCCAAGGCGGCCAGGCCGAGGGTGTGTTCGCGCAGGGCGAGGGTGCGTTTGCGGCTGAGGGTGCGGTCGCGGAGCCGGGTGAGGTGTTCCGGGGTGGTGTAGTCGGGACCGTAGATGATGCGGAGGTATTCGCGGCCTCGGCATTTGATGCCGGGCTGGACGAGTGTGCCTTTGCTGCGGTGGGCGAGGCCGGCGTAGGGCTTGATGACCATGCCTTCGCCGCCTGCCGCGGTCATCTCGAGCCACCAGGCGGTGGCTTCGGCTTCAGCGGCGGGGTCGGACAGATCGACGATTCGGCGGGCGGTCGGGCGGAAGGTCACAGGGTCGGCCGCAACAAGACGGTCGCTGATGTCGAGGTGCCAGCCGTGGTCGCGGTCGGCATAGCCCGCGCCCTCGGAGGCCAGGAGGGCGAACGGGGCGATCTGGACGCCGTCGAGTCCTGTTGTCGGCCAGCAGTATCGGCGGTACGCCGTGGTGAAACTGTCCGCGTTCTCGGTGCGGGTGGCGGTGCGGGCACGCAGTGCGCCGAGGTCGAGCCCGCGGGCCAGTCCGGCGTCGAGTGCCGCGACCGCGGAGGGCAGGGCGGACCGTGCGGCGGCGCCGGCGCCCGCGTACTGGGTGCGGATCAGCCCGGCGGCCTTGGCGGACCAGGGCAGCAGCTCGCAGTCCAGCAGCAGCCAGTCCGACTCGAGTTCGTCGAAAAGCGGTGCGGCCGCGACACGGACGCGGTCCAGCAGGGTTTCGGTGAGGGACCCGTCGTTGAAGAACGACCGGCCCGTGCGGGTGTAGATCGCCCCCGAGCATCCGTCGCCGACCCCGAAGCGGGCCGCTGCCCGGTCCCGGCAGACGAGCACCACGGCCCGTGACCCCATGTGCTTCTCCTCGCACACCACCTTGTCCACGCCCGCCGCGCGATAGTCGGCGAACGCCTCGGTGGGGTATTCGAGATACCCCTCGACGGTCGATGTCGACGGCGGGGACATGGTCGGCGGCAACCACAGCAACAGCCGGGGATCGATCGCGAACCGGCTCATCACCTCCAGCGCGGCCGCCGAGTGCTCGGCATCGACGATCACCGTGCCGTGCTCGGTGCGGATGTGCCTGCGCCCGGTGACATCGGCGAGGTCGAGCGTCTCGTCGTCGCGCGCGGATTCGGCCTCGGCGAGCGGCCGGATCGGCTCGTAGTACATCCGCTCGGCCTGCACCGCGACGAACGTCTTCTCGGGGTAGCGCAGGGCCGTCAGTTCGCCGCCGAACACCGCGCCGGTGTCGAGGCAGACGGTGTTGTTGATCCATTCCACCTTCGGCGTCGGCACGTGTCCGTAGACGACCGTCGCCGCACCGCGATAGTCCCGTGCCCACGGATAGCGCACCGGCAAGCCGTATTCGTCTGTCTCCCCGGTGGATTCGCCGTAGAGACAGAAGTCGCGAACCCGCCCGGACGCACGACCGTGGTAGGCCTCCTTCAGTCCGGCGTGCGCGACCACGAGCCGCCCGCCGTCCAACCGCAGGTGGCTCACGAGGTCGTGGATCCAGTGCGCGGCGGACTCGATGAACTCCGGTGTCTCGCCGTCCAATTGCTCGAGCGTCTCGGCGAGGCCGTGGGATACCGTGACGTTCTTGCCACGCAACTTCTTCAGCAGCTTCTGCTCGTGATTGCCCGGCACGCACAGCGCGTTGCCGCTCGCGGTCATCCCCATCACCAACCGCAGCACGCCCGGTGAATCGGGCCCGCGGTCGACGAGGTCGCCGACGAAGACCGCCTGACGCCCCGCCGGGTGCGTGGCATCGACAGGACGACCTGCTTCGTCGCGAACCAGCGTCCACCCGAGTTCGCCCAGCAGCGTTTCCAATTCGGCCCGGCAGCCGTGCACATCGCCGATGATGTCGAACGGCCCCGTGAGCTCACGCCGGTCGTTCCACGCCTTTTCGTAGGTGATCGTCACCTCGGCGGGGTCGCGGACGACATGCACCTTGCGGAAACCCTCGCGACCGAGCTCGCGCAGGGAACGCCGCAGGTCCTGACTCTGCCGCTTCAGTACATTGCGCCCGAAGTCGCGATCGGTGCGGCCCTGAGTACGTTCCCACGCCACGGCTTCGGGCGTATCGAGGACGATCGCGACGGGCAGCACATCGAAAGACCGGGCCAGCGCCACCAATTCGGCCCGCGCGTGCTTCTGCACATTGGTGGCGTCGATGACGACGCGTCGACCGGCACGCAGCCGGATCCCGGCGATGTGGCCGAGCGCGTCGAAGGCGTCCTTCGTCGCGGACTGATCGTTCTCGTCGTCGGCCACCATCCCACGGAAGAAGTCCGACGACAGCACCTCGGTGGGCTTGAAGTGCGCACGGGCGAACGTGGATTTGCCGGAACCGGAGATGCCGACGAGGGCGATGAGCGAGAGCTCGGGGAGGTCGATGTTCACTTACGCGGCCTTCCGGAAAAGCGCGAGCTGGGTGGGGGAGCCGGTCTGCGGGTCGTGGTCGCCGACCGGGCGGATATCGACGGTGTAGCCGAAGGTCTCGGCGACGCGGGCGCACCAGGCGGCGAATTCCGCACGGGTCCACTCGAATCGGTGATCGTCGTGGCGGTGACCGTCGAGGGTTTCGTAGTGCACGTTGTATTCCACGTTCGGCGTCGTCACGATCACGGCGCCGGGCGCGGCGTGCCCGAAGACGGCGCGTTCGAGCGCGGGCAACCGGGACTCGTCGACGTGTTCGATCACCTCCATGAGCACCGCCGCGTCGAAGCCGCGCAGCCGGTTGTCGTGGTAGGTCAGCGCGGACTGGATCAGGGTGATCCTGGCTCGCTGGCGGTCCGACATCCGGTCGAACTTCAACCGGCGCTCCGCCATCGAGAGTGCGGCGCTCGAGACATCGGCGCCGACGATCTCGGTGAACCTGGCCTCGGCTTGCAGCGCGAGAAGCAAAGCGCCCGGGCCACAACCGAGATCGAGGACACGCGATGCGCCGGTCTCGGCGAGCGCGGCGAGTACCGCCTCTTTACGGAGCTTCACCAAGGGCGTGCGGCGCTCGGCGGCTTCGACGCGTTCGACCGCGTCCCCGGGGATCTCGGCATCGTCGACCACCTCGTCCGCCGAGCGCAGGCGTTCCAGCGCGGACAACATGAGTGTTCGTCGTCCGGCCAGATAGCGTCGCGCGATCAGTTCGCGGTCGGGGTGGTTGCCGAGCCAGCCCTCGCCCGCGCGCAGCAGTTTGTCGACCTCGTCGGCATCCACCCAGTAGTGCTTGGCGTCATCGAGCACCGGCAACAGCACGTAGAGGTGGTTCAGCGCCTCTGCCAGCCGCAGCGTCCCGGTCAAACGCAGATGGGTGTAGGGCGATGGACCCCATTCCGGGAACTCCGGATCGAGGGGCGCCGACGTGGTCGACACCGTCCAGCCCAGTGGCGCGAACAGCCTCTCGACGATCTCGGTTCCGCCCCGGCACGGCACGGCGGGCACGTCGATCTCCAGCGGAATCGCTGTCCGCGCCAGCTCTGTACGGTCCCGGCTCGTGCCGTTCAGCGCCGACCGGAACACCTTGCCCAGTGCCACCGACAGCAGGCTCGACGCCACATACGGCCGGTCGTTGACGTAGCGCCCGAGCGCGGATCCGTTGTGCCCCTTGCTCGGTCGCGCCAGCTCCACCGGATCGACCTCCAGCAGCAGGGCGACGGTGCAGCGGTCGACATCGGCCTGCGGATAGAAGACGTGGGCCGTGCCGCCGGTGGTCGTGAACGACTGCACACGGTCGGGATGCTTGACCACGAGGTATCCGAGGTCGGTCGCCGGCGTGTGAGTCGTGGAGATCGTCAAGAGCACTTGATGATCCTGTCACGGACCGCCAGCGATTTTCGCCGACTGCCAGATCATCGGAAGTCGAACGACGGCGGGATGGCGACGATGACAGCGGCCGCCCACACGCCGTATACGGGGAGGTAGTCGGTCTGCCAGCGCTCGAGGGCGGCGAAGGGCTTCGTGCCGCGCACGAAGCCGAGCCCGAGGTGGCCCGACCACACGAGGTTCACCAGCAACACCACGTTCAGTCCGAGCGCGACCACTTTGTTCGGGGTGGAGCCGAACTCGGCGATCCGGGTGAGCATGGCGGCCAGCATGATCACGTCGACGACCAGCGCCGTGCCCACCAGCACCAACTGCAGCCGGTCGAACAAGCCGGGTGGGGTCAGCGGATCGCGGGCGGAGATCGTGTAGAGGAGCAGGCCGAGGACCAGCACGAGGATCAGATCCATCATGATGAGCAGATCGCGGTCGATCGCGGTCAGGCTGCGGGTGGTCGCGAGGGCGGCGAGCAGCGCGACCAGCATGACGATGGTGAGCGGGGTGAAGACCCGGGTGAGCACCGGCGCGATGTTCTCCACGACGTTCTGTTTGGCTTCGACCAGCCAGGCGGCGACGATCACCGCGCCCGCGGCGCCGAAGGGCAGCACCCAGTTTTCGATCACCGGCTCGATGCTGAAATCGAGGGTTCCGAACGCGCCGACCGTCAGTCCGATCAGCACGCCGCCGCCGAGCGCCAGCAAGGTCAGGTAGACGAACCACTCCCCGGTGAACCGGATGAAGTCCATCCGCCGCCGCCCGCAGCGCCAGTCACCGCCCGCGTACGCGAGGCCGACCACCAACCACAGCAGGATCGGTGCGTGGATCGCCGCGATGATCTCGGTCGCCCCTTCGGGCTCGAACGGATACAGGTTCAGCACGAGTGCGGTGAGCACGACAGGCACGAGCAGCACGGCGCCCACTCGCGCGGGAACCTGGCGTTTCCACGCGAAATAGCCTGCGAGGAAGGGTAATACGAGCAGGCTGAGGTTGAGGCCCAAGGCGGGGCCCTCGAGCCAGGTGAAGCCCGCCTTCACCGTGAGCGCCGCTCCGACGGCGAAGGCGAGAACCACCAACAGCTCTCGATGGCCCGCACCGCCCTCGGGTTCCTCCGGCACCAGAACGAGTTGCTTCCACAGTCTTTCGGAGTGCTCGAGCGCGAACTCCCGGGAGATCGCGTCCATGCTGCCCATCCGTTTCACCGCGACCAGGAATGCCTCGTCGCCGGACAGCCCCGCGGTTCGCAAGGTCGAGATCTGTTCGCGCAGATGGTCTTCCATCTCGTCGACGTCGGCGACCGAAATCGCGCGATGCCGCTGGACGTACCCGCGCCACTGGTCGATGTGGGCCTGCAGCTCGGTCTCCATCACGCCCATCCCTTCGCTGCCGGCGGGGTGGCGCTACGCCAGATCTGGTCGAGGGCCTCGGCGACCACACTCCACTGGGCTTGTCGTTCGGCGAGTGCCGCCCGGCCCGACTCGGTGATCAGGTAGTGCTTGCGTCGACGTCCGCCCTCGGACACCCGCCATGTCGACGACACGTGCCCGAGCCGTTCCAGTCGGTGCAGCAGCGGGTACAGCATCCCGTCGGTCCACTGCATCCGCCCGCGGGAGAGCTGGTTGACCTGCTCGAGGATGGCGTAGCCGTACGACTCACCCTCGGCCAGAATCCCGAGCACCAGCGGCGTCGCCGAGGCCGCCACCAGGTCTTTGTCTATGCGCATCGCACTCCTATACCTAGAAGATCTATGTCATAACCTAGCAGATCTAGGTATATGGGTGTGGATGTCGCACCCTAGGGTGAGGATTTCGTTGAATCGCCTAACGACCGTGTCGAGGGCCCCGATGAAGTCTGCATGTACGCGCTACAGCGCGTAGGGGACACAGAATCGAGGAACCATGAAGAACGCAGTTCGGATGGGCGCGCTGATCGCCGTCGCCACGGCACTGGTCACAGGCTGCACCGACCAAAATGGTTCGGGGACAACAACATCGACCTCCCGTGCGACGGTCGCCTCGTCGACCACGCGCGCACCCGCGCCGGGTACCCAGGCCCCGGGGCCGACCGCGCCCGAGGAGACCGCCGCGCCCCGGCCCGGCGCCACCATCGCGCCGGAGCCCGAAACGCCGCCGGTCACACAGGCTCCCACGCTGATCCCGGCCCCCGGCACCACCTCTCCCGGCCCCGCTGACAACATCAGTGGCCCGGGCCGCTGCATCGACCCGGCTTCGGCCGGTGTGCAGAATGCCCTCGCGAGCCTGCAGGGAAGCTGGGTCGCCGGACAGGCTTCGAGTGATCAGCCGGGTAGCTGTGGACAGCTGCTGTATGTGCGCGCCATCGGCGGCAACTCCGCGGGCGCGCCGATCCACATCTTGTTCTTCCGCAACGGAAAGTACTTGGGCACGGGCACTTCTGAGCCGTACGCCTTCACCACCGTTGTCGGGTCGAGCAACAACGCGGTCACCGTCGACTACCGCTGGCTGGCCGGTGACGAACCCTTTGCCGCACCGCAGGGAGGCCCCGCGACGATCACCTATTCGTGGAACGGTTCGAAGGTGGTGATGGGCGGCACGCTGCCGACCGAAGTCACCCAGCCGCACCGCTGATCCGATCTCGGACGCCTCGCTCGGAAATCGGGTTCAGTTGTGCGGATGCAGCACCAGCACCGTGATCTCACTGGGGGCGAAGACCCGCAGCTGCGGACCCCAGAAGCCGGTGCCGCGGCTGGTGTAGAGCTGGGTGTTGTTCGCGTGCCTGCTCAGGCCCGCGACCACCGGCTGGTCGAGCCGGACCAGGTAGTGGAACGGCCAGATCTGCCCGCCGTGGGTGTGACCGGAGATCTGTAGCGCGACGCCCGCCGCGGCGCTGTCGGCGATCTGCTTGGGCTGGTGGGCCAGCAGGACGACCGGCAGCGAAGGGTCGGCGCCCGCGAGCGCGGCGGGCAGATCAGGGCCGTGACCGGGCAGGCCGACGCCGGTCGGGTCGTCGATGCCGGCGATGACGAGCCGGTCGCCGTCGCGGGTGAGGACGCTGTGCTGGTTGTGCAGCGGCTGCCAGCCGAGCGAGGCCATGTAGTCGATCCAGCCCTGCGCGTCACCGAAGTACTCGTGATTGCCGGTGATGTAGAACCGGCCAAGCGGCGCCTCGACCTTGCCGAGCGGATCGACCTGCGCCTGGCGTTTGACGACCGAGCCGTCGGCGAGGTCACCGGCGTGGCACGCGATATCGGGCCGCTGCGCGTTGACCACCTCGACCACGCGCTCCGACCAGCGCCGCCGATTCAGCGCGGCGAAGTGGGTGTCGGTGACGACCACTACGCGCAACCCGTCCAGTCCCCGCGCCAGCCCACGAATCGCGACGTCGACCGTGCGCACCCGGGGCACCCGGCGCGCCTCGTACACGCCCCACCCGACCAGCACCGTCGAGGTCACCAGCACCCCGGCGGCCACGATCCGGGCACCGTCGACCCCGCCGGCGGCCAGCGCGCCCCGCGCGAGCAGCCCGATCACCGACCAGGAGAACACCACCCACACCACCCCGAGCAGGGTGTCGCCGACGATCACCGCCGGGTCGGACTGCGCGGGCCCGTGGCCGAGGAACATCGTGAGCGGCAGGCACACGAGGGCGGCCGCGGCGATCGCCGTCCCGATCCAGAACAGCGTCCCGCTGCCACCGGTCGGCGCAGAGACCAACGTCCACCAGGGGAGGCCGAACAGCAGGGCGAGGACCAGCGACAACATCATCAGGCGTACGGCGAGCTTCACGGCGGTCCCGTTCTGGGCAGGGCGGCCGGGCACGGCCACGAATCGACCTCCCAGGGTAGCGCTCCGTCCGCGCCGCCCCTCGCCGAGAATCCGCAGTTCGCAGCGGGCGCCCGAAGCAAGCTGCCCCACTTCACAATTCGATGTACCCCTGGGATCGGCTGCGCGCTATGCTGCCCGACAGGGCCCCGCGCGCAGGTGTGATACCGCGGCGGGTCGAGTGGGGAAGCGGCGAGGCCGCACAGACGGGAAGGTCAGAACACCGATCATGCGTGGGGTAAAGAGAGTTCTTCGGCGAGTGATGGCAGGCGCCGTCGTGGCTGTGGTGCCGTTCGGCGCCTCGGTCACGCCTGCCGCCGCCGATGCCGACCCGTCCGCGATCGACTTCCGGGTGGATACATCGATGGGGGAGATCAACACCAGGATCATCCGCGCGGCCGACGGCAACACCGATCGGGTGGTCTACCTGCTCGACGGCGAACGCGCCGAGGACGACCTCAACGGCTGGGAGAAGCACACCACCATCCCGGCGCAGATGGCGAAGTTCAACATCAACGTGGTGATGCCGGTCGGCGGGCAGTCCAGCTTCTACGCCGACTGGGAGCAGCCGAGCAACTTCTTCGGCGTCAACCCCGACGGGTCGATGCTGCCCAGCGCCGACTCCGGCTCGGCGATCGGCGGCTGGGAGGACACCCAGGGCAAGGTCAACACCTACCAATGGGAAACCTTCATCACCAAGACGCTGCCGGAGGCGATGAAGGCCCGGCTGGGCTTCAGTGCGACCCGCAACGGTGTGGTCGGCCTGTCCAGCGGCGGTAGCGCGGCGATGCTGATGGCGGCCTACCACCCCGAGCAGTTCACCTACGCCGGGTCGCTGTCGGGCTACCTGCACATGTCGATGCCCGGTATGCGTGAGGCGCTCGGCGGGGCGATGATCGCCAGCGGTGGGTACAACATCGAGGCGATGGCCCCCGCGGGCAGTGAGAAGTGGAAGCGGATGGACCCGTACGGGTTCGCCGAGAAGCTGATCGCCAACAACACCCGCCTCTACGTCTCCGCCGGTAGCGCCAAGCCCGCCGATCAGGACCTGTCCTCGGTCGACGCGATCACCCAGGGCATGCCACTGGAGGCGATCGCCCTGGCCAACACCCGCTCGTTCGAAAAGCGGGTCACCGCACTGGGTTACGAGAACGTCAGCTACGACTTCCCCGACATCGGGATCCACAACTGGGGCACCTGGGAACAGGTCGCCATCCGCCTGATGCCCGACATGGCGCGCAACATCGGCAAGCCGCTGCCCGCGGGCGCCACCCCGCCCGCCGGTGGCGCGCCGCCCGCCGGCGGACCGCCGGCCGGTGGCCCGCCCGCCGGTGGCGAACCGCCGAAGTAGGCTCTGCCGCAACCGAAACCGCCGCTACCCCTGTTTGGGTAGCGGCGGTTCGTGTTCGGCGAGGTCAGCTGGTTTTGATCGGGGTTTCGGTCGTCAGGCCCCAGCGGCTTTCGGTGTGGACGGTGATGTCGGCCGGTGGTGCGGCGACGGTGCGGGTGAGGCGTTGGAGCTCGCCCCAGTCGCGGGTCCAGTCGTCGGCCAGGTAGGCGGGGATGGTGCGGGCCTGCATGAGCATGCCGGTCCAGCCGAGGGGGCCGCCGCCGGTGTCGCCCTGCCAGGTCTCGGAGACCTGGGCGTTGAGCTTGTCGGGCTGGATTCGCCAGATCGGCATCTGTGCGACGCCGTTGTGGTGGTCGAACGGGCGCTGGCACGGGAAAGCCAGTCCCACATGCCAATCCGCGAGGACCGGGTCGGCACTGCCGACGACGGTGTTCAGGCTCGACAGTTTCGGCAGGCGCGGCGGGGTGATCGCGAGCCACTGCATGGGGTCGGGCTCCGTCGCGTCGACGACCAGTCGAAGGGCAGTGGTGCCTGCGGGAATTCGATCCAGTGCGACCGGGAGGTTTCGCCAGCCCGGCGCCCCACCCACCGTCGGCGGGATCGCATCGCCCAGGGCGGCGGTGGTTCCGTCCTCGGCACGACTGGCGAACTCCACTCGCAATCGCCTGCCCGGCATGCGGGAGCCATCGGGCGCCGTGGACTCGATCCGACCGGCCACCGTCAGGATCACCACGCGGTACGCCGGATTCTGCTGTGCGGCAGCCAGATCCAGCCGATACCACTGGGTGGTCAACTGCGACCGCTGTGGTTCGCCGGTCGAGTAGCTACCGAGCACCGGTGTTCGTTCCGGGGCGAGCCCGAACGGCAATGCCACCGTGCTGCCGTTCACGCCGGCCACGGCGGGACCGGACGCGCCCGGCGCTCCGAGTGGTCCCGCGTTCGGCCCGCTCGGCGGTGCGTCGGTAGAGCCGCCGTTGCTGCCCGGCATCCCGTTCACGCCACCCGGAGAACTGCCCCCACCAGGTGCTGAGCCGCCGGGGCTCGCACCGCCGGGTCCGCTTGCGCCGGGGCCTGAGCTGCCGGGTGCGCTTGCGCCGGGGCCTGAGCTGCCGGGTGCGCTTGCGCCGGGGCCTGAGCCGCCGGGTGCGCTTCCACCGGGGCCTGAGCTGCCGGGTGCGCTTGCGCCGGGGCCTGGGCCGCCGGGTCCGCTTCCACCGGGGCCTGGGGCGCCGGGTCCGCTTCCACCGGGGCCTGGGCCGGAACCCGAAGGCGGAGCCGAGGATTGGCCGGGGCCGGGATCGGGGGCGAGGCTTCCGACACCGTTCGGGGTGAAGCCGGTGTTCGCGGCGGCCAGCCCGTCGGCGACGGTGCCGCTGTACGGAGTGAGCAGCGAGTCCGCGGTATTCGTCTCGACGAGAACGTCATCGGCCATCGCGCACCGGTCACCCGTCAGTGCGCGCAGATTCGACAGTCCGACCGAATAGGCCGGGTACTGCGAAACCGCGGCCGTGGCAAGCGAACCCACCTCGAACAGCACCATGGCCGCCGCGGCGACGGTCAGCGGCGCGACAGCCGGGATCCTGCGACCGGTCCTACGGCTACCGATACCGCCACCGGGCTTCCGCTGTCCGCCGCGTCCGCGTTCGAGTACCCGACTCGTGTCAGAACCGGCTGCACCTGCGGCATCGCCATCGGTTCCGCCGTCATCGCTCGGGCCACGGAGGTCATCGGCATCGTCTCCTGCTGCCGAGGCGGCGATGCCCGCACGGTAGTACTGGAACAGGGCCATGAGGAGGGTCGCGGCCGTCGCGGCGAGGAAGAGGGACGACACCTCGATGCCGCCGAGTGTGGGGGCGCGGTCGGGCCACGGGACTCCGTAGCCGGAGACGTACCACCAGCCGTTGGAGCCGGTGAAGCTCACGGCCAGCAGGAACAGCACCGCGGCGGCGAACAGCGTTCGCAGATAGTTCCGGCTAACGCGGGCCAGTGCCACCGCCGTGATCGCGGCTAGTGCGGCTGCCAGGCCCGCGTAGACGCCGAAGTGGTGGGTCCACTTGGTGGGGGTGAACATCATCAGCAGCAGGGCCATGAAGACGACGGCGAGGATTCTGGTCACCGGGCCACGGGCGGTTGCCGGGATGCGACCGCGACGCAAGGTCGCGACGACGCCGACCACGAGGCACACGAGCATCGCGAGGACGCCGAAGCGGCGGGCCAGGGAGCCGTCGGGGTTGACCGACAGCAGGGAATCCCAGCGGGTGCGTTCCTCGAACCAGGACATGTCGGGGCCGACCAGCTGGCGCACGCGGGTGGCTTCGAGGACGGTCGAGAAGGTTTGGTCGGCGAAGACGACGACCAGTACCAGAGTGCCCGCGGCGAGGATCGGCGCGACGAGTGCGGCGTAGCGGAGAGCCATGGCTCCGCGAGGGGCCGCGCCGGGGCCCGAATCCGATCTGGTGCGGGCGATGATCGTGCGCAGCACCGGTCGCGAACCGGCCAATAGTGCCGCCACGCAGATCAATCCGGTGGGACCGGCCGCCAGGGCGAACGCGGCGATCAGCACCGCGACGGCTGCGGGCAGCAGACGGCGGGTGGCGATCGCCCGTTCCATCGAGCACCAGGTGAGGAGCGCGCCGACCGCGATCAGGGGTTCGGGTCGCAGGCCGTTGTTGTAGGGGAGCCAGATCGACAGGAACACCAGGGCCGCTGTCCAGCGCGCTACCCGGCTCGCGCCCACGCCGGAACCCAGGCGCGGCAACACTTCCCGGCTGAGCACCAGCCAGCACACGAACCCGGCGAGCAACGCGGGCAATCGCATCCACACCCCGGTCTCGCTGATTCGCGTCATCTGGGCGAGCACCTCGTACGGCCACCCGAACGGCGCCTCGGCGACCTGGAACCACCGGTAGTAGTTGGCGGTGTAGCCCGCTTCCTTCGACGCGCGTGCCATAGTGAGGATGTAGCCGTCGTCAGAACTGTTGGCGCCGATCACATGCCAGCTGACCAGCGTGCCGGCGACCAGCGCGTCGAGACCGGTGAACCGCCACCAGCGGGCGGGCAGCACGCGGCGCGCCCGGCGTCCGTCGCGAGCGTCGCCACGGTGCAGGCAGGTCAGCGCGAGCAGCGCGCTCAGCACAGCCCCGATGATCGCCGCCAGCTTCCAGCCACTCGGACTCGACGAGAACCGCGCATCGATGTCGGCATGCAGCCGAGCGTCTCCCATCCGTCCGCGATCCAGCTCGGTGAAGACTCCGACCACCTGTGGCCGCACGTCGGCGTCCACGGTCGTCCTCATCGGCGATCCGTCGGCGCGGGTCATCCCGGTGAGCTCGGCGGTCGTGCTCGACCCCGTGGAAACCACGGTCAGCGCACCGCATCGAGCGTTGCGTGCGCCCTCGGGCACGGCTTCTCCGGGTGCGCCCGGCCCGGCATTCGGACCGGCCGGCGGTTTCGCTGTCGAGGCCGGCGCACCGGTCGGCCCGTTCGCCGACACCGCGCCCGAAGGGGGAGTGCTGCCAGGGGTGGGAGCACCGTTGGGCGGGGTGGTGCCGAGGGGTGGTGCACCGTTGGGTGGGGTGCTGCCGGGGGGCGGCGCGCCGTTAGTCGGGGTGGAGCCCGGGGGCGTGGCACCGTTGGGTGGGGTGTTGCCGAGGGGCGGCGCGCCGTTAGTCGGGGTGGAGCCCGGGGGCGTGGCACCGTTAGGAGTGGTGTTGCCGAGGGGCGGTGCACCGTCGAGTGGGCTGCTGGCGGGAGGCTGGGCGCCGGTTGGACCCGCCGGCCGGTTCGCGTCGGTAGGCGGCGGTTGCGTGCCGCCCTGCCCTTCTGCGGTTGGGCCGGGCGCTCCCTCCTCAGTGGGAGCATTTCCCGCGATATCCGCGATCGACGCGCTCAACAGCAGCTTGTCGCGCAGCACCACCGACAATGTGCGCCCGGCTGCGGGCCGGTCCTCGATGCGCGCGACCAAGCCTTTCGACCCTGCTCGCGGCGCCTGGGCGGGAACGGTGGACAGGACCGTCCCGCCGGTCATGTCGCGCAACGCCGTACACGGAATGCTCACATCGAGCGACAACGGCACGTAGTCCACCAGCGGCGCGCTGAGTTGCATCGACTGGGGCTGTGGCCAGTCCAGGCTCGCGCGCTGCTGCTGAACCGGCAGCAACGGAGTCGCCACCGACAGAATCACACTCAGCGCCCCCGCCGCGATCCCGATTTTCCGCACTCGGCCGAAGCCGGAAGAATCTCCACCCACAAACGACGATGCTAGCCATGGTTGTCAGGTAGTTGTCACCTCAGCGCGGGCGGCGCAGTTCGGTGACGGCGATCCGGGCCGCCTCGCCGATCGCGGCGTCGACCACCGGCAGCATCGGATCCGCGCGGGCGGCGCGGGTGAACACCGCCACCGCTACCGGTGTTTCGCCGGGGAACTCGATGACGGCGACTTCGTTGCGGATCACTCCGATGGTGCCGGTCTTTCCCGCGACGAGCACTCCGCGATGGGGGAATCCGGCGGCGATGCGGTGCGGCCAGATCTGCTTGCTCATCACCGCGCGCGCGAATTCCCTACCGGCCGTGGACAGTATGTCGCCCGACCACAGCTTCCACAGGAACCGGGTCATCTCCTCGGGGGTGGTCGCGCTGGCGTAGGAGGGGTCGTAGGCGGAGACGGTCCATGCCTCGTCGTTGTCCGCCAGTACCGCGAAAGCTTCTGCGGTGCTGTGGGTATCGGTATCGCGGACCAGACTGCGGTGCTGGTCGGCCGTGCCGCCGACGATCCGGGTCTCCGGCAGGGCGAGCTCGTGCACGAGCTCGCTCACCGCGGCGAGCCCGACCTCGCCGAGCAGGACGTCGGCGGCGGCATTGTCGGACACGGTCATCATCGATGTCGCCAGATCGCGGCGGCTCAGCGTGACCGGGTCATGCAGTGCCGCAAGGCCGGTGGGACCCGGAGTGCAGTCGGCGGGGTCGATGGTGAGCCGGCCCGCGGGGTCGATCAGGCCGTGGTCGACTTGTCGCAAGAACGCTGCCAACAGCAGCAGTTTGTAGACCGACGCGATCACCACGCGGTCGTGCCCACCGACGCAGACCTCGCCGGAGGATCCATCGCAGCGCCGGGCATGCAACCAGCCGACGCAGCCCGCGTCGGCGAACACGGCACGGATCCGGGCGCTCGCCGATTCCGGCATGCCGCGATCGCCGTGTGCGGTGGCCGCGTCGAACACGCTCATCGCAGCCGCTCCCGGTACAGCACCCGATCCAGGGCGTCGGCCTGCGTTCCCGCGTCCGCTCGGCGAATCACCCTGACCCGCACGGCAATCGACTGCGGTGCCACCGTGAGCCACGCCACCCCCGGCGTCGGCGTCGGCGAGGTGGTGGTGACGCCGAAACTCGTGCCCGCGGCCACCGCGGCCAACACCGCGCGATCGTCGGGAGCCGCGAGCGGCGGTGCGTCCAGTCCACGTTCGCGCAGCAGATCGCTGATGCTGTCGAAGGCGGGCGGGTTCGCGGCGCGCGGTGGATGCGCGAAGTTCAGTCCGGCGAGCATCGGGAAGGTCGGTCGTTCGGCGGTGGTGGTGCGGTGCTCGGCGGGCACCACCAACCAGCGCGGCAACCTCACCACCGGACCGGCCTCCACCCCGTCGACCAGCGCCGGATGTTCGATCACCGCCACATCGCACACGCCCGCGCGCACCTGCGCGACGAGATCGACGGTCGTGGCCAGTGTCGTCGCCACGCTGCCACCCGCGGCACGCAAGCCCGTGACACACGCGGCGACCAGACGATCGGGCAGTGCGGTCGTCGCCGCGAACCGCACGGTTCCGCTGAGCTGGGCGATCCGCTGTGATTCGGCGAGCAATCGGTCGGCGTCGTCGACGAGCAGCCGGGCACGCGGCAACAGCTGCTTGCCCGCGGTGGTGAGCAGCGCGCCCTGGCTGGTGCGGCGAATGAGTTCGACGTCGAGATGTTGTTCGAGGCGGCGCAACCCCTGCGACAGCGGAGGTTGGGTCATGTCGAGCGCCGCTGCTGCCCGCCCGAAGTGGCCCTCGTCCGCGACAGAGACGAAGAACCGGAGATGGCGGATCAGATCCATATCGGCCATTGAACCAGCGCTCTTGCCGCGACTCGGTCGATCTGCGGTGACGAGCTGGTGGGGATCGGTCATCCATGTCGCCTTACCGCTGTCCACCTGCGGTGATATCAGGTGCGACTCGTCCAGCCCGCTGTCCGATATTGGCTTCGAACCGGCCCGCGATGATTGCGTGCACCGGTGACTTCCTCCCTATCGATGCCCCGCCTCCGCACCAGGATCGCCGCCGTCGCGCTGGCGATCTCGGCCGTGACGTGCACCGCCTGCTCGAGCAACGACATCGCACCGGCACCGAGTACGTCGGCCACTGTGCCCGCCACCGCGACATTCGCCGACCTGGAGGCGAAATACGGTGCCCGACTCGGCCTCGCGGTGGCCGACACCGGAAGCGGAGCGACGGTCGACTACCGGGCAGGAGAACGCTTCCCGATGGCCTCGACCTTCAAGGGTGTGGCGTGCGGCGCTCTCCTGCAAGCACATCCGCTGTCCACCGGCTATTTCGATCAGGTCATCCGCTACACCGCGGCCGACATCGTCGTGAACTCGCCGGAGACGGAGAAACACCTCGACACCGGCATGACCGTCACCGCGCTCTGCGATGCGGCGATCACTTTGTCCGACAACACCGCGGGCAACATGCTGCTCCGATTGCTCGGCGGCCCAGCGGGATTCACGGCCTTCCTGCGCACCCTCGGCGACACCGTGTCCCGTCTCGACCGGTGGGAGCCCGAACTCAACACCGCGATCCCCGGCGACGAACGCGATACCACCACCGCCGCCGCGCTGGTCGCGAACTACCGTGCTCTCGTCGTCGGCACCGCCCTCCCCGAACCCGAACGCGCCCAGCTCGCCACCTGGCTGAAGGCGAGCAAGACCGGCGCCGAACGCATCAAGGCGGGTCTGCCCACGGACTGGATCGTCGGCGACAAAACCGGCACCCCGGCGTACGGCTCCGCTCTCGACGTAGCCATCGCCTGGCCGCCCCACCGCGCGCCCCTGGTCCTCGCCGTCCTCACCACCAAGCCGGATCAGAACGCCGAACCCGCCAACGACCTCGTCGCCGAGGCGACGACAGCCGCTGTAGCCCAGATCAGCTGACGCTCCAGCCCGATGCCACCGACCGCGCGCAGCGTTGCGGATCATCACCGGCTCCCACGAACAATGCTGTGAGCAGGGGAATTCCGTAGCTCAGCGCGGCCGCCGGCAGCGGCCCGGTCGCGACCAGACCTGCCAGCCCGTGTCCGATGGTCCAGCTCTGTGTGGCCAGAACCAGCGGATCGATATCGGCCTCGAACCGTCCGATCGACCTGGCCGAGTCGGCCGCCCGAACCAGACGATCCAGGGTGGCATCGGCGGCTTTCGCGTCTTCGAGCGCGAAGCCGGCGTCGAACATCACCCGGTAGAGATCGGGATTGGCCAGGGCATTGGAGAGGTAGGCGCTGCCGAGTGCGGCCAGATCGTGCACGGGATCCGCGGTGACCGGCACGCCCGCCAGCCGCGCCGCCAGTCGGGTGAACCCCTCCTGTCTGACCGCGCGCCACAGCCCGTCCATTCCGTCGAAATAGGTGTAGACGGCCATCGTCGACACCTCGGTACCCGCGACAAGGCCGCGCAGGGTGACCGGCTGTCGTTCGCGCAGCAGCTGCGCCGCCCGGTCGATCAGCATCGACCGCACCGCGGGATTCTTCGTCCTTGCCATGGCCTCAGATTACATATCAATGTTATGTTATCGGTATGACGGTGGAACTGGTGAATCCGGACGGGCTGCCCAAGCCGGAGGTGTATCGGCAACTCTCGATCGCGACCGGGTCGCGGCTGGTGTTCCTGGCGGGGCAGGTTGCTCGGGACGGTGCGGGGAATCCGGTCGGCGCCGGGGACTTCGCGGCGCAGGTGGAGCAGGCCTACCTCAATATCGGTACCGCGCTGGCGGCGATCGGTGGCTCGTTCGACGATGTCGCGAAGCTGACGATCTATGTCGTCGATTGGAGTGCGGAGAAGTACCCGCTGCTCGGTGAAGGTGTCGCCAGGGCGGCGGCGAAGCTCGGAGTGGATCCGGTCAAGCCGATCACGTTGATCGGGGTGGCCGCGCTCGGTGAGCCGGATCTGCTCGTCGAGGTCGAGGCCACGGCCGTGCTCGACTGAGATTCGGCACGCCCGCTGTCAGGACCTCGGTCGGCGTCGCGGTAACGGCCCGGCGCCGTGCCGAATTCGCGTTCGAAGGCGCCCTCGCCACGCCCGGCGGCGAGGGCTCGCGCGGAAGTAGTCGCCTCGTCTTCCAGAATCACCTTCCTACTTCCTGACGAGACGGAACCCAGTGCAGTGATGAAGTGTGCGCGACCCCGCGTGCTCGACGCCCTCACGCCTTTCGGCACGACATGGTCGCTGCGTTGACGGTGCGACTACGGTGGATCGCCGTACCCATCGCTGCCGTGGCCGCGCTGGTCCTGGTGGTGTTCGGGGCTCGCGACACCGAGACTTCGTGGTCGAGTGCCTGGACGACCGCTGTGCAGTACCCGGTCTACCAGAACTGGTCCGCGATGGGTTTCGCCGATCAGACTGTGCGACAGGTGTTTCGCCTGTCGAAGGAGGGGTCGCAAGTCCGGGTTCGGTTGTCGAATCGCTTCGGTGACTATCCCCTGCCGGTGTCAGCGGCGACGGTGGCCGCCAGCGCGGGTGGAGCGGCGGTCGCCCCGGAATCGGTGCGGGAGTTGAGCGTTGGTGGGCAGTCCACCTTCGTGATCGCGCCGGGGGCCGAAGTGGTCAGCGACGCCGTGCGCACCGTGGGGGCATCGATCGCGGTCACTCTCTACTTCGACCGACCCACCGGACCCGCGACCCAGCACGGCCAGTCGCTGGCCACCAGCTACCGAGCGCACGGCGATCACGCCGCCGACCCGTCGGCGGCGCCGTTCACCGAAACCTCGCAGTCCTGGTACTACGTGGCGGGTATCGAGACGCTGCGGTCGAGCACCGGCGACGTCACGGTGGCCTTCGGCGATTCGATCACCGACGGCTACCGCTCCACCCTCGACGCCGACCAGCGCTACCCCGACCAGCTCGCGGCGGTCGGCCACCACGGCCCGGTGGTCAACGCTGGAATCAGCGGCAACAGACTGCTCACCGACTCGACGGTGCTCGGTGACAGCGCGCTGGCTCGGTTCCGTCGCGACGTTCTCGACCAACCGGGCGTCGGCACCGCCGTCGTCCTGATCGGAATCAACGACATCGGCCTGTCGGACAGCGCGGGTCCGGACGGGGTTGTGTTCCCGCCGGTTTCGGCGGACCAGCTCATCACCGGATACCGCGCGTTGATCGCGCAGGCGCGAGCGGCGGGGGTGCGCATCGTCGGCGCGACCATTCTGCCGTTCGCCGGGTCGGCCTACTACTCGCCCGAGCGGGAGCGGTTGCGCGCCGAGGTGAACACTTGGATTCGGGATTCGGGCGCCTTCGACAAGGTGGTCGATCTCGAACAGGCGCTGGCCACTCCCGGTGATCGCACCCGCCTCGCCGACGCGTTCGACAGCGGTGATCACCTGCATCCCAATGATTCCGGCTATCGAGCCATGGCAACGGTCATCGCACCGGCTCTCGCCACGTGATCGCCGTCTCGTCCCACCTGGGGTGACCAGGCCGGATGCTGACCCGTACCCCAACGGCCGGTGAACCCTGATCGGTCGAGTGGCAGGTCGGGCGGGGGCTCGATATGCTCGACTCCGACTTCGAAACAGGCTGCCTTGCTGCGTGTTTGATCGACCACTATGGCAGGGGGCCTGTGAGTACTGCGGAAGTACTGCCGATGGCACAGACAGTAGCTGCGCCGAAGGCTTCCGGCGGCAGCGCCGGATCTGTGGTACTCGGCGCCGGCGTGGCGGTGGTGGTGATCGCCGCCGTGACCGCGGTGTTCACGCCGCAGGCCATCGGCATCCCGGTGCTCGCCGCGGCGGTGGCCGCGGCACTGATCGGTTGCCCCGCGGTGTGGTTCGCGCTGCGTCAACGCGCGCAGGCGCGGGCGAGTCTGGCCGCCGCACAGCAGGCCGAACAGCAACTGGCCGCCACCGTGGCCGAGGCGAGCGCGCGCCTGACCCAGGCCGACGAGCACACCGCCGCGTACGCCTGGGAAGCCCAGGAGAACTCCCGCCGGGGTGCGGCGGCGCTGGCCGCCTTCGCCGGTGCGGCGGGCCGCATCCAGGCGATGACCACCTCGATGCTGGCCGAGCTGCGGGAGATGGAGCACCGCCACGCCGACCCGCGCGTACTCACCGACCTGCTCCACATCGACCACCGCACCGCCCAGGCGGGCCGCCTGGCCGACAGCATCGCGGTCCTGTCCGGTGCGCGCACCGGCCGCCGCTGGGCGAAACCGATCGCGATGGAATCGATTCTGCGCGGCGCGATGGGCCGCGTCGCCGGGTATCAGCGGGTACGGCTGCGGGCGATCGCCGAGGTCGGCATCGCCGGGCACGCCGCCGAAGGCGTGATGCACACACTGGCCGAACTCCTCGACAATGCCTGCAACTTCTCGCCGCCCACCACCGAGGTGCACGTCTACGCCGCCGAAGTGCCCGCGGGCGTGGTGATCACGATCGAGGACAGCGGCCTGATCATGAGCGATTCCGCGCTGCGCCGGGCCGAGGCCGCCGTCAGCGGGCGCGATCACAAAGGCAAGGGCGTCGACCTGGCTTCGCTGTCGGGTACCCGGCTCGGCCTGGCGGTGGTCGGGCATCTGGCGCGCAAACACGAACTCACCGTGTCGTATCGGCCGTCGGCGATCGGCGGCACCGCGGTCGTCGTCGTCATCCCGCGCGAGCTCACCGCCCGCGCCGAACGCCGCAGCCGCAATGTGGTGGCTGCGCCGCGCTTCGCCGAACCGGCCACGCTGAGCCAGTTCGACAGTCCGATCCCGCGCAGAACCGACACCGGCACCATGGATTTCAGCGAACCCGTGGGCCAGCACGCGCGACCGGAGAACGACAGCGTGATCCCGGCCTCGCCCACACTGCCGAAACGTCGCCGGGGCGACACCCTGGCTCAGGTCCACCCCGAAGGCCTCGCCGCCGCACCCGCCGCCAAGGCGGCACCGGCCAAGCCCACCGCCCTCGGTGCCTTCCAGCGCTCCGCGCCGGGCCGCACCACCACAAGCCACGAACCGGGCAGCGCCGCCGCGGCTCCCGACCCCATGGAGGACCGATGACCACCACCGCCCCCGCGAACCTCGGCTGGCTGCTCGAGAAGCTGCTCGCCCGCACCCCGCGCGCCAGGCACGCCCTGCTGCTGTCCGGTGACGGGCTCAAGATCTGCCACACACCGGAACTCGATGTGGACCGCGCCGATCAGCTGGCCGCCATCGCCGCCGGATTCCAGAGCCTGTCGCACGGGGCATCCGTGGAGTTCGGTGACGGGCGTGGCGGGGTTCGCCAGTCGATGACCGAGTTCTACGGCGGCATCCTGTTCGTGGTCGAGGCGGGGCGCGGCGCGCACTTGGCGGTGGTCGCCGCCGAGGACGCCGACGCCGGTCTGGTCGGCCACACCATGCACGAGCTGGTCGAACAGCTCGGCGAGCATCTGGCTGCCCAACCCAGACGCGGAGCGATCGAGTGACCAGGGCAGGTCGCGACGACGATCCCGACCGTTTCTATACGCTGACCGGCGGCCGCGCCCCCGCGACCGAGGACTTCGACCTGGTCACCCTCGTGGTCAGCGAGTCCGCGCCCACCCCGGGCATGTCCTCGGAGCAGGCCGCGGTCCTGGATCTGTGCCGGGCGCCGACCGCGGTGGTGGAGATCGCGGCCGAGCTGCGCCTGCCCGTCGGGGTGGCCACGGTCGTGCTGTCGGACCTGCTGGCCGCGGGCAAGATCACGGTGCGCCCACCGCTGTCGGCGGCGATGTCGCTGGACGCTTCCACCCTCGAGAAGGTGCTCGTTGGACTTCGCAAGCTCTGAGAATGTGCCCGAGCGCGCCCGAGCGCCGCTGCACAGCACGGCAATGCACGGGTTGAAGATCGTGGTGATCGGCGGATTCGGGGTCGGTAAAACGACCTTGGTGCGCTCGGTGAGCGAGATCCGGCCCCTCGACACCGAGGCCACCATGACCGACGTCGGGCAAGGTGTCGACGACACCAGCGGTGTGCCCGGCAAGTCGACCACCACCGTCGCCTTCGACTTCGGCCGCATCACCCTCGACGAAGAACACGTGCTGTATCTGTTCGGCGCTCCCGGGCAGCAACGGTTCTGGTTCCTGTGGGACCGGCTGTTCGCGGGTGCGCTCGGCGCGATCGTGCTGGTCGATCAGCGCCGGATCAGCGACTCCTGGTACGCGATCGACCGGCTGGAACATCAGGGCACCCCGTTCGTGGTCGCCTGCAACGACTTCGGCGATTCCCATTCGCCCGGGGCTGTGCGTGACGCACTCGATCTCGATCCGGCCGTGCCGCTGGTGATGTGTGACGCGCGCTCGCGCGAATCGAGCAAGCAGGTGCTGATCACACTCGTCGAGCACCTGTATTCCGCTGTTCCGCAGGGAGAAACCGTCTGATGAGCACACCGACCGGCGCCTGCCCGATCACCGGCGCGGTGCCGTTGAGCGGGCCCGAGTTCCACATCGAACCGCACGAGGTCTACCGGCGGATGCGCCGCGACCACGGCCCGGTCGTCGAGGTCGAACTGCCCGGCGGTTTTCCGGCGTGGCTGATCATCGGCTATCGCGAGCTGCACCAGGTGACCAGCGACCCGCTGCTGTTCCCGCGCGATGTGTCCCTGTGGAATCAGTGGGGCCGGGTCCCGGAGGACTGGCCGCTGCTGCCGATGATCGGGCACCCGATGCCCTCGATCTACTTCACCGCGGGCGCCGAGCACCGCAGGCACCTGGCGATGGTGGAACCGGCGCTGGACGCGGTCGATCATTTCGAATTGCGCAGAGCCTGTGAGGAACTGGCCGATCGCCTGGTCGACGGGTTCTGTGGTCGCGGCAGCGCCGACCTGATCGCCGAGTTCGCGGTGCCGCTGCCCGCGCTCGCTCTGGCGCGCATCCTCGGACTACCCGACATCGATGCCGCGGACCTCGCCCTGGCGATGAAACAGCTCGCCGACGGTGGCGCCGACGCCCAGTCCGGGCACGCACGCTTCGCCGAACACATGGCGCGCCTGGTCGCGGCGAAAAGGGCACGCCCCGCGGGGGATCTGGCCTCGATGATGCTGGCCGACCCCGAGCCGTTCACCGACGAGGAATACATGAACGACCTGATGGCGATCGCCGCCGCGGGTCACCTCACCACCGCTGACTGGCTCGGCAGCTCCATGCGGTTGATGCTCACCGACGACCGGTTCGCGAACGCGCTCGGCGGCGGCAGGCGCAGTGTCGGCGAGGCCATGAACGAGGTGCTCTGGGAAGAGGGGCCCACCTCGATTCTGGCGGGGCGCTGGGCCGCGCGCGACACCCGTCTGGCCGACAAGACGATCCGGGCGGGCGACCTCCTGCTGCTCGGTCTCGCGGCCGCCAATCTCGATCCGCATGTGCGCCAATCGTTTACCGAGGGCGGCTCGGTACCCACCGGCAACAACGCCCACTTCGCGTTCAGTTACGGCGAGTACCGCTGCCCTTTCCCGGCGCAGCAGATCGCGGAGATCATCGCCAGGACCGGAATCGAGGTGCTGCTCGACCGGCTTCCCGATGTCGACCTCGGCGTGCCCACCGACCAGCTCACCCGGCGACCTTCGGCTTTCCTACGGGGCATGACCGCACTGCCCGTTCGTTTCACACCAGTTCGACCCGTCGGAGGTTTCTCGTGAGTTCGCCATGCCCATTTGCCATCGACCCCATGGTCGGTGACCTCAACGGGGAAACCGCCCGACTTCGAGCACTCGGCCCGATCACCCGGATCGACCTGCTCGGCGTGCCCGCCTGGACGGTCACCGATCACGCCGTCGCGCGTCAGCTCACCACCGACACCCGGCTGGTCAAGGACATCAACGCGTGGTCGCTGTACGCCGACGGCGTGGTGACCAACCAGTGGCCGCTGATCGGGATGGTCCTCGTCGACCGCTCGATGTTCAGCGTCGACGGCGCCGAGCACCGCCGGTTGCGGCTCAAGACAGCCCAGGCACTGGCCCCGCGGCGGCTGGAAGAGCTACGTCCGGTGATCGAACAGCTGACCGCCGACCTGCTCGACGATCTCGAGGCCGCCGGTGCCGGCGGCGCTCCGGTGGACCTCAAGCAGGTCTTCGCCTACCCGCTGCCGATGCGCGTGGTCGGCGACCTGATGGGCGTCGCGCGCGAAGACCACGCGCAGCTGCTCGAGTGGTACAAGAAGTTCTTCTCGGTGATGACCCCGCAGGACGAGCGCCTCGAGGTGATCGACGGCCTCGATGTGTACTTCACCGATCTGGTCCGGCAGAAGATCGCGGACCCGGCCGACGATCTGACCTCGGCGTTCGTCACCGCCGACGAGGGCGGCGAGCCGCTCACCGAGGAAGAGGCGATCGGCAACATCAAGGCTCTCGTCGCCGCCGGCCACGAGACCACCGTCAGCCTGATCATCAACACCGTGCGCGCGCTGCTCGCCGAACCCGAGCAGCTGGCGAAAGTCCTTGCCGGGGACGTGGAGTGGAAGCAGGTCATCGAGGAATCGCTGCGCTGGGACGGCCCGGTCTCGCACCTGCTGATGCGTTTCGCCACCGAGGACATCGTCGTCGGCGACACCGTGATCGCCAAGGGTGAGGGCGTGGTGATGTCCTACCGTGCCGTCGGCCGCGACACCGCGGTGCACGGCGAGACCGCCGACGAATTCGACGTGACGCGCTCGACCGCCAACCGCCACCTGGCCTTCGGGTACGGCCCGCACATCTGCCCCGGCGCCGCGCTGTCGCGGCTGGAAGCCGCGATCGCGCTGCCCGCGCTGTTCGCCCGCTTCCCGCAGCTGCGCCTCGCCGTACCCGATAGTGAGATCGGCAACCTGCCGGTGCTCACGCAGAACGATCTGGCCGCGTTGCCGATCATCCTGAGCTGACCGGCGTCGCGTCGCGCCCGGTGGTTGTTTCGCCGGGCGCGACGCTTTCCTTGCGCTCCTACAGGCCCAGATCGCGGCCGATCAGTTCCTTCATGATCTCGTTGGAGCCCGCCCAGATCTTGGTCACCCTGGCGTCCATCCACGCCCGCGCGACCCGGTATTCGCGCATGTAGCCGTACCCGCCGTGCAGCTGCACACACGCGTCGAGCACGTCGTTCTGCACCTGCGCCGACCACCACTTGGCCTTCGCCGCGTCGACCGCGGACAGCTCACCGGCGGCGTGGGCGACGATGCCCTGATCGACGAACGCCTGTGTCACTTCGATCTTGGTGACCAGTTCGGCGAAAAGGAACTTGTTGTACTGGAAGCTGCCGATCTGCTGCCCGAATGCCTTGCGCTCCTTGGCGTACTGCAGCGTCTCGTCCAGGATCGCGGCGGCGTGCGCGAGGTTGGAAACCGCCGCGCCGATACGTTCCTGCGGCAACCGCTCCATCATGGCGATGAAGCCACGGTCCACTTCGCCGAGCCGGTTGGCGTCGGGGACACGGACATTGTCGAAGAACAGCTCGGCGGTATCGGATTCGGGCTGACCGACCTTGTCGAGCTTGCGTCCGCGGGTGAAGCCGTCCATCCCGGTCTCGATGACGAACAGCGTGATGCCCTTGGCCTTCTTCTCCGGGCTGGTCCGGGCGGCGACGATCACCAGGTCGGCGTTGAAACCGTTGGTGATGAACGTCTTCGAGCCGTTGACGATCCAGTCGTCACCGTCGCGCACGGCGGTGGTCTTCAGCGCGGCCAGGTCGGAACCGCCCGACGGCTCGGTCATACCGATGGCCGTGATGATCTCGCCGGTGCAGAACTTCGGGAGCCAGCGCTGCTTCTGCTCATCGTTGGTGAGCTCGACCATGTAGGGCGCGCACACGTCGTAGTGGATGCCGAACGAGGACGCGATCGCGGCGCCCGCCTTCGACAGCTCCTCGCCGAACACCGCGTTGAACCGGTAGTCACCCGCGTCGCTGCCACCGAACTCCTCGGGCACACCGAGGCCGAGGTAGCCCAGTTCGCCTGCCGCGAGCCAGGTTTCACGGTCGATCGCCCGTTCCTCGACGAAGCGTTCGGCATTCGGCTCGATCGAGCGCTTGACGAACTCGGCGACCGACGCGCGGAAGGCGTCGTGGTCCTCGGTAAAGATGGAGCGCTTCATGGTGTCCTTTCGCTGACCTGACTTACTGTTCGGGCCGTTCGCCCAGCAGAACCAATGACGCCCGGACAACTCTGGCCGCGTCGGGTTCCTCACCGCTGATCACATCGGTGTAGATGAAGGTCTCGGTGATCCGCACCAGCAGCAGCGCCAACTCGGACACCGGCAGCAGCGGATCGAGAGCACCGGCCGAAATCTCTTCGGCGAGTAGGTCTTCCACGATCGCGACGATGCGGTGCTGCACCGTCCCCGCGCGCGTGGTGAGCAGTCGCAGCGCCCGTTCGGGTTCGCGCAACAGGAACTGGCGGAAGGCATCTGAGGTATTCGTGGTCTGCGCGAAATCGCCCAGAATCGTCGCGATGCGGTAGGCGCCGCGACCGGGCGTCGCGGCGGCCGCACGCCGCAAGGTCGGCTCGGCGACCGACCAGATCACCTCGGCGAGCAGTTCGTCGCGCCCGCCGACCCATCGGAACAGGGTCGCCCGGTTCACCCCGAGCGCGACGGCCAGTTCCTTCATCTCGAGTCGGTGCCCGGCCAGGAACACGGCCCTGGCGGCGCGGAACGCGCTCACGGCATCGGGACGCGCCGCGGCGTCCTGGAGTCGCTTCTCCAACGCCGTCTGCTCGATCACGTCACCTCCATGCACCGTTTCCTACAGTGTATGAACTGTGCAACGTCTGTCAATGTGTTGCACTCCGGGCACAAGGTGCGAGCACAAAAAAACTCCCCGGTCACATGACCGAGGAGTTCTCTCTGTAGCCCCGACGGGATTCGAACCCGCGCTACCGCCTTGAGAGGGCGGCGTCCTAGGCCGCTAGACGACGGGGCCAGAACTACAGCTCACCGGGGTGAGCCGCGCGGAACATACGATAGCCGACGACCTGGTCATCGACCAAAACGGGTGGTCGCCCCGGTTGACCGCCCCTTGGCGGCGGGGCACAGTGGGGCCATGACCAGCAAAGAGCTGCGCGGTGGGGTGGAGATGAGCAATCTCGATCAGCCCTTGTTCGACGGGGCCGAGGCGACCAAGCGGGATCTGGTCGACTATCTCGAGTTCGTGGGGGAGCGGCTCGTTCGGGTGTTGCGGGGCCGGGCGCTGTCGGTGGTGCGCGTGCGGCCGGGGCAGGAGCCGTTCATGCAGAAGAACCTGCCGAAGTACACCCCGGAGTGGGTTCCGCGCGCGACGGTGTGGGCGGAGAGTTCGCGTCGCGAGGTCACCTACGCGCTCGGCGACGACGTGCGCACGCTGCTGTGGTTCGGCAATCAGCGCGCGGTGGAATACCACCCGCTGCTGCTGCCGGTCGACCACAGCGCGGGACCGACGCACCTGGTGCTGGATCTGGATCCCTCACCGGGACAAACGTTTCGCGACGCGGCCGCCGGTGCGCATCTGATCAGGGCCGCGCTGGAAGCCGACGGCCTCGCCGGTGCGGTGAAGACCAGCGGCGCCAAGGGATTACACGTCTACGTGCCGATCGAGCCCGGCGTCGCGATCGAGGACGCCGCGGCGGCGACACGGGCCGTCGCGGCCAGGGCCGAGCGCATCGACCCCACCGTCGCAACCACCGCGTTCATCCGGGAGGACCGCGCGGGCAAGGTCTTCCTCGACTCCACGCGAGCCGGTGGCGCGACGGTGATCGCGGCATACAGCCCGCGCATCCGGCCGGGAGTACCGGTGTCCTTTCCGTTGCGCTGGAACGACATCGACTCGGTGACCCCCGCCGACTTCACCCTGCGCACCGCGCCGAACCTGCTCGGTGACGCCGACCCGTGGGCCACGGAAATGCCCGCACCGCAAGCACTTCCGGCCGACTTGATCGCCGAGGGTCACACCATCCCGATCGCCCGGGTGCAGGCGATGCACGAGGGCAAACGCCGGGCCCGCGCCCGCCGCACCGAATGAACACCGGCAGATCCTGATCAGCTACCGAGCGACGCGACGCCCGCCTGGGCGAACTTCTCGTCGAGGTCGCCGCTCGGAGCGCCTGCCACGCCGATGCCCGCGATCGGGGCGTTGTTGGACTTCACCGGCGCGCCGCCACCGAGGAAGAGGGTGCCGTCGATATCGGCCAGATGGGGAGCCGACTCGAGGCGCTTGGCCAGCTCGGTGGTGGGGGCGTTCCAGGAGACGGCGGTGAAGGCCTTCTGCTGGGCGGCGTCGTAGGACTGCGGGCCCGCGCCGTCGCCGCGCAGGGTGACGATGACATTGCCGTTGCGATCGACAACCGCGACGCTCACCCGCTGGTTCTCCTTGGCGGCGGCGTCGAGGGCGGTCTGCGCGGCTTTGGTGGCGGCGGCGATCGACAGGTGCGTCGACTGGGCCAGGTTGGCGTCGGCGGCGTTGACCGCGACCGGGGTGCGCGTCGCCGGGTCCTGATCCTGCGCCTGGACCGTCACCACGCCGACCACACCGGCGGCGACGACACCGACGGTGGCGCCGGCGATGATGAGACGGTTGCGGGTGGTGGACTTGGCGGTCATGGCTGCTCCTGTGCGGATCTCGGCCGGCCGGCGGTCTGCCGTGGCCTGTTGATATCCATCCTGTTCGCTCTGCGGCTCCCCGGGATCGGCGTACCGGCTGCACTCCGCGGCCGGATCGGCCGACACCGGGGTCAACCGATCGGATGACCCGCCGCGGGCGATCATCGGGAAGAATCACAGTTCGCCCAGGTCGAGCTGTTTCTCGGCCGCCTCGACCCGGACCGACCGGAGGGTGCGACGCCAGAATGCTCGCGGGAGGCAAGATCGAGGTCGAGAAGCCGGCAACCGCGGCGGCAGCCGCCGAGAACCCAGGTGGATGACATGGCTCAGTTGCTCGGCGCCCAGCGAGATGACACACGCTTGCTCGCCGTCATCGTCCACAGCGCGTTCTATGTGCTGCTCGCCGCGTCGTTGATGCGCTGGCTGATCCGGCACAGCGAGACGCGGTCGACGCCGCTGATCGTCGTCCTCTCCGTGGTGCTCGCGGTGCTGTACGCGCTGAGCGAGCTGCGTCAGTCGGGTCGGCTGGTGTGGTTCGCGATGCTGGTGCTCACCTGGTCGGTGCTGGTGGTGCTCGCGCCGAGTTTCGCCTGGTGCGCGGTGCCACTGGTGTACACCGGGCTGCGGATTCTGTCGGAGCGGGTCGCGGTGATTCTGGTCGTGGTACTCACCGCGCTGGTGGTCTCGAGTCAGGTGCGCATCGCCGGCTGGCTCGATCCGAATCTGGTGCTCGCCCCGCCCGCGGTGGCGGCGGTCACCACGGCGCTGTTCGTCGGCATGCGCCGGCAGGCCGAACGGCAGGCCGCGCTGATCGACGACCTGGTGCGGACCAGACAGGAACTGGCGGCCACCGAACGCACGGCGGGCACCCTGGCCGAACGGCAACGGCTGGCCATGGAGATCCACGACACCCTGGCCCAGGGATTGTCGAGCCAGCGCATGTTGCTCCAAGCCGCCGACCTGGTGTGGGACAGCGACCCGCAACTCGCGCACACGCATCTACGTTCGGCCGCCGCCATCGCCGAACGTGACCTCACCGAGGCTCGCCGGTTCGTCCACGATCTGGCCCCGGCCGACCTCGCCGCGGGTGGATCCCTGCCCGCCGCGCTGGCCGCACTCGCCGAACGAGAGACCACTGACACCCTGACCGTGCGCTGCCATATAGAAGGAGCGCCGGGCCCGTTGCCCCAGCGGGTCGAGGCCACCCTGCTGCGCATCGCCCAGGGCGCGCTCGCCAATGTGCGCGAACACGCGGCGGCCACCACCGCCACCATCACACTGACCTGCCTCGACGACCAGATCGTGCTCGACGTCGCCGACGACGGACGCGGCTTCGACCCCGACGCGCAGGCCGACCCGGAACAACATCGCGGACACGGCCTGCCCGCGATTCGCGCGCGAGTGCGCCAACTCGGCGGCACCTGCACCATCGAATCCGCGGCCGGCGACGGCACGGTGCTCTCCGCCGCGATTCCGCTCGCGCCCGGGATCATCGACGACGCGATCCCCGGCCACTGAAGCGATCGCCGCCCCGAAACATCCGGTGCGAGCCCGCGAAGGGATTCGCATCGTCGGGGAACGCGCGCACTAACATCGGCACGTGACCACCACCGTGCGCCTGTTGATCTGTGACGATCACGCGGTCGTCCGCGCCGGACTGCACGCACTGCTGTCGAGCGCGCCCGGTATCGAAGTTGTCGGCGAGGCTGCCGACGGACCGACCGCGGTCACGCTGGCCGCGAGCCTGCATCCCGACGTGGTGCTGATGGATCTGCAGCTCGGCAGTGACATGGACGGTGTCGAAGCGACCCGCCGGATCACCGCCCAGTCCGCGCCGACCCCGCACGTCCTGGTGCTCACCACCTACGACACCGACGCCGACATCACCCGCGCGATCGAGGCGGGCGCCACCGGATACCTGCTCAAGGCCGAGCGGCCGGAAGAACTGTTCGCCGCCATCCACGCCGCCGCGAGCGGGCAGACCGCCTTGTCGGCGCCGGTCGCCGCCAAGGTGATGGCCAAGATGCGCAATCCGGGCCCCACACTCACCGCTCGTGAGCGTGACATCCTCGGTCAACTCGCCCACGGCCTCGGCAACCGCGAGATCGCGCGCGCCCTCCACATCAGCGAGGCCACCGTGAAAACGCATCTGGGCCGCATCTACGACAAGCTCGGCGTCGACACCCGCGCGGCGGCGGTCGCTGTCGCCACCGAGCGTCGCTTGCTCGCCTGACCGGTCGTCATATCCGCGCGCCCACCCGCTGCGGGCGGTTATGCCGGCAGGAGGGTGGCGGCGCCGAAGGACACGTGGAAGCGCTCGCACCAGATGCTGACCGACTTCACCGTGGACAGATCGGTACCGGCGGGCAGCTCGTAGTTCTGGTTGCCCTCGTTTCCTTTCAGGGAGCCGAGGTCGATGTGGTTGCCGTCGTCGAAGTTGTGCCAGTCGTCGACGATCACCGGCTGATCGGTGAGCCAGACGTGCAGGGCGGGCCCGTCGGAGGTGTTCAGGTCGACGATCCGGAGCACGATGGCGCCCTCTGACGTGCGCTGGAGCTGAGCGGTACCGGAGGTGTCGTGCTCGTGGGAGACGAAGGTGCCCTCGGCGATCACCGGCGGTGGCGCGCCGTCCACCGCGACGATCGGTGCCTCGTCGACGGTGACCGTGGTGAACACTCGCCACGGCTGGAAGAGAAAGAGGCCCACGGTCACGGCCGCGACCGAGCCGAGGGCGATGACGGTGAACAGGGTCCGGCGGGTGCTCATGTGCGTCTCCTTTTCCCCATCATCCCCTGACTCGGCGGGGTCTGCTTGCCCGAATTGCCGGAAAAGAAACGTGACCGGGGTCTCTGATTTCTTATGAGCCCCGTCACATTACGGCGCTATAACGACAGTAGTGTGATTACGGATTTATTACGGTCGACCAGGGGTGAACGGTGTTCGTTTGGACAATGCTCGCTACAAACACCACCGTGATCGGTACGTGATCTCAGGTCGCAGACCGGCTACATTCGATCACGGCTTGAACAACAACCCGAGCCGAATCGAATCGCAGAACGCCGGAAAGCCTGCCCCGTGATTCGAGGATCCCCGACATGACTGAGGGGCAGGGACGCGGAAGTTTTCATCACCGAGTCGGTGGGCGCAGGCAGGAAATACTTTATGTCTTTCAATCGCAAGTTCACCACCCGTGCCCTTGGTCTTGCCGCTGTTGCCGGCGCGATGATCGCCGTTCCGGCCGGTCTGACCACCGCAACCGCCTCGGCGAACAACTGGGACGCCGTGGCGCAGTGCGAGAGCACAGGCAACTGGAACATCAACACCGGTAACGGCTACTACGGCGGCCTGCAGTTCTCGCAGAGCACCTGGGAGGCCTACGGTGGCGCGGGTACCGCCGACAACGCCAGCCGTGAAGAGCAGATCCGCGTGGCCGAGAACGTGCTGGCCGCGCAGGGTCCCGGCGCCTGGCCCGTGTGCAGCGCCTACCTGTAAAGAGCGCTGACAAGTAAGACTTTCCTTGTCGGGAAACGAATTACCCGCTATTCGATGCACACGTCGAATAGCGGGTTTTTTCGTTCTCCAGAGAATCCAGTCGGTACACCGTGAGCGATGCGGCGAGCATGCGTGAATCTTTCGGATCGGCCGGGTCGAGGCCGGTGAGTTCGGCAATCCTGCGCAGGCGATAGGTAAAAGTATTCGGGTGCACGTGAATAAGTCGTGACGCTGTTTTGCGGTCGGCGCCGTGCACGAGATGTGCTTCCAGGGCGTCGATCAGGTGTGGACTGCTCAAGAGCGGAATCACCCGCTGCGCCAGACGTTCCCGGGCCGGGCCGGGCCGGGTGAGTTGATACTCGAGCAGCAGGTCGTCGAGTCGATAGCAGCCGCCGGGCTTGCCGCGTAGTCGCGCCAGTTCGGTCAGTTCGGTCGCGTCCTTGGCCGCCGCCGGAATGGCGTCACGGCCGACGCCGGAGAATTCGGCCAGATACACCGGTACGCCGAACTGGGCGCGCAGGCGGTCGGCGAGTTCGTCGAACTTCGCCGCGACGAGGACATCGGTTTCGGAACTGTGGCTCAGCAACGCGATGCCGTGAGCGCCGTCGAAGGTGGCCGGGGTGGTGGTGCCGGTGAGTTCGTCCAATGCGCGCTGCAGCACCCGGATCCGTCGCCGGGTCACCAGATTGGCCGCGGTGCCCACGCGCGGCGGCTCGCTCAGGTGGACCGCCAGCACCGTGTACTGGTCGGCGAGGATCGTGTCGGCGCGGGCCGCGAGTTCCTCGGCGGGCAGGCCGCGCACCAGCGCCGAACACAGCTCCCGGCGTGCCTCGCGTTCGGCGTGATAGATCGACTGCTCGACCTCGGTGTAGGTCTCCACGACCGTCATGTTGATGTGGCGCAGCAGATCGAGCAGACGGTTGCCGACCCGCGCCATCTCCGCGGTCTCGGTGGGCAGAGCCAGCGACAGCGCCTCCGCGAACACCGACTGCGCCGAGCCGTGGATCGCGCCGATCAGCATCGGCAACGGCAGCCGGTCCTCGGCGTGACGCTCGGCGACCGGGGCGACGAAGGCCGCGACCTCGGCGTAGGTGAACTCCCGGTCGGCGCCGATCGCCTCGAGCACGGCTCGCCCGCACGCGTAGATGGTCGGCAGCACTTCCGCGGTGAAGTGCCCGTCGGGCAGTTCGGCGGGCGCGTTGGCGCCGAGACCGTCGGCGAGCATGCGCTCGGAGATCTGTGGCCATCGCGTCAGCAGACGAGCGGTCAGCGCGGGCAGCGCGGGGAGTTCGGAAACGGGGTGTTCGGCGAGCATGACTCGATTGTGTCCGACGACAGCCCGGTAGTGGACCATCCGATCGAAAACGAACAGAACTTGGCTCCCGCGCCAATCCCGTCCAGAGTTTCTCGTTGCCCGGTGCAGTGACATCACTGTGTCCTGGGTCATAGATTCGCAGAGCGCGTCCGAACCGCCTGTTCGTCGACGCGGATCTACGGAAGTGAAACCATGATTGCAACGACGCATTCCCTTCGCCGCGCGCTGTGCGGAATCGCCATCGCCGCGGCACTGACCGCAGCCTCGGGCCCGGCCGGCGCGGCTCCCACCCTGGAGCCGACGATCGCCTCGCTGGCCGAATACATGAACGCGGGCACGGTGGCCGCCGCCGACGGCCGCACCCCCACCGCCATCGCCGACACCGGCAGCGCCTCGGGCAGCAGCTCGGGTTCGGCAGGCAGCCGCGCCTCCGACGCCGTCGGCGAGGGCCCCGAGATGTCGGCCTACCTGCCCGCCTTCGCCTACGGACTGCTCCACCCCGACGCCGCGCCGCCCGGCGCCAACCGCTGGGACTGCAAGCCCTCGGCACAGCATCCGCGCCCGGTGGTGCTGCTGCACGGCACCTGGCTCAACGCCTACGACACCTTCTCCTACCTCTCCCCGCGCCTGGCCGAGGCCGGGTACTGCGTGTTCACCCTGAACTTCGGCAAGTCCGCGCTGCTGGAGGCCGGTGGACTCGGCGCCGTGCTGCCGGGCCGCTACGGGGTGGGCCCGATGGTCGACTCGTCCCGCCAGGTCGCCGCGTTCATCGAGCGAGTTCGCGCGGCGACCGGGTCGGACCAGGTCGACATCGTCGGCCATTCCCAGGGCGGCACCATCGCCAATCACTACCTGAAGTTCGAAGGCGGCCAGGGCAAGGTCGGCAAGCTGGTGAGCTTCGGCGCCACCCACCACGGCACCTCGCTGCTCGGAATCGCCACCCTCGGCCGCATGATCAACAACGCCGGCATCGACATCATGGGCTTCTATCGGCCGATCATCGGCGCGGCCAATGTCGAACAGGCCGTCGGCTCGTCGTTCTACACCACCCTCAACGCCACCGGCGACACCGTGCCCGGCGTCGCCTACACCGTGGTCGGTTCTCGCTACGACGAGGTGATGAATCCGCTCGACCTCGTCTTCCTGCGGCCAGGGCCGGACGCGACCGTCGACAACATCGTCCTGCAGGACGGTTGCGAGCAGGACATCTCCGACCACCTGACCATGATGTATTCCCCGCGCGCCGCCTCGATGGCGCTGCGTGCCCTCGATCCAGAAGGCGGTTCCACCTTGACCTGCACGTTCAACCCCTGGTTCTTCGGTGGCGGCGGCAGCCTATGACCGTCGACGACCCGGCGCCGCCCCGGTACGACGCGCCGCTGCTCCCACCCGATGACCCGTTCTACGACGCCCCGCCCGGTTTCGACGCGCTCGCGCCGGGGTCGGTGGTGCGGTCGCGGCCGGTGGACGTCGCGCTGTTCGGGGTGATCCGGCAGCGGATCACGGCCTGGCAATTGCTGTACCGCACCTGCGATCTCGACGGTGCGCCGGAGGTATCGGTGACGACAGTGCTGCTGCCGTGGGGCGCTGCCGCGCGGCCCAGGCCGCTGGTGTCGTTCCAGTGCGCGATCGATGCTGTCGCACCGCAGTGCTTTCCGTCGTACGCGTTACGGCGGGGCGCGTGGACGCTCGGATCGATCGCGCCGCTCGAGCTGCCGATCATCGCGATGGCCCTGGAGCAGGGCTGGGCGGTGTCGGTACCCGATCACGAAGGGGCGGGCGGCCGATTCGGGGCGGCGCGTGAGCCCGGCTACCGTGCGCTGGACGGGATTCGGGCCGCGCTCGACTTCGCCCCGATGACCTTGACGCCCACCACTTCTGTTGCCCTGTGGGGTTATTCGGGTGGCGGGTTGGCGACGGCGTGGGCCGCGGAACTGGCCGCCGAGTACGCCCCGGAGCTGAATATCGTCGGTGCGGCGGCGGGTTCACCGGTGGGTGACCCGGCCGCCGCGTTCGTTCGGCTCAACGGCGGGTGGTTCGCCGGTTTCCCCGCGGCGTTCGTCGCGGGGTTGCGGCAGGCCTATCCCGAACTCGGCCCGGTGCTGCGCGATCACCTCGACGCGCGATACCGCGGTCTGCTCGGTGAGGCCGAGGAGCGCAGCACCTTCGCGCTGCTGCTGCGGTTCGCTCGGCGCGATGTCACCCGGCATCTGCGGGGCGGCATGGGGGAGTTGCTCGCCGAACCCGTCCTGCGCCGCATTCTCGCCGACATCGAACCCGGTACACGCGCGCCCGCCGCACCGCTGCTCGTCGTCCAGGGGGTGAACGACGAGGTGATCGCCGTCGCCGACATCGACGCTCACGTGCGGCGATACGAGCGGGCCGGGGCGACGGTGCGCTACCTGCGCGTGCGCCGAGGCTCACACCTGCCCCTCGAATTCCTCATCGTGCCCGCGATTCTCGATTGGCTCACCGATCGATTCGCGGGAATCCCCGCACCGACCGGTACGTGCACCGTGGCCTCCGTCGCCCGTTCACCGCGGGCTCTGCGTACGCACGTCGCGTTCGTGCGGTTGGCGCTGCGCATGCTGGCCGGGATGCCGATCGGCGGGGTATCACCGGAACGAACCAGCCTGCGTCACAGCGATTCCGAACATCCGCACGTGGTCGGTGATGCCTCGGTCGCGGTCCAAATGCTGAGTCGGTGCTCACGCTGAGGGGGGTGCTCGATTCGTCGAGTCGACAGCAGGCGGGCGCGGCGATCAGGGAGTTCCGTCGCTGATCCGCGTCGTTCCTCGAAGGTGTCATCCCCGTGTTCCTCACTCCGGCACCGTCACCGGCCGTCGGAACATAGATGCGTCAAACCGCGGCAGCGGTTCGCCGCGAACCGTTTGCCCCTCGCACGGCATCAATGTCGGTGAGGGGTTTCACCGACGTTGTCGCCACCACGGCGCCGGCGTCGGTGAAGTACTACTGCCCTGGGAGTGACGGCCGCGCCGCCGCGCGCCGAGTGGAGCCGCAGGGGGGTTCCAGCCGGTCTGTCGGCGCGCCCTCCCGGGGTGTATCCGAACCCGGTTGCCGGACGAACACGTCCGGCAACCGGGTTCCGTGCCTCGCGTGATGATCAGCTCAAACCGGCGACGATCGCCGCCCGTACCGGATCGCCGGCGGGCAGGCCCTTGGCCACCCGGCGCCAGGCGTTGCGCCCGGCGGTCAGTGAACAGCGCACCGCCTCGGTCACCGCCGACGCGTGCGTGCTGTCGAGTGCCGCACCCGGCAACAGCGAGATCTCCAGATCCTCGGACATGGTGAGCGCCCTGGTGACGGCCTGCCCGGTGAGCGTGCCGTCGTCATCGGCGTAGAGGACGACGAGCAGTTCGGTGCGCTCGGCACCGCGACGCACCGCGACCTGCACGATGTCACCCGCCACGGCCCGAGCGCCGAACGAGTGCACCGAGATTCGCGTCTGCTCCGCGCCCGCGGGCGAGCGGGTGAATTCGATCCCCCACTCCCGGTCTCGCTGCTTCTGCACCGTGCGAGTCACTGTCTTCTCGCTGTCCGACGACGCGGCGAGCGGCTGCACGGACCAGCCGGGCACCGTCATCACGGCCCGGCGCGCAGCCAGGTCACCGATTGCGCCTGTGCCGCTCGACACCGCGCCCCCGCGTAAGAGCCGCTCGGCGATCCGCGCGCCCGCGGCGGCGGACTCCGCGTCGACGTCCGGACTATCGGACGCGGCGAAGGCGATCAGCACGTCGATGTCGACCGGCAGACTCAACCGGTCCGCGTCATGATCCGGCGCCATCACGCTGTCTCCTCGTTGTCCGGCGCGTCGAGCTGCGCGCGTACCGCCTCGCGCAGCAACTTGGCGCCTGCCGCCCGTAATCGCTTGACCTTTTCCTGGCTGAACCGCAGGTCTGCGGCCACCTCACCGGTGGTCTGCACATCGGTATAGCTGCCGTCCGCGGCGATCACGAAGGTCGCGCGGAGCACGGCCGCGGTCTCCGCGTGCGTGATCGAGGCCAGTGCGTCCCGCAGAACAGCACGGTCGGCGAGCCGGTCCTCGGCGTCGCCGCATCGGTGATCCTCGAGCACCAGCACTGCCGACTCGTAGTCGACCCGCAGGCCGGGGTGGCGCTTCTCGGCTGTGCGACTGCGCCGGTCCTGCAGCACCTGCCACTGGAGCTTCTTGAGCACCAACGCTTTCCAGTGCCGGATCCGCTCGGTGGGCAACGTCGCGGTCAGTTCGACCATGGTGTCCTGGGCGACGTCTTCGAAGTCGCTGCGCATGTCCGGGTCGAGCCGATCCAGGACGTAGCGCGCCTTGCTCGCCGCGTAGCTCGACATGGTGACCAGGTCGGCGCCGAAGATGTGATCGACCACCGCGGGGCGCAGGCGTTCGGGGACCTCGCTCCACGATGCGCCGAGCCACTCGTCCAAGGGCTCAGTGCTCATCCGGCACCCCTGATCGGCCGACGTCGGGCACACCACGATGCGGTTTCTCGGTGTTACCCGCCGGGCCGAGGTGAGACAGTGGCCCGCGATCCGGGGTCGAGCATGTCGCATCGCGGAGCCTCCTCTCGGGTCGATCGGCTCCTACACAGATGCGGTTGCGGTCCGGAGCGGTTCGCTCAGCCGACATCGACGGTGCCCACGCGGATCAGGTCGGGCACGCCGGGGAGGCGACCATGAACGAGAACGCGATCTGGCAGTACCAGGCCTTTTCGACCTTCCACTTCCCGTCCTCGACGACGAAGTTCACGATGAGCGGCTGCGGCGGGCTGTTGTTGATGGAGGCGGTGCCCTCGGCGATCATGCCGGGCGGTGCGGTGCGGGTACCCGTGATGGTGAGCGCGATGGTGGCGCCGCCCTGGCGGGGCGCGTCGGCGACCCGGTTCGGGAGTTCGGGATCGCTCCCGATGCCCTGGATCAGCTCGAGCTTCTCGGCGTTGGACACGGTGGTGTCGAGCAGCCGTTGCATCAGGTGCCCGACCTCGTCGGCGCTGGGCAGCGGGGGCGGTGCGGAAATCTCCTGCGCAACGACGGCTGTCGGCTTCGCGCCGGTGTCCGCGTCGGCGGCACAGCTCGCCGATACCGGGATCGTGACGAGCAGGGCCGCGGCGGCCAGGGTGCGTCCGGCAAGGTGTCGTCTCGACAACGTGGTCCCCTGGGTCGATCGGTGGTGTGCTGGAATTCCATCGTATCGGGGCGTTCTCGGCGGGTCGCCGGTGATGCCCGGCGGGAGATGGGGGAGACATGGCGGTCGAATCGACCGATCAGCCGACGGAGGCGCTGGTATCCGACGACGCGGTGCTGATCGAGCTGACCGGCGCGTCGCAGCGCTGGCTCGCCCTGTGCCGCGCAGCCGTCGCGACCGGGCCGGATGCCACCCGCCGATTGCTGGAACACCGGCGGGAGACGGGCGTGCTGGCGCGGCAGTCGCTGGCCCGCTGGAAGGATCTCACCCCGGACGATCTGCTCGAGGAAGAAGCCGAAGACCCCGACGCACAGGACCGGCGGATCACCGCGGATCTGTCCGCCGCACGCGCGATGGCGGTGCTGGCGCGGGCATTGACCGGTTCGATCGACACCGGCGACGCGTGCGCGGCCTTCCTCGATCACGCGGCACGCGCCGGGCTGACCTCGGTCGGTACCCAGTTGCTGCCCGCCGGCATTCCGATCACCAGTGCGAACGCTCCGCTCGGCGATATCGTGCGCCATCTTCTCGGCCAGGGCGGTCGCGCGGCGCGCGGGTACGCCATCATGGCCGCGCTGGAACTGTCCGGGCATAGCCTCCCGGTCGTGCGCAGCAGCCGGATCAGCGTGCTGTTCGCGAGCTTCGGCGGTGGCGGCGAGGTGGGTGTGCTGCGCCTCGACCAGGTCCGGGGCGGACCGAGCGGCCTGCACCCCGATCCGGCGCGGATGGGCTTCCTGCAGGCCGATCGTGCCTTCACCGACAGTCTCGACAAGGCATGGCGCATCAGCAGACTGGCCGGCACCGACGCGTGTGTGCGGTGGTCGGTCTCGACGCACGGCAGCGCCCCGGCCAACGACATCAACGGCGCGTCGATGGGCGCGGCGTTCGCGGTCGCACTGGACGATCTCGCGCCGCGCCACGCCCTGTTGCGAACACTGCGTCCCCGTCGACTCGATCCCCAGTGCGCGGTCACCGCGGGCCTGTCCGGTGCGAATCTGACAGCGGTCGGTGGCTATGCGGGCAAACTGACCGCCGCGCAGCGCTCGTCGCTGCGCGTGGTGGTCGCGTCGGAGGCCTTCCGGGAAGCCGCCGACGAGGCACCACAGAATTACGCCGACCGGATCTCGGCCGCCCGCACCGTGACCGAAGCGATCGCCATGACTCGCACCCGGGCCAATCTCGCGCTGTGGATCGTTTCGGTCGCGGCCGGGCTGGCCGTGCTGCTGGCCGTGGTGTCGGTGACCACTGTCGTCCAGCAGCGCATCGAGAACGCGGCCGCGCGCGCGGAATCGAATTCGCGCCTGTTCGCCGGTGTCGCCCGCGGCGGTGGCAACCTCAATCCCGCCCTGTCCCAGCAGATCGCGCTCGCCGCCTATCGCACCGCCCCGACCGCGGAGGCGCGGTCGGCGCTGTTGGAGAACACCGCGACGAACGCGCCGATCCGGATCAGCCCCGGCGTCGTGCTCGGCCGCGGAGTGGTCTTCGATCCCGACGCACCACGCGTCGCGACCACCGCGCGGGGCGACGTGATCGCGATCGGCGAAGGTGACGGTTCCGTGGAGTTGGCGCGGGTGAACGAATCCGGCGTCGATCGGTGGCCACGATTCGCCACCGGGAGCGGGCACATCCGCGGTCTCGCGTTGAGTGCCGATCACGAGTGGTTGGTGGTCGCGGGCGACCTGCGATCGGCGTTGTGGAACATCGCCGACCCCGCCGCACCGCGTCCGGTGACCGAGCTCCCGCTCGGCGGCCGATTGCCTGCGTCGGCAGCGCTGAGTCCCGACCTCGGGTTCGTCGCCATCGGCACCCATAGCGCGACGATCGTGAGCTGGCGCCTCGGCGACGATCCCGCGCACCCCGTCGCCCTGCCGACGATGTCTGCCTCGGGGCAGCGCGCGGAGGTCGCCCTCAGTGATCGCACGCTCGTCGCGGCGGTGCCGTCGTTGTTCGGCGGAATCTGGACCACCACGGTGCGTGCTTGGAACATCGAGACCCTCGACCGCGAGCAGACACCGGCGTTCGACCGTCGCCTCGAACGACCCGGTGGTGCGGAGGCGAGGTCGGTCGAGTTCAACGGCGACGGCACCGTGCTGGCCATCGGCCTCAATCCGGGTGAGGTCACGCGCTGGCGAGTCGGCGCGGGCGGCTTCGACCCGATGCCCGCCGAGCCGAGGGGCGCCAACGAATACCTCGATGTATCACTGACCGGGGACGGTCGATCCGCGGTGATCGTCGGCGGCGACACCCGGGCGCGCATTCGCGACCTGGATACCGGCGAGGAGCTGGTCACGCTCCCGATCGACATGGTCGCGCGGGCGCGCTTCCTGCGCGGTGGAAGATCGCTGGTGACAACGAGTTTCGACCATGCGGTGCACGTGTTCGAGCTGCCGGGTCCGGTCGTGCCGACCAGCCCGCTGACACTGTTCCGGTTTCCGCTCGACCAGCCCGCCCTCCCGCAGGACCTGTTCCCCCACCTGCGAAAGCTGGCCAGAACGCCCTACGCCAGTGATCGAGAACTGCTGGACGGCGACCCCGCAGGCCTGGTCGATGTCGTCGCGATCGCCCCGAACGCGGCCAGGGCCGTCACCAGAACCGAATCCACGATCCAGGTATGGGACATCACCGACCCGGTGACTCCGCGTCGCGTCGGCGCGCCGCTCAGCGCGGCGGGCGTCGACATCCGCGCCATCACGTTCAGCCCCGACGGTGCCTTGGCCATCGGCCGCAGCATGACCCAGACCGTCGACCTCTTCGACGTCACCGGTGAGCCACGGCTGCGGTCGAGTATCCGATTCGGCCGTGGCTACCCGACCTCGCTCGCGTTCAGCCCGGACGGTGGCCTGCTCGCCGTGGGCAGCCACCGCACCGGCAACGTCAGCGTCTTCTCGACCACCTCCACCGCGCAGCCGATCGCCGAACTGTCCGATCTGCGAACCCCGGGACAGACCATCGCGCTGGCCCTGAGTTCGCGCAACACGCTGGCGGTGGGCACTCTCACCGGCGCCTTCGTCTATCAACTCGGCACCCCGGGCACCCCGCCGCGCGCCCTCGCGGCCCCCTCGGGCGCCAACGGCTCTGCGGGTTCGGTGGCGTTCGATCCGGCCGGCGCCCTGCTCGCCGTCGACGACATCGTCAGCGGCACCATCCTGCTCTGGGACTACTCCGACCCCACGCACCCCAGCGCCTACGCCACCATCGCCCGGGGGCAGCGCCACCGGCAGCCCACCATGCTGGCCTTCGCCGCGGACGGCGCTGTCCTCACCGAGTCCGCGGTCGACGGCACCCTGCGGCAATGGCGCACCGATGCCGCCGTCGAAGCCGATCGGATCTGCGCCAGCGGTACTACCCCGATCACCCGCGAGGAGTGGGCAGGCGCTCTGCCCGGTCACGCCTATGTGAACACCTGCCCGGCACTCTGATCGATCACCGCCTGACCGGCGTATTCGCATTTGCGTGTGACATTGTGTAGCGGTGCCCCTATTTCTTGGGGCAATGGAAATGCAGCCTTATCGGATGCCGCAATCCAAATCTCAGAGAGTTCTCAGAATTATTTGAGAAACAGTGGGTATCGCGCGAAAATGCCAGGTAGGGGCGGTGTTGTGGCCATATTGTTACCAGTGTCACTAAATCGGAAAATCCGTAACCCGTCGCGTTTGGGTGTCGATATGCCATTCGTAAGCCAGCTCCGGCTGGGCCTATGCGAGAAACAGAGGAATTACTATGATCCCCGTTATCATCGACACCGGTAGCGCTGCCCTCGGTGGCCTCTTCGACACCCTCGGCGCCGCACTGCACGGGCTGGTCGACACCCTGTGGACCGGTTCCTTCGGCGGCTGAATCAGCCCCATAGGTCGATGAAACGACCTGGTCCTCGCTAGCGCGTGACCGACGAGAAGGCCCCGCACCCGATGGGTGTGGGGCCTTCCCTCGTCAGTGGGTATGGGGGGCTACGTGCCGGGGGCCGTGCGAGTCGGCGCACGGATGGGAGTCGCGGTTGCCGATGTCGAGCAGTTTCGGGCTGGCGTGGTCGACCTGCAGGGTGACGTGCTCGATGTGGTGGTCGTGGTCGAGCATGTGCGCGATGTCCTCACGCACCGCATGGCAATCGTGGCCGGGCTGCACGAGCACGTGGGCCGACAGTGCGGGGGAGCCGGAGGTGATCTCCCAGATGTGCAGGTCGTGGACTTCGGTGACGCCGTCGCGCGCGGCCATGTCGCGGCCGATCCGCGCGGGGTCGAGATGTTCGGGCGCGGCCTCGAGGAAGATCCGGCTCGACGCCTTGATCAGCCCGATCCCGGCCTTGATCATCAGCGCCACCACGATCAGCGTCGCGACGACGTCGGCCTGGACCCAGCCGGTGAGGATGATGATCAGACCGGCGAGGGCGGTGGCGATGAACGCGAACAGGTCGTTGAGGATGTGCTGGTAGGCGCCCTCGACATTGAGGCTGGTGCGATCGGCGCGGCTGATCATCCAGGTCGCGAGCACGTTCACGGCGACGCCGACCAGCGCGGTGATCAACACCAGCCAGCCGTGTACCTCCGGCGGCTCGAACAGTCTGCGGATCGCCTCGTAGCCGAGCCACAGCGCCAGCAGCAGCAGCGTCAGCCCGTTGGCCTGGGCCGACAGGATCTCGGCCCGCTTCCAGCCGAACGTCATCCGACCGGTCGCCGGTCGCGCCGCGAGCCGGATCGCCCACAGCGCCAGCGCGATCGAGGCGGCGTCGGTGGTCATGTGTGCCGCGTCGGAGAGCAGTGCCAGCGAATCGGCGATGACGCCGACGATCACTTCGCCGATCAGGAAGGTGATGATCACCGCCAGCGCGCCGGCCAGCCAGCGTCGATCGCTGTCGGCCGATACCCCGTGGTCGTGCCCGTGCCCTGCGCCCATCGCGTTCCCCTTCTCCTGCGGTCCGATCGGTCGCAATCATATGCACACATCGCTATGTGTGCAATTCGTTCTTGGTCCCGCGTGATCGTCGCTGGTCACCGGATGTTGCAGCGTCGAATTCCACCCTATGCCTGAGCGTACGGTGATGGTGCTGCCCCTCGAATCACTCTCGAGAGTGAGGTGCGGTGGACTGTTTCCGGACAGACTGGGACGCCGTGGGAGTACCTCGGGAACATCCGTCGCCGCTGGACGCACTGATCGCTGCCGTCGTGACGGTCGCGAGCGTCGTGCCCGCGCTCGTTGTCGGTGCGTCGTGGTGGGTCGCCGGGCTGTCGGTCCTCGCGTCGGCGCCGGTGTTGTGGCGGCGCCGGGCGCCGGTGGGTGTTTTGTGCGTGGTCGGCCCGGCGATCACAGCGCTCGGCTGCGTGCACGCGTTGCCGGTGCTGCCGTTCGGCACGGTCGTCTGTGTGTACACGATCGCGGCGTACTGTTCCGCACGGCAGCGCCGGATGACCTTCGTGCTGGTCGCGGTGGGAATCCTGGTGTCGCTGCTGGTGCCACGCGAGCCCGCTGATTCGTACGCCTACGCCGCGATGTCGTTCATGACGGCGTGGGCACTCGGGGCGGGCGTACGTGCCAAGCAGGCGCAGATCGACGCACTCGCCGAACGGACGCGACGTCTCGACGACGAACGCGAGGCCGCGGTGGTCCGTGAGCGGTTACGGATTGCCCGGGATATGCACGATGGGCTGGCCCATACGGTCGGCGCGATGATCGTGCGCGCCGAAACCGGTCCGCTGCTCGATCGGGCGGATGCCGACGCGGCCTTCGCGGCGATCGCCGACGGTGGGCGTGCTGCCCTGCGGGAACTGCGCCACAGTATCGGTGCGCTCCGCGAGAACGATCCGCCGCATCAACCCGGGGTGGCGGCCATCGCCGATCTCGTCGCCCTCGCCGAACACGAGGGTCTGGCCGCGCGTTTCACCGAACACGGAACCCGCGTGCCGATCTCGCCACAAGCCGATGCCGCGGCGTATCGGATCGTGCAGGAGGCGCTGACCAATACGGGCAAGCACGCGAAGGCCACGCGGGTCGACGTGGCGCTGAGCTGGTCATCGAGCCGGCTCGGGGTGTGGATCGCCGATGACGGCACCGCCGTGGAACACCCGCGGGACGACTCCGGCCCGACGGGCTTCGGTCTGGTCGGGATGGCCGAACGGGTGCAGGCGTGCGGTGGCCTGCTGCGGGCGGAACCGACGCGTGCCGGGTTCGTGGTGTCGGCCGATCTGCCACTGGCACAGGGGAGTTGACGATGCGAGTACTCGTCGTCGACGACCAGGAATTGTTCCGAACCGGGTTCCGACTGATCCTGGAATCCGAACCCGACATCGAGGTGGTGGGGGAGGCTCGCGATGGTGTGGAAGCGGTGACGTCGGCCCGGCGGCTCACCCCCGATGTGGTGGTGATGGATGTTCGGATGCCCCGGCTGGACGGGGTGGCGGCCACCGCTCGGATCTGCGCCGAGACCGCGGCCAAAGTACTGGTGCTCACCATGTTCGATGTGGACGAGTACGTCTATGCCGCCTTGCGGGCGGGTGCGAGCGGGTTCCTGCTCAAAGACGCCCGCAGGGCCGAATTGATCGGTGGCGTCCGGGTTGTCGCGGCCGGTGACGCGCTGCTGGCACCCTCGGTGACGCGGCGGCTGATCGCCGAGGTCGCCGGACGCGCGCGGGCCCACCCGGACGCGTCCGCGCAGCTGGCCGTGTTGACCCCGCGAGAACGCGACATTCTGCGTGAACTTGCCGCAGGCCGATCGAACACGGAACTCGCGGCGCGGCTGGTGGTCACCGAGCACACCGTGAAAACGCATGTCAGCTCCGTTCTTTCGAAGCTGGGCTTGCGTGATCGGGCGCAGGCGGTGGTCTTCGCCTACGAATCCGGAATGGTGGCGCCGGGGGACAATCCATTGCCGGGCGGTGTGAGGTGATCTCACTCGCGAGAGGGAGGCGAGTCCGCTCGCACGGGCGATGTGCGGGGACCCCCTCCACCGTGACGATTGTCGTGTGACATCTACTGAAGAGGTTGTGCGCGAAGAGTTCTCCGGGCAGACCGGCCGACGAATGCCCGGCCGGGAGCTGATGGTGTGGTCGGCCGTCACCGTGAGTTCGGCGGTGTTGTGGAGTCTCGGCACCGGTTTGCATCCGGTCCCCGGAGTCGCCCTTCTCGCCCCGCTCCCGGTGCTGTGGCTGGCCCCACGGCGCCCCGCACCGACGGTGTACGCGGCAGCGGTGCTGTCCTGGCTCGGCGGCAACGCCGGCTACTGGTCCTATTTCACCGACACGCTGGAGCAACCCGGAACGACCGTCGTCGCTCTGCTGATCGGTAGCGCACTCGTTTTCGGTGCCTGTGTGCTGCTCTTCCGAAAGCTGTTGATGCAGAACAGACTCGGCTGGGCTGTGCTCGCACTTCCTGCCACATGGACCGCCGCCGCCGAGTACCTGTTCGGTCTGGTCGGTGGGATCGGCGCGTGGTGGAGCATCGGCTACTCCCAGGCCGGGGTCGACTCGATCGTGCGTGTCGCTTCACTCACCGGGGTGTGGGGGATCAGCTTCCTCGTGCTCGCGGTGCCCGGTGCCCTCGGCGCCATGACGGCACCCGGCATCCGAACGCCACGCCGGCTGACGACAGCGGGCGTCACGGCCGTGGTCGTAACCTGCGCCATCGGCGCAGGTCTGTGGTGTTCGGCGGCGGCGAGTAGCGGTCCGGTCACGCGGATAGGACTGGTCGCTCTCGCGCAGCCGCCGATGTACGTTCCTGTCGCGTCACCCGATGGCGCGCGGATGATCGCCGAGGCGGTCACCGCCGTCGACGAACTCGCCGATCAGGGCGCCGAGGTCATCGTGTTCACCGAGAAGGCATGGCATGCACGGCGATCCGAACTCTTCCTGTTGCGCGACCCACTCACCGCGGTAGCCGCTCGCCGTGGCATCCACGTAGTCATCGGCCTGGAACTCGAGCAACCCGGCGGAACCGTCAACGCCGCCATCGCCTATCCGGGCGAAACCATCTATGCCAAGCGATATCTCGTCCCCGGGCTAGAGTCCGGCCTGCAACCCGGTGCGATCCCGGTTCAGATCCCCGGCCGCTCCTGGGCACTCGCGATCTGCGCCGACCTCGACCACCCGGCTCTCGTACGCCAGAACCGTATCGACGGCGCGACGCTCCTACTCGCTCCCGCGCTGGATTTCGGCGTCGATCACTGGTTACACAGCCGGATGGCGGCGGTGCGGGCCGTCGAATCGGGCATCGCCATCGCTCGCCCGGCCCAACTCGGCGAGCTGACCGCCATCGACGCACAGGGCACCGTTCGCGCCTCGGTCCGCACCGGCATCACCGAATCCCACTCGGTGCAGGCCGACCTCCGCACCGCCGGCGATCGCACTCCCTACCTCCGGTGGGGCGATTGGTTCGGCGCACTGGCGATCGCCTTGGCCGTGGCCTGCGGATTCGCTGCTCTGCGTCGCCCGGCCACTGGACCGCGCAGGCCTCGGGCACTACTCGATCAGTCCTGATCGGGCCAGGAATCGGCGACGACCAACTGTCCCGCCGCCAGGAGCAGCGCGTAGTGCGCGGCGATCACGCCGGACGGATAGGTCGGCCAGAACGACACAGCCCCGGTCGCCTTGTCGATGACGTACACCGAGCCGCCGATCGGGATCGGCCGATCCGGTGGCGCGTGCAACGGCTGCACCGCGAAAACCGCGAAGCCGTCGGCGAATTCGACGATCCGTCGATCGTGACCCGGCAGGTCGGCTGGTAGGTGTTCGGCCGCCACCCGGGTGGCCTCGGCCCGGTCGACCGGCGTCTGCGCGTCGGTCGGATATGCATGGATGTCCACGTTGTTCGCTCCTCGCGGGCGATTGTCGTCGCCCCCGTCCGATCGTGCTCGACTTCGCTCGAATGCGCGAGCCCGCGATGATCGGGCCCGGAAACGAACGAGCCCGGCGGCCCTGCTCCCCCCTCCTGGAGCAGGCCCGGCCGGGCTCGCAGGAACTACCTTCCGGCACGGCCCCAGCAGGATCCTGAAGAGCCGCTTAACGCGCGGCGTTGTCATCGGCGCGGTCTGCCGCGATAACCCCATATGACGGACAACTCCTGCGGTGCGCACTGCGCGCGACTGTGTACCAGGGACGGGCTGGCCGACGTGCTGGCCACCGATCGGGGTCTGCTGCACTGGCGGGCGGTGCGCAGTCTCGGCGACGCGGGCCTGGCGGAGCATGCGGTGCAGGAGACGTTGCTGCGGGGCTGGCGTTCGTGTCACGACTTCGACGGCCGCAAAGGCAGCGTGCGGACCTGGCTGCTGGCGATCGAACACAACGTCATCATCGACATCGTGCGGGCCAGAGCTGTCCGTCCCGGTGATGTGGGCTGGGACGACATCACCGAGGTGTCCGTCTGTGGCAAACCGGATTTCGCCGACGGGCTGGTCGACGGCTTGCTGGTCGATCAACTACTCGCCCGGCTTCCCGAACCTCAGCGGGCGGCCGTGACCGAGGTGATCTTGCACGACCGTGGCTACCGGGAAGTCGCCGCGGATTTCGGTGTTCCGATCGGGACCGTGAAGACCCGGGTTCACTATGCGCTGCGGTCGCTGCGCCAGTTGCCAGAAGTTGCCTGAAACAGCCCGGCGATGCCTCATCTGGGCATCCGACCAGCGTCTTTTGATACTTCCATCCAGTTACATTTCGGTAACTGTGCTTGCCCTGTGGTTGTCAACGTTGCAAGAGTGAACCACTGGGTTTGGTGTTACCAGGTGTTACCAATGGGAAGGGAGGGGTGCTCCGGTCCCGGAGCACCGACCGAACATGCAACCAAACATCATCAAGGCCGGAATCTGCTCTACCGTCTCCGCCGCGGTGGTGGTGTCGCTGTCGGGATTGGTCCCCGTGACTGCCCACGCCGCCCCTGAACCAGCGACCAGCGAGCAGCTCGCCGGTAAGACGATCTTCCTCGACCCCGGTCACCAGGGGACGGCGCATTCCGAGGACCTGAGCCGCCAGGTCGACAACGGCCGCGGCGGTACCAAGGACTGCCAGACCACCGGCATGACCTCGCTCAACGGCATTCCCGAACACACCATCAACTGGGATGTCGCCCAGCTCGTGCGCGCGTCTCTGGAGGCGCTGGGCGCCGAAGTGGTGCTGAGCCGCGCCGACGACATCGGGTGGGGCGGTTGCGTCGACGATCGCGCCCGCGCCGCCAACCAGTCCGGCGCCGATGTGGCGGTGAGTATCCACGCCGACAGCGCGGGCCCCGACCAGCACGGCTTCCACATGATCGTGCCGCAGCTACCCATCCCCGACTCGATCGCGGACAAGGCGCAGTCCGGTGGTGGGCGACTCGTGTCGAGCGCGGTCCGCGACGCCTACCTGGCGGCCGGCTTCTCGCCCGCGAACTACGCCGGCGTCAAGGCGGGCCTGCAGACCCGCGAGGACGTGGCGGGCCCGGCGCTGACACAGGTGCCGCTGGTGTTCGTCGAGATGGGCAACGGCGCCAACGTCGACGACGCCGCCCGCCTGGAATCGCGCGAAGGTCAGCTCGAGCACGCCGTCGCGATCGCGACCGGCGTCGTCGGGTTCCTCCTGAACAAGCCGATCCCCGCCTATGCGGCCGCGCCGGGGCGGATACCGGTCGCGACGACCGCTCAGGAACCCGAGCGCGCACCCGCCGCCGACCCGACCGAGACCCCCGCGCCGACCGGCGCACCCGCACCGGGACCGGCGGGAAACCGGAACGGCGCTTCCGCTCCGGCCGAGGATCCCAGCGGCGCCGGAACGCCGGCCGAGGACACGAACGGCACTCCGGCGCCCACCACCGATCCTGCCGAACCCTCGCAGCCGTCGACCAAGCCCAGCGGGACCACCGCGTCGACGCCGGAATCCGAGACGACCACACCGGCCCCGTCGCCCACTGCCACGACTGCGACGCCGAGAGCAGGAGCACCAGCCCAGGCCCCCGCGCACGCCCAGGCCCCCGCGCACGCCCAGGCCCCCGCGCACGCCCAGGCCCCCGCGCACGCCCAGGCCCC
>NZ_JBHXAQ010000001.1:250957-534565 GCF_042728755.1 Nocardia sp. NPDC060249
CCGCACCTGCCCAGGCTCCCGCACCTGCCCAGGCTCCCGCACCTGCCCAGGCTCCCGCACCTGCCCAGGCTCCCGCACCTGCCCAGGCTCCCGCACCTGCCCAGGCTCCCGCATCCGCCCAGGCTCCCGCACCCGACCGGGCACCGGCTGATTCGCCCGCGCCTCCCAGCGGCGCGAGCGATCAGACGGCACCGTCCGAGGATCCGGCTCCCGCCGACGCGCCAATTTCTGCGGCGCCGATCCCCGCACGGGTCCCGATCGCGAATCCGGTTCCGGTAGCCCCTGTCCGCACCGCGTCACCCGGCGCCCCGGCCCGCACCGCGTCACCCGAGGCTCCCGCCGCACCGTCCACCACCACCCCGAAGAACCGCGGCACCAGCCCCAAAACCCAGTCGACGCCCAATGAATCCGAGCTCGACCTGAGCACGCTCGGCGGCCCGATCACCACCGTCATGACCCTGCTCATGCCCTTGGCTCAAGCGCTCGGTATGGACGAATCGACCATCCCCGGCCAGCTGATCAATCTCGTGTACACCCTGGTAGGCATGGTTTTCGGCCCGTCCTGACACCAGTTCGCCGCACATCGAACCGCCCACCTCCGATCGCGGAGGTGGGCGGTGTGCCGGAGAGCGTCGGCCAGACGGTGTCCGGCGTCGTGGACCGGTCGACTTCGCCGCGGTGAGGTGGTGGCAGCATGGGTGCGGTGATTCCTGTCGTGATCGTTGCTGGGTTTCTCGGTTCGGGGAAGACGACCCTGCTCAACTACCTGCTGCGCAACAATCGGGGAACCCGGATCGGGGTGGTGGTCAACGATTTCGGGGCGGTGAACATCGACGCGATGCTGGTGGCCGGGCAGGTCGACGCGATGGTGTCGCTAGGCAACGGGTGTGTGTGCTGCGCGGTGGACGTGTCCGAACTCGACGATCTGTTCGCGCAGCTGGCGCAACCGCGCAGCGCGGTGGATGTGATCGTGGTGGAGGCCAGCGGCCTGGCCGAGCCGCGCAACCTGATCCGGATGGTGATCGCCAACCCCAACCCGCGCATCGCCTACGGCGGTCTGGTCGAGGTGGTCGATGCCGAGCAGTTCACCGCCACCAGCGCGCAACATCCTGAGCTGATGACGCATCTGCGGATGGCGGATCTGGTGCTGGTGAACAAGGCCGATCGGGTCGAGGCCGAGGCGCTGGCCGGTTTGCGCGCACAGCTGAGCGATTGGGTCGGGCAGGTGCCGGTCTACGCGACGACGCACGGCCGCATCGATCCCGGCCTGCTGTTCGACGATCGGGCGCCCGAGCAGCCGAAGGTCGCCGAGCAGCTGAGCTTCGACACACTGCTCGACGACCATGACCACGACGACCCCGGCCATCGCCATCTCCACGACGACTACGTCTCGGTCGCGTTCACGAGTGAGACCGCGTTGAATCCGCGTGCGCTGGTGGCCTTTCTGGAAGATCCGCCGTCAGGCCTGTTCCGCGCCAAGGGATGTGTCGCGTTCGCGGTGGCGGGGGAGCGACGCAAGTTCGAAGTCCACCTGGTCGGCAGGCATGTGGTCCTCACCCCCGGCAGCTGGGCGCGCGGGGAGCGACGCGTCTCGAACCTGGTGCTGATCGGCGCCGGACTGGACGCGGAGGCGGCATCGAAACGCTTGCACGACACCGTCTTCGACGGCGAGACGCTGTTGGACGATCAGGAGATGCTCGGCGTGTGGCGGTACGCCACGCCGTAGCGTGTGGCCACTCAGCCGCAGGCGTTGACCCACTCGGACAGCCCGTCGGCGAACAGCTGCCGCTTCCAGATCGGTACCTCGTGCTTGATCCGGTCGACCAGCTCGGCGCAGACCGTGAACGCCTCGGCCCGATGCGGCGCGGCCACCGCCACCACAATCGCCAGCCCGCCGATCGTGAGCGACCCGATGCGATGCGTCGCCGCGACCGGAAGTCCGCTCGCCTGCGCCACTTCCGCGCAGATCGCGTGCAGGAAGCGCTCGGCCTGGGGATGCGCGGAGTACTCCAGCGAGGTCACCGCCTGCCCGCCGTCGTGGTTGCGCACCTTGCCGGTGAACACCACCACCGCGCCGAATTCCGGTCCGTCGACGGCCTTTTCGACGGCGAGGGGATCGAGGTCCTGATCGCTGATGGTGGCCAGCCGAACCGCACCGAAGTCACTCATGGTTGCCGCCTCCGGCTACTTGCGCGAGCAGATGATCCAACAGCGGTTCCAGCACCGCCATCCCGTCCTTCACCCCGCCGGGTGAACCGGGCAGGTTCACGACAACGGTCTGACCGGCCAGCCCGGCCACGCCGCGACTCAGCGCGGCGAGGGGGAACTTCGCGGTCCCCCGCTGCCGAATCGCCTCGGCGACACCGGGCAGCTCGCGGTCGAGCACGGCGCGGGTGGCCTCGGGGGTCGCGTCGGTGGGGGAGGCGCCGGTGCCACCGGTGGTGACGACGAGCGCGGGCGCCGCGTCCAGTGCGTCGGCCAGTCCGGCGGCGATCTCGGCATCGGCGTAGACCAGCGGCCCACGCACCGAAAAGCCTTGCGCGGTGAGCCAATCGACGAGGACCGGCCCGGTGGTGTCGGTGCGGGTGCCCGCTGCGGTCCCGGTGGACGCGACAACCACGACGGCGGTCCGCGAAAGGGTGTGGGCGTCAGCCGATTCCGCCGCGGCGTCGACTGCTGCCGCCGCACCCTGCCGAGAGTCGGCCGTCGGCAGCGCGGACTCGACATCGGCACCCGCGTCCACCTGTGCCAACCGGTCGAGCGCCGAGGTGCCGGTGACGGATCGTCCCTCGGGTCGCACCCAGTGCCCGTGCTTTCCACCCTCTTTGGTGACCAGCCGAACCCCGTTCATGACGGCGGCGGGATCCACCGCCTTCACCATGTCGTGCAGGGTCAGCCCGGCCACGGCGACAGCGGTCAGGGCCTCCATCTCGACCCCGGTGGGCCCCTTGGTCTTCGCCGTCGCTTCGACCGTGATGGTGGTCTCGGTGAACCCGAACTCCACCTTCACCGAGGACAACGCCAGCTGATGACACAGCGGAATCAGCTCGGAAGTCTTTTTCGCACCGGCGATTCCGGCCAGCCGTGCCGTGGACAGCACATCGGCCTTCGGTAGCCCCTCGGCCCGTACCAGGGCGACCACTTCCGCGGTCGTCTGCAATTCGCCTGCGGCGACAGCGATCCGGGTGGTGTCGGCTTTCGCGCTGACATCGACCATGCGCGCGCGACCCTCGCGGTCGACGTGGGACAACTCGCTCATAGCGACAAGATTCGCACAGCGACACCGGCGGCCAGCGAGGTGACCTCGGCGGGAACATCGATCAGGACATCGGCCCAGGCCATCCCCGCGATGAGATGTGACCCGGGGCCCGAGATCACCTCGACCCCGTCCGCGGTCAGCAGGCCGCGCAGGTATTGGCGGCGACCGGCGGGGGAGCGAAGCGGTGTCAGCAGGATGGTGTGTTCGCTCTCGAGTTCCGGCAAACCGGCCAGCGCCCGCACGGCGGGGCGCGCGAACACGGCGTAGGACACCATCGTGCTCACCGGATTGCCCGGGAAACTGAGCACCGGAACCTCGTCGACCACCGTGTAGCCCTGCGGTCCGCCCGGTTGCACCGCGACCGAGCCGAAGGTCCCGCCGAGCGGACCCAGGACATCCTTGACGACCTCGAAGTCACCCTTGGACACGCCGCCGGAGGTGAAGACCAGGTCGGCGACGGCGGTCGCGGCGTGCAGCACCGCGGTGAACACCGCGGGGTCGTCGGTGCTGTGCGCGACCTCGACCACCTCGACACCGTCGGCCCGCAACGCGGCGGCCAGCGCGATGCCGTTGGAGTTGTAGATCTGGCCCGGTGCCAGCGCGGTGCCCGCGGGCTGGAGTTCGTCGCCGGTGGTGATGCAGACAGCGCGTAATCGGCTCAGCGCGGGCACTGTGGGCAGGCCGACCGCGGCCAGCGCGGCGATATGCCGGGGCGCGAGCACCGTGCCTGCCCGTGCGACGAGCTCGCCGGTGCGCACATCGGTTCCGGCTTCGCGCACGAATTCGCCCCGTCCACGGCCACGTTCGACCACGATGCGGCCCGCACCCGCCTGCACATCCTCGACCGGCACCACACAGTCGGCGCCGGGGGGCAGCGGCGCGCCGGTCATCACCTTCACCGCCGAGCCGGCGGGCAGCGCGTCGGTGCCCGGCTTACCGGCCGCCACCACGCCGGCCACCGGCAGCGTGACCGGCGTGACGGCCACATCGGCCGCGCGTACCGCGTAGCCGTCCATCGCCGAATTACGGAACACCGGCAGATCGATCGGCGACACCACATCGGCCGACAGCGTGCGGCCGAGCGCCTCGGGTACCGGCACCTGTTCATCCGGGCGGTCGGCGAGGCGGGCCAGCAGCGCGGCGACGGTGTCGCGGTACTCGTCGACGCTGCGTGCCGACGCGGTAGCGGGCCGGGGAGTCATGCTGCCAGCTTAATCGCCGGCGCCGGGGCCGGTCGGGGTCGCGTGGCTCACGGTGCTGGGCGGCCTGCGGTGAGCTGACGAGTTCGCGAAGAATCGGCCCGGCGCACGGAATGTGACGGGCCTTACGGGTCATACTGTAGAGATGACGCTGGTCGAGATGGGGATACCCGCCGTGCGATCGGAGCGGCCGTCCCTGGACGGCAGGCCCGAGACGCCGTTCCTCGTCGACCGCTTCGGCCGGATCGCCCGCGACCTGCGCGTGTCCATCACCGAGAAGTGTTCGCTGCGCTGCACCTATTGCATGCCCGAAGAGGGTCTGCCGCCGATCCCGCGCCAGGAACTGCTCACCGCCGACGAGATCGTGCGGCTGGTGTCGCTGGCGGTGCGCGAGCTGGGTGTGCGAGAAGTGCGGTTCACCGGCGGCGAACCGCTGATGCGCCGTGAACTGGAACAGATCATCGCGGGCTGTCACGCGGCGGTGCCCGGCACCCCGTTGGCTATGACGACGAACGGCGTCGGCCTCGAACATCGCATCCACAAGCTCGCCGCGGCCGGTCTGACCAGGGTCAATGTCTCCCTCGACACCGTCGACCGGGAAGATTTCACCCGCCTCACCCGCCGCGACCGGCTCGAGTCGGTCCTCAACGGCATCCGGGCCGCGCGCGACGCCGGCATGGCGCCGGTGAAGGTCAACGCCGTGCTGATGCGCCAGAACCTGGCGGGCGCGGCCGACCTGCTCGCGTGGTGCCTGGCCGAACAGTGCGAACTGCGCTTCATCGAGGAGATGCCCCTCGACGCCGACCACGAGTGGGCCCGCGATCACATGGTGACCGCCGCCGACCTCCTCGGCGTTCTCGGCGAGCGCTTCACCCTGACCCCCACCGTCCGCGCCGACCCCTCGGCCCCCGCCGAGAAGTGGCTGGTCGACGGCGGACCGGCGACCGTCGGCATCATCGCCACGGTCACCCGCAAGTTCTGCGACAGCTGCGACCGCACCCGGCTCACGGCCGACGGCATGCTGCGCTCGTGCCTGTTCAGCGACCAGGAGTTCGATGTGCGCACCGCGCTGCGGGCAGGCGCCGACGACGACGAGGTCGCCGAGCTGTGGCGCGGTGCGATGTGGCAGAAATGGGCCGGTCACGGTATCGACGCCGTCGGTTTCGTCCCCCCGGAACGCACGATGGGAGCCATCGGTGGTTGAGGTCCGCTATTTCGCCGCCATCGCCGACGCGGTCGGCAAGAACACCGAATCCCTCGACCTCCCCGACGGCGCCACCGTCGCCGACCTGCGCGCCACCCTCGCCGCCACCTACGGCTCCGACATCGACAGCCTCGTCGGCGTCTGCGCGTTCCTCATCGGTGACGAGCTCACCCGCGACCCGTCGGCCATGCTCCGCGACCGAGTCGACGTTCTCCCGCCGTTCGCGGGCGGCTAGGCATGGTCCAGAGCAAGGCCCCCGACGTGGCGACCTACCTCGCCGAACTCCCCGAAGGGCGCCGCGAGGCCCTCACCAGGCTGCGTGAGCTGTGCCTGACCGAACTCACCGGCTTCACCGAGGTGATGTCCTACGGCATGCCCACCTACGAACGCGACGGCACCGGCGAAGTCTCCTTCGCGAGCCAGAAGCAGTACATCTCCTTCTACCTACTGCGCTCCGACGTCCGGGCGGCCTTCGCCGACCGTCTCGCCGTCCAGGACATGGGCAAAGGATGTTTGCGCTTCCGCAAAGAACCGGACTACGAGCTGGTTCGGGACCTGCTGCGCGCCACCGCGTCCGGTGAAGACGCTGTGATCTGTTGAGCTGGTGGGGCGCGGGTAGCGAGCGCCCTAACGCCACCAGGTGTCGAGCGGGGTCACCGGGACGGTGCGCTTGTGGCGGGTGTTGGTGAAGATCGACTCCACGCGGGCGGCCACCTCGGGGGTGACGTCCTTGCCTTCGAGATAGTCGTCGATCTCGGCATAGCGCAGGCCGAGCGCGTCCTCGTCGGCGAGGGCGGGGCGGTCGTCTTCGAGGTCGGCGGTGGGGACCTTGGACCAGATGCTCGAGGGGGCGCCGAGTTCTTGCAGGAGGGCCGCGCCCTGGCGCTTGGTGAGACCGGTGAGGGGAGTCAGGTCGACACCGCCGTCGCCGAACTTGGTGAAGAACCCGGTGACCGCTTCGGCCGCGTGATCGGTGCCGACCACCAGCAGGCTTTCCTGGCCCGCGAGGGCGTACTGGGCGACCATCCGCTCGCGCGCCTTGATGTTGCCGCGCACGAAGTCGCGCAGGCGCTCGTGATCGAGCGCGCCCGCCACCTCGACGCCCACCGCGTCGGCGCTGGGCCGGATGTTCACCACGACGGTGCGGTCGGGGTCGATGAAGTTCAGCGCGGTCTGCGCGTCGTGCTCGTCGGCCTGCACGCCGTAGGGCAGCCGCACCGCCAGGAACTTCGCCTCGACACCGTCGGCGCGCAGCTCTTCGACGGCCAGCTGGCACAGCCGACCGGCCAGCGCACTGTCCTGCCCGCCACTGATCCCGAGGGCGAATCCCTTGGCCGGGGTGGTGGCCAGGTAGTCCTTCAGGAAGTCGACGCGCCGCCGGACCTCCTGCTTCGCCTCGATCTCGGGCAGCACACCCAATTCGGCAATGATCTGTTCACGCAGTGTCCCCATGCGGTCTCACTCTACTTGGGGGACAGGCGAAACGACCCGGCGAACGAGCCATTCCCAGTTGTCGCCGATCTGATCGCGGGTATAACCGAGCACCTCGACCTGGTGGATGACCAGCGCCGCCGACAGCGTGGACAGCAGCGTGTCGGCGATCAGCGAAACCTCGCCGTCGACGCCGATCGCGCGAAGTTGCAGCATGACGTGCGCCTTGTGCAGGGCGTAGGGCCCGCCACCGAATCGCCCGTCCTTCTCCGCGGCCTGGTGCAGATCGCCCTCGACCTCGATATCGAGCAGCCGGGTCCGCCCGAAGGCGATCAGCCGCTCGACCGGGCCTGCCTCGGGACCGAGCGGCGCGGGCCCGAACATGAACGCGGCCTGGAATTTCTGCTCGGAGTGATCCAGCAGGGCCAGCATCAGCCCGGTCCGGTTGCCGAACCGGCGAAAGACCGTGCCCTTGCCGACACCCGCGCGCTTGGCGAGCGCGTCCATCGTGAGGTTGTCGACGCCGTGCTCGCGCACCAACTGCTGGGCCGCGTCGAGCAGCAGCGCGCGATTGCGCGCGGCGTCGGCGCGTTCGACGGGTTCCGCACTGCCGGGCAGCGGCCGCCCGATGCCCAGCAGGGGCGGCTCGCCGGCCTGGGGTGTGTCATAGCTCACGCCGCTCACACATCCTCCGCGGGAAGTAATCGGACCGGGGTCCGGTTGATGTCGGATGAAACTTGGATCATTCCACTGAGTACACCAGGAGTCGCAATGAGCGAGACCCGCATCCTTACTCTCGTCGGAAGCCTGCGCGCGGGCTCCATCAATCGCCGCCTGGCCGAGGCCGCCGCGCAGACCGCGCCCGCCGACGTCGACATCACCATCTACGAGGGTCTCGGCGAGATTCCGTTCTACAACGAAGACCTGGACGTACCCGGTGAGGTGCCCGCGCAGGCCGAGGCGCTGCGTGCCGCCGTCGCCGCGGCCGATGCCGTCCTGCTGGTCACCCCCGAGTACAACGGCACCCTGCCCGCCGTGCTGAAGAACGCCATCGACTGGGCCTCGCGTCCGTACGGCGCCGGTGCGGTCAAGGGCAAGCCGGTCGCCGTGGTGAGCGCGTCGATCAGCCCGAACGCCGCGGCGTGGGCGCACGGCGACACCGTCAAGTCCGTTGGGGTGGCGGGTGGCGTCGTCGTCGAGTCGGCGCACGCGCAGTTCGCGACCATCGGCGAGCGTTTCGCGCAGACCCATCCGGCCGAGGATGCCGAGGCGCTGACCCAGCTCGGCGCGACCGTGCACGAGTTGGTCGCCGCGGTGAACGGCACCTTGATCTCGGCGTAAGCTGATCTCTCGGCAGGGCGTCGCCTCCATCGCGGAGGCGACGCCCTTTCGGTGTCCACGGGGTTTGCTGAAGACTCGCCGGTAGATGAAATCGTGATCTGAACCACTGTTTTCCCTGCTGGTCGGCGGCCCGTCCTGGGACTTACCGCGTGGGAATTACATCCGTGCGACTCGCAACACCTTGTGTTGTTCCCATCTGTCGGACACTAGGTGTAGTGTCTGTCGTACTGGAAGACGGTGTGGAGCCACCACTGATCGGGCCCAAGGGAAGGGGTTGCGAGCAGGGCTTTCTTCGTCGGATCCAGGAGTTTGCGCAGCATCACCCGTTCGTGCATTGCATACGGATCACAGGCTGTGGATCAGGCATAGGAGAGAGGGACTTCCATCATGACCATCACCGTGTACACCAAGCCCGCTTGCGTGCAGTGCAACGCCACCTACAAGGCTCTCGACAAGGTCGGCGTGGACTACGACGTCATCGACATCTCGGAGAACGACGAGGCGCGTGACTTCGTCATGGCGCTGGGCTACCTGCAGGCGCCGGTCGTCGTCGCGGGTGACGATCACTGGTCGGGCTTCCGTCCCGACCGCATCAAGTCGCTCGCCGTCGCGGCTGCGTAGTTCGCGCCGGTTCGCCGGTAAGGAGGCGCCATGCCCGAGCAGATGACTCCGGGCGGGCTGGTCTACTTCTCCAGCGCTTCGGAGAACACTCATCGTTTCGTCGAGAAGCTCGGTCTCCCGGCAACTCGACTTCCGCTACACACCACCGCTGAATCGCCGCGGATCGACGAACCCTACGTGCTGATCACCCCCACCTACGGTGGTGGTCGGCACGTCATGGGTGGAGAGCGTCCCGACAAGGACCTCGTTCCACGGCAAGTCGCCAAGTTCCTCAACGACCCGCACAACCGCGCGCTGCTGCGCGGGGTGATCGCGGCCGGCAACACGAACTTCGGCGATACCTATTGCGTTGCAGGAGACATCATCTCGCAAAAATGCGGGGTGCCGTATCTGTATCGCTTCGAACTCATGGGAACCGCTGAGGACGTCGCGCGCGTCCGAGAGGGATTGGGATTGTTTTGGCAACAGCAACCACAGCACCGGCAGGCAAGTCAGCACGCCTAGAGCAGTCGGCGGTGCGCGGCGAGGCGGGCGAGGTGCTCGACTACCACGCCCTCAACGCGATGCTGAACCTGTACGGCCCCAACGGCGAGATCCAGTTCGACAAGGATCGCGAGGCCGCGCACCAGTACTTCCTGCAGCACGTGAACCAGAACACCGTCTTCTTCCACAACCTGGACGAGAAGCTGGACTACCTGGTCAAGGAGAACTACTACGAGACCGAGGTGCTCGACCAGTACGGTCGACCCTTCGTCAAGCAGCTGTTCCAGCAGGCCTACGCCAAGAAGTTCCGGTTCCCGACCTTCCTCGGCGCGTTCAAGTACTACACCTCGTACACGCTCAAGACTTTCGACGGCAAGCGCTACCTGGAGCGTTTCGAGGATCGCGTCTGCATGGTCGCGCTGACGCTGGCCGCGGGCGACGAGGTCCTGGCGAGCAACCTCGTCGACGAGATCATCGACGGCCGGTTCCAGCCCGCCACCCCCACCTTCCTCAACTCCGGCAAGAAGCAGCGCGGCGAGCCCGTGTCCTGCTTCCTGCTGCGCATCGAGGACAACATGGAGTCCATCGGGCGCTCCATCAACTCCGCGCTGCAGCTGTCCAAGCGCGGCGGTGGTGTCGCGTTGCTGCTCAGCAACATCCGTGAGCACGGCGCCCCGATCAAGAAGATCGAGAACCAGAGCTCGGGTGTCATCCCGATCATGAAGCTGCTGGAGGACTCCTTCTCCTACGCGAACCAGCTGGGTGCGCGTCAGGGCGCGGGCGCGGTGTACCTGCACGCCCACCACCCCGACATCTACCGCTTCCTCGACACCAAGCGCGAGAACGCGGACGAGAAGATCCGCATCAAGACGCTGTCGCTGGGTGTGGTGATCCCCGACATCACCTTCGAGCTGGCGAAGAAGAACGAGGACATGTACCTGTTCTCGCCCTATGACGTCGAGCGCATCTACGGTGTGCCGTTCGCCGATGTGAACGTCACCGAGAAGTACTACGAGATGGTCGACGACAAGCGCATCCGCAAGTCGAAGATCAAGGCGCGCGAGTTCTTCCAGACGATCGCCGAGCTGCAGTTCGAGTCGGGCTACCCCTACATCATGTTCGAGGACACGGTGAACCGGGCCAACCCGATCAAGGGCAAGATCACCCACTCGAACCTGTGCTCGGAGATCCTGCAGGTCTCCACCCCCTCGGAATTCAACGACGATCTGTCCTATTCCAAGGTGGGCAAGGACATCTCGTGCAACCTGGGTTCGCTCAATATCGCCAAGGCGATGGATTCACCCGACTTCGGTCAGACGATCGAGACCTCGATCCGCGCGCTCACCGCGGTCTCGGACCAGACGCACATCTTCTCGGTGCCCTCGATCGAGCAGGGCAACAACGAGTCCCACGCCATCGGCCTCGGTCAGATGAACCTGCACGGATACCTGGCGCGTGAGCGGGTCCACTACGGCTCCGAGGAAGGTGTGGACTTCACCAACATCTACTTCTACACCGTTGTGTACCACGCGATTCGGGCCTCGAACCTGATCGCCAAGGAGCGCGGCTCCGCGTTCGGTGGGTTCGCCGACTCCAAGTACGCCAGCGGCGAGTACTTCGACAAGTACACCGATCAGGCGTGGGAACCGAAGACCGACAAGGTGGCTCAGATGTTCGCCGACGCCGGCGTGCGCATCCCCACCCAGGACGACTGGCGTCTGCTCAAGGCCTCGGTGCAGGAATACGGCATCTACAACCAGAACCTGCAGGCCGTGCCGCCGACCGGTTCGATCTCCTACATCAACCACTCGACCAGCTCGATCCACCCGGTGGCGTCGAAGATCGAGATCCGCAAGGAAGGCAAGATCGGCCGCGTCTACTACCCGGCCCCCTACCTGGACAACGACAATCTCGAGTACTTCGCTGACGCATATGAAATCGGCTACGAAAAAATCATCGACACCTACGCCGCGGCCACGCAGCACGTGGACCAGGGCTTGTCATTGACCCTGTTCTTCAAAGACACTGCAACCACCCGCGACATCAACAAAGCCCAGATCTACGCCTGGCGCAAGGGAATCAAGACGCTCTACTACATCCGACTGCGTCAAATGGCCTTGCAGGGGACTGAAATCGAGAATTGCGTCAGCTGTATGCTGTAATTCCCTGATAGTGAACTCGGCGCGGGAGGTTTGAATGGGGAAGCCGACTCATGGCGTGATCTATGGAATTCGTCTCCGCGCCGAGTTCGACTATCGATATATAGGGCTGACAACACAGTCTGAGCATGTGCGGCTCCGCCAGCACTTCAAAGAAGCCGGTGCAGGTCGAAAGACACCCTTCTATGACTGGCTGCGCAAACAGGATCGCGATGATGTAGTGGCGGATGTGCTGGACTGGGTGTATGGCCTCAAGAATCTTGGTCGTGCTGAGATCGACTGGATTGCCTACCTTCGAAAAGAAGGCCAGCCATTACTCAATTTGGCTGATGGTGGACTCGGGCCGATCGGTGTGATCTGGACTGCGGAAATGCGAGAGGCTGCGCGGATCCGGTCGACTGGCCGCCCGGGGATCAGCCGGTTCGGTGAGGAGAATCCTTTTCACGGGCGCACGCACTCGGCTCCACAGCGGGCGAAGTGGTCGGCTGAGCGTCTAGGCACGTACCAAGGGGAAGCCAATCCCAATTTTGGGAAGTTCGGTGCTGCGCACCCGCGGTTCGGCCACGCGATGCCCGAGGAATCGCGTCGGCGTCTTTCGGAGATGAGAATCGGTGCGGGAAATCCGAACTATGGGCGGACAGCCAGCGCCGAGACTCGGGCGAAGATGTCTGCCGCTCAAAAGGGGCGGCCGAAGCCGTCCAGTCGGCGCAATGCACACACGCGTCATCACACGAACAAGGGCGTTTTCAAGCAATCCTGTGCGCACTGTGTCGACGATCAGGTGAATCAGAATGCTGGTAAACCTGAAGTCGAAGGCTGAAGCCGATAGCGAGTGATGGACGTTGCCGATGAACTGCTGTGCACAGCTGATCCGGCCCCGCGCGCATCAGTCGAGCAGGTCGAAGCAGGACCAGCCGCCTCGGAACCACTGGACGGTCAGCTGCCAGGTGGTCGGGTAGGTGCCATCGGCGTAGCGCAGGCGGAGCCCGTAGGAGCATTTGCCGATCGTGGTTCCGGTGAGGCGTTGCACGATCGTGCGGTGCAGGAAGGACACGCCGAGCCAGACGAGGATGCCGTACAGGACGGCTGTCGGGCCGGGCGCGAGGTACCAGGCGGTGGCGCCGATCGCGGCGTGCAGCGCCATATCGATGAGGAACGCGGGGATCACGCCGGTCTCGTCGCCGCTGGAAGTGCGTCCGGTGAGTGGGAATTCGTCTGTCGAGCGCTCCCGCGTTTCGGATGTGACGAACATCGGCTCGGCGTCACGTTCGTATCCGCGCTCCCGCGTCGCGTGCCGGGACGGTGCTGCGTTGCTCATGGAGGTCAGCGTGGTCGACACCGCTTAACAAGCACCCGGCGCCGACCTTGCCGACCTGATCACCGCCGGTGTCAGCCCGCGGATCCCGATGACAGCCAGGGGAATCCCGAGGCCGACCCGGTGCCACCGCCGGAGGGAAGATCCGCTCCCGCCGAGCCAGGGCGGTGGATGCGAACGGTGACCGGGTCGGTGCCGTCGGCTTCCACGGTGACGATGCGCGCGCCGGGCGCCGAGGTGACCCGGCCGCCGGTGACTTTCACCTCGTAGCTGTCCGGATGGAACAGGTCAGAGACGTAGATCTCGGTCGGCGCCGAGGCTTGGCGAGGACGGTACCGGTAGGCGAAATCGCCTGTGCCGGAATCGAAGACCATGCCGTCGGGCACGCCCGCCGTGGCTTGTGGATAGGTGCGGACCAGTTCGCGGCCGAGCTCGCCGCGGAAGGGATCACCGTCGCGGGCGCTGTAATGCCAGTAGTGCCAGCCGACGAACCGTTCGTCGGCCCGAGTGGTGGTGTTGCGCAACACCGTCGGATCGCCGTCGCCGAATTCGGTGACCATGGTGGGGATATCGGTGCGGTCGGCGAACGAGTCGATGTTCGACCAGGTCCGGTCCTGCTGCGGCGGGCACAAGGCGCGCAGCTCCTCGGGCAGGCCGAGATAGATCGCGAGCTGGCTCGGAATGCAGTAGTCATGCGGGGAGAAGACGATATTCGGGCTGGTGATCGGTGGATTCTTGCCCAGGTGGCTCGGCATGGTCTCGTTCCAGGTGACATTCGGCTCCCAGAACACCGGCACCGTGGCATTGCGCGCCCGCACCGCATCGGTCAGCTGTTGCAGTGCCCGTTGATATTTCACGTCGAACTCGGGACAGCCGTCGGGATAGCAGGTGAGAAACGCCGAGCCGGGCCACGGTTCGTTGAGCAACTCGATCCCGAGCACGCTCGCGCGCCCGTTCATCCGCTCGGCGAGCGCGCCCAGCGCCACTCCCAGCTGGTTCAGCACCCCGTAGGTGTTGTTCCACACCTCGTCCCACCCGGCATTCATGCTCGGCATCAGGTAGTACAGCGGGAATCCGGGATTCGGCTCCCCGTCCACGGGCCGAGCGTGGATCGCCCATTCGGGAAACCCGTTGCCGTTCCAGATCTTCGACAATCCGTCCTGGTGATTGTCGAGCAACGTGTAGATGCCGTGCGCGGCAAGAGTATCCACGACATTCTCGACCCGGTCGAGATAGGCGGTATCGACAACACCCGCTGTCGGCATCAGCCCGTCGAACGACACCCCGAGCCGGACCGTGGTGAACCCGTGCCGGGCCAGTGTCGCCGCCGATTCGCCGGTGAGAGTGAATCCGTCACCGGGTTGCAGGTAGGGCGCGTCCTTGTCGACGGTGTTCACCCCGTGCAGCAGCACAGTGCGTCCGTACCCGTCGATCAACGCGGACCCCTGCGCTCGCAGCGGTGTCAGCGGTATCGCGGGATCGGCGGTCACCGGGGCGCTGCTCACGGCCAGCCCGGCGGCGAGTGCGAGCGCTGTCATCCAGCGCACCGGTCGCCTCATCGTCTTCATCATCTACGTCCTCGATCCCCAGGTGGACGCTCGTTCAACTGAACGAATGTCCAAGTCTGTTGGCGAGAGAACATAGCCGGACCGCCACGGTGTGGTCAAGGCCACAATCGCGAAAGAGTATGAATCGCTTCGTGTTCGATGCCGAAGGCGTCTTGCCAAGGGGTGTGTCCTCAATTATGGTCTCTATGACTAATAGTGAGGTGGGGGACATGAACGTGCTGGATCTGGTTGCCGCGCTGCAGCAGCCGTTGTTCACGCTGCTCGGGACGGCGGTGAGCTGGACCGAGGTACTCGGATTCGGCAGCGGGGCGCTGTGCGTGTGGTTGGTCGCTCGCCAGCACATCGCGAACTGGCCGATCGGCATCGCCAACAATGTGTTCTTCATTCTGCTGTTCACCCAGGCCGGGCTTTTCGCCGATGCGGGGTTGCAGCTGGTGTTCATCGCGCTGGCCGGGTACGGATGGTGGACCTGGGTGCACGGGTCCTCGCGCGTGGCGCCGCTGCCGGTGCGCCGGACCACGCGGGTCGAATGGATCGTGCTCGCGGCGGGCGGTGTACTCGGCACCGCCGCGATCACCGTGCTGCTCGATACCGCCACCGAGTCCACCGTGCCGCTCTGGGATGCGCTGACCACCGCGCTGTCGCTGATGGCGACCTATGGGCAGTGCCGGAAACGGCTGGAGTCGTGGTGGTTGTGGATAGCGGCCGACATCGTCTACATCCCGCTCTACGCCTACAAGGGCCTGTTCTTGACGGCGCTGTTGTATCTCGGATTCCTCGCGTTGTGTGTGCGCGGGTTGATCGCGTGGCGGCGCGATGTGGTCGCGGCGCCGCCGGTGGCGGTCGCGGCGTGACGCGGTACGGGCACGGGCTGGTGCTGGGCAAGTTCTATCCGCCGCACGCCGGTCATCACCATCTGGTGCGCACCGCCGCCGCCCGCTGTGATCGCTTGACCGTGCTGGTCTGCGCCTCGTCGGTGGAGTCGATCCCGCTCGCCGACCGGGTGGCCTGGATGCGCGAAACGCATGCGGATCCAGGGGTTCGCGTCGTCGGCGCTGTGGACGATGTGCCGATGGACATCACCGATCCTGCGGTGTGGGATGCCCACATGGCGGTGTTCCTCGCTGCTGTCCCCGACCCCGTTGACGCGGTGTTCACCTCGGAGGCCTATGGCGAGGAACTGGGCCGGCGCTTCGGCGCCGACTCGATCTGCGTCGACCCGCGGCGACGGCGTCACCCGATCTCGGCGACCGAGGTCCGCCGAGATCCTGTCGCGCACTGGGACTTCCTTTCTCCGCCGGTTCGCGCCGCGATGACCAAGCGGGTGGTGGTGCTCGGCGCGGAGTCGACCGGAACGACCACCATGGCGCAGGCGCTCGCCGCGCACTACGGCGCGCGATGCGTCCCCGAGTACGGCCGCGAATACAGCGAACAGAAGCTGGCCGCTCTCGGTCCGGGTGGGCACTGGTCCGACGTCGAGTTCATCTCGCCGGAATTCCCGCTGATCGCCGCGCGGCAGCAAGCCGCCGAGGATCGCGCGGCCCGCGAAACGGGGCCCGTCCTGGTCTGCGATACCGACGCCTTCGCCACGACCATCTGGCACGAGCGCTATCTCGGCTGTGCCCATCCAGGCATCGTCGCCGAGCGTCGCCAGCACCTGTGGTTGCTCACCGACCATGCCGGCGTCGCGTTCGACGACGACGGTCTGCGTGACGGCGAGCACCTGCGGCCGTGGATGACGGGGCGTTTTCGCGACGAACTCACCCGCACCGGACGCCGATTCACGATGCTGACCGGTCCGCACGAGCAACGCCTTGCCACTGCTGTCGCCGCTGTCGACGAGTTGGTGGCCGACGGCTGGGCCATCGCGGATCCGCTGCCGGAGCGCGCCACCGGGGAACGGTCGTACCCCTAGTCGGCCGGCCGGGCGCGTGGCGTGGGTGTTCGTCACAGTGGCGGTGCGAGGGAGGTGTTGACCTGCCCAAGTCTTGTCGAACGATCGCTCGGCGAGGTCGCGCGCCTTGTTAACGTGGCCGCGTTGTGCGATGCACGGTGAGAGGGAACGGATGAAGCGCGCGCTCATGGTGGTAGCGACCGGGGGATTGGCGTTGGCGACGCTTGCCGGATGTTCTAGCGAGGAGCCCCGGACCACGGACACGAAGGCCCTGTTCGAGCCGTGCACCGGAGTCACCGCCGACGCGTTGCAGAAGGCGGGCGTCGACCCTGCCACCAAGGTGGCGGCAGGTGCCGCGTCCGCCGGTTGGCAGACCTGCGAATGGACGGGTGCCGCCGCTCACCTCAAGGTTTTCTCGACCTCACGAACTCTCGCGGAGTTCGAAAAGGATTCGGGCGCAGCCTCTTTCACCGAATACACAGTCGCGGGCCGCACAGGCCGTCGTCTCGGCGACACCCCCGCCTCCTGTGACCTTCTCTTCTCCGCCGCCCAAGGTGTCATCCGCATGGTCGTCGTGAACAACCCCACCCAGCAGACCGCCGATGCCTGCACCACCCTGCGCCACATGGGCGATTCGATAGTTCCGGCTTTCCCTGCCTGAGCGATCGGCTGGCGATCATGCCAAGGCTGGGATCACCTCGCGTTCGAAGAGTTCGATGCCGGAGGTGTCGTAGGCCGCTTCGGGGAAGTTGACGATGGTGTAGGCCAGGCCGAGATCCTTGACCTTCGTGAGGCGTTCGACGATCTGTTCCGGGGTGCCGACGGCCGCGCTGGTCGCGAACTGTTCGTGCACACGGGCCTTCGCCTCATCGGCGCCGAGGAAGGGGGTGAAACGGTCGACGATGGTCGAGAGTCGTTCCTGCACTTCGGTTTCGGTGGTACCCACGATGGCGTTGAAGTTCGAGCTGCGGGTGATGGCGGAGAAGTCGGTGCCGACGTCTTCGCAGTGCCGGCGCAGGATGTCGGACTTGCGGGCGAACTCGTCGGGGTCACCGCTGAAGTTGGTGTAATCGGCGTATCGGGCGGCGATGCGCAGGGTCTTCTTCTCGCCGCCACCGGCGATCCAGATCGGAATCCCGTTCTCCTGCAACGGCCGTGGGTGCACGATGGCGTCGTCGACCTGGTAGTACTTGCCGTTCAAGGTCGCTCGGCCGGTCTTCCACGCCTCGCGGAAGATCTGCACGCCTTCGTCGAGGCGGCCGAGGCGCTCACCGGCGGACGGGAAGCCGTAACCGTAAGCGCGCCACTCGTGTTCGTACCAGCCGCCGCCGATGCCCATCTCCACCCGGCCACCCGAGATGAGATCGACGGTGGCGGCCACCTTGGCGAGGTAGGCGGGGTTGCGGTAGCTCATGGCTGTACACATCTGACCCAGCCGCACGCGCGAGGTGGTGGCCGCGAACGCCGCCATCAACGTCCACGCCTCGTGGGTGGCCTCGTCGGTGGGAACGGGGGTGGTGTGGAAGTGGTCGTAGACCCAGATCGATTCCCAGTCCGAGCCCGCGTCGAACCGCTGGGCCAGTTCGCGCATCACCGACCACTGGTCGGCCGGTTCGATACCGACCAGATCTAGCCGCCAGCCCTGGGGAACGAAGATGCCGAAGCGCACAGGTTTTCTCCTGGAGTGAATGGAACTCGAGCGGCGCGCCACACGCCGCGGCTGTCGAGATCCACTGTTCCACTTCTGCGCGCTCAGGCAACTATTGTGCGCGCACCGCGCTGAACCCTGGACCGGCCGTTATGCACCGAAAATCGGTTGGCACGCGGGGAAAACCCGGGCATGCTGGCAGACGTATGAACAATATTTCTCCACCCCGACTCGGCGTCGACTTCGGCCGAGTGATCCAGGGGGCCGCGCTCACACCGGGCGCCGCGGACACCGTATTCCTCTCGGGCGGCGTCGACGAAGCGATGAGCACCCCGCCCAGTCCTGACGCCTTCGCAGTGCTCAACCGGCTGGTGAGCGCCTTCGACGGCAACGCCTGGGTGATCTCCAAATGCGGTCCGCGCATCGAACAACGCACCAGGCAATGGCTCGACCATCACGCCTTCGCCGCCCGCACCGGAATTCCCCGAGAACACTTGCGCTTCTGCAGAACTCGCGCGGGCAAGGCGCCGCACTGCGCCGAACTCGGCATCACGCACATGATCGACGACCGGCTCGATGTGCACGCGATCCTGCGCGAGCTGGTGCCCCGGCTGTATCTGTTCGGCGCGCAGACCGGGCCGATCCCGCCGTGGCTGACCCACACGCCCGACTGGCGTGCGGTCGAGCGCGCGGTCGGCGCGGATCTCGCAGGTCATGCGCTCGGATCGCCGTAGGACACGGCGATGTCCTTGCTGCTCGGCCAGCCGCTGTAGGCCGGTGATTGCGGCCAGCCCTCGGGGCTGTCCTGCCAGTCCTCCTGGCGGCCGTAGGGGAGCGCGTCGATGAGGCCGAAGGTGTAGGCGAGTTGTTCGGTGCCACGGCCGTCGGTGTGCCAGCTGCGGTAGACGGTGTCGCCGTCGCGCAGGAAGGTGTTCACGGCGAAACCCGCGCCGGGGCCCGCGCCCATGTCGGCGCCGAACGGACTGTCAGCAGTGGAATACCAGGTCATCGCGTTGCCGACGCGCTTCTTGTAGGCGAGTGCCTCGTCCATCGGCCCCTGCGTCACGATGACGAATCGCGCGTCGTAGCCGTCGAGGAAGTCCAGCCGTGCGTACTGCGCGGTGAGGCCGGTGCAGCCGGCGCACTGCCAGGTGTTCCCCGGCGTCCACATGTGGTGATAGGTGATCAGCTGCGAGCGTCCGTCGAAGACCTCGGCGAGCGAAACATCGCTGCCGTCTTCAGCTTTCAGCGTGTAGTCGGGCAAACGGACGGCGGGCATGCGCCGGCGCTGGGCGGCGACGGCGTCGAGTTCGCGGGTCGCGGCCTTCTCCCGGATCCGGAGCTGATCGAGTTCGGCCTGCCAGGTGTCTTGATCGACGATGGTGGGCAGTGCGGTCATGGTGAGCCACCCTTCGATGTGTACGGCGTGCACATTTGATATGTTCACACCGTACACTTCGTCGAAAGCGGGTTCAAGAGTTGGCCTACCACCACGGTGACCTCGCGGCGGCCTTGGTCGAGGCCGGGCTGGAACTCACCAGATCCGGCGGCCCCGACGCGCTGACCATCCGCGAAGTCACCCGCCGGGTCGGCGTCACGCCGAACGCCGCCTACCGGCACTTTCCCGACCGGCGAGCCCTGCTGCGCGCGGTCTCGGCCGCGATCGAGTCCAGGATGGCCGAGGGGATGGCGCGCGGCTCGGCGTCGCCGCGCGCGAGCCTGCGCGCGGTCGGCCTCGGCTATATCGGCTTCGCGTTGGTCGAGCCCGGCTGGTTCGCGGTCGCGTTCTTCGGCGCCGGTGACACCTCGCCGGAGTCGGTCGTGGACTCACCCGCCTATCTCGCCCTCACCGACGCGCTCGACATGATGGTGCACATCGGCGATCTCGACCCCTCGGCGCGCCCTGGCGCGACCTGGAGTTGCTGGTCCACCGTGCACGGATTCGCGGAACTGGCGTTGCGCGGGCCGTTGCGGCACCTCGATCGCGCCGAGCTGTGGCCGCTCGCCGAACAGGCCGTCGACACTGTCATCGCGGGGCTGCCCTCAATGGTGTGATCGAGGTCACTGTGACCAGCGGTACGCGAGCTGAAGGTGAAACGATCGGCCCTCGCATGTAATCTCATCAGTGGAAGGGTGTGCCCGAGTGGGTACTCCAAGCGATCCGCGGAGCGATCACCCGCGGCGACTGCGAGGAGGTGGGGTTGCAATGCGCAACGAACCTCCCAGTCGAAGGCCGCGCGGCGTCGCCCCTTCGTCCTCGTACTGCCGATCCTGACCTGCTCGGTCCGGTCTGTGCGTGCAGGCCTCGGTGGTGGACGCCCCGCGGTGTGAGCCACCGTCACTCGTTCCACTTCTCGCGCATCCTGTAGCTGTGCCGCAGGCGTGCGCGCTGTCACGCCAGAGGACTCGATCATGTCGAACGTCGATCTCGTCACCACCCGTCATGTACCGACCGAAACCGTTGTGCCCGAGGTGGTTTCACCACGTCGCGCAGCCGTGGAAGACCACGCTGTCACCGAGGCGCTCGCGATCCTGTCCGAATCGGTGCGCGATATCGTCGAGACCCACCGGGTCTGTGGCGGCCTGGACTGGCTCGACAACCGTCCGCCGCACGTCATCGCCGACGCGCTCGCTCGGATGGACGCCGTGCAGGCCGGTGTCGTGTTCCGGCTGCTCGACAAGGAGCGCGCGCTCAGCGTGTTCGAGGAGCTCGAGCCGGTCGACCAGCAGCAGATCCTGCAGGGCCTGCGCGAGAAGAGCTTTCGCGATCTCGTCGAGGCGATGGACCCCGACGACCGCGCCCGCATGCTGCACGAAGCGCCCGCCAAGGTCGCCAAGAAGGTCCTCGCCGGGCTGAGCCCGCGCGAGCGCCGGATGACCGCCACGCTGCTCGGCTACCCCGAGGGCTCGGTCGGGCTGTACATGACGCCGGAAGTCGTTGCGCTGCCGGACAATCTGACTGTCGCGCAGGCGCTGGGTTGTGTGCGCGCGAAGGGCGCCAACGCCGAAACGGTCTACACGCTGCCCGTGGTCGACCGCGGCCGCCGCCTCACCGGCATCGTCGAACTGCGCGAGCTGGTGCTGCACTCGCCGGACGCGATGGTGTCCGAACTCGTCGTCACCGAGCCGCCGTTCGTGCGGGCCACCGACGCCGCGGAGAAGGCCGCCCGGCTGATGAGTTCCACCAACCTCATCAACCTGGTGGTCGTCGACAGCGAGGACCGGGTGATCGGGCTGCTCACCATCGACGACGCGATGGAGGTGCTCGAGGCCGCCGACAGCGAAGACGTCGCCAAGCAGGCCGGTTCGGCGCCGTGGGAGGGCCACTACATGGCCGCCAAGGTGTTCCAGCTGGCGCGCTACCGGGCGCTGTGGCTGACGCTGCTGCTGTTCGCGGCCACGCTCACCGTGAGTGTCACCGACATGTTCGCATCGACCCTCGAACAGGCCGCGAGCCTGGCGCTGTTCATTCCGCTGCTGATCGGCGCGGGCGGCAACGCGGGCGCGCAAGCGGCGACGGCGTGCGTGCGCGCGCTGGCGGTCGGCGAGGTGCGCGTCTCGGATCTGTTCAAGGTGATCTGGCGTGAATGCCGGGTCGGGCTGGTGCTCGGCACCATGCTGGCCACCGCGGGCTTGCTGATCGGCACGGTGTTCGTCGGGCCGAAGATCGCCATCGTCGTGGCCATCACCCTGGTGGTCATCTGTGGCTGGGCGGCGACCATCGGCGGCACGATGCCGTTGCTGGCCAAGAAGTTCCGGATCGACCCCGCGGTCGTGTCGGCGCCGATGGTGACCACCCTGGTCGACGCGACCGGGCTGATCATCTACTTCACCACCGCGAAGCTGGTGCTGGGAATCTAGCGCTGTGGGAAGAGCGTGAGTGCCTGTGCCATGACGTCCTTGGCGACGGCGTCGGTGGCGGCGACCACCTCGACCACCGGAACGCGCCTGCCGAACGCGGTGGATTCAGCGGGCAGTTCCGGGCCGACGGCCGCGGTGTAGATCGGGATCGAGCTGTCGTAGACCGAGACCGAGCGATGCACGGTGCGGCCGTCGATGTGGTCTTCGGTGCTGTTGGCGGCCAGGTAGGCGGGCACGCGGTACTCGTAGCTCACGGTGATCTTCTCGCCGCGATAACTGAACAGGCACTGGGTGAGGCGCTGCTCGTCGTCGCGGACGGCGCCCGCGAGTTTCGCGCGTACCGTGCACGGGTCGGCGCCGAGCAACACCGTGGGCGCGGTGTCGGGGGAGGTGCCCTGCTTCGGCGACTGGCGCCAGCGGTCGATCATGCCGGGCATCACGTCACCGGCCACGACGCACGGGTTCTTGCCGGGAGTGGACAGACCGAGGTAGATGGCGGCTCCGGACGGGAACCAGGCCGTCGCCCCGCAGGCCCGGGGTTCACCGGCATCGCGGTCGGGGACCGTGCGCACGCTGGCGTCGCCGACCTGCGTGGTGACGCCTCTGCCGCTGGAGCCGAGGCTGCTCAGCAGGGTGGCGTGCCAGGTGAGAGTGGAATCCTCGGTGCCCGCCCCGCCGCCGAGGATGGCCCGGCACGAATCCAGGCCGATGGTCACGCTCTTGACCTCGCCGATCTTCGCGAGCGTTTCGCGCGGTAGCACCGCGCAGACATCGACCTGGCGCGTCGCCTGGGCCACTTCGTCGCGCTGACGCTCGTCTTGGGGGGCCTTCGACCAGAACTCGGGCGGCTGGGCGGGAATCACCGGTGCGGGCGGCGGTGGCAACTCCCCGTAATCGGGTGGTGTGCCCGCGTCGTCACTCCCGCATCCGGCGCACACGAGCAACGCGGCAGCGGCCAGCGCCATCCTGCGATACATCGGTACCCCTGTCCTCGACAGATACGGGCCCGGACCCGCGCCCGACCATCGAGTCTGCCCGCGACGGCAACACTCGCGCAAACATCACGCCGGGTCGTTCTCAGAACGTTGTCGTCATCGCACCAGCGTCCGAGGTGTCAGCGCACCAGCGGCAGGGTTTCGCGCATGACCTTCTCCGCGATCGCCGAGTGGGCCGTGACCGAGACCGTCGGCACGCGCCGACCGAGCAGCGCGTCGGTCGGTCCCGGTGCGAGGCCGGGACCGACGACGGCCGACAGCGACGCCATGTCGGCCTGGGCCGTGTCGAATCGGTACACCTGGCGCGCGCCCACGGTGAAGGCCGGGGTGTCGTCGATGATCGAGCGTTCCTCGTTGTAGTCGAAGGTGACGATCGCGTCGTGCCCATCGACGCTCACCTTGCACGTGGTGACGCCCTGATCGGCCACCGGCACCCGCACGCCGAGCAACGGCGCGACCACGCACGGATCGGCTCCGGTGATCACCGCCCGATCCGAATCCGGCGAGGATCCCTGGACCGGCTCCTTACGCCACGCTGTCAACGCGATCCGCACCAGCGTCCTCGCCGACGCGCACGCATCCTGCGGCGCTCGCACGCTGAACGACAGGTCGGCCCCCGCCACGAACCGCGCCCACGTCTGACAAGCCCCGCGCACCTGCGGATCGTCCGACGCGGCGGGCTCGTCGTTGAACAGCACCCGCACGTCGCCCATCGACTCCTCGTCCACCGGACCGTCCATGCTCGGCTCACCCTCGAACATCACCCCGGTACTCCAGGTCGCGTCGATGCCGGTGAGATGACCCGGCACGGCGATACTGACCCGGCACTGGTTCGGATGCACGTTCTCGACATCGCGCACGGTGCCGAGGGTGCCCAATGCTGCGCGGGGGAGCAGGGCGCACACGTCGATCGCCCTGACCTTGCGCAGAACCGCGACCTTATCCTGATCGGAAACCGCTGCGGTGGACCAGAATCCACCCTCGGGCATGGAGTCCGGTGCGGGTTCGCTCCCGCAGGCGACCATCGTCAGCACTGCGGTGACGAGCAGGATGAGCCGTCGCACGAGGTTCTCCTTGTCCGGTTCAGGTGGCGGGGAAGAGCTCGGTGGTCGAGCGGAGGACGGATTCGAGGGCCGCTCGGTCCGTGCCGAAGACCCGGATGGTGGGGACGGCGGGGCCCATCAGCTCGGATCCGGGTCCGGGCAGGCTGGGGCCGACTATCGCTGTGTACGAGGCATATTCGCTCGTGTCGTCGCTGGGGCCGTACCCGGTGTGGCCGTTGGCGGTGAAGATCGGCTTACCGCTGTCCGCATAGCCCCGCGCCTCGTAGCTGTAGTCCACATCGATGGCCGCACCTCGGAAAGTGAACTGGCAGGACCAGATTCGCAGATCGAGGACGGTGACCGCGACGTCCAGCACGGCGGCGACTTCGCACGGGTCTTTGCCGTGCAGCGCGGTTCGAGGGGTGTCCGGGGAGGTGCCCTGTGCCGGTTCGGCGGCGAGTCCGCCCATCGCGCGGGCCAGTGCCGACTGGGCGGCCGGGCACGGCTCGGTACCCAATGGCGTTCGCACGTGTATCGGGAGCGTGGCCGTATTGGCGAAAGCCGCGGTGGCGAGACAACTTCGGTCGAGCTGGCCTTCGACCTGGGGGCCGTTGTCGAGATCGCGCAGCAGGCCGACGGTGATGCCGTCGACCTCCTCGCGCTGGGACTGCCCCCAGCCGTACCCGTTCGGCGCGACACCGATCGCCCAGCTGACCGAGGTGCCCTTGCCGCTCTCGGCGGAGTCGAACGTCGCTTCGCACTTGTTCGGGCCGTCGTTCTCGACCGCGAGCAAGGTGCCGATCTTCGCCAGGTCGGTTCGGGGGATGAGCGCACACGGGTCGATCGCGCGCAGGCGTCGCAGCAGGTCGAGGCGCTGCTCGTCGGAGGCCGGCGCCGTCTTCCAGTACGCGGGCATCGCCGAAGCTGCCTCGATCGGGGTGACCGGCCTGTGTGTGGGCAGGTCCTCCTGACAGGCGGTGAGTCCGACCATGACAGCGGCGGCCACCGCGCAACGACGCAACAGCATCGACAATCCCCCTCGCGCGGGACGATGCCCGCCTCCCTCCGGCTCGCGGTCGAGCCTTGTCGAATGCCCAGTGTGCCGGATCGGCGCCCCGTATCCGCACCGGGCCCGGGAGTGCTGGGCGGTGGCCGCGCTCACCGCACGAAGCGGGCGTCGGCACACATGTGGCGAATCACTGGCGATGCGATGGTGATCAGTTCGCGATCGTGCCGCACAATGGGGGCCGCGTGTGTGGTGTGGGTATTCGGCCGGTCGGGTCGAGTTCCGCACGCCGCAACACAAGCTGTAGTGCTCCCCGAGGTTGTCACCCACTACGAGTAGTGTTCTGGGTAAGGGCCTCGTGCACGGCGGCGGGTGCGGGTCATCAGGTCTGGCGGAAAGGTGTGGAGGCGGAATGAAGCTCATCGATCGGGCGTCGGCCATCAATTGGAATCGGGTGCCCGATGAGAAGGATGCCGAGGTCTGGGATCGGCTGACCGGCAACTTCTGGTTGCCCGAGAAGGTCCCGGTGTCCAACGACATCCCGTCCTGGAACACCCTCACGCCCGACGAGAAGCAGCTCACCATGCGGGTCTTCACCGGCCTGACGCTGCTCGACACCATCCAGGGCACCGTCGGCGCGGTCTCGCTGATCCCTGACGCGCTCACCCCGCACGAGCAGGCGGTGTACACCAACATCGCGTTCATGGAGTCGGTGCACGCCAAGAGCTACAGCTCCATCTTCTCCACCCTGTGCTCCACCAAGGAGATCGACGAGGCGTTCCGCTGGTCGGAGGAGAACCGCAACCTGCAGCGCAAGGCCGAGATCGTCCTGTCGTACTACAACGGCGACGACCCGCTCAAGCGCAAGGTGGCCTCCACGCTGCTGGAGAGCTTCCTGTTCTACTCCGGCTTCTACCTGCCGATGCACTGGTCCTCGCGGGCCAAGCTCACCAACACCGCCGACATGATCCGTTTGATCATTCGCGACGAGGCCGTGCACGGGTACTACATCGGCTACAAGTACCAGAAGGGCCTCGAGCTGGTCTCCCAGGCCGAGCGCGACGAGCTCAAGAACTACACCTTCGAGCTGCTCTTCGAGCTCTACGACAACGAGGTCGACTACACCCAGGATCTCTACGACGAGGTCGGCCTCACCGAGGACGTCAAGAAGTTCCTGCGCTACAACGCCAACAAAGCGCTGATGAACCTCGGCTACGAGGGCCTGTTCCCGAAGGACGAGTGCGAGGTGAACCCGGCGATCCTGTCGGCCCTGTCGCCCAACGCCGACGAGAACCACGACTTCTTCTCGGGTTCGGGGTCCAGCTACGTCATCGGTAAGGCGATCAACACCGAAGACGAGGACTGGGAGTTCTGAGCCCACCCGCACTCTGACGACGGCGCACCTGTTCGGGTGCGCCGTCGTCGTCTGTGGCGCGGCCTCCGCGGAATATCCCGGGTCTTCGGTCGTGGTATTCGCCTCATCGTCCCAATATCGTGAGTGGTGCTCGTCGCGTCATTCGGCTCCGCGGTTTCGGGCAGATCCGGCCGGCGAGAACCCGACCGAGAGAGAGGCCTCGCAATGGCTGCCAAGCCGACAATCGTTCTGGTCCATGGATTCTGGGGTGGCGCCGCGCACTGGGCGAAGGTGATCGTGGAATTGAACCGACGCGGTTATCCGGGGCAGTACGCGGTCGAGAACCCGCTCACCTCGCTGGCCGACGATGCCGAGCGCACCAGGAAAATGGTGGCCCAGATCGACGGCCCGGTCCTGTTGGTCGGTCACTCCTACGGTGGCGCGGTGATCACCGAAGTCGGCAATCTGCCCACTGTGGCGGGCCTGGTCTACGTCGCGGCCTTCGCGCCCGACGCGGGGGAGAGCCCCGGGGCGATCAGCGAGCAGTTGCCGCCCGCCGCGTTCGCGAACATCGCGCCCGACTCGGATGGATACCTGTGGATCGCGCAGGACAAATTCCACGAAAGCTTCTGTCAGGACCTCACTTCCGAGGAAGCGCTGGTGATGGCCGTGACGCAGAAGGCGCCGCTCGGCTCGACGTTCGGTGACGCCGTGACCGCGCCTGCCTGGAAAGTGAAGCCCACCTGGTACCAGGTGTCCACCGAGGACCGGATGATCCACCCCGACAACGAGCGCCGGATGGCCGCGCGGATGAACCCGCGCAAGACCATCGAACTCGCGGCGAGCCACGCCTCGCTGGCCTCGCAGCCGGGGGCGATCGTGGATCTGATCGACGCGGCCGCGCAGGACCTCGCGGGCTGACCCGGCTTCGTCGCCGCGCTACTGCGGCGCCGCGTGGATCGCGCGGGAGTAGCGGGCGGCGATCTGTTGTAGGTGCTCGGTCAGTTCGGGGCCGTGTTCGATATCGAAATCGGTGTCGAGGGCGCCGAGGAGGAAGGTCAGGCCGCGCGGATTGTCGGCGCCGATCTCGAGGCGGCAGGTGTCGGCGTCGATCGGTTCGACGGTGCCGTAGGTGGCGGCCGAGCGCGCTTGTTCGGAGTCGGCGGGGACATGTAGCCGGACGGTGGCGCGGTAGGGCCAGAGTTGGGCGACACCTTTCGCCACGTGTTGCGCCGCGTTGCCACCGGGGATCTCGCGCGGCGAAAACCGCGGGCCCACCGGAATTCTGGGCTGCATCCTGTCCACGCGGAAGGTGCGCCAGTCGTCACGGTCGAGATCCCAGGCGACGAGGTACCAGCGGGGGCCCCAGGTGACGAGTTCGTGCGGTTCGGTCTCGCGACGGGATTCGCGCTCGCCGCTGCGATAGTCGAATCGCAGGCGTTGGCGGTCGCGGCACGCGGCCGCGATGGCGGACAACACCGCCGGATCGACATCGACGCGAGCCCGGCCGGGAATCTGGACGTTCGAGACCTGCATGGCGTGCACCCGGTGCCGCAATCGCGCGGGCAGCACCTGCTCGAGTTTGACCAGCGCGCTGAGTGCGGTCTCGCCGATGCCGCTCACCCCGCTGATCGACGCCGTGCGCAGGGCGATCGCCATCGCGACGGCTTCCTCGTCGTCGAGCTGCAACGGCGGCAGCTGCGCGCCCGCCTCGAGGTGGTAGCCGCCGTCGATGCCCTTCACCGCGCGGACCGGGTAGTCCAGCGCGCGCAGCTTGTCGACATCGCGGCGTACCGTCCTCGTGCTCACACCCAGGCGCGCGGCGAGCTCGTCGCCGGACCACTCGCGCCGGGTTTGCAGGAGCGAGAGCAGCCGAAGCAGCCGCGCCGAAGTTTCTTTCACGAATTCGACTCTGCCAGTTCTATAGGACAGAAGGTGTCCGCTTGTGGTCATAACGTTGTTCTCATGAGCAACGAGATCACCCCGTTCCACATCGACATCCCGCAGTCCGACCTGGACTACCTGCGGGCCCGGCTGACCGACGCGCGCTGGCCCGCCGAGCAGCCCGGCGCCGAATGGAGCCGCGGGGTGCCGGTCGCGTACCTGCGCGAGCTGGCCGACTACTGGCGCACCTCCTACGACTGGCGCGCGGCCGAGGCGGAACTGAACAGGTTCGCGCAGTTCACCACCGAGATCGACGGCCAGCGCATCCACTTCCTGCACGTACGCTCGGCGAACCCCGATGCCACGCCGCTGATCCTGACCCACGGCTGGCCGGGCTCGGTCGTCGAATTCCTCGATGTGATCGGTCCGCTCACCGACCCCGCGGCCCACGGCGGCGACCCGGCCGACGCCTTCCATCTGGTGATCCCGTCGCTGCCAGGCTTCGGCTTCTCCGGCCCGGTCGCCGAGGAGGGCTGGGATCCGGCTCGGATCGGCAAGGCATGGGTAGAACTGATGAGCAGGCTCGGTTACGAGAGCTACGGCGCGCAGGGCGGTGACTGGGGTGCGTTCGTCACGCCCGAGGTGGGACGCGCGGGCGGCGACAAGGTGATCGGCGTGCACGTCAACGCCGCGACCTTCGGATACATCCCGTTCGGTCCTGTCTCCGACGAGGACAAGGCGACGATGACCGCGTCCGAGCTCGCCCGGCTCGATCGCCTCGCCCTGTTCAAGAGCGAGGGCGACGGCTACTTCCGGATCCAGGCATCGCGCCCGCAGACGGTGGCATACGGCCTGCACGATTCGCCGATCGGCCAGCTCGCGTGGATCGTGGAGAAGTTCAAGGAGTGGACGTTCCCAGCCGCCGGCCTGCCCGAGGACGCCGTGGATCGGGACCGGCTCCTGACCAATGTGATGCTCTACTGGCTCACCGGCACCGCGGGTTCATCGGCCGCGCTGTACTACGAGGCCACCCACGTCCGCTCCTGGGAGACCACGCCGCTGACCACGCCCGTCGGCGTCGCGGTTTTCGCCGAGGACATCGCGATCCGGCGCTACGCCGACGCGGACACCGACATCGTGCACTGGTCGGAGTTCGACCGGGGCGGCCACTTCGCGGCGATGGAAGTGCCGGACCTGCTGGTCGGCGACATCCGCGCGTTCTTCCGCGGACTGCGCTGAGTCAGCGGTCCCACGGCGGCCGCAGTGACGGATCGTCGAAGGCTACGGCCGCCTGCTGGTAGAGCTCACCGATCCGGTGTTTCACCCGCGTGCGGTCGGCCTCGGAGATATCGGCCGAGTCCAGGCGTGCAGCCGCGTTGGCTACCGCGTGGAACACCAGGGTCGGCTTGCCGTCGATGATGTCGGCGACCGGGAACTTGTAGTCGGCCTCGGTCGCCGGGTTGCCGCCGGACTCGCGGTACAGGTAGATGCTCGCCATCTTGAGCGGGTCACCGCCGGCCCATTTCAGCGCGTCGTGTTCGGCCTCGGAACCGTTCCACCGGTGATCGCGCGGCGCCCACGGCAGGTCGAGTTCGGCGGCGTTGTCGGATGCGGGTGGGACTCGATCATCGGAATGCTGAGCCATGGTTCCTCCTCGAGCGCTGGGTGGCCGAGCGACGTCATGGAGCACTGCCGGCCATGATAGCAATGGTGCGACTACCAGCGCTTTCCCGAGAGAACGGGCGGCGCCGACCCCTCGTCGGCGCCGCACTGCCGGTTCAGCCGAGCGCGGCCAGACCGCGGCGGTCGATCTTGCCGGTGGGCGTGCGGGGTAGTTCGTCGACGAACAGCACGTCACGGGGAGCCTTGAAACGGGCGAGGTGGGTTTTCACGTAGTCGCGCACCGTCGCGGCGTCCAGCGCGTCCGCGGGCACCACGAACGCGGCGAGCCGCTGACCGAATTCCGCATCGGGGACACCGATCACGGCCGCTTCGGTGATCGACGGGTGCCGGTAGAGCAGGTCCTCGATCTCGCCGGGGAAGACGTTCTCACCACCGGAGACGATCATGTCGTCATCACGTCCGTCGATGAAAAGCCTGCCACCGGAATCGAAGTGGCCGAGGTCGCCGGTGCTCATCAAACCGCCGCGGAGCTGCTTGGACCCGCCACCGGAGTAGCCGTCGAAGGCGATGGTGTTGCCCACGTAGACGGTGCCGACCGCGCCGGGCGTGGTGACCCGGGTGCCGTCGGCGTCGTAGAGCGCGACGGTGATCCCGGCCGGGGGCTTGCCCACGGTGCCCGGTGCGGCGATCCAGTCCCGCGGGGTGGCGATGGTGGCAGTCCCGGTCTCGGTGCAGCCGTAGAAGTTGTAGATCACCGGGCCGAAGGTGTCGATCGCCCTGGTGCCCAACGACGACGGTAACGCCGCCCCGGCGGTGAACACGATCCGCAGGGAACTGGTGTCGGTGGTGGACAACGACTTCGGGTCCAGATCGAGGATGCGGCGCAGCATGGTCGGCACCAGCACGACCATGTCGGCGCGGTGCTCGGCGATCTGGGCGAGCGCGCGGGCGGCGTCGAACCGGCCGTGCAGCACGATCGTCGACCCCAGATTCAGGGCGAGGATGAACTGGGACAGCGCGGTGCCGTGGAACAGCGGCGCGCACAGCAGTACCGTCTGCTCGCGCCGCAGGGGCACCCGATCCACGAATTGCGCGGCGGCCAAAGGGGATTCGATGCGTCGTGGTGCGCCTTTGGGTGTGCCTGTGGTCCCGCCGGTGAGCAGGACGAAACCGCCCTGTTGTACGGGAGTGCCGATCGGTGGGGCGTTTGAGCGAATCATGTTGTCCAGCAGGACTATCCGTTCGGGGAGATCTTGAGCGATCGCGGACAGGGTCGGGTCGAGCACGAGAGCGCTGACGCCCTCTCGCTTCAGCACGTCACGCAATTGCGCCGCACCGAATCCGGTGTTGAGCAGCACCAGTCGAGCGCCGAGTTTCGCGGCGGCGGCCATGGATTCGACGAGCCGCGCTCCGTCGGGACAGAGCACGCCGACCGTGTCGCCTGCGTCGAGGCCGTCGGCGTGCCAGGTGGCGGCGAGTGCGTCGGTGCGTTGATCGAGCTCGCGGTAACTGATCCGCTCACCGTCGCAGACCAGCGCGATACGGTCGGGTGCGCGTCGTGCCGAGGAACGGATCCCACCGGCGATCGGGCCGAACGCGCGCATGGTGCGCGCGGTGCGCAGGATCTGTGCCGGACGACGTGGATCGATGATCCCGGCCCGTGCCAGGGCGCGGATCTGGCGTAGCGAGGTCGTGGCGGCGCTCAACATACTCGCGGCCCCGGGTCGGCGCCCGCGGCGACCGCGAGCAACCAGGCGACTGTGCCCAGTTCGGGGACGATTTCGGCGCTGATGTGCTCCGAGAACGGCACCCGGATCATCCGCATGTTCGCGCCGCGGGCGCAGTAGCCCGCGGCGATCTCGTCGATCGCCAGTTCGGCGGGCAGCAGTTGGTCGGTGGTCGAATGCCACATCAGCAGCGGCATATCGGGGGTGTTCTCGGGTCGGCCGAAACTCGCGGCGGCCAGAGCGGGTCGCGCGGCGGCCAGTGCGGCCTCCGGGTCGGTCAGGTACTGCGCCATCGGGCGGAGCAGGGTGCTCGCCACGGCGGTGTAGAGACAGCGTTCCCGCAGGTCATCGGCCACCCGGCGGCCTTCCGGAGTCAGGTACTGCTGCAGTTGGTCGTCGAATTCGGGGTATTCGCGGGCCAGACCGAGCACGGCGAGCCAGCCGGTGAAGTTGGCTTGCGGCTGCTGCCCCGAGATCGCGAACGGCGCGATCGCGACCTTGTCGCCGGGGATCCCGCCCTGCGCGCTGCCCCTGATATCGAGCTCGGGAGCGTAGTGGCGGCGTTGCTCGGCGGCCGAAGCGGAAGCGTTGCCGCCTCCGGAATAGCCCCACAAACCGACCGGTGCGGTGTCGAGCCCGAGGCCGCCGCGCTGGGCCGCGCGGATGCCGTCGAGCACCATCCGGCCCTCGCTGGGCGACATGATCGTGTTCTCTTTGCCGTCGAAATCGGTGACCACCACGGCCGCGCCCGCCGCGAGGAACTGGCCCATGATGGCCACCTCCTTCTGGATGCCCGCGCGCAGGGTGTACGACGGATTGCACTGTTGGCCGAGGCTGTCGATCGCCTCCTGATACGAAATCAGCGGGCGCGCACCGGGGCCCAGCCACGGGATGCCCGGCATCAGCACGGTGGTGGCGGTGGCGATCGGGTTGTCGTGCACGTCGGAGCTGCGCAACAGGAGCTGGGTGGTGTGCACCGGAGCCGGGATGCCGAGCACGTGCGTCTGCACCACCCGGCTGCGGATCACGTCGCCGTTGGCGTAGCCCGCGAGATCGGCCGGATCGGCGTACCAAGGGTCGTCCTGCGGTGTGGGGATCGGCACGACCGCCGGATACACCCGCGCCTCGTTCGGCAGTGGCGGCAGGTCGAAATTTTGGGCGCCCGCCGGACCCGCTGCCGTCAGCGCCGTCAGCGCGAGTAGCGGCAGGGCTCGGGTGCCGAGCCGTCGGAGCCGGGGCGAGCGGCGGGTGGCCGTGCTGCGCTGCATGGCATCTCCTTCGATAGGTGATGCTGATTACAGCACGATGGCTTGTTGAGAACAAGAGTCCTTGTTTATATTCGGCGATCTGTAGGCTGAGCTGCGTGACGTCGACCGACAAGAGCCAAGTCCGCTCCCGGCGCATCCAGGGCCTGGACGCCGATCAGCGCCGCGCGCGCAGGCGCGAACAGATCCTGGCCGCCGCCTTCGACCTGATCGCCGCCGACGGTTACGTCAACACCGCGATCGAGCAGATCTGCCAGACCGCCTTCGTCGGCAACAAGGCCTTCTACGAGCTCTTCGACAGCAAAGAAGACTGCTATCTGGCGCTGCTGCAGCAGCAGAGCGAACGCGCGCAGGACAGGGTCGCCGCCGCGCTGGCGGAATCCTCCGGCGCCCGCGACGACGTGGTCGCCGCCGTCATCGGCGCCTTCGCTCATTCGATGGTCGACGACCCCCGCGTGGCGAAGGTGACTTTCGGTGAGGCCAGCGGCATTTCGGCGAAGGTCGAACAGCAGCGCCGCGTCAACCGCCGCTGGGCCGCCCAGTTCCTCGAAACCGTGTGGCGCGAATACGGATTCGTGCCCCCCGGGGGAATCGGCGTCGACCTGCACGCCCTCGCCGTCTCCGCGATCGGCGGCCTGTTCGAAACCGTCGCCGACTGGCTCCACACCGACGCGGGCGCTACCGGCGACATCGACGTCCTGATCACCGATCTCACGGCCTTCATCGAGATCGTGCACCTGGGATTGGCCGCCGCGGGAGCTCGCTCACCGAGCTGAGGTGGTTCTCGCCACCATGAGTGGCGCTGGAGTACCTGCTAGCGAGGCGGCATCAGGGTGCGAATCCGACGATTTGCGGGGTTGATCGGCTGTCGCCGCAGCGGAGGAGGACGACACCAGGGGCCTGGCTCGCACCGAGTAGCGAGCAGGAGCTGAGGGCGTCGTCCGGGGTGTTCTCGGTGAGGTCACTGCGTTTCCATGTGCGTAGGCCTTCAGTCGAAATGACCAGTTCATCCGTGAGCAACAGCGCGTCGAATTTGTAGGACCAATAGGAGGGAAGTCCCACGACCGGGCGTGACCCGGCGGGTGCGCGGGTCTCCGACATGGTGACGGCATCACGGTCGGAACGCGTGACAATCGTGCCGGTGGACGGGTCGGCGGCGATGACCTCGGCGGGTTCGGTGACCGCGGCGGTGCGCAAGTTGTCGGGGGACTCGAAACGCAGGTGACCCGCGGTCTTGTCGTGCCAGTCGATCGAGACGACATCATCGACCACCGACAGCTTCGGTGTGCGATCGGAATCAGGGTTGGGAATTTTCCGCTCGGCGACAGTCGCGCCGGTAGCAAGGTCGAAGGCGGAGATCAGGGTCTGCGTCGTGCCGACCGCCGACATTCGGTAAATCGCGTGCGAAGTGACCGCGATCTTCGAATCCCTGATCCGGCACACGTTTTGGCCGGGGTGCGCCCACATCAGGCGCCCGCTGCGGGCCTCATATCGCGCCAAGGTGCAGTCGGTAACCCTGACCAGGAACGGTGCGGGCTCGTCGCCATACGTTGTACCGGCCGTCGGCCCATGTTCTGGGCGGCCGCGGCTGAATTCCGAGTCGGTCCACAGTCTTTCGCCGGTCGATGCGTCGAACGCGATCCAGCCGAGATTCTCCCAGTAGGTGGCGACGACATTTTCGGCCGGAACGGACACCATGCTGTCAGGGCTGTGCTGGACGCCGCGAGAGGTGACCTTCGGACGAAGGTAATGCCAGCGTGGATTGCCGGTGGCGCCGTCGTAGGCGGTGATGCCTTCCTTCGACCCGACGAAGAATCCGTTCCCGCCGACGACAACGCGACGGGAATCTTTCAGGTTGATCCGGAACTTCTCGGACCCCAGGCGATTCGGGACCGGTGAAACGGCGGTGGCAGCGGCGGTGCGGTGGTCGATGACTCGGTCATCGTCGCCGACACATTGGGCGACACCCGCTGCGGCGGCGCAAGCGAGTACGCCGATCGCGGCCAGGACGGCACCGGATCGCGTGGTCAATGCCCGTCGACTCGGGGGCGCGAGGGTCGTACCGAGGGCCAGAACTGAGCCGGCAATGACCAGGTACCACGCGGCGACTGCCATCGGGAGTCGCGGATATGCCGCATAGTCATCGAATACCTGATCGACGGTGGACAGGATGTCGAGGTTCGCGCAGATAATGACTTCGACGGCCAGAACGACGGACATGATCAGAACGGGTGGGTTCCCGAAGCCCGCGGCCCTCAGCGTCACCGACCACCTCAGGGCGACTGCCAGGAGGAGCAGCGCCGCCGCGCCGAAGGCGATCGAGAACACGCCCAGTGTGTCCGAGAGTGTTTCTTCCGAATCGATGGTGCCTGCGAAGGGATTATCCGCCGCGAAGTACAGGCTGTAGATGGCGACCGTGACGCCACCTGAGAGAACGGCTGCCCCGAGGATCGCCGCAGCGGTAGCCGGACGCGAATAGTCCGGTAGCCGTGGCAGAGATGTAGTGGTGCTGCTGTTCATCGACCCTCCCCAGCGATGGCGCGACGGAGTCGCGTCCTGAGGATAGCGGGTTCACGGCCACCGGCCAGTACACGCTGGCCTTTCAGCGGGGGGCTTGGCCGCCGGGTGGTGGGCCGCCCGGTGCGCCGCTGCCCGCGGGGGGCGAGCCCGGGAAACCGTTGTCGGACTGGATGTTCTGGGATTTGGCTGCTACGCCGATGGTGAGTGCGACGGACATGCCGGTGGCGGGGGTGCCGGTGACGGTGGCCAGTTCGGCGTCCCAGCCGTCGCCGAAGACGCCGTCGGAGGCGAGGGTTACCCCGGACAGGTTGCGGGTGCTGTTCGCGTAGCCGGAGTCGGCGTCGAAGACCGTGGTGCACGCGTCTTGGGGGAGGGCGATCTGGGAGGTGAGGCGGGCGTTGTCGCCTGCGACCGCGGTGCTCAGGGAGTCGTAGACCTCGAAGTGGATGTGTGGCCAGCGACCGGCGTAGCAGGCGGGGAAGATCGAGGTGAACCGGACGGTGCCGGCGTCGTCGGCCACTTGTACGCCGCGCAGGTAGTTCTGTTCGGTGGCGCCCTCGGTGTAGAGGGAGTACCGGCCCTCACGGTCGCAATGCCAGACGTATACCGCCATTCCGGTGCCTGCCGCGTTCTTCACGAGGTCGCGCAGATTCAGCGTGAGCGTCATCGGAACACCCTGGGCGGTGCCGGAATACGAGCCGAAGCTGGTGGTGATATCGGAGCGCACCACGCCGGATTCGATCAGGACATTGGGTCCGTTGGAACCGTCACCCGGGTAGGGTCCCGCCGTCTCCTGCGGTGCCGCGACCGGAGTCTGCGCGGACGTGGAGGTGGTGGTGTCGGCCGAGCTCGTGCTCGTGCCGGAGCTGTCGGTCGAGGCCGCGCACCCCGCCGCCGCTGCCGCGACCCCGGCGACGCCGAGAAAGCTCAGCGCTCGCCGCCGCGACATCACTCGGAGATCGTGCCCCAGTCCCAGATCGTGCTCGTCCATGCCTGCTCCTTCGCTGCCTTGTTGCCGACCACGCTAGGCAGCAGGGCTGCGCTGGAACTGCGAACACGCTGGGAGCTTGCTGGGAGTCAATCGGTGACGTAGCCGTTGAGGCTGTTGCGCAGGTCGGTGAGGACCGCGCGGGCGGCGGTGAGACCTGTTGTGTGCCAGATCTTGTCGTCGACCGCGAAGACCCGCTTGTCGGTCGCGGCGCCCAATTCCTCGAACTGGTCGGAGCGCAGGACCTGTTTGCCGTGTTTCTCGCCGTCCGGGCCGTCGAACATCACGTAGATGACGTCGCCTTCGGCTTTGGTGGCCAGGTCGGCTTCGGTGATGTCGAAGGACGGTCCGCGCTGAGCGGTCGGGCGCTGGACGCCGACATCGGACAGGACCTGGGCGGCGAAGGTTTCGGTGCCCTGGACCTGGGTGGTGTCGGCGGTGAAGCGCAGCACCGAAGCCTGGGACTGGGTGGCGTTCAGTGCGGGGCCGAGGTCGTGGGCCTCGGTGAGGTAGTTCTGCAGTGCGGTGTCGGCGGCGTCGTTGCGGTTCATGCCCGCGGAATAGGCGGCGAAGTCGGACTGCCAGCTGCCGCCCGCGCCGATCAGCACGGTGGGGGCGATCTTGCTCAGCGCCTCGTACCCGCCCGCGGCCGGTGCGACGTCGCCGAGGATCAGATCGGGTTTCAGCTCGGCGATCCGAGCCGGATCGGGCTGACCGATCGGGCCGATGCTGGGTACCTTCACGACGCCGTAACCCAGGTACATCGGCTGCGAGCGGTCGCCGTCGAGGGTCACAGCCCCCGCGACCCGCTCCCACAGACCGACCGCGCAGGCCGCGTCGAGCGCCGAGGTGGTGAGCACGACGATGCGTTGCGGGTCGGCGGGAACCTGCGAGGTCCCGGCGGTGTGGGTGACCGTTCGGGTGCCGCCGGAGCCCGCGTCGGGCGCGCTCGGCAACGGGCACGCGGTCGCGGTGTCGCGATCGGCCCCGACCACGCCCGCACCGGCGATGTTCGTGGTGGTGCGGATGATCGTGCTCGCGTCATCGTGCTTGTTCGCACACCCCGCGGTGAACACGGCGGCGCTCAGCAACGCGGCGGCCACGACGAAGCCGCGCGAGCGGACGCGCCCGCCCTGCTCTGCGGTGCGACGGAATCGGGTGCGGTTTCGGACGCTCGCCAGCATGCGCACGAGGGTACTGCGTAGCCGACGGCGCGAGTGCCGCGGGCCGAGCTACCGGCGGCTCGCGCGCCGGAAGCCGATGGCGGCGGGCACAGCGAACACCAGGACCGCGGCGCCGGACCAGGCGAGGGTGAGCAGCAGGGGCACGGCGACCGGACCGTGATCGGCCAGTCCGCGCATCGCGTCGACGGCCACCGACATCGGCTGGTAGCGCACCACCGGCTGAATCCAGGTCGGGAAGGCGACGAGCGGCACGAAACCGGTGCTGAAGAACATCATCAGTGAGGCGAGGATCGTGATGCCCTCGACCAGCGAGGCCTTCGCGCTGTAGACGGCCACGGCGGTGACCATGGTGGCGAAGGCGAGCCCGAACACCACGGGGATCGCCAAGAACACCAGGGCGGCCAGCGGACCGTGGTGGAAGCGGAAGCCGAGCAGGTAGCCGACGATCAGCACCGTCAGGGTGCCCAGCAGGATCCGGCAGCCCTCGGCGAGGATGCGGGACATCAGGCCCGACGCACGATGTACGGGCAGCACCCAGAATCGGGCCAGCAGGCCCGCGTCGCGTTCCCGGCCGAGCAGCACGCCGCTCGCGACGGCGCCCGACAGCGCGCCGACGAGGGCGACCATCGGGACCGAGCCGTAGAGCGCGTCGTCGCCGGTGAACTTCTCGATCTGACCGCCCACCACGATGTTGAGCATCACCAGCAGCAGACACGGGATGAGCAGGGTCTCGAGCAGCGTGACCGGGTTGCGTGCCCATCGCACCAGCAGCCGCTCGGTCTGGATCAGCGTGTGCCGCAGCAGCGACGTCGCCGAGGTCTCCGATTGGTCTGTCATCAGGCCCTCCTGGCACTGAGCCGGATGGCCACCGGCGCGCAGATCGCCACCATGGCGGCGAGCCAGAGCAGCGACGGGGTCACCAGTGACCAGGTCACCGTTCCGGCGTTGCCGGTGGTGTCACCGGCCAGCGCGCGCAACACGATCGCGAACTGGGAGACCGGTTGATTGCGGACGAACCACTGGATCCACTCCGGGAACTGGCTCGCCGGTGCGAGACCGGTCGAGAGCATGCCGAAGATCAACGGGGGCAGCAGCAGCGCCTGCGAGGTGGCTTCGGGGCTCTTGGACAGCGTGCCGATCACATCCGCGCCGAGGGTGAACGCGAGTCCGATGAGGATCGAGAACGCCAAGTAGCCGAGGGTGTGCGCGGCGTCGAGCCGGAATCGGAATCCGATCACATAGCCCGCGGCGATCCCCGCGGCCAGCGCGATCAGCAGCCGGAACAGGTTGGCCGACATCCGCGCCGCGACCGGAACCAGCGGGCGCAGCGGCATCGCGCCGAAGCGGCGGTTGAGGCCGGCGACTGAATCGGAGGCCGAGCGGAACGCCGCCGAGATGGCGGTGAACGCGGCGGCCTGCAGGATCACCAGCGGCATCATGTACTGGGCGTAGCTGCTGAAACCGTTGCCGGAGAACGTCATCACGGTTTTCAGCGGGATGTAGAAGCTGGCCGTGAAGGCCGCGGGCGCGAGTACCGAGGCGAGGAACTCGCCGGTTTTGATCGAGGGCACGATCAGCCGGGTGCTCAGGACCCACCACTGCTGCACCGTCACCGGTGTCGCGCGCGCGGAGGTGTTCCACGTGGCGGCGGTCATGCCGTGGCCTTCGATTCGTCCTCGGACGAAGCCAGGTGACCGGTGAGTTGCAGGAACACATCGTCGAGCGAGGGCCTGCGCAGGGCGATGTCGACGAGTTCGACCGAGGCGTTGTCGAGTCGCCGCAGGGCCTCGGCGAGGGTCTTGGCACCCTCGGGCGCGGGGATGGTGATGCGGTCTGTTTCGGGGGTGATCGCGGCCAGGTTCTCCGCGGGCAGCAGCGAGCCGAGCGCGGTGACGATGGTGGGCAGCCCTTCCAGATCCAGCGGCACGATCTCGCAGTAGCTGCCGCCGGTGCGATGTTTCAACTCGTCCGCGGTGCCCGAGGCGATCACCACACCGTGGTCGATCACGATGATCTGGTCGCTGAGCGCGTCGGCCTCCTCCAGATACTGGGTGGTGAGCAGGGTGGTGATCCCCGCGGTCTTGAAGCTGCGCACCAGGTCCCAGACACCCTGCCTGCTGCGGGGATCCAGGCCGGTGGTCGGCTCGTCGAGGAACACGACGTCGGGCCGCACCACCAGTCCACACGCGATGTCGATGCGGCGCCGCATGCCGCCCGAGTAGGTGCCGACGCGCCGATTCGCGGCCGTCTCCAGGTCGAATTCGCCGAGCAGTTCCCTGGCCCTGGCCTGCGCCTGCGGTTTGCGCAGCCCCATCAGCCTGCCGAACATGACGAGGTTCTCGTAGCCGCTGAGCATGTCGTCGAGCGCGGCGTACTGCCCGGTCAGCATGATGCGCTTGCGCACCGCGGCGGGGTCGGCGACGACATCGTGTCCGGCGACCACCGCGCGCCCGCTGTCGGGCGTGACCAGGGTGGACAGGACGTTCACCATCGTCGTCTTGCCCGCGCCGTTGGGGCCGAGGATGCCGAGCACCTCACCGGGGGCGGCCTCGAAATCGACACCGCGTAGGGCGTGCACGTCGCCGAAGGACTTCTCGATCCCTTCGACCACGACCCCACCGGTGCGCGGGTTGCTCTGCACGAGAGTGTGTTCGACGCTCATATCCGGTCTCCTGCTTCCAAGTGGTCATCGAGCAGTGGCGAGATGATCGACAGTGCGTAGGGATTGGTCATGTCGTCGTGGGTCACGTCGACGTCGTGGTCGGTGATGCTGCCGGTGACGTAGGGCCGCCACCCGTCGGGTCCCATCCATTCGGCGGGGTCGACGGTGGCGCGGAAATAGACGACGTCGCCGTGGTAGACCGGCCGCTGATATCCGGTCCGGGTGCCCGCGGAGGCGTTGTAGGAGCCCGCCATGCGCTCGATGGTGGCCGCGTCGATGAGTTCGACCCCGCCGAGCCGGGCGGTGATGAGCTCGGCCGCTTGTTCGGCGGTCGATTCGGCGGGCACGTCGTCGATGCCGAAGATGGCGCCGAAGGTGTTGATGAAGGCGCCCGGCGAGAGACGCTCGATGGTGTCGCCGTCGATATCGGCGGTGTCGGTGTCCAGGAGTGCCACGACGCCCACCTGCTCGCCCGCCGCCCTCAGTTCCACCGCCATGGCCTGGGCGATGAGTCCGCCGAAGGACCAGCCGAGCAGGTGGTAGGGGCCGCTCGGCTGCACCGCGCGGATTTCGCGCACGTAGCGCCGGGCGAACTCCTCGATGGAGCGCGCGGAGGGTTCGCGGCCGCTGAGGTCGGGTGCCTGGAGCCCGTAGATCGGGCGGCCCGGCCGAAGCTGTTCGGCCAATCCCAGGTAGCTCCACGACATTCCGGAGGAGGAGTGGACGCAGAACAGCGCGGGTCGATCGCCGTCAGGTCGGATCGGCAGCAGCACGTCGAGACCGAGTCCGGTCGGTCCCGGTTCCACGACCGTGGCCGTGCGCGCTGTCATGGCGGCGGCTTCGTCGGCCGAAGCGGACTGGGCGGCCGGGGTTTCGGCGAACCGTGCTGCCGCGTCGAGTGCCTCGACCCAGAGGCTGGCGAGTTCGGCGACCTCCGCACGATCCAGTAGCTGTGCCGCGTAACCGAAGTCGGCCCGCAGCCGGTTGCCGACGACCACGGCGTTGATCTCGATCGTCGCCATGATCGGCACCTCCGGATGTTCGGCCGCCTCGAGCTCGCCGAGCGCGTCGGTGGGTAGCCAGCCGAGACCTTCGAGGCCGGGTGGGGTGTCGACCGAGGTGTGCCCGCCCAGGTAGTTCACGCAGATCTGGCCGGGCAGCCGCGTCGGAAGTTGTTCGGCTGCTTCGGTGTTCAGGTAGCGCAGCAGGCCGAAGCCGATGCCCTTGTCGGGGACCGCGAGCAGGTCGTGCTTGACCCGGCAGATGGCCGCCCCCATGGCCGGGCCGCCCGCCAGCGCGTCGTCGATGTCGATGCCGGCCAGATCGAGGCGCACTGGGTACAGGTTCGTGAACCAGCCGATGGTCCGCGACAGGTCGGCGCCGGGCACGACTTCTTCCTGTCTGCCATGGCCTTCCAAGCGCAGCAGCGCCGAGGGCTCGTCCACGCCTCTGCGCGCACGCCAGCGCACCAGCGCCACGGCCAGGGTGGCGAACAGCGCGTCGGTGACACTGCCCTGGAACAGCCGGGGCAGGGTGGTGAGCAGCGCTGTGGTGGTGTCTTCGTCGACCTCGATGTCGAGGCGCCGGACGGTCTGCCCCTGATCCGTGCCCGGATCGAGCTGACGGGTGCCGAGCAGTGGGTCGGGGCCGTGCACCACCGCTTGCCAGTACGGGAGTTCGGCGCGACGCCGCTCGGAACGGGCCTGCTCGGTCATGGCGTGCGACCAGCGCCGCATCGACGTGCCGATATCGGGGAGGGCCGGGGTGGCGCCCGCCGATACCTGGGCCCAGGCGGCGATCAAGTCCTGCACCAGGATTCGCCACGACACGCTGTCGATCGCGAGATGGTGCGCGACGATGATCAGGCGCCCGGGTCCGGTGTGCGCACCGGCGTCGCCGACCGGATCCAGCCACACGAACTGCAGCACGACCCCGTCCGCCGGATTCAGCCGGTTCATCGCGGAGTCGAGCTCGGTCTGGGCGTATTCGCGCAGCTCGATCGGGTCGATGGCGGCGTCGAAGGCCGTGCGGTGCACCAGTGCGCCGACGTCGATGGAACCGGGGTCGGCCACGCGCACCCGCCAGCCGTCCTCGGCGGCCCACAAGCGGGCTCGCAGCATGTCGTGCCGGTCGATCACGGCCGCGAGGGTGGCGACGAGTTGCGCGCGTTCGATGCCGACGGGCAGTTCCAGGACCGCGGTCTGGGCGAACCGGTCGAAATCGCCGCCGCGTTCCACCATGTAGCGCACGATCGGCGTCAGCGGCAGGTCACCGGTGCCGCCGCCGGGCAGTTCGGCGAGCGCTTCCACTGTCTCGGCGGCATCGACGGCCGCGCCCAGCGCCGCCACCGTGCGGTGTTCGAAGACCTGCAACGGCGTGCAGTGCACGCCGCGCAGCTTCGCCTGGCTGACGAGCTGGATGGCGAGGATGCTGTCGCCGCCGAGGGCGAAGAACGAGTCGTCGATGCCGACCTGTGCGCGGCCGAGCAGTTCGGCGTAGACCTCGGCGAGGACCAGTTCGGTCGGTGTCTCCGGTGCGCGGTACGGGGTGTCGTCGGTGGCGAACACCGGCTCCGGCAGGGCTTTTCGGTCGAGTTTGCCGACCGCGTTGATGGGGATCTCGTCCAGCACCACGAACGCGGCGGGCACCATGTACGCGGGGAGCGTGCCGGCGGCGAGAGCGCGGATGTGCGCGATGTCGAGGTCGGCGCCGGGCATGCGCACCAGGTAGGCGGCGAGGGCGGTGGAACCGGTGGGACCGGGAACGCCCAGCGTCACCGCGATATCGACGCCGTCGATGGCGCCGAGCACCGCGTCGATCTCGCCGAGCTCGATGCGCTGACCGCGCACCTTGACCTGGAAGTCGGTGCGGCCGAGGTATTCCAGGGTCAATGCGGCAGGTGAACCCGCGGGTCCGTCCGCTCGAGCGGAGCCGGCGGTGCGAGACCACCGCACCGAGTCGCCTGTGCGATAGAGGCATTCGCCGGGGCGACCGAAGGGGTTGGCGATGAAACGGGCTGCCGTCAAGCTCGGTCGCGCGTGGTAGCACCGGGCGAGGGCGGTGCCGGCCAGGTACAGCTCACCCGCGACGCCGACGGGTACCGGGCGCAGGCGGTCGTCGAGGACGAGTGCGGACGCACCGCGAACCGGAGCGCCGATGGTCACCGGTTCCGCGGCGGACAGCGGCTCGGAACCTGTTGCCCAGATGGTGTATTCGGTGGGGCCGTACAGGTTGACCATCGTCGGCCCGCCGGCACCGCCGCACCAGCGCGCGACGAGATCGGGGCCGACCGCCTCACCCGCGACCGCGAGCACCCGCAGGCTCGACACGGCGGCGGGGTCGATGGTGGCCAGTGCCGACGGCGTGATCACCATGTGGGTGACCTGCTCGGCGGCGATCAGTTCCGCGAGGGGACCGCCGCCGAAGACCTCCGGCGGGGCGATCACCGAGGCGCCGCCGCAACCGAAGGCCATGAGCGCCTCGAAGACCGACGCGTCGAAGCTCGGCGAGGCGACCTGCATCACCCGGGCGTGTTCGTCGAGAGTGAGGTCGGTGCGCTGGGAGTCGACCAGGTCGGCCAGGCCGCGATGCGTGACGGTGACACCTTTCGGGGTGCCGGTCGAGCCGGAGGTGTAGATCATCCACGCCGGGTTCTCGACCCTGATCGGAACCGGTAGTTCCCCGGGGGTGAGGTCCGCGTCGTCGGTGGCGTCCAGGCGGTTGGCGAAGCCGGGGTCGTCCAGGATCAACCAGTGGGTGGCGCCGGAGAGCTTCGGCCGGTGTTCGGCGAGGGTGATCCCGACCTGGGCGCCGGAATCGGTGAGCATGTGGTCGATGCGGTCCGGCGGGTGCTTCGGGTCGACCGGCAGGAACGCCGCGCCCACCTTCGCCGCCGCCCAGATGCCGATGTGGAGCTCGGCACACCGCGGGAGGCCGAGGGCTACCACGGATTCCGTGTGCGCTCCGGCCTCGATCAGCAGCCTGGCCAACTGATTCGACCGGGCGTTGAGGGCACCGTAGGTGATCGTCGCGGTGTTGGCGACCAGGGCTGGTCGGCCGGGGCAGGTTGACGCGGTGGCGGTGAGCAGCTCGGCCAAGGTGGTCGTGCCCGCGGTGGCGGGGCCGCGGACCGGGATGAGTTCCGCGCGTTCGGATTCGGCGAGCACATCGATATCGGCGAGGCGGATATCGATGTCGGTGAGGACGGCGGCGAGCACCTGCCGCCATCGGGTCGCGAACGAGGTGACCGTGGCGGCGTCGAACAGGTCCGTCGCGTAGGTGAGGACGCCGTCGATGCCTGCCGGGCCGGTCTCGTCGAAACGTTCGCGCAGGTCGAGGGTGAGGTCGAAGGCCGAGGAGCGGCGGTCGAAGTCCTCGACCTCGACCCGGAGCCCGGGCAGTTCGAGCACCGGTTCGACGAAGTTCTGGAGTGAGAGCGACATCTGGAACAGCGGGTGATGGGCGGTCGACCGGGTGAGGTCGAGCGCCGCGACGAGCTGCTCGAACGGGACGTCGGCGTTGCCGAAGGCGTCGAGGTCGGTGGCGCGCACGGTGGCGAGCAACTGCCGGAAGCCGGTGCCGGGGTCGACGGGCGTGCGCAGGGCCAGGGTGTTGACGAACATGCCGACGAGATCGTCCAGCGCGGCCTCGCCGCGGCCCGCGACCGGCGTGCCGATGACGACATCGCCGGTACCGGCGAGTCGGGCCAGGAGCATCGCGAGGGCGGCGTGGACGACCATGAAGACGCTGACATCGTTCGCGGTGGCGAAGTCGATCAGCGCGCGGTGGGTCTGTTCGTCGACGGCGAAGTCGACATCGTCGCTGCGCATCGTCTGCACCGCCGGGCGGGGGCGGTCGGCGGGAAGCTCGAGCGCGTCCGGTGCGCCGTCGAGCGTCTCACGCCAATACCGGATCTGCTGTGCTGCCACAGAATCCGAGTCGGTCGCGCTGCCGAGAAGCTCGCGATGCCACAGCGCGAAGTCCGCGTAGTGCACCGTGAGCGGGGGCCGGCCGGGGGCGCCGCCCGATGCCCGCGCCGAGTACGCGGCGACCAGATCCGCCGCCAACGGGGCCATCGATGCGCCGTCAGCGCTGATGTGGTGCACGACGAGGACGACTACATGCACCGGGACAGGGTCTTCGGATCGTGGGGCGCCCTCGGCGCGCGACGAAAGGCCGGCGATCGGCGCGAGGGGGGCACTGACCGGCGCCGCATAGTCGAACGGCGTTGTCCCGGGAGCCGGATGGGCGTTGTGGGCTCCGGTCGTGGCTGGGCGACGGTGGAGGCGGAACAGGCTGACACGCAGTGGCGCGTGACGGGTGAGATCGAAGCCGGTGCCTGCCAGCTCGTTGATCTGATCCCGCAGTGGCGCACCGTCTTCGGTATCGATCAGCGGCATCGACGGAACCGCGGTGTCGATGCCGACGATGACCTGACGCGGGCCCTCGGCATCGGCGGGGTAGCGGGTGCGCAGGCTTTCGTGGCGTTCGACCACGTCGGCGAGTGCGCGGCGCATGGCCTCCACATCGAGGGTGCCGGTGAGGCGAAGGGCGATCGCGATGTTGTAGGCCGACGAGTCGGGGTCGAGCTGATTGAGCACCCACATGCGCTGCTGGGCCGGGGACAGGGGGATGCGGTCCGGGCGCAGGCGCGGGGCCAGCGCGGGCCGGCCGGGACTGCCCTCGGCGGCGGGGACGACCCGCGCCGACAGTTGGGCGACGCTCGGCGCGTCGAACAGATCACGCAGCGCGATGGTGGAGCCGAGCGCCGAATTGACCCGGGCGACGACCTTCGTCGCGCTCAGCGAGTTGCCGCCGAGTTCGAAGAAGGACTGGTCGACGCTCACCCGTTCGCTGCCGAGTACCTCGGCGAACACCGCGGCGACGGCCTGTTCGATCGGTGTGCGCGGCGCGAGATAGGACTGCTGGGTGGCCGAGAAGTCCGGTATCGGCAAGGCTTTGCGATCCAGTTTGCCGACCGGAGTGAGCGGGATATCGTCCAGGACAACGACATAGGCGGGCACCATGTACCCCGGCAGTTCCGCCGCGACCTGCGCGCGTAGCCGTTCGGTGTCGAGTTCGACCTCCGGCACGGCAAGCACGTAGGACACGAGCACGGTGGCCCCCGCCGGTCCTTCGCGACCGATCGTCACCGCGTAGTCGACCTCGTCGTCGCGCGAGAGCACGGCGTCGATCTCGCCCAGTTCGATCCGCAGGCCGCGGATCTTGACCTGGAAGTCGCTGCGGCCCAGATATTCCAGGGTGAGCGCGGCGTTCTCGTCCGTGACCCAGCGCACCATGTCGCCGGTTCGGTACATCCGTTCCCCGGCCACGCCGAACGGGTTGGCGACGAACCGGCCCGCGGTCATCTCGAACCGGTTGAAGTAGCCGCGCGCCAGTGCGGGCCCGGCCAGATACAGCTCACCGGCGATGCCGACGGGAACCGGACGCAACCAGCTGTCCAGCACCACCAGTGCCGCACCGCGAATCGGCCCGCCGATGGTGACGGGCTCGCCGGGGAGCAGTTCGGCGGGGCCGGTCGCCCAGATGCTGAACTCGGTGGGGCCGTACAGATTCACCATCCGCCTGCCCGCGGCCCACTTCTCGATGAGCTCGGGGGTGGCCGCCTCACCGGCCACCGCCAGCACCCGCAGCTCGGTGAGATCGGTGGGCTCCATCGTCGCCAGCGCCGACGGGGTGATCACCGCATGGGTGACCCCCTCCGCGCGCAGCAGCGCCTGGAGTTCGCCGCCGCCGTAGACCTCCGGCGGCGAGACGACCAGGCGTCCCCCCGCGGCGTGCGCGGTCAGCATCTCGAAGACCGAGGCGTCGAAGCTGGGGGAGGCGACCTGCAGTGCGCTGGCGGTCGGGTCGAGCGCCAGGGTTTCGCGCTGGGCGGCGACGAGATTCGCGATGCCGCGATGACTGAGCAGGACCGCCTTCGGTTTGCCGGTGGAACCGGAGGTGTAGATCAGATAGGCCGTGTGGTCGATGTCGAGCGGGCCGCCGCGCTCGGCGTCGGTGATCGGCGCGTCCGAGACCAGCATGGCGCGGCGCATGGTGTTCAGATCGTCGAGCAACAGCCAGTCGATGGACCCGGGCAGGTCTTCGCCGACGGCGGTCACGGTGACGCCGATCGGGGCCTTCGAATCGGAGAGCATGTGCTCGATCCGCTCCACCGGATAGCTCGGATCCAGCGGGACGAAGGCCGCCCCCGTCTTGGCCAGCGCCCAGACGGCGACCACCGATTCCAGCGACCGGGTGAGTGCGAGCACGACGAAGGTCTCGGGGCCGATCCCGCGACGGAGCAGGACCCGGGCGAACCGGTTCGACCAGGCGTCGAGGTCGCCGTAACTCATCCGCAGCTCGCCCGCGCTGACCGCGATCGCGGCGGGATCGATGCGCGCGCCCGCGGTGAGAATGTCGGGCAGCGTGCGCATCGGCAAGGGCGGTGGCCCGTGAACCGGTGCCAGCGTGGCCAATTCGTCGTCACTGCAGTTGCGCAATTGCGAGACCGGGGTGTGCGGATTGTCGGCGAGTTGGGCGAGCACCCGGACGAAACGGTCCAGCAGCGTCTGTGCCGCAGCGGGTTCGAGCTGATCGGCCATGAACTTCACGGTGATGCGCAGGGCGTCGCCCGCGCCGGCCTCGCCACGCAGCGGAATCACCATGAGGTTCAACGGGTACGGCGTCGCGTCGGTGCCCTCGACATCGAGCACCCGCATGCCCGCGATGTCGAGCGCCTGCGACAGTGCCTCGCGATCGATCGGGTAGGACTCGAAAACGGTGAGGGTGTCGAACAATTCGGCCAGTCCGACCACGCGGTGGATGGCGGCGAGGCCGACGTGCTGGTGGTCCATGAGCCGTGCCTGCTCGGCCTGCACACGGGCCAGCAGGTCGCAGACCTGCTCCGACGGATCCAGCGTCACCCGCACCGGGACGGTGTTGATGAACAGCCCGACCATCTCCTCGACCCCGGGCAGTTCCGGCGGCCGACCGGACACCGTGGCGCCGAACACCACATCGGTGCGTCCGGTGAGCATCGCCAGCAGCAGCGACCAACCCGCCTGGACCAGCGTGTTCACCGTCGCGCCCGCTGCTCTGGCAGCGGCTTCGAGTGCCGCGACCGTGGCGCTGGACAGGTCGTGCGAGAGCATCGCGGTCTCGGTCGACTCGATGCCGGCGAGGGTGGGGACGGCACGGGTCGGGGTGTCGATTCCGGCCATGGCCTGTTTCCACGCGGAGAGCGAGGCCTCCGCGTCCTGGTCTCCGAGCCAGGACAGGAAGTCGCGGTAGGACTGGGCGGGCGGCAGTATCGACGCGTCGCCCGCGGTGACGTACAGGGTGAGCAGTTCCCGGACCAGCAGCGGTGTCGACCAACCGTCCAGCACCAGATGGTGATTGGTCATGACGAGCCGGAACGTTTCCTCGCCGGTCCTGATCAGGGTGAAGCGCAGCAAGGGGGGCCGGGTCAGGTCGAAGCGGGTCAGCGCGTCGAGCTCGATCACACGAGCGAGCTCGCGCGCTCGCTGGGCTTCGTCGGTGATCGTGGTGAGATCTACTTCTTCCCAGCGGATCTCGGCGGCGGACAGGACGAGTTGACGTGGCCCGTCGTCGGTCTCCACGAAGGCGACGCGCAGGTTCTCGTGCCGATCCACGAGCGCCTGTGCGGCACCGCGCAGCCGGGTGGCGTCGACCGTGCCCGCGAGGGTGAGCAGCGATTGGACCGTGTAACCGTCGGCGGTGTCGGAGTCGTAGAGCGCGTGGAAGAGCAGGCCGTACTGCAGCGGCGAGAGCGGCCAGATGTCGATGAGCGTCGGGTAGGCGTGCTCCCAGCGCTCGATCTGCGGCTGATCGACTGTGACGAGCGCGAAATCCGAGGGAGTGCGGCCACCCGCGTCGCCGGTTGCGGCGTGGGTGACCAGTGCCCGCAGGGCCTGCGACCACAGCTGCGCCAATCCGCGCACGTCGGCCTCGTCGAGCAGCCTGCTCGCATAGGCCCAGGTGACCTCCAGTCCGGCATCGGTCAGCACCGCGTTGATGTCGACGACCGCGGCCAGTGGGGCTCGGTCGTCGTTGGTCGCGGCGAAGCGTCGCGGCACCCAGGGATCGGCGCCGGTCACCGCCCTGCCGAGGTAGTTGAAGCTCAGCTGGGGTGTGGGCGCATCCGTCAGCTCCGCGGCGGCCTCGCGGTTCAGGTAGCGGAGCAGGCCGAAGCCGACCCCGCGATCGGGGACCGACCGCAACTGCTCCTTGGCCGCCTTGATCGCCGAGCCCGCTGCCGGGCCACCGGCGAACGCTTCGCCGAGGTCGATCCCGGTCAGGTCGAGCGCGACGGGGTACACACTGGTGAACCAGCCGACCGTGCGCGCGACATCGGCGCCGGGCAGCAGGGATTCGTCGCGGCCGTGGCCCTCCAGCGTCACCAGGGCGCCGGTCCGATCACGCCACCGGCACACGGCCATGGCGAGGGCGGCCAGCAGCACATCGTCAGCGCCGCAATGGAACTGCTCGGGCACGCCGTGCAAGACGGCCTGTGCGACATCCGAAGGCACCGTCGTCTGCCACTGCGCCATCGTGGCGACCACATCGAGGGCCGGGTCGAAGGCGCAAGGGGCCGACACGGTCTGCGCCACCGAAGTGGCCTTCGCGCTGTCAGCGGTCCGACGGTCGGCCCGGGCGAATGGTGGGTCGGGCGTGGCCAGGATTCTTTGCCAGATCGGCAGTTCGTCCAGACGTGTCGTGGCGTTCTCGGGCTGGCTGTGCGCCCAGCGGCGGAAGGAGGTCCCGATCGGGTCGAGTGCGCCGCCGAAGGCCGCGGTAGCCAAGTCCGGCAGCAGGATTCGCCACGAGACGCCGTCGGTGACCAGGTGGTGCAGGACCAGCCAGCACAGGGGGGCGGCGTCGGCGCGTTCGATGAACACGAAGCGGGCAACGGCGCCCGCGGTGGGATCGAGCAGGTCCGCGGCGTTCTGCAAGGCGCGCTCGACCGCGTCCTCGGTGTCGGCTCGGGCGACGTCGATCAGATCCCCGGCGTCGACCGAACCACGCTCGGCGACAATCCAGTCCCAGCCGTCGGCGGTCGGTCGCAGCGAGGAGCGGAGCAGATCGTGGTGCTCGAGCAGGACCTGGAGCGCCGCCGCGAGCCTCGGACGGTCGAAATCGTCGGGGAGCCCGATCAGGACGGCCTGCCCGTAGCGTCCCCAGGTGTCCGGATGCTCGACCATCGCGTGCACGATCGGGGTGAGTTCTACCGCACCGACCCCGCCACCGGGCAGCTCGTCCACCACGTGCGCCGCGGTGTCGTCGGCGACAGCGGCCAGCGCGGCGACCGTCTTGCGTTCGAAGACATCGCGGGCGCTGAACGAGATACCGGCGGCCTTCGCCCGCGAGACCAGCTGGATCGACACGATGCTGTCGCCACCGAGAGCGAAGAAACTGTCGTCGACACCGACCGTGTCGAGTCCGAGCACCTCGGCGAACAGGGTTGCCATAGCTTCCTCGCGCGGGGTGGACGGCGCCCGGCTCACGACCGAGCGGGCACCGAAATCCGGTGCGGGCAATGCCTTTCGGTCCACCTTGCCGAGCGGCGTCAGTGGTACCCGGTCGAGCACCATCACGACGGTGGGCACCATATACGCCGGAAGTGTCTCGCCCACAGCGGCTTTCACGGCTTCGGGATGGACATCGGCACCCGGCTCGGCCGTCACATAGGCGACGAGCGCGGTGGCGCCGGTCGGCGACTCGACACCGAGGGTGATCGCGAAGTCGATCCCGGGCAGCCGCTGCAACGCGGCATCGATCTCGCCGAGCTCGATCCGGTAGCCGCGCACCTTCACCTGGAAGTCGCTGCGTCCCTGGTATTCCAGGGTGAGGCGCGCCCCGTCGTCGGACCAGCGCACCAGATCGCCGGTGCGATACATCCGCTCGCCCGGTGCGTGCGGATTCGCCACGAACCGGCTCGCGGTCAAGCCGCCGCGCCGATGATAACCACGCGCGACGCCGGGGCCCGCGAGGTACAGCTCACCCACCGTGCCCGCGGGTACCGGGCGCAGCCACGGGTCGAGCACCAGGCCGGAGACACCACCGACCAGGCTGCCGATCGTCACCGGAGCGCCGGGCACCAGCGGTTCGCTCAGTGTGGTGGTGATGGTCGTTTCGGTGGGCCCGTACCCGTTGATCAGCGAGCGACCGGCCCACTTCGCCACCAGCTCCGGCGGGCACGCGTCACCACCGACCACGATCGTGCGCAAGTCGGGCAGCGTCGCCGGATCGAGCGAACCGACGACCGCCGGGGTGACATTGAGATGGGTGACCCGGTGCGTGCGCAGCACCCGCGCCATGTCCTCACCCGCGTACGCCGACGGCGGCACCACCGCCAGGGTCGCGCCTGCGGCCGCGGTCACCACGATCTCCTCGACGGAGATATCGAAACTCGGCGAGACCGCGTGGGCGACAACAGAGTCCGGCTCGACCCCGAACCCGGCTCCCGAACTCGCCGCGAGGTTCGCCAGGCCGCGATGCGAGACCAGCACGCCCTTGGGCAGACCGGTCGACCCGGAGGTGTAGATGATGTAGGCGACCTGATCCGGCGCGATCGCGGCAGTACGGTCGGCGTCGGTGATCGGCGCGGGGTCATGGGTGGCGAGGTCCGCGGCGGTGGTCGCGTCGTCCAGCGAGAGCCAATCGACATTGCCGGGCAGGGACTTTCGTACCTCGTCGATCGTCAAGCCGATGACCACCCCGCTGTCGTCGATCATGTGCTCGATGCGATCGTCGGGGTAGGTCGGATCGATCGGCACGAACGGCGCACCGGTCTTGGCCACCGCGATGGTGGCGAGCACGGAATCCGATGAGCGCGGAATCGACAGCGCCACAGCGTGTTCAGGCCCGGCACCGGCGGCGATCAGCACCCGGGCCAGGCGATTGGTGTAGTCGTCGACCTCGCGGTAGCTCAGGGTGTCGTCGACGCCCCAGCGCAGCGCCACCGCGTCCGGGTCGATCGCGGCGCCCGCGGCGAGGATCTCGGGCAGCGTGCGCGTCGCGACCCCGGCCGGACCACGCGCGGGCACCGAGGCCGCCCGCTCGGCATCCGAGAGAACCGGCACCGCCGAGAGCGGGGCGTCCGGTCCGGCGACGAGGAAACGATGCAGGAACAGCAGGAATCGCTCGTGATGGCCCGCCAGCTCGGCGTCGCTGTACAGGTTCGCGTTGCCCTGCAGATCGATATGGGTGCTCTCGCCGCCGACGCCCGGGTACAGGTTGACGAACAGGTCGTCGATCAGGCCGGAGGTGAGCACATGGAGCCGCCCGACGACCGGACCGAGCGCGATCTTGGTATCGACCATCATGAGATTCACGGCCGGACCGAACGACGCCGCCTCGTCCATCGCCCAGCCGAGATCGCGGACGATGTCCTCCTGGCGGTACCGCTGGCGGCGCAACGCACCGGTCAGCTCGCTCTGCACGGCGAGAATCGCCGCCCCGACGGTGGTGGTGGGATCGAGGCGCATGCGCAGCGGCACGACGTTGGCGAGCATGCCGCCCGAACGGCGCAGGGTCGCCGAGGTCCGCGCGGAGACCGGCAGGCTCAGCACCACTTCCGGCGCCCCGGTCATCGCGGCGAGATAGGCGCCGAACGCCGCGACCACCGTCGGTGCGACACCCGAATTCACCGACGCCGCCACCGAATCCAGCAGGGAACCGGTCTCCGCGGGCAGCGCGCCCGATACCCGGCTGGGGTGCGCGTCGACCTCGGCGTCGCGGCCGGCGAGCGTCACCGGATCCGCCAGCGCGGCCAAGTGCTCGCGCCAGTACTCGCGGTCGGTCGTGAAACGGTCGGAGGTGCGGTAGGCCAGATCGGCGTCGACGATCTTCTGCAACGGCTCGGCCTTGGTCCGCGGCGGCTCACGACCCTCGAAGGCGGCGTTGTAGAGCTCGCCGACGCGCTGCACCAGAGCCAGCGCGCCCATCCCGTCCAGCACGATGTGGTGCATGCGCGCGTACCAGAACCAGCGATCCTCACCGACGCGCAGCATGGCGATGCGGACTAATCGGTCGTGCATCACATCCAGTGGTGCGGTGTACTCGGCGCGCATCCACGCGTGCGCGGCCGCGTCCGGGTCGGGGCGGTCGCGCAGATCGAGTTCGGCGACGTCGTCGTCGAGGCTCAGATCGACGATCTGATGGGGGTGGCCGTCGATATCGACCAGCCGTAGATAGCCGGTACCGAATTCACGGCCGGTCCGCTGGACCGCGTCGATCAGCAGCGCGAGGTCGATCGCGCCGGACAGTTCGACGTACTGGGCGATGGAGATGGGGGTATCGCCCGCGATGTGCTGGGCGAACCAGATGCCGCGCTGGGCGGCCGACAAGGGGAAAGGGCCTTCGGGTGCGACGGCATCCGACGCATGCGAAGAAGACTGGATCATGAGCGAACCTGCATTCTCATGTCTGGATCTGGGCGTTCACCTCTGGTTCCCGACCGCCGGGTAGCCACCTGGTAGGTAGTACTCGCCGTTGCGTACTGCGCTCTATGTTCATTCTGGACCTGTATCGAGCGCATCGGAATGGGTTCAGGAGACTGCGCGCAGTTCCGTGGCCCCCAGCGGCGCGTCGGAGCTGACCAGATAGCGCTGCAGAGTCGAGCGATCGTCGAGCACCAGCCAGTCGATGCCGTCGGCGAGGTCGGCCCGGCCCGCCCGGGTGGTGATCCCGAATCCGGCGTCGGGGGCGGTGGACGCGCCCTCGGTCGGCGACACCGGAATCGCACCGATCTTGCGGACCGCGGCCTCGGCGACGACCGATTCGATCCGGGGGGCCACGGCGAGGGCGATCCGCTCGCCCGCGGAGGCGCCGCGGGTGAGCAGCAGCCGGGCCAGGCGGTTCGCCCAACGATCCAGGTCGGCGTCGGCGAGATGACCGGCGGCGATCGGTGCGCCGGAGCGGCTGCGCATCGGGATGACGTTGTCGGCGGGTGCGGTGACCAGGGTGCTCATCGTGTTCCCCTCGAAGGTTCGGCGGGTGTCTGTGGGTACACCTCTAATCTCGTCTTCGGGAGGGGGATCCGACAGCAACCCCAGCGTTGATGCGCCGACTCCCAGGGGGTGCGTATACCACCCCTGGGTGGGCGAATCCCGGCGGTGGCGGCCTCGTGCACGCGCCACCCACCGCCGTGGGTTCGCCTCAGCGGGCGTTTCCGCCGATGCTGAAATGCGCGCCGGTGGGGTCGATCAGGCCGGCGAGGCGGCCGTAGGGGGTGTTCATCGGTTCGAAGGCGATGGTGCCGCCGAGGGCCACCGCCTGTTCGGCGGACTTGTCGACGTCGTCGGCGCCGAAATAGACCGTCCACGAGCCGGGTACGCCCTCGGTGAGATGCCCGTTGGCGTCGAGGACGCCGCCGCCCATCGGGGGAACGGCGTGGATGGTGGTGTAGCGGAAGTCCGCGGTATCGGCGATCGTCAGGGTGTCGCGCCAGCCGAAGACGTCGCGGTAGAAGACCAGGGACTCGTCGTAGGCGCGGGTCATCAGCTCGAACCAGGACGGCACACCGACGTGGTCGGTCCAGGTCCCGTCGGCGACGAGGCCGACCGCGTCGAAACCGGCGAAGGTGTCGGCCTGCCAGACACCCACACCGATTCCGCCGACATCGGCGAGCACCGCCATCGCACCGAGATCGGCGATCGCCATCGGCTCGACGATCACCGCGCCGCCCGCGGTGCTCGCCGCGGCGGTCGTCGCCAGGGCATCGGGGGAGTCCAGGTAGACGGTCCAGCGGTCGGGGTAGGGGTCGCCGGGGTCGTCGTGGCGGCCCATCGCGCCCGCCACCGCCCGCCCGTCCTTGCGCAAGGTGGTGTAGCCGCCGAATTCCTCACCGCCGCGTTCGGCGGTCCAGCCGAACAGTTCGCCGTAGAAGGCGATCGCGCGGTCGAGATCGGTCGTGTAGAGGTCGACCCAGGTGGGATCACCGGGTTTCGGGCTGAACGACATGACTTCTCCTCGGCTGAAGGGGTAGCGCGTCAGCGACGCCGGCATGTTCGTGCGTCGGCATCGATCATGACGCGCCGACCGCCGAAAAGTCATCGCCGACAACCGTTGCACCCACGCGACCTGCGGAGGAAGATCGGGATCGCGAACTACGGCGCGCCGAATACGACACAGAGTAGGACCCGCGCGGAATGCTGCGGCAGCACGGTTTACGATTCACTCCAACGCATGTCTGCTGCTGTCCGTCATCGAGGCGCGGCCGGCTCTGCGAGTGACGTACAGGCATCTTCAGGAGGATCAGTGACTGCGGTAGAGCCCAGGCCAGTCCCTCAGTTGGAAGCGACTCGACCGTATCCGGCCCGGACCGGTCCGAAGGGCTCGTTCCTCTACAAGGCGGTCACCACCACCGACCCCAAGGTGCTCGGCACCATGTACTTGGTGACGGCGATCAGCTTCTTCCTGGTCGGCGGACTCATGGCGCTGCTGATGCGCGCCGAGTTGGCCCGTCCGGGTCTGCAGTTCCTCTCGCCCGAGCAGTTCAACCAGCTGTTCACCATGCACGGCACCATCATGCTGCTGTTCTACGCGACGGCGATCGTGTTCGGCTTCGCCAACATCATCCTGCCGCTGCAGATCGGCGCCCCCGACGTCGCCTTCCCGCGACTGAACGCGTTCAGCTACTGGCTGTACCTGTTCGGTGGCTCCATGGCGACCGCGGGCTTCGTGACCCCCGGTGGCGCCGCGGACTTCGGCTGGACGGCGTACGTGCCGCTCACCGACATCCTGCACTCGCCCGGCGTCGGCACCGACCTGTGGATCCTGGGCCTGGCCGTGTCCGGTCTCGGCACCATCCTCGGTGGCGTCAACATGCTCACCACCGTGGTCTGCCTGCGCGCACCCGGTATGACCATGTTCCGCATGCCGATCTTCACCTGGAACATCGCGGTCACCTCGGTCCTGGTGCTGCTCGCGTTCCCGCTGCTCACCGCGGCGCTGTTCGGTCTGGCCTACGACCGCCACCTGGGCGGCCACATCTACGACCCGGCCACCGGCGGCATCCTGCTCTACCAGCACCTGTTCTGGTTCTTCGGCCACCCCGAGGTCTACATCATCGCGCTGCCGTTCTTCGGCATCGTGTCCGAGATCTTCCCGGTGTTCAGCCGTAAACCGATCTTCGGTTACACCACGCTGGTCTACGCGACGCTCGGTATCGCGGCGCTGTCGATCGCGGTGTGGGCGCACCACATGTACGCCACCGGCGCCGTGCTGCTGCCGTACTTCTCCTTCATGACCTTCCTCATCGCGGTCCCGACCGGTGTGAAGTTCTTCAACTGGATCGGCACCATGTGGCGCGGTCAGCTGACGTTCGAGACACCGATGCTGTGGTCGATCGGCTTCCTGGTGACCTTCCTCTTCGGTGGTCTGTCGGGCGTCATCCTGGCCTCGCCGCCGCTGGACTTCCACGTCACCGACTCGTACTTCGTCGTGGCGCACTTCCACTACGTGCTCTTCGGCACCATCGTGTTCGCGACCTTCGCCGGTATCTACTTCTGGTTCCCGAAGATCACCGGCCGCATGATGGACGAGCGTCTGGGCAAGTGGCACTTCTGGACCACCTTCGTCGGCTTCCACACCACCTTCCTGGTGCAGCACTGGCTGGGCGCCGAGGGCATGCCGCGTCGCTACGCCGACTACCTGCCGTCCGACGGTTTCACCACGCTGAACACGATCTCCACGATCGGTGCGTTCATCCTGGGCTCGTCGATGCTGCCGTTCATCTGGAACGTCTTCAAGAGCTACCGCTACGGCGAGGTCGTCACGGTCGACGACCCGTGGGGCTACGGCAACTCCCTCGAGTGGGCCACCACCTGCCCGCCGCCGCGCCACAACTTCTACGAGCTGCCGCGCATCCGGTCCGAGCGCCCCGCGTTCGAGCTGCACTACCCGCACATGGTCGAGCGGATGAAGGCCGAAGCGCACGTGGGCTGGGGCTCGGGTAAGCACAGCACGCACGTGTCCGAAGGCGCGCTCGCGAAGAAGTAAGACACCACCGAACGACAGGGTGTGCACCTGCTGACAGACCAGCAGGTGCACACTCTTTTTGTGGGTATTCGAACGGAGCAGATCGACTTGGCTGACACCACAGTTCTCGTGACCGTCACCGGCCCCGACCGACCGGGCGTCACCTCGGTGCTGCTGGCGACGTTGTCCCGGCACCAGGTGAGCCTGCTGGACGTGGAGCAGGTGGTGATCAGGGGCCGACTCACCCTCGGGGTGCTGGTGTCGTGCCCCAACGACCCCGAGGCGTTGCAGGACGAACTCGAAGAGGCGATGAACACCGTCGGCATGCAGGTCGACGTGTCCGTGGACGCGCAGATCGGCAAGCCGCCGATGTCCACCCACGCGGTGGTGGTGCTCGGCGCCCCGGTCACCGCGAAGGCATTCAGCGCGATCTCGCGTGAACTCGCCACCGGTGGCGCCAATATCGACTCCATCCGTGGCATCGCCGACTACCCGGTGACCGGGATGGAACTGATGGTCACCGCGACCGACACCAGCGACGAAGGCGACGCGCGGCTGCGCACCGCACTGGCCGAGGTGGCCGTCGCCGAACAGGTCGACATCGCGGTGGAACGGGCCGGGCTGGCCCGCCGGGCCAAGCGCCTCATCGTGTTCGACGTGGACTCCACGCTGATCACCGGCGAGGTGATCGAGATGCTGGCCGCGCACGCCGGCGTCGAGGACCAGGTCCGCGAGGTCACCGAGGCCGCGATGCGCGGCGAGCTCGACTTCGCCGAATCGCTGCGGCAGCGCGTGGCCACCCTCGAAGGCCTCGACGAGTCGGTGATCGAGGAGGTTGCCGAGCGGATCGAACTCACCCCGGGCGCGCGCACCACGATTCGTACCCTGCGCAGGCTCGGCTTCCGTTGCGGTGTGGTCTCCGGTGGATTCCGGCAGGTGATCGAGCCGCTCGCACACGAGCTGGAACTCGATTTCGTGCAGGCCAACACCCTGGAGATCGTCGACGGCAAGCTCACCGGGCGCGTCGTCGGCGAAATCGTCGACCGGGCGTTCAAGGCGACCGCGCTACGCAAGTTCGCGGCCGAGGCGGGGGTGCCGATGGAGCAGACCGTCGCGGTCGGTGACGGCGCCAACGACATCGACATGCTCAACGCGGCCGGGCTCGGTGTGGCGTTCAACGCCAAGCCCGCGCTGCGCGAGGTGGCCGACACGGCGCTGTCGCACCCCTACCTGGACGCGGTGCTGTTCATTCTCGGCGTCACCCGCGACGAGGTGGAAGCGGCCGACGCGCGCGACGGCGGTGTGCGGCGGGTTCCGCTGCTCGGCCGGTAGCGTCACGCGGCATCGCGACCTCACCGACGTAGAGTGACGGCACAGGCACGTCGTCACCGCTCGTCACCGGGAGGTTGTTGTGCGCAGGTCTTTTCTCGTCCTGGTCGCCCTGGCGGGTCTCGGCGCAGTGACCGCCGGATGCGGCGACAAGACCGAAACCTATGACGTCACCCTCGAGCCGACCGCCGTTCCGCAGTCCGCGGCCGAGCCGCTGTTGATCGAACAGACCGCCAACGGCAGCACGGTCGTGGCCACGGTGGGTCAGCGCCTGCTGGTGCGCCTGCCGCAGAATCCCGCGTCGACCGGCGAGTGGGGCATGGTCAACGCCGAGAAGGGCATCCTGATGGCCGACGGTGGGCCGACCAGCGAGGGCAACGCCACGGTGTGGCCGTTCCGGGCGATCGAGCGTGGTGTCACCTCGCTGCAGTTCACGTACGGGCCGGCCAGCGAACCGTCTATCGGCCCGGAGCCGACCTTCATGGTGGATGTCCGGGTGAACTGAGCCGGGTCGGCGCGAGACCGCGTTCGCCGTCGGTGAGGCGGGAGAACCCGGGATGGCCACGCGCCGCACTATTAGGCTGGCGGGCGGACTGGTGTCGATCGAATGGGTGTTGTGGCATGGGTAGTGGGTTGGAAACCGAGGAGCAGGCCGCGGCCCCGGCCCGCGACGAGGCGGCCGAATTCGCCGCTCGGCACGCGGAATTGGCCCAGGGCTACGGCGGCGGCGGTGACCCCGGCGACCCGGCGATGGTGCAGGCGATGCAGATGGTGTTGCACATCCCCAAGGCTGACCCGCCCGCCCGCAGCGCACTGCTGGAAGCGGCCGCCGCCGCGGCGGTCGCGGTGTGCCTGGACCCGCGGTCGGGGCCGGGCGGGGAGTGGGAGCCGCGCTACCTCGCGTGGAAGCGGTCGCGGATCAGGAAGGTCGCCCGGCGGGCGCGCGGTGCGCAGTGGGTGGCAGCGGGAGACGTCGACGGGGTGACGGTCGAGGTCGACGGCGCGCAGGCCCGTGCGTTCGTCCCCGGCCCGGTCGGGGAGATCGATCCGCGTCTGCGCAAACTCCAGATCGGCGGCACCGATCTCGACCACGACGAGCCGGGCCCGGCGGATCCGGCATCGCCGGTGCTGTGGGTGAACGCGGCGCTGGAGATGTCGGTGGGCAAGGCGGCCGCGCAGGTCGGGCACGCGAGCATGCTGCTCGCGGGTGCGCTGCCGGTGGACGCGGCGGCCGCGTGGGCGGGCCGCGAGTTCCGCTGCGCGGTGCGCGACGCCGGCGCACAGCAGTGGGCGGGCTTGGTGGCCGAGGTGGCGGCGGGTCGTGCGGTCGCCGTGCGCGACGCCGGTTTCACCGAGGTGGCGCCCGGTTCGATGACGGTGATCGCGGTGCCGCCACGGGAGTGATCGCCTCGACACGCGCGTCCCGAATCCGGCAGTTGGATGGCGGTTTTCGCGACTCGCCGCGACAACGCGGTGTGGCGGCGGCGGCTCGCGGGTATACGTAACCGACAGCCGAGCACGTCGAGGTACAGGGAGGTTCCGCGATGATGACGACGATTGTGGTGATCCTGATCGTCTGGGTCGCGCTGTCGGTGCCGGTCTCCTTCGTCGCCGCGCGGATGTTGCGCGGCGATGGTCGCAGCACGGGTGACCCGTCGGCGACCAGGATCGACGAATCTCGCACGGGCCGGTCGCTGCGCTGAGAGCCCGCGTGGGCCAAGATGGAGCGCGTGTCGCAACCCGATCCCGATTTGCTCATCGACTTCTCCGACGTGACCATCCGTCGCTCGGGCCGAACCCTGGTCGGCCCGGTCTCCTGGCAAGTAGAGCTCGACGAACGCTGGGTGGTGCTCGGCCCGAACGGCGCGGGCAAGACCTCGCTGCTGAGAATGGCCGCCGCCGAACTCCATCCGACCTCCGGTAACGCGAATCTGCTGGGGGAGACGCTCGGTCGCGTCGACGTCACCGAATTGCGGCCACGGATCGGATTGTCCTCGGCGGCGGTGGCCAGCCGCATCCCGGTGGACGAGAGGGTCAGTGACCTGGTGGTCTCGGCCGGCTACGCGGTGCTCGGCCGCTGGCGTGAACGCTACGAGGACATCGATACCGAACGTGCCGTCGACATGCTGGAAACCCTCGGCGCCGAACACCTTTCCGACCGCACCTACGGCACCCTGTCCGAAGGTGAACGCAAGCGGGTGCTCATCGCGCGCGCCCTGATGACCGATCCGGAACTGCTGCTGCTCGACGAACCGGCCGCGGGCCTCGACCTGGGCGGGCGTGAGGAACTCGTCGAGCGTCTCGGCGATCTCGCCGCCGACCCCGACGCGCCCGCGATGGTGCTGGTGACCCATCACGTCGAGGAGATCCCGCCCGGCTTCACCCACGCGCTGCTCCTCAAGGAGGGTGAGGTGGTCGGCCAAGGTCTGCTGGGCGATGTCCTCACCGCCGCGAATCTGAGCAACGCCTTCAGCCAGTCCATCGCGCTCGACCGGGTCGACGGGCGATGGTTCGCGCGGCGGGCTCGTCGTTCGGGCGGGCATCGGCGCCGCAACTGAGCGCGGCCTCGTCGCACTGACCCGCGGGCACAGATTTCGCGTACCGGCGGCCGGGCCGACCCGGTGGGCGTCCGATCGCCGGGAATCCCGGCTCACGGTCGACCAAGCGGGCGTTAGGGTGCTGGAAGGGCCGCGCTCGAAGGAGGGCGGCCGGTCCGGTCGGCAGATCGGTGGTCGCCGGGCACGCGGTTCGGTGGTGGAGAGGAACGATATGAGTGAGTCCGGGGTCCTGGTGCGGGACGCGTCGACCGTGATGCTGGTGCGTGACGGCGAAGCGGGTATCGAGGTGTTCCTGCAGCGCCGGGTCAAGGGGATGGCGTTCGCGGCCGGGGTGACGGTGTTCCCCGGCGGTGGCGTCGACGCCGCCGACGGGACGGCCGATATCGCCTGGACAGGCCCCGAGCCCGCCTGGTGGGCCGAGCGTTTCGCCACCGACGAACAGACCGCGCAGGCGCTCGTCGCCGCTGCCGTGCGGGAAACGTTCGAGGAATGCGGCGTGCTGCTGGCCGGACCCACCGCCGATTCCGTCGTCGACGACTCGGCGCGCTATCGCGAGGCTCGCGGCAAGCTCGAGCGCCGCGAATTGTCGCTCGCCGATTTCCTCGCGGCCGAGGGCTTGGTGCTGCGCGCCGACCTGCTCCGTCCGTGGTCGAACTGGATCACGCCGGAGGCCGAACCCCGGCGCTACGACACCCGCTTCTTCGTCGCGGTGCTCCCGCAGGGCCAGATCGCCGACGGCGCCACCTCCGAGGCGTCCCACGTGGCCTGGCGGACGCCGCAGGACGCCCTGGCGAGCTGGCGGGCAGGCGAACACGTGCTGATGCCACCGACGTGGTCGCAGCTCGACGCACTGTGCGGATTCGCCGACACCGCCGCCGCGCTGGCCGCCGACCGTGTCGTGCGGCCGATCATGCCGAAGTACTCGCCGGGGGCGGGCGGCCGTCCGCTGTCGGACTTCCCCGACAACGAACGGTATTTCGACGAGCTGCCGCAATTGGGTGCGCTCGGCGGCCGGTAGGTTGCTCCCATGGCCGAATTCGTGACCCTCGAGCTGCCCGCCGAGCCGACCACCCGTGGCGTCGCGCTGTTGCGCATCGATCGTCCGCCGCTGAACCTCGTCGACGCCCAGCTGGCCCGTGAGGTGGCAGCCGCGGCGGCCACGGTGGCCGAGCACCCCGCGGTCGCCGCGCTGATCGTCTACGGCGACGAGCGGGTGTTCAGCGCCGGCGACGAGATGGCGGAGCTGGCCGAACTCGACGCCGGACAGGCCGCTGCCATGGCCGCCGATCTGCAGGCCGCGCTCGGCTGTCTCACCCGGGTGCCGCAGCCCACGGTCGCCGCGATCACCGGCTACTGCCTCGGCGCCGGCCTCGAACTGGCCCTCGGCGCCGACCACCGGATCGTCGGCGACAATGTGAAACTCGGTCTGCCGCAGATCAAAGCCGGCCTGATTCCCCTCTCGGGCATCCGCAGGCTCTCGCTGCTCATCGGCGCGAGCCGGGCCAAGGATCTCGTCTACACCGGTCGTTTCGTCGGCGCCGAGGAAGCCGAGAAGCTCGGCCTGGTCGACGAGGTCGTCGCGCCCGACGATGTCCTCACCGCGGCCCGCGCGTGGGCCGCCCAGTTCGTCACCGCCGCACCCCGCGCCCTCGCCGCGGCCAAGGCGGTTTTCGAGTCCGGACCGCACGGTCACGCCACCGCTGTCACCGAATGGTCGGCCCTGTTCGACACCCACGACGCCCGCACCGGCACCCGTACCTTCGCCGCGGAAGGACCGAACGCCGCGACCTTCACAGGTCGCTAGCAACACCGCCGGAACCTGGGTTAACTTCGTGCGGGCCGGTGTTGCGAGAACCCGGGTAACCTCCCAGCCATCCCGCGCTGGGGCGGTGCGAACCGGCTGTCCGGTCCGACGGCGGCTCGCGCTCGCGGGAGCCCGGCGGCCGGTCGTGGGTGCAGGAAAGAGCAGTCTCTTGTCCCAGCAGCGGCGTGCCCGGGCGCACATATTAGGCTGGCCTGCATGACGGTCCATCCCGACGACCCGGCGCCGAACCCCCACGCCACCGCGGCCCAGGTCGAAGCAGCGCGCAAAGACACCAAACTCGCCCAGGTCCTGTACCACGACTGGGAAGCGGAGACCTACGACGACAAGTGGTCGATCTCCTATGACGAACGCTGTATCGCGTATGCGCGCGGCCGGTTCGACCTCGCCGTGGGCCCCGCCCCGCTGCCGTACGAGCGTGCGCTCGAGCTGGGCTGTGGCACCGGATTCTTCCTGCTCAACCTGATGCAGGGTGGCGTCGCCAAGTCCGGTTCGGTCACCGACCTCTCGCCCGGCATGGTGAAGGTCGCGCTGCGCAACGCCGAGCACCTCGGCCTCGATGTCGACGGTCGCGTCGCCGATGCCGAGACCATCCCGTACGACGACGACACCTTCGATCTGGTCTGTGGCCACGCCGTGCTGCACCACATCCCCGACGTGGAACTGGCGCTCAAGGAGTGCCTGCGCGTGCTCAAGCCGGGCGGGCGCTTCGTGTTCGCCGGTGAGCCCACCACCATCGGCAACATTTACGCCCGTCGCCTCGGCCAGGCCACCTGGAAGGTGACCACCGAGATCACCAAGCTGCCGTTCCTGTCGGAGTGGCGCCGTCCGCAGACCGAGCTGGACGAGTCCTCCCGCGCCGCCGCGCTCGAGGCCGTCGTCGACCTGCACACCTTCGACCCGAGCGATCTCGAGAAGATGGCGAAGTCGGCCGGTGCCGTCGATGTGAAGGCCACCACCGAGGAACTCGCCGCCGCCCTGTGGGGCTGGCCGGTGCGCACCTTCGAAGCCGCCGTCCCCGACGAGAAGCTGACCATGCCGTACCGCCTGGCGCAGTACCGCGCGTGGCTGGGCCTGAGCTGGCTGGACGAGAACGTGCTGCGCAAGGTCGTGCCGCGCGAGTTCTTCTACAACGCGATGATCACCGGCGTGAAGCCGGGCGCGGCGCAGAAGTAGGTGGGCTATCGCTTCGGCCGCGACGATGTCGCCTATCTCGGCAGCGCGGCAGGCCGTGCCGCGCTCGCCGAGGTCGACCGGCTGGAGCTGACGACCGCGACGCACCTGCGCGATATCGAGCAGGTGCGTCGTTCACACGGTGCGCTCGCGCCCGCCCTGATCGAGACGGTGCGGCTGCGCCGTAAGGCCGTGGGGAAGCTGCCCGCGGCGGGGGAATGGTTGTTCACCGACGACGCGCTGCAACAGGCCACGCCCGCGCTCGTCGCCCGGCATCGGGCGACCCGCCTGGCCGGTCGCGCGGTGCACGACGTGACCTGTTCGATCGGCGCGGAACTGGCCGAGCTGGCGGCGGCCTGTCCGGCGGTGCTCGGTAGCGATCTCGACGATGTCCGTTTGGCCATGGCCGCCCACAATCTCGGGGTGGGGCCGGTGTCGGCGGTGGGTCGAGGCCCGGCGGCCGGTTCGGATACCGCCCCAGCGGCTGACAGCCGAAACATCGTGTTGGCCAGGGCCGACGCGCTCGTGCCGACCACGCGCGACACCGTGATCATCGCTGATCCGGCTCGTCGAGCCGACGGCCGCCGCACCTATGATCCCGCGAAACTCCAACCTCCCCTTCCGGATCTGCTCGCCGCCTACGCGGGCCGCGATATCGCCGTGAAGTCCGCTCCCGGCCTGGATTTCGACCGCCTCGGGTGGGACGGCGAGGTGGAGATCGTCTCCCTCGACGGCGCCGTCCGTGAAGCCTGCCTCTGGTCGCCCGGCCTCACCGAGCCCGGTGTCACCCGCCGCGCCACCGTCCTGAACTCCCACGGCGGCGCGACCACGCTCACCGACGCCGCCCCCGACGACATTCCCGACCGCGCCCCCGGCGAGTGGATCATCGACCCCGACGGCGCCGTCGTCCGCGCGGGCCTGGTCCGTCACCTCGCCGCGGAACACGGCCTCTGGCAACTGGACCCACAGATCGCCTACCTCACCGGCGACACGGTCCCCACCGGCATGCGCGGCTTTCGGATCGAAGGCCGATTCGAACTCCGTGAGAAGACCCTGCGCCAGGAGCTGTCCCGCCGGGACTGCGGCGCGCTGGAAATCCTCATCCGCGGCGTCGACATCGACCCCGACGCCCTCCGCAAGAAGCTCAAACAGCGGGGCTCGACGCCCTACACCCTGGTGATCACCCGCATCGGCCGCGCCGGCGTCGTCTTCCTCTGCCGAGCGGTCGCGCCCACCCGCTGACCGCTGGGCGCCCGCACGCGGTCACCGGTTCAGGCGTCCATCTTCTTCACCACGCGCTGCACCGTGAGCCAGGTGCGGGTGGTGATGTCCTTGCCGTAGGTCTTCTCCAGGCGGGCCATGAAGTCGGGGGTCTTGCCGGTGCTGTTGTCGATGACGGTGAGGAAGGCGCGGGCCTTGCGGTCGTAGCCGATGACCCGGGTGAGGGGGTCGTCGTCGAAGGCTGTGGTGTCGGCTTCGCGCATCGTCGCTTTGAAGAAGGTGACGGTGAGGTAGGAGCCGCGTTCGTGGGGGAGTCCTTCGAACGGATCGCGGTCGAGCAGCGCGCGCAGTTCGGGACGGCTCCGGATGATGGTGCCGCCGGGGATGCCGAGTTCGGCGTTGAGTGCCTGCTGGATGCGCTCTTCCAGGTCGGCGGGGTCGTCGGCGGTGCGGAATACGACGTTGCCGCTGGTGAGGACCGACGCGACCTTCTCGAAGCCGAGCCCCTCGAACACTCCGCGCAGCTTCTCGTTGCGCATGTTCGGGTTGGTCGGCATGATCCCCCGCAGCAGCGCCGCATAGCTCTCCACGCCGCTGACGGTACCGACCCGCACCGACAGAAACCATCGCATCCGGCGGCCGCGTCGGCCCGATTCGGCCGGTTCGCGTGAACCGGCCGAATCGCACAGGGTCAGGACTGAGCGGCGGCGTTCTTCTTCCGCTCGATGTCGGCCAGCGCGGCCATGTACGCCTCGCGCTCTTCGGCACTGGCGTCCCACGCCACCTTGCGGTTCTTCACGACCTTGGCGGGAGCGCCGACCGCGATGCTGTAGTCGGGGACATCCCCACGCACCACCGCGTGCGCGCCCAGCACACAACCGCGCCCGACCCGGGTGTCGCGCAGGACGGTCACCTTCGCCGCGATCCACGTGTCGGGACCGATGCGCACGGGACTCTTCACGATGCCCTGATCCTTGATGGGCATGTTGATGTCGTCCATGCGGTGGTCGAAGTCGCAGATGTAGCACCAGTCGGCGACCAGGGTCGACTCACCGATCTCGATGTCGAGGTAGGTGTTGACGACGTTGTCCTTGCCGAACACCACCTTGTCGCCGATGCGCAGCGAGCCCTCGTGGCAGCGCAGGGCGTTGCCGTCGCCGATGTGCACCCAGCGGCCGATCTCCATGCGCGCGAGTTCCGGGGTCGCGTGGATCTCCACATTGCGGCCGAGGAACACCATTCCGCGCAGCACGATATGCGGGTTGGCCAGGCGGAACTTGGCCAGCCGGTAGTACCGCACCAGGTACCAGGGGGTGTAGGCGCGGTTGGCGAGCACCCACCGCAGCGACTCCCTGGTCAGAAATCGGGCCTGCTGCGGATCGCGGCGGCGTGATCCACGCCAGCGCGCGCTCAGCGGCGCACCCCACATGCTCGTCACGAACTACTCTCCCGTCATGATCCACCGGGCCTGCCCCGGGGATTCGGTCCTCGGGTACACAGAGTACTTTCGCAGGGCACACTTACCGTGCCATACCCCGATTACCCAGGGAGATCAGCAGGTGCGAACTCGGACTCGCGTCGTTGCCTCGCTCGCTGCCGCCGGTGTGGTGGCGCTGGCCGGGTGCGGCACAGATGTGGACGACATCACGGTCGGCGCCGGAAAAGGCTGGCCCGCAACGCATCACGACGGCAGCAACGCGAGCAACAGCCCGGTGACGGGGGCGAACTCGATGTCGCTGAGCTGGTCTCGTCCGGTGGGCGGCCCGATCGCCCAGCCGTTGACGATCGGCGCCGACGGCCAGATGTTCGTCACCACGAGCACCGGCAACTGTGCGATCTTCTCCTTCCAGATGCTCACCGGCCGCAAACGCTTCTGCAACCCGCTCGGACCGTCGACGATCGAAGCGCCGACCGTGCTCGACGGGGTCAGCAATGTCTACGTCGGTGACGACGGCGCGGTGAATTCGTTCAACTACCTCGGTCAGCCGCGGTGGCGCACCCCGGTGGCCGGCGTGCCGGTGGCGATCCAGTTCACCGGCGACGGCAACGTGCTGACGGTGACGCAGTCCGGCCAGGTCGACGTGCTGAGCCGGCAGACCGGCGGTCGTGTGGTGCCGACCCTGCAGTTGCTCGGCGAACCCGATTTCCTGAAGTACCCCGGTCTCACCCGTCCCGCCTCCGGCGACGGGCTCGACGACTGCCGGTCGGGTGGTCCCCGCTGCGCCGTCGCCAACACCACCGCCGTCGATCCGTCGACCGGTCGCTTCTTCGTCACCGTGTGGGAGCCGGGCAAGCAGGCCGCCGCCCTGCGCGCGATGCGTTACGCCGACGGCGCCGTGACCCAGGAGTGGAGCGCCGAAGTCCTCACCGGCGGCAGCGCGACCAGCCCCGCCCTCTCCGCCGACGGCGACACCGTCTACATCGGCGACAACAGCAAGCGCCTCATCGCCCTGAACACCGCCGACGGCGCCACCCGCTGGATCCAGCCACTGCCGTGGGCGCCCCGGGGCGGCATCTCCGTGGCCGGAGACCTGATCATCCCGGCGGGCGACGACGGCTACCTGACCGCGCTGCGCGCCACCGACGACAAGGCCGAGATCGTCTGGGAACGCAAGGATCTCGCCCTGCGCGGCACTTCGGCGCAAACCGCGGGCGATATCGGCTACACCGTCGCTGCCATCGGCGCGGGCCTGAGCCTGATCACCTTCGACACCACCACCGGCAACACCGTCGACTCCGACCCCCTGCCGGCCGCGACCGGCACCACCACGGGCACCTCCATCGGTCCGGAAGGTGAAGTCGTCGTCGCCACGCGCCTCGGCGAGATCTTCGCCTTCACACCGGACGCCTGAGTACGCGCCGGCGTTTTCCGCCGCGCACGGCCGAGGGCCCGCACCGCATCAGTACGGGTTGGCTCGATCCAGCCAGCGCGCGTCGAGTTCCGTCGCGCGCTGCCGGGTGAAGGAGATGCGCGCCGGATCGCCGTCGGCGGTGTAGCGCTGGTCCGGGTTCGCGGCGAGCCAGTCCAGCCAGTAGCCCGAATCGAACGGGACCGTACCCCGGCCCGATCGGATGCGCGGCACCCCGCCGGGGTCGACCGCGGCGTAGGGGGCGGGGGCGGGGTTGGAGCCCACCAGCATCACGGCGTCGAAGCGGTACGGCGTGCCGTCCCAGCTGCCTGCCGTGGCCAGCGCGTGATCGCGAGGATGGATGCCGAGTGGTAGCGCCATGGTGCGCACGGCGACACCGGGCGCGGCCGTGGTCACCGCGCGCACGTTCTGCACCAGTTCGCGTTGCACACCATCGGCGTCCAGGCTCGCGAGGTTGGCGTGATCGGCTGTATGCGCCCCTATTTCGTGGCCGTTCGACACCAGCCACGGCAACGCGCGCGGGTCTGCGCCGAAGGGCTCGTTGTTCACGTAGAAGGTGGCCACCGGCCGGAAGTCGGGGTAGCGGGCGCCGAACTCGGCCAGAATGCCCGCGGCAGTGTCCGGGGCCACCGCGCCGGTGTCGGTGAAGGCGAGTTGGCTGCCGGTGGAATCGTCGAAGGTGAGAACCACCGGGTGGGTTCCGGCGGGCAGGTCGATGTCACCGGAGATGTATTGCGCGGCGGTCACCGGGCGATAGCCCTCGCGGTACAGCCGTTCCAATTCGTCCCGGAATTCCGCCGGGGTCTGGTCGTATTCGCCTGCCGGGTTCGCGGTGATCTGGTGATACATCAGGACCGGGACGAATCCCAGTTCGTTGGCGGCGATTTCGGCCGGATTCGGCGGTGCCGGTTTCGCTGTTGTCGCTGGCACGGCAGCTGGTCGACGCGCCGAAGCGGCGTCGTTGTCCACCGTGGCACAGGCCGCGAGGGCTGTCGCGAACGCGAGCAGCAACATTGTGTTCGAACCGCGCGTCATCAATGCGATATTACGCCGCGGCGACGGATTACAGTCGATCTATCGATACCGAGTACGTCATGTCGGAAATACGAAATAGTTGGCGTGTCAATGGTTTTGGAAGGCGGTGTTGACGTTGGGATTGCAGCTCCGATCGGCCGATCGACGGCGATGGATGGCCCCCGTTATCGGTATTGCCCTCGCGTCGTCGGTCGTCTCCCTGGTAGCCGGATTCGCGCTGAGCAGATCCGCTGAATCGTCGGTCGCCGACACCGTGGCGCCGACGCTGCGGATGACACCGACCGATCCGGTGAGTTCCTATCGCGCGCCGGTCGTGGTGCGCGGCACCGCCGTCGACGCGGCTCGTGTCTCCATCGGTCCCGATTCGGTGGTCCCCGCCGCGGACGGAACATTCGAACTCTCGGTGCGATGGGCCCCCGCCTTCGAAGTCGTCGCGACGGACGCTGACGGCAATCAGACCAGCAGCACCGCGGTCACGTCGAGCACGCTGCCGCGGATGCGCGCGGTGCACGTCACCGCCCTCGCCTGGTCGCACGAGGGGCTGCGCGAAGCTGTCCTCGATCTGGCCCGTGAGGGCCGTATCGACACCGTGCAGCTCGACATCAAAGATGAGGACGGCGTGATCGGCTACGCCTCCCAGGTGCCGCTCGCCGTCGAATCCGGTGCCGCCGAGGCCATCTACGATGCCCGGGCGGCCCTGCGGCAATTGCACGACATGGGCCTGCAGGTGGTCGGCCGCATCGTCGCCTTCCGCGATCCGGCGCTCGCGGGCTGGGCCTGGCACAACGGTCGGCCGGACTGGGTTGTCCAGAATCCTTCCGGACAACCCTATTCCAGCCACTACGGCCCGATCGCCTTCACCAATTTCGCCAACCCCGAGGTCCGTCGATACAACATCGCTCTCGCGGTGGAGGCGGCGGAACTCGGCTTCGACGGCATCATGTACGACTACGTCCGCCGCCCCGACGGCAGCCTGAACAGCATGCGTTTCGCGGGTCTCACCGACACCCCCGCCGCCGCGGTCGCGGGCTTCCTCGCCGAGAGTCGCTACCCCGTGCACGTCGCGGGCGCACACCTGAGCGCCGCGGTGTACGGCATCGCTTCCACCCGCCCGGACGAGATCGCCCAGGACATCCCGCTCATTGCCCGCAGCGTCGACTTCGTCGCGCCGATGATCTACCCGTCGCACTGGGGCCCCGGCGAATACGGCGTCGCCAACCCCAACGCGCAGCCCTACGACATCATCTTCCGCTCACTACAAGACTTCAAGGCGGCCACGGCGGGCACGGGTGCGAAAGTGGCCCCGTGGCTACAGGACTTCAGCCTCGGCGTGACCTACGGTGACGCCGAACTCCGCGCCCAGGTCGACGCCACCCGAGACGCGGGCATCGACAGCTTCTTCCTGTGGAACGCCGCCACCCGCTACCACGGCGGCGGCCTTTACCCGGCCTGATCCGGAGCGGGTTGCCGCCGGCCGGGCCCGCACCCGGCCGACGCCGCGGCGATCACTGCACCCAGGCGAGCGCATCACTCTCGTCGGCCAGCGCGAACACCCGCACCTGCGCCGGAATCAGAAACCCGAACAGATGCACAGCCTCGCCCAACATCCGATGATCGGTGACCAGCGCGATCCGCCCCCACGCATCCCGCGGCACCTTCACCAACTCCAGATCCTTCGCCATCGCCCCCAGCGAGTACCCGTCGAATTCCTCGCCCAGCACATACACCAGATTGACCGGCTCCTCCCGCTCGACAGCATCCCGGATCGCCGGATCCAGCACCGTCGCATAGTCGTCAGCGGTCACCGTCCCACTGGCTCGGAACCCGATGGTCGCCACGGGCAGATCAGCAATCGGCTGCAAAGGCATCGGCTCTCCTCGACTCGAAGACACAGACCCAGACCCCGCGACCCTAGACCCGCCCCACCACCCCCACCTCACCCATCACGGATGAACCGCCCAGAACCTCCTCTGAGCGGCCGCTGAACTACTCGGCCAACCGCTTCTCGAACCAATGGTCGGCGAGAGGGTCGTCGCCATATGGAGGGATCGGGCTGTAGCCGTGTTTCGCGTACAGGGCGCGGGCCTCCACGAGATCGTTGCGCGTGGTGAGCCGGATCCCGCGGGCGTGTACCTTGTGGGCGGCTGCTTCGGCCGAGCGAAGTAATGCGGCGGCTCCGCCCGCCCCGCGGGCATCGGCGTGGACGAACATGCGCGTCAGTTCCACCGTGTCCGCGTCGAGGCGGCGCACTCCGATACAGCCGACGGCTTCACCGCGTCGGCGAGCGATCAGCAGCAGCCCGGTGGGCGGGGCCAGATCGTCACTGTCGTGTCCGTCGGCAAGGTATCGGTCGATCTGGGTGTCATCGGTCGGACGCCGGTAATAGCGACTGATCATCTCGGCCAGGTAGAGCCGGAGGAGTGCGGCGGCCTCCGGCGTGCGCGGTTCGGCGGGCTCCACGGCCCATCGGACGCTCATCGGGATAAGCCTTACTTCGGATCGCGTTCCGGCAGTGGTCTTTCCACGATGTCCGGGCGGCCGAGGGAGGTGCGGACTCGGCGTTTGGCGGCGGTGTAGACCTGGGCGGTTTCGGCGGCTACTACGTCCCAGGCGAAGTCGGCGGTGAGGCGTTCGCGGGCGGTGTGGGCGCGGGCCTGGGCGGTGGACGGGTCGTCGAGGACGGCGCGGGTGGCGTCGACCAGGCCGTCGATGTCGGCGGGGGCGAAGGAGGCGCCGGTGACGCCGTCGATCACCGCTTCGCCCAAACCGCCTGCGGTGGAGGCGATCAGGGGGACGCCGGCGGCGGCGGCCTCGAGGGCGACGATGCCGAAGGGTTCGTAGCGGCTCGGCAGGACGATGGCGTCGGCGCCGTGTAGCCAGCCGAGGAGTTCGTCGTGGCCGAGGCTGCCGACGAAGTGGACGGCGCGGGCCACGCGGTGCACGCGGGCGCGTTCACGCAGCCACTCGAACTGGGTTCCGACACCGGCGACGGTGAGCGTGGTGCCGGGGTGGGCGCGGCGGATGCGGGGAAGGGCGGCGATCGCGTCCTGCACGCCCTTCTCGTACTCGAGGCGGCCGACATAGAGCAGGCGCGGCGGGCCGGAGCGTGGCGCGCGGGAACGGAAGGTCCACGAGCCGACGTCGATTCCGTTGCGGATCACCGTGATCGGCGCGAGTTCGGGTCCGTAGAGCCGCTCGACTTCGTCCTGCATGGAGGTCGAGCAGGTGATGAGCTGATCGGACTCGTTGGTCAGCCACCACTCCACCGAGTGGACCTGCTTGTTGACCCGGCCCGACACCCAGCCGCTGTGACGCCCGGCCTCGGTGGCGTGGATCGTCGAGACGAGCGGCACGTCGTAGTACTCGGCGAGCGCGATGGACGGATGCGCGACGAGCCAGTCGTGCGCGTGCACCACATCGGGCGTCCAGCCCTCACCGACGCCGGGCTTGCCGAGCGCCACTCCGGCACGCACCATCGCGTGCCCCATGGCCAGTGTCCAGGCGAGCATGTCCTCGCCGAAGTCGAAGCACGGCGGGTCCTCGGCCACCGCGACGACGAGCACGCCGTCGGCGATGTAGGAGTGGGTGGGGTGGGTGACCGAGTCGGTCCCCGTGGGCCTGCGGGCCAGGACGACGACCTCGTGACCGGCCGCGGCCAGCTCGACGGCCAGGTGATGCACATGCCGGCCGAGCCCACCGACCACGACCGGCGGGTACTCCCACGACACCATCAAAATCTTCATGCGGATCCTTCAGCGGCGGCCGACGGGACGGCGGTCGGCAACCGCCGCGCGTCCAGACCTGGGAAGAATCCGTCGGCCATCGCCCATCCTGCCGCGAGACGGGTCGCTTTGGCGAACTGACCGGCGCCGATCGCCTCGGCGAGCTCCCGGACGGCGTGCGCGTGTTCGTGGGCCCGATCGCGGGCGTACCCGGCGGCGGAGTCCTTGCTGACCATGAACGCCCAGTCGCTGGAGACGGTGAGAATCGCCTCGCGCAGCAACTGATCGGCGACCGGGTCGCGCAGGGATCCGTCGCGGCGCACCTTGTCGAGGGTGTCCAGAGCCAGGCGAACGATGTCGGCGTTGAGCTCGACGAGGTCGGCGACCTGGTCGCCCGCCCAGACCCGCCAGTCCTTGCCCGAACCCCACGAGGAGTCGTTGAGCTGCACGGGTTCGCCGACGAAGCCGTTCTCGCGGGCGTCGGCGAGGGTGCCCACGGTCACGCCCGCTTCGGGCAGTGCGCGCAGGACCTGCTCCAGCCACTGCGGCCCCTCGTGCCACCAGTGCCCGAACAGTTCGGTGTCGAACGCGGCCACCACGAGGGCGGGCCTGCCGATCCGCGCGGACTCCTCGATCAGCCGGGCGCGGACGGTCTCGACGAAGTCGGCGACGTCGCGGGTGACGGCCTCGGCCGCCAGTTCGGGATCGTAAGGGGCCTTGTCAGGACCGTCGACGGTCTTGCCGGTGACACGCGAGGGTTTGAGGCCGGTCGCGTGGTCGTAGTGGTGGAAGTCACGGTAGGCGCTCTGGCCGGGGTAACCCTGTTTCGGCGACCAGACCCGGTAGCTCACGGCCAGGTCGCGCCCGAAGGCGACGACCTCCGATTCGCGGACCGGCCTGCCGAGCGAGGTGTCGCCGCGCAGCGAGGGACCGTCGACCATGAAGTGGGTGATGCCCGCGGCGTCGTAGCCCCGTTCCATGCCGGGTGTGTAGCCGCATTCGGGTGCCCAGATGCCCGTCGGTGTGGTGCCCCAGCGCAGGCGCGCGTCGGCCAGGCCCTCGGTGAGCTGGAACTGGCGCAGGCGCGGATCGAGCAGCGGCTGGAACGGGTGGGCCAGGGGTCCGCCGAGCAGTTCGATCGCGTCGGCGTCGATCAGCGACCGCCAGACCGGCGAACCGCCGTGCTGCCAGTTCTGCTCGAAATCGGCCAGCGCCGTCGCGGCCAGCCGATGTTCGTGGCGGCCCAGCGCCACATTCCCCGACATCGACGCCTCGTCGGCGCGCAACTGCCAGTTGCCCAGCCAGTGATGCATGCCCGCGAGGCAGTGTGGATCATCGAGCTGCGCGGCGAGCACCGGCGTGATGCCGAGGCTCAGCAGATGCGAACGCCCTTCGGTGGCAAGATTTTTCAGCACCCGGACCAGCGGCAGATACGACGCGGCCCAGGACTGGTAGAGCCATTCCTCGCCGACCGGCCAGCGCCCGTGATGGGCGAGCCAGGGCAGGTGGGAGTGCAGGACCAGCGTGAACTGGCCCGGCACGGCGGAGCGGGAATCGGTCAACGTGGTGCCTTTTCGGCGATCGCGACCAGGTCGAGGCTGGCGTCGATATCGCCCGCGCGCAGGTCGAAATCGTCGATGGTGACGGCGGCGACGTCGGCGGTGAGGTCGGCGGGCCACGGCTCACCGGCCAGCGCGCGCTCGATCTGGGCGTCGATGAACGACCCACCGTGCTTGGCGTCGAGCGCTTTCAGGCTCGCGCCGTGGTGCACGCCCAGCATCTCGGAGACGGTGAACCCGGCGTCGACGAGCAGTTCGGTGAGCTCGGCGGCGTTGAGTTCGCGGGTGTGGAACGGGTTGAGGGGGGTGTCGCGACCGGGGGAGAAGGTGATCCGATTCGGGGTGCTGATCAGCAGCATGCCGCCGGGTCGCAGCACCCGCAGGCACTCGCGCAGGAACTGCCCCTGATCCCAGAGGTGTTCGATGACTTGGAAATTCACCACGACGTCGACGGATTCGTCGTCCAGCGGCAGCGCGGCGAGGTTGCCCTGGATCATCTGCACGCGCGGGTAGCGCGCGCGTACGTGCGCGACGGCACTCTCGTCGTAGTCCAGACCGGTGACGCGCTGCGCGACGCCGGCGATCATGTCGGCGCCGTAGCCCTCGCCCGAGCCCGCCTCGAGCACGATCTTGCCGGTGCAGCGGTCGAGCAGGCGGGCGTAGGCGATCTCGTGCCTGCGGAACCAGTAGTTCTCCTCGGCGATGCCGGGCACCGTCCGCTCGCCGGTCAACGGCAGTGGTTCATGTGTGGCGGCCACAGGTGCGGCAGGGATCACAGCCTCGCTCATTGGACCGAGGTTACTGGTACCGCCGGTTCACGCAGGAGTCAGGGACCTCTTGCGCGGGTAGGTTACCCACGAGTAACTTAGCGTAGGGTAGTGTTCCGATCTGAGCTAGATATCTCACACGGACGTACGGCTGAGCTCGTGCGGCCCCACCACACACGTGTCCCCAGAAGGAGGTCGACGAAGACCGATGCCGAACATCGTCGTACTCATCAAGCAGGTCCCCGACACCTGGTCCGAGCGCAAGCTGACCGATGGTGACTACACCCTCGACCGCGAGGCCGCCGACGCGGTGCTCGACGAGATCAACGAGCGCGCCGTCGAGGAAGCGCTGCTGATCAAGGAGGCGCAGGGCGGTGAGGTCACCGTGCTGGCCGCCGGTCCCGACCGCGCCAACGAGGCCATCCGCAAGGCGCTGTCCATGGGCGCCGACAAGGCCATCCACATCAACGACCCGGCGATCCACGGCTCCGACGCCGTGCAGACCGCCTACGTGCTGGCCGCCGCGCTCGGCCAGGTCGAGGGTGTCGAGCTGGTCATCGCCGGCAACGAGGCCACCGACGGCCGCGCCGGTGCCGTGCCCGCGATCATCGCGGAGTACATCGGCATCCCGCAGCTGACGCACCTGCGCAAGCTCACCGTCGACGGCGACAAGATCACCGGCGAGCGGGAGACCGACGAGGGTGTCTTCAAGCTGGAGGCGTCCCTGCCCGCGATCGTCTCGGTCACCGAGAAGATCAACGAGCCTCGCTTCCCCTCCTTCAAGGGCATCATGGCCGCGAAGAAGAAGGAAGTTCTGGTCTTCACCCTGGCCGATCTGGGTGTCGACCCGGAGACCGTCGGTGTCGCCAACGCGGGCACCCAGGTCACCGGTGCCACCCCGAAGCCGGCTCGCACCGCGGGCGAGAAGATCGCGGACGAGGGCGAGGGCGGCAACCAGATCGCGTCCTACCTCATCGGTCAGAAGATCATCTGATCCGGCGCCGTCCGAGACTTCTAAGGAGAAAGAACTAATGGCTGAAGTACTTGTGCTCATCGAGCACGCCGACGGTGCCGTGAAGAAGGTCAGCACCGAACTGCTCACCGCCGCCCGCGCGCTGGGCGAGCCCGCCGCCGTCGTGACCGGTCCCGCCGGTACCGCCGACAAGCTGGCCGCCGCGCTGGCCGCCGGTGGCGCCGAGAAGATCTATGTCGCCGAGTCCGACGACATCGAGGGCTTCCTGGTCACCCCGAAGGTCGACGTCCTGGCTGGCCTGGTCGACTCCGCCGCGCCCGCCGCCGTGCTGGTCGCTGCCTCCGCCGAGGGCAAGGAGGTGTCGGGCCGCCTTGCCGCGCGCATCGGCTCCGGTCTGCTCGTCGACGTCATCGGCGTCAACGCCGACGGTTCGGCCACGCACTCCATCTTCGGTGGCGCGTTCACCGTCGAGGCCAAGGCCACCGGCGACGTGCCGGTGATCTCGGTGCGCCCCGGCGCCATCGAGGCCGCTCCGCAGGCCGGCGCGGGCGAGCAGGTCGTCGTCGAGGTTCCGGCGCAGGAAGACGGCGTCGTGAAGGTCATCTCGCGTGACCCGATCGTCGGTGGCGACCGCCCCGATCTCGCCGAGGCGAGCATCGTTGTCTCCGGTGGCCGCGGTGTCGGTTCCGCCGAGAACTTCTCGGTTGTCGAGGCGCTGGCCGACTCGCTGGGTGCCGCTGTCGGCGCCTCGCGTGCCGCCGTCGACTCGGGCTACTACCCGGGCCAGTTCCAGGTGGGTCAGACCGGCAAGACTGTCTCCCCGCAGCTCTACATCGCACTCGGCATCTCCGGCGCCATCCAGCACCGCGCCGGCATGCAGACCTCGAAGACCATCGTCGCTGTCAACAAGGACGAGGAAGCACCCATCTTCGAGATCGCCGACTACGGCATCGTGGGCGACCTGTTCAACGTCTCCCCGCAGCTGACCGAGGCCGTGAAGTCCCACAAGGGCTGATCGCCACCGGTCGATCGACCTCGGCCCGCGAAACCCGTTCCTGCGCCAGCGCAGCCCGGTTTCGCGGGCCGTTGCCGTTTGCGGTGGACTAGCATGTGCGTATGTCCCAGCCCGATGTCGAGCGTGCTGACCTGCCGGAATACATGACTTGGGAGGAGTTGGAGCGGCTTCCCGAGGAACTCGCCGATCAGATCGAACTGTGGGAAGGGCGAGTTGTCTGGGTGCGCCGGGGGCCAGGTGAGCATCAGACCGCGATGCGTCGCCTGACAAATGAGATCGAACGATGCGCTCGTGATGAGATGTCGGCGCACCCGCAATGGTGTTGGCGGGCAAATCTCGAGACCAACGTCTTCTTCGGCAGTACCGGGAAGTCCGACTTCGTCACCCCGGACTTTGTCGTGCACCGTTGCCTTCCGGTCGGCGCCGACATTCGTGCCGCCGACACCGTTCTGGTCGGCGAAGTGCTGTCACCGTCGAACACCCCTTCCGAAATGGAGGCGAAGAAGGCCCGATACGCGGGTGCCGGAATCCCGTCGTATTGGGAAGTCGATCTGACGCCGGACCTGACCGGCATCGGAGCCCTCCGCGTCTACATCCTCGAGGTCGGTCACGCCGAACTCCCACCCGGCGTACGCCCGCTCCGCAACGCGAACTATCTCTTGGCAGGCCAATGGACCCCCGATTCCTGCGCGGGCATTTCCTTCCCGTACCCCTTCTCGCTCGAGATCCCGTGGACCGCACTGGCCTTCTGAGCGATCGGCTTCGGAACATCGAGCGGTGACTGTCCCCAAGTCCGCCACTGTCGCGAATGCGAAGGGCGCAGGTACTTCGGTGGAGCTCGCCGACGGCGGGTAGCGTGCGAGTTGTGCTGGAATCGGGGGCGGGCTTCGCTGGATATCGCTTGGAGCGGGTGCTCGGGCAAGGGGGGATGGGGACGGTCTATCTGGCCGAGCATCCTCGGTTGCCGCGCAGTGTCGCGCTGAAAGTACTGAATCGGGAGTTCTCGGCCGATCAGGAACTGCAGCGACGGTTCGAGCGGGAGGCCGATGTTGTCGCGCAGCTGGATCATCCGAGCATCGTGGGCGTGTACGACCGTGGCAGCGATGACGGGTATCTGTGGATCGCGATGCAGTTCATTCGCGGAACCGATGCCGCCACCTGGGATTCGCGTGCGCACGAGCCCGGGGTCACCGCGCGCCTGATCGGGGAGACGGCGTCGGCACTCGACTACGCCAACCGGCACGGGGTGCTGCATCGTGACGTCAAGCCGGGCAACATCCTGATCGCCGACTCCGAACACGGGCGCGAGATCCGCGCGGTCCTCACCGATTTCGGGATCGCCCGGGTGGCCACCGCCAACACCCAGCTCACCGCGACGGGCACCTTCACCGCCACCCTCGCCTACGCCTCGCCCGAGCAGCTCTCCGGCGAGATCGTCGACCACCGCAGCGACCAGTACTCGCTGGCCTGCACCCTGTTCGCGATGTACGCCGGCCACCCGCCCTACACCGCCACCAACCCCGGCCAGGTGGTCGCGGGTCATCTGTCGCATCCGGTGCCGCGACTCACCACGGTCAGAACCGATCTACCGCCCGCGGTGGACAGTGTCATCGCGCGTGCGATGGCCAAGCGACGTGACGAGAGATTCGGAAGCGCGAAGGAATTCACCGACGCGGTCCGCGATGTGCTCGAGGGCAGGCACGTTGCCGAGCCGACCGTGTTTCAGCAGTGGGCAGATCCTGGCCGGCAGCGGCCCGGATCTGGCGAACACGCGCAGCAACCGTGGGCTGATCCCGCGCGACAGTGGCATGGTTCCGGCGGGTATGCGCAGCAGCCATGGATTGATTCCGGGCAACGGGCGCACGGGTCCGGCGGGCATGTGCCGCAGCCGGTGTGGGGGCAGTCGGACTACGGTGCGTCGATGGTCGACCCGCGAATGCGGCCGGGCATGGTTGAGAATCCGTGGCACCAGGGCTCAGCGCGAGGTGACGAGCCGCCGAAAGGCACGGCGATGTTTGTCGGCTTCGCGTTGTTGCTCGTCAGTCTCACGGTCCTCGTGTTCTTGATCTGGGGTATCTCCGTAACGCTCGACAAAATGGGCGAGGGGAGGAACGCCGGCGACGATGCGCGTATCGCCATTCCGATTTTGAGTGCTGTCGTCCTCTACACCGGCACTGCGGGGATTCTGATGCTGCGCGCACGCACTGCCGGCCGTGTCATGTCGATGATTGCAGCGGTGCCCATCGCGATCTTCTCGCTCGTCGCGATTGTCGGGTCTGCGATGGACTCGTACTACGTCACGACCGCGATCGCAGGCGCGCTGTTCGTCCTCACAGCGGCTCTGGTCGCCTGCGCGGCGTCCCCGTCGACCGGTCGGTGGATTCGCTACCACAAGGCGTTGCGCACGAATCGCTGGTGATTGCTGTTGGGTGGTGTTGTGCCACTGTGATCAGTGGTCCTGATCCATTGGCGACAGTGATTCTGCATTGCTCGACGGCAAGGCAACTGGTGGTCGCGCAGCGCGATAACGGGGTGGTGGTCGGTAGGGTGGGTTGATGTCGTCGGGGTGTGTGCCGGTGGTGTTGCCACCGGAGGTGGAGGAGACGGTTCGCGCGGTGTTCGGTGCGGCCGGGGCGCGGTGGATCGAGGCATTGCCCGGGGTGGTGGCGGGGTTGGCCGCTCGGTGGGGGCTGACGGAGTTCTCCGCGCCGTTCGGCGGCGGAACGCACGCCTATGTGGCCGCCGCCCGGCGCGTGGGCGGGGCATGGGTGGTGTTGAAGGTGCCGATGGTCGACGGGGAGAACGTCGCCGAGGCCACCGCGCTACACAGCTATGACGGCGACGGTGCGGTGCGGCTGCTCGATTTCGACCCGGCCAGCGGTGCGTTGCTGCTCGAATGGGCCCGTCCTGGCACGGAATTGCTCACCCAGCCGGGGTTCCCGAGCCTGGAGGGTCGACCGGAGAACGCCGACAAGGTGGCCTTCGCCTGCGGGCTGTATCGCCGCCTGCGGCGACCGCCGGCCACGGTTGCCGCCGGTTTCCCGGAACTGCCCGTGGCCACCGACATCGTGACCGGTCTCCAGGAACGGCTGGCCGATCCGGAACCCGCACTGGCCGAACACCTCTCACCGCTGCTGCGGGAGCGGGCGGCGCGCCGGTGTGCCGAGTTGAGCGAGCCCGCCGGCGAACTGCTGATCGTCAACCGGGACACTCACCTGGGCAATATCGTTGCCGCCGAACGTGAACCGTGGCTCCTGATCGATCCGAAACCCTGCCTCGGCGAGGCCGCTTTCGACGCGGGCTTCCTGATCATGATCCAGGTGCAGACCACGCCGACCCCCGAGCACGCGCGCGCCGTCGTCGTCACGACCGCGCGCCATCTCGATGTCCCAATCGATCGCGCGGGTGCCTGGGCCTTCGTGCGTGCGATCGAGGAGATCGTCTGGTCGGTCGAGGACGGCGACGACGACACCCTGCCACTGCACCTCGCGGTCGCGACGGCGCTCGCGGGCGATCCGTGGCGATCCGGCGACCCGACCTGAGCGGCCGGGACGACCACGGCTCACGGTCGGTGCAGGGCATCGAGCAGGGTCTGCACGATCGGATTCTCGCGGGCGTCCTCGCGCAGGACCGCTGAGACCGGGATGCGGAGGCGGTGGTCGGTGAGGTCGAGGGTGAGCAGGCCCTTGGTGGGGCCCTCGTAGAGGATCGTCCAGGACTCGGGGCGGTTGAGCAGTTCCATCGTGGCGGTGTGATCGGGCGGGATCGGCGGGCCGAAGGTGGGGCCGGTCGGGAGGTCGGAGAAGGCGGAGCGGATCAGTGTGTGCAACAACACCTGCTCCTGCTCGGGCGGGAGCAGCAGGGGATAGGGGCTCAGATCGGCGAGGGTGACCGCGCCGCGTTCGGCCAGCGGATGATTGCTCGAGATGGCGATCACCAGGTCCTCGACCCACAGCTGTTCCACCGCGAGACCCGGCTGTTCGACGCTGCCGCGGATCAGCGCCAGATCGCAGTCGCCGTCGGCCACCGCCGTGATCCGCTGACGGAACGGTTTGATCACGTATTCGATCTCGGCGTCGGGGTGTGCGGCCCGCGCGGTGGCGATCGCGGACAGCGACGGCGCGGCGAAAGACATGTTCGCGGCGAGGCGGATGCGCGGTCCGGTGGTGCGCACGGCGGCGCGGATCGCCGATTCCAGGCTCAGCATCTGCTTGGCCAGTGGCAGCAGGCGCGAGGTCGCGTCGGTCGGGACGACGGCGCGGGTAGTGCGCTCGAACAGTTGCGCGCCGAGGTCACGTTCCAGTCTCGCGATCTGATGGCTGATCGCGGATTGGGAGATGAAGCAGCGGTTGGCCGCGCGGCTGAAACTGAGCTCCTCGCAGACGGCCACGAAGTAGGCCAACTGTCGAAGTTCCACCAGGTACCTCCCATTGATGAGTTATGCAGATAAGAGTCATCTCTATTATGCGCCCAGGCAGTGGAAACATCTTCGTTCCGCATCGCGTTTACTCATAGGAAAGGACTTATTACCGATCTGGAACGCGATCTTGGAGCGAGTGATCATGGAACACACAGATGTCGTCATCGTCGGCTCGGGCTTCGGAGGCCTGGCCGCAGCCAAGCAACTGGCCAAGTCACGAGTCGGTGTCGTGCTGATCTCGAGCACGCCCGAACACCTGTTCCAGCCGCTGCTGTATCAGGTGGCGACCGGCGTGCTCGCGCCCGAGGAGATCGCGCCGCCGATCAAGAACGTACTGCGCCGCCACCCCGAGATCGACGTCCGCCTCGGCAAGGTCACCGGCATCGACGCCGAGAACGCGGTCCTCACCTACGAGACCGCCGACGGTCCCCGCCAGATCGCCTACGCCTCGCTGATCGCCGCCACCGGAGCCAGCCAGAGCTACTTCGGTCGCGACGACTTCGCCGAGAAGACCTATTCGCTCAAGACCATCGACGACGCCCAGCGCCTGCGCGACCAGATCGCCCACGTCTTCGCCCTGGCCGAGGGCGCCGACGAGGTGACCAGGCACCGCCTGCTCAGCTTCGTGGTGGTCGGTGCGGGCGCGACCGGTGTCGAGGTGGCGGGCCAGATCAAGGAACTCGCGAAAAGGCACTTCCACCAGCAGGTTTCGGTGACCCTGGTCGAGGGCGCGGGCGAGGTGCTGCCGCCCTTCGGCGGCGGGCTCTCGGAATACGCGAAGCGCTCGCTCACCGACAGCGGCGTCGAGGTGCTGCTCGGCACCTTCGTCACCGACATCGACGAGGGCAAGGTGACAGTCAAGGACAAGGAGGGCATGGAGCGCCGGATCGCCGCCGAGACGGTGGTGTGGTCGGCGGGCGTGCAGGTCGGCGGCTTCGCGACCCTGCTCGCCGAGGCCACCGGCGCCGAGACCGACCGCGCGGGCCGCATCCTGATCAACCCCGACCTGACCGTCGGCGGTCACGCCGACATCTACGCCATCGGCGACATGACCTCGCTCAACGGCTACCCCGGCCAGTCGCCGGTCGCCATGCAGGAGGGCCGCCACGCCGCCGACATCATCCGTCGCAAGAAGGACGCGGGCACGCCCTTCGTCTACTGGGACAAGGGCAGCATGGCCGTGATCAGCCGGTTCAGCGCGGTGGTGAAGCTCAATGAGCGCGTGACGTTCAAGGGCACCATCGCCTGGGCGATGTGGTTGGCCGTGCACCTGATGTACCTGGTCGGCTTCCGCAACCGCTTCGCCGCGGTGGCGGGGTGGCTGGTCGCGTTCATCGGGACGGCGCGCCCCGGCTTCGACGAAGCAGAGCGCGCGGAGGCCGAGCGCGCGAAGGTCGAGCCGGCGAAGGCTGAACCGGCGAAGACCGAGCACGCGACGGTCGAGTCGGCGGACGCCGGCGTCACCGCCGCGGCGATCGCCAAGGAGCGGGTGCGCGTCTGACCCATCCCGCGACGGCCCGCCGAGGAATCGGCGGGCCGTTCGTCGTTGCGCAACGCTCGCAATACCCGATCGCGAAGCGGGTTCAGCGCCGAAATCGGTCGTGTTCGGCTAGAAACCCGCAGGTGGGCGAACGATGGGCAGCGGGTCGGTAAACGCCTGGTGTGACGCCCATCTCGTTCACCGAACGGGCATCGGCACGACACTGGAGCGTCGCTCCGATGCCAGCTCGAACTGGCTTCATCAGCAGTATGACAATTTCGTCCGTGTTGACCGCCCCGGCGCCGGACTCCGGGGTGGGGAAATCTCGGTACTCCTTGGTCGTCGCGTCCGACGCCGAGCACCGGGAAGCCGCACAGCGACTGCGCTACCAGGTGTTCGCCTCCGAACCCGGTTTCCAGATGCCCGAGAACGCCACCGGCCTCGACGCCGACAAGTTCGACCTGCACTGCGACCACCTGCTGGTTCGGGACGAGTTCTCCGAACAGTTCGTCGGCTGCTACCGGATGCTGCCGCCGGACAAGGTCGACGCGGCGGGCGGCTACTACACCGCCACCGAGTTCGATCTGACCCAGCTCGATCCCACGGGCCACCGGATCGTCGAGATGGGCCGGGCCTGTGTGGTGCCCGATCACCGCAACGGCTCGGTGCTCACCCTCATGTGGGCGGGCATCCTGCACTACATCCAGCTCACCGGCTACGACTGGGTGATGGGCTGTGTGTCGGTGCCGATGCAGGATTCGCCCACTGATCCGGCCGGGGTGAACGTGCGCGGCGTGCGCGATCAGCTGCTGGGCCGCCATGCCTGCGATCCCGAGCGCCGGGTGCACCCGTACAACCCGGTCGTCGTCGACGGACTCTCGCTCGATCAGATGACGCCGCCGAGCCGTCCCAAGATGCCGCCGCTGCTGCGCGGTTACCTGCGCCTGGGCGCCGAGATCTGCGGCGAACCCGCCCACGACCCCGATTTCGCCGTCGCCGACTTCGTCGCGCTGCTCGGCATGGAAACCATCAACACCCGGTATCTGGAGCGGCTGCAGAGCGCGGCCGCCAATTTCGACGGGAAGTAAAACCATGGTGTTCGACGCGCCGCCCGCAACGCACTCTCATTCGTGGATGCCGTCGAGCCCCTGTGGGTCCGGCTGCATCGAGCCGATCGACGAGGTCGGCACCGCCAGGATGTTCGCTCGCCTGGCCGGCATCGCCGGACTGGTGCTCAGTTTCCCGGTACTGACCATGGCCACCCCGAAGTCGCGGCGTGAGCAGGTGCAGCGCCGCTACGCCAGGGCGGCACTGGGTTGTCTCGGGATGCGGTTGCGCATCATCGACAACCGCTCGCCCGAACAGGGCGCCTCGGCGGAGGGCTTCGCCGACACGGGCACCGCGGTGATGATCGTGGCCGGGCACATCGGCTGGGCGGATGTGGTGACGCTGGCCGCGGTGCAGCCGGTCAGCTTCGTCGCCCGTGCCGACATGGTCGAATGGCCGCTGCTGGGCAAACTCGCCAAGCTCACTCGCGTCATCCCGATCGAGCGTGCGCGACTGCGCGAACTGCCCGGCGTGGTCGGGCAGGTGGCGGATCGGCTGTCCTCCGGTAACCGGATCGTGGTCTTCCCCGAGGGCACCACGTGGTGTGGGCGGGCCTACGGTTCGATGCGGCCCGCGATGTTCCAGGCCGCCGTCGACACCGCCACCCCGGTGCAGCCGGTGCGGCTGCGGTACCTGGACAGCGACGGAATGCCGTGCACCGTACCGGGTTTCGTCGGCACCGACACTTTCGCCGATTCGGCGAAGCGAGTGCTGCGCAGTAAGGGCATGATCGCCGAGATCGTGCTCGAGCCGCTCGAAAACCCCGGACCAGATCGGCGGGATCTGGCCCGGCGCTGCGAGGCGGCGGTGCGTGGCACCGACCGTTCCCGCCACGGCGTGGCCGACACCCAGTGGATCGAAGCGGGCAATACCCGCGTGCAGGACCCCTCGATGGGAGAGCAGGAGCAGGTTCGCCGACCGGCGAGGGCTACTGCCTGGTAACCGCTTCCGGCGGGAATCATCGACAACCGGAGGCCGCGTTCGCGGTCTCCGGTTTTGTCGTCCGTGCCGGAGGAATCGTCACGGATGTGCAGGTCGTCGACCGGGCGCCAAATCGCGGGAATGTGAAACGCTCCTGTCCGCTCGGAGATGTTTCGCCCTGCGTATGACCTGCGTATGAGCTGTGTAACAAACTGGCCAGTCGGCTATACCCATACGTGGGTACGTTGAAACGAACAAATTGCCACGGCGCCGAAATTGATGAGATATTTGCGGTACCGTCACGCAGGATTTTTCCGATACCCCGTGTAGCCGAGAGTCCAGGCGACGTTCGAGATGTGCGATCGCAAGGGTGATCCATGGTGAAGGGAAGCCTTTCCGGTGACTGAGCAAGCTTCTGGCGTACGCCGTCGCGCCGCGCGCCGCATCCGTCGCGCGCCCGTGACGTCGACGCTGCCGCGCCTCCTGCTGGCCGCAGTCGAGCGTGCCCCCGAGGCGCCCGCGCTGCGATTCGACGGACAGACCCTCACCTACACCGAACTGGACCAGTGGTCATCGCGCCTGGCCAGGGTGCTGATCGCTCGCGGCCTCGGCCCCGGTGACCGGTTCGTCCTCGCGCTGACCCGTTCGATCGAGTCCGTGGTCGCGGTCTGGGCCGCCGCCAAGTCCGGTGCCACCTTCGTGCCCGTCGACCCCCGCTACCCGGCCGAACGAGTCGCCCATATGCTCGCCGACTCCGGTGCCGCGTTCGGCCTGGCCAAGGCCGCGGACGCGGCCCGCCTCGACGCGGGGATCCAGTGGCTGTCACTGGATTCCGACGAGTTCGGCGTCGAATGCGCCGCGATGTCGGACGAACCCGTGAGCGCGAGTGAACGCGTCCGCAGGCTGTCCCCGGACGACCTCGCCTACATCATCTACACCTCCGGCTCGACCGGCGTGCCCAAGGGCGTCGCGGTCACCCACACCGGCCTGGCCGGCCTGTGCGCCGAACAGGTCCGCCGCTTCGGTATCACCGCCGGCTCGCGCACGCTGCACTTCGCCTCGCCCAGCTTCGACGCCAGCATGTTGGAGATGCTGCTGGCGATCGGCGCGAGCGCGACGATGATCATCGCGCCGCCCGATGTCTACGGTGGCGACGAACTGACCGAACTGCTGCGCGCCGAACGCGTGACCCATGCCTTCATCACGCCCGCGGCCCTGGCCGGGCTCGACCCGGCGGCGCTGCCGGAACTGGCCGCGCTCGCCGTGGGCGGCGAGGCCTATCCGCCCGAGTTGATCGCGCGGTGGGCGCCGGGGCGCGCGTTCTTCAATGTGTACGGCCCGACCGAGACCACCATCGTTTGCGCGATGAGCGATCGGCTGACCGCCGACGACGTGATCACCATGGGCGACACGATCCCCGGGATGACGGCGCTGGTGCTCGACGCCCGGCTGCGCCCGGTTCCGGATCGGGTACCCGGCGAGCTCTACCTCACGGGCGAAGGTCTGGCCCGCGGCTATCACGACCGCGCCGGGCTCACCGCGAGCCGATTCGTCGCCGACCCGCTCGGTCGCGGCAGGCTCTACCGCACCGGTGACCTGGTGCAGTGGGTTCCGGTGCCCGGCGGCGTCGGCCTGAAGTTCCTCGGGCGCACCGACGCCCAGGTGAAACTGCGTGGCTTCCGCATCGAACTCGGCGAGATCGACGCGCTGTTCGCCGCCGACGACACGGTGCGTTTCTCCGCCACGCTGATCCGGACGCTGCCCAGCGGGGAGAGCGCGCTCGTCTCCTATCTCGTCGCGGCCGCGGGTGCCACGATCGACACGGCGGCGCTCACCCGGCTGGCGGAGCGGCACCTGCCCCAGCACGCGGTGCCCGCCGCGATCGTGGTGCTCGACGAGGTGCCGTTGACGCCGGTCGGCAAGCTCGATCACCGGGCACTGCCCGCGCCGGAACTCACCGCCCGCGAGTTCGAGGAGCCGCGCGGCGGCACCGAACGCACGGTGGCCGCGGTCTTCGCCGAACTGCTCGGCGCCGACCCGATCGGGCGCGGCGACGACTTCTTCGCCCTCGGAGGCAATTCGCTGCTCGCCACCCAGCTGGCGGGCCGTCTCGGTGCCGCGGTCGGTATGCGAGTACCGGCCCGCACCGTGTTCGAACACGGCACGGTGGCCGAGCTGGCCGCCGCCCTCGACGCGCTGGTCGGTGCGGCGTCGGCCCGGGTACCGCTGACCCGGCGCGAACGCGGTGCGCACGTACCGCTGTCGCTCGCCCAGCAGCGCATGTGGTTCATGGCGCGACTGGATCCCGACTCCAGCGCCTACAACATCCCGGTCGCGCTGCGCCTGTCCGGTCCGCTCGACCCCGCCGCGCTCACCGCCGCACTCGACGATGTGCTCGAACGGCACGAGGTGCTGCGCACGGTGTACCCCGAGTACGAGGGCGCGGGTTTCCAGCAGGTGCTGCCCGTGGCGCAGGCCGGCCTCGACATGACGGTCGACCCGGTCACCGAAGCGGATCTGCCGGGCGAACTGGCCAGGCTGACGTCCGGCGGATTCGATGTGTGCCGCCGAGTTCCCGTGCGCGCGGCCATCTTCCGGCTTTCCGCGACCGACCACGTGCTGGCGGTGGTCGTGCACCACATCGCCACCGACGGCTTCTCGCTCGGCCCGCTGACTCGCGACCTGATGACCGCCTATGCCGCCCGCACCGCCGGCGCGGCGCCGGGCTGGGCGCCGTTGCCCGTGCAGTACGCGGACTACACGCTCTGGCAGCAGGAAATGCTCGGCGCGGCCGACGATTCCAGCTCGTTGCTGGCCGAGCAGCTCGGGTTCTGGCGTAGTGCGCTCGCCGGTGCCCCGGCCCTGCTCGAGCTGCCCACCGACCGGCCGCGCCCACCGGTCGCGGGGACCCGCGGTGCCGCACAGGACTTCGCGGTGCCCGCCGAGGTGCATGCCGCGCTGGAAACCCTGGCGCGCGAACACAATGCCTCGCTGTTCATGGTCGTGCGGGCCGCGCTGTCGGTGTTGCTGGCGCGGGTCGCCGGTTCCGAGGATGTCACTGTCGGCGCGCCGGTCGCGGGCCGTGGCGAGCCCGAGCTCGACGACCTCGTCGGCATGTTCGTCAACACCATCGTGTTGCGCACCCGCATCGACGCCGCCGAATCCTTCGCGGCCCTGCTCGATCGGGTTCGCGATATCGATCTGGCCGCCTTCGCCCACGCCGATGTGCCGTTCGAACGCCTTGTCGCCGAACTGGATCCGCCGCGCACCCAGGCGCACCACCCGCTGTATCAGGTGGCGCTGTCGTTCCAGAACTTCGGCGCCACGCGCCTGGAACTGCCCGAGTTGACGGTGTCGGCGGTAGATCTGGGCGAGGAAGCGGCACCGGTGGACCTGCAGCTCACCGTTGTTCCGCTCGAGGACAAGGACGGACCTGCCGGTCTGCGCTGCTCCTGGCGCTACGCCACCGATCTGTTCGACGCCTCGACCATGGCGACGCTCGGTGCCCGCCTGGCCGGGCTGCTGGCCGCGGCCGTCGCCGCGCCGTACCGGCCGGTCGGCGACCTGCCGGTGCTGACGGAAGCCGAGCTGACCGAGCCCTCCGGCGAGCTCCGCCTCGTCGCGGACTCGACGTTGCTCGACGAATTCCAGGCCCGCGCCCAGCATCGCCCGGACGCACCCGCGGTCACCTTCGACGGGGTCACGGTGACCTACGGCGAGCTGGCCGGCCGCGTCAACCGGCTGGCCCGGCTGCTCGTCGCCGACGGCGCCGGCCCCGGAAGCACGGTGGGCGTGGCCATTCGGCCGTCGATCGAACTCGTCGTCGCCATGTACGCGGTCTTCGCGGCCGGTGGCGCCTACGTGCCGCTCGATCCCGATTCGCCCGCCGAACGCCGCGCCGACATCCTCGCCGCCGCGCAGCCGGTCTGTCTGCTGACCACCACCGGCGACGCGATCGCGGCCGACGGATTGCCGGTCGTCGTGGTGGACCGGGTCGAGCTGTCGCACTTCTCCGACGCCTGGCTGACCGAGGCCGACCGCCTTCGCCCGCTGCACACCCTCGACCTGGCGTATGTGATCTTCACGTCCGGCTCGACGGGCAAGCCCAAGGGCGTCGGCGTGCCGCATTCGGCGATCGTCAACCAGGCCGCGTTCATGGTCGGCGAATACGGGGTGGGCGAGTCCGACACTGTCCTGCAGTCGATTCCGTTCACCTTCGACGCTTCGATGATCGGTTTCGCTGCCCCGTTGCGCGCCGGCGCGCACATGATCGTGGCCGCCACGCAGGGGCTCACCGATCCGGCCTACCTCGCCGAACTCATTGCCCGCCACCGTGTTACCGGTACGACCATCGTGCCCTCGGTCTTGCAGATGCTGCTGGATTCCGCGCCCACCGGCGCCCTGCGTTCGCTGCGCGCGGTGTGGGTCGGCGGTGAGGCACTGCCGAACGCCACCATCGAACGCTTCACCACCGTCACCGCGGGGCGTCTGCACAATCTGTACGGCCCCACCGAGGCCACCGTGTCGATCACCGGCGCCGATGTGACCGACGTGGGCGACGGCATCGTGCCGATCGGGTTGCCGCACTGGAACTCTCGCGCCTACGTGCTCGACGCGCGGCTGCGGCCGGTGCCGCTCGGCACGCCCGGCGAGCTGTACCTGGCCGGTGCGCAACTGGCCCGCGGCTACCTCGGCAGCCCCGGCAAGACGATGGAGCGATTCGTCGCCGACCCGTACGGTCCCGTCGGCGAGCGGATGTACCGCACCGGTGATCTGGTGCGCAGGCTTCCCTCGGGTGACCTGACCTACCTGGGCCGCACCGATGTTCAGCTCAAACTGCACGGTCTGCGCATCGAACCCGGTGAGATCGAGGCGGCGCTGCGCACGCATCCGGCGGTCGCGGGTGCCGCGGTCGCGGTGCATCGCGAACAGCTGGTCGGCTACGTGACACCCCTGGACGGTGCGGTCGACACCTCCGAGGTGTTGGCCACCATCCGAACCCTGTTGCCCCCGTACATGATTCCGCACCGGCTGCTGGTGCTCGACGAGTTTCCGCTCGGCGCCACCGGCAAGCTCGACCGCAAGGCGCTGCCCGCGCCCGCCGTGGAGATCCGCGAGTACCAGGCGCCGGCCACCGCCGACGAGCAGATCGTCGCCTCGGCGATCGCCGGAGCGCTCGACCTCGAGCGGGTCGGCCGCGACGACGACTTCTTCGTCCTCGGTGGCACCTCGCTCGCGGCGATCCGGGTGCGCGCCACCCTCGCCGAGCAACTGGGCATCGAGGTGCCGCTGCGCCTGCTGTTCAGCTATCCGCTGGTCAGTGACCTGGCGCTGGCGTTGCGCGACGAGTCGTCGGCCTCGGCCGCCGGTCCCGACCCGGCCGTCGACGCGATCCTCGACCCGTCGATCGACCTCACCGGCTGCGCGCCCCAACGGGCCGGCGCCCCGGCCACGCTGCTGCTCACCGGCGCCACCGGGTTCCTCGGCAGCTTCCTGCTGCGCGAACTCCTCGAACAGACCTCCGCGACCGTCCACTGCCTGGTCCGCGCCACCGACGACGCGAGCGCCGTGCATCGCGTCGTCTCCACCGCCGCGAAGTACCGCATCGACCTGACGCCCTACGTCGACCGAATCGTCGGCGTCCCCGGCGATCTCGCGCAGCCGAACCTCGGCATGGACCCCCTGCGCTTCGCCGAACTCGCCGCCAGAGCCGACGCGATCTATCACAACGGCGCGCTGGTGAACCACCTCGAACCGTATGCGCGGATGCGCGCGGCCAATGTCTGCGGCACCACCGAGGTGCTGCGCCTGGCCACCACCACCAGGGTCAAGCCGATCCACTATGTGTCGACCCTGTCGGTCCTGGCGGGGGTCGCGCAGGACAACGGGGTGCCCGCCGGTCTGCCCGGCTACGCGATGACCAAGTGGGTCGCCGAGCAGCTCGTGCACGCCGCGATCGAGCGTGGCGTTCCCATCGCCGTCTACCGTCCCGGCTTGATCACCGGCGACTCCCGCACGGGCGTCGCCCCCGCCGAGGACGCCTGGTGGACGATGTTGCGGTCCATGCTGGTGCTCGGGGTGGCGGTCGATGTGCGGGCGATCGCCATCGAGATGGCCCCGGTCGACCATGTCGCGGCGGGGATCGTCCGCCGGTCCCGCCAGGCGGCGGCCATCGGCAATATCTTCCGGGCCGCGGGCGCGCAGGTGCCGCTCCAGGTCGTCTACGAGGAAATCCGCAGCCGCGGTTACCGTTTCGACTTCATCGACCCGATGGAATTCGGTCTGCAGCTGTCCACTGCCGCCGAACGCCCGGACGCCGACCCCATCCTGGCTCGCGCTTCCGCGCTGAGTGGCAACTACGCGGCCGCCCTCGCCAAGGCGAACCCGGTGGCGGTGCTGAGTGAGGTGGAATCGTCCCCGGTCGAGCCTTTCCGCGGCCTGCCGATCGAGTTCCCTGCGGTCGACGCCGCGGTCATCGCCCGCTACTTCGATCACTACATCGACATCGGCTTCTTCCCGGCGCCCGGAGCGGAGAATCTCACGCCCGCGTGAGCGCGGGCTCGCCGAGCTTCCCGCAGGAGCGCCTGGCTCCTGCGGGACCCGGCATCACTTCGCGTAGTCGTAGAATCCGCGCCCGGACTTGCGGCCCAGCCGGCCCGCGTCCACCATCCGGCGCAGCAGCGCGGGCGGGGCGAGGTGCGGCTCGGCGAACTCCGCGTACAGCGACTCCGACGCCGCGAGAGCGATGTCGAGGCCGACGGTGTCGAGCAGCGTCAGCGGGCCCATCGGGTAGCCGCAGCCGCCCTTCATCGCCGCGTCGATGTCCTCGGCGGTGGCGTAGCCCGACTCGAGCATCCGGATCGCCGAACACAGGTAGGGGATGAGCAGCGCGTTGACGATGAACCCGGAGCGGTCACCGGCCTGCACGGCCATCTTGCCGAGGGTGTTCTTCACGTAGTCGGTGACGGCCACGGCCGCTTCCGGCGCGGTCACCAGGGTCGAGATGATCTCGACCAGCGGCATCACCGGCACCGGGTTGAAGAAGTGCACGCCGACGACCCGCTCGGGCCGCTCGGTCGCCCCGGCCACCTTGATCACGGGGATCGAGGAGGTGTTGGTGGCGAGGATGCCCTCGGGCTTGACGATCTTGTCCAGCTTGCCGAAGATCTCGTACTTGAGCGCCTCGATCTCCGGCGCGGCCTCGATCACCAGGTCACGATCGGCGAACTCGTCCATGTCCAGGGTGACGCGCACCCGCGCGAGCACCGCGTCGGCCTCGTCCTGGGTGATCTTGCCCTTGGTCACGCCACGGGCGATCGACGTGGCGATCCGGTTCTGGGCCGCCTCGGCGAACTCCGGCTTCGTCTCGAGCACGAGCACCGAGCTGCCCGCCTTGGCGCACACCTCCGCGATGCCCGCACCCATCGTGCCGCCACCGATTACACCGATCAACTCCATTGCCGTACTCCCAACATCGCATTGCCCTGCTTGTCCCGGGGATTATTTCACCCGGGCTGGCACTCAGTGCCACAGGCTGCCGGAACGTGAGCTATCGCACCGGCTGGACGCGACTCTGACCAGGGAATTCGTCAGCGATCCGACTCACTTACCCGCCGGGTACACGGCGTCGACTTCGACCTCGACCAACCATCCCGCCACCGGCAGGCTCGCCACTTCCAGGGCGAAGCGGCTCGGTCGTGCCGCGTTGCGGACCAGGGGTGCGGCCGGGGCGGCGCTGCCGAGGGGGACCAGCTCGGTGTCGCCGGTGGCGAGGTTCGTATTGGCGAAGAACTGCCGGTAGGCGCGGTTCCAGCCGACGTAGTCGGCACGGTCGGTACCGGGAGCGTTGTCGAGGAACACGCGCATGGTGATCACGTCGTCCAGGGTCAGGCCCTGAGCTTCGAGGTTCTCCCGGATTCTGGCCAGCACCGACATGCCCTGTGCCTCGGTGACAGTGACACCGGGGGGCAGCTTCGCGTCCGCGAACTGCTGGGTGTCGATGAAGGATTCGGGGCTGCCGGTGGGGGCGGCCTTGTTGGTGGCGGTGGGGCCGAGCCCGCTGGTCTTGTAGACGGTAGCGTCGGCGGCGATCGTCACGCCTTGGGCGATCATCGGATTCGCTTGTCCCACTTCGAGAACCGAGGTACTCGGCGCAGCGGTCGGCTTCGACTCGGCCGGGTCGGCCGAGCAGGAGGCGAGGGTCAGCGCGGCGAGGGCCGTCACGGCCAGGGTGATCGTCGTCTTCATGGTCGATACTCCTTGTCGGGGTGAGAGATTCAGGCGGCGACGCGAGCGTGCAGGGCGGTCACCACGTCGCGGGCGGAGGTGAAGGCGCCGTGCTGCCAGGCGATCGCGTTGGACAGGTGGTCCCCGGCGAAGTAGATGCGCTCGACGGGGGCAAGGAGTTTCGTGTACTCGGGGGTGGCCGCACCGCCGTGGGAACTGCTGCCCGACCATCCGACCCACGCGCCCTCGGAGTACTCGGTCCGCCGCCAGCTGCCGGAGAACGACGAGGCGATGCCGGCGCGGTACTTGTCGCCGTGAATCGCCGCGCCCTCGTCGACGGCCTTCGCCAGACGTTGCCGGTGGGTGAGTGATTCGAAGGCCTGATGACGTTTGCCGGTGTTGTAGTAGCCGACCACCACGCCACGGTCACCGTTGTAGTGGTCGTAGGGGAACATGATCTGCGCGATGTCCTTGTCGGTATTGCTCGCGCCGCCGTAGATCCGGTCGTCGAGCTCCCACCAGCGGCGCGAGTACTCGATGCCGAGCTTGCCCGAGGACACCGGGATCGCCGCTTTCAGCGCGGTGAGCACGTCGGCGGGCAGGTTGTTGGCCAGCCGGCCGACGAGATGGGGCGGCAGCGTGCAGATGCAGTAGTCGGCGTCGAGGGACTGGCGCGCGCCGTCCTGGGTGTATTCGATCCGTACACCCTCGGGGGTGTTCTTCATCGCCGACACCTCGGCGCCGAAATGGATGCGCTGCGTGCCGATCTCGCGCTGGAAGGCGGCGTAGATGCGGTCCATGCCACCGACCGGGGTCATCATCATCATGGCCTGGTCGTAGCCGAATTCGAAGCTGAAATTGCGGCCGAGACCGCTGCGGATCGTGTCGGACATCGGAAACGGCTTCGGCTGTTCGCCGAAGTTCAGACCCGCGCCCGGTTCGGAGGTGTAGCCGCGCCGGGTCGATCCGAGATAGCGGCCGTCACTGGAGAGGTCGCCGAAATCGCGCAGGAACGACGACAGCGCTTCCTTGTCGGCGCCGGAGAGCACATCGTCGAGTGCGCCCCGCGACGCGGCCTTGTGCAGCAGCTCGGACATGTAGCCGTACATATCGGCCTTGGCGGCGCGGTACTGCACCGACTGCCCGGAGATCGAGGTGCTGCTCTGGTAGTTCACCAAGGTGGAGGCGTTCTGGTTGCCGAAGGGCTGGATCTCGACACCGAGTTCGCGACAGTAGTCGAGGGTGATGTGGCCCTGCGGTATTCGCGTGGCGCCCAGATTGAAGTAATGCCCTTCGGCGAAGGTACAGCTCTGGGTTTCGCCGTTGAGATCGGTTTCGGTGGTGCCGTTGCGCACCGACCACACGCGTCCGCCCGGACGCTTCCTGGCTTCGAGCACGGTCACGTCGTATCCGGCCTTGCCCAGTTCGTAGGCCGCGCACAACCCCGCGGGGCCGCCGCCGAGGATCGCCACCTTCGCGCCACCGTCGCCCTTGCCGATGAGGTCGCCCATGGCGGGCGAGCGGAACGACACCTGCGCCGTGGCGGGCGCGAGGCCGAGGGTCGACATCGCGCCGTAGGCGAGGCCGGCCCCGCCGGTGATGCCGAGACTCTGCATGAATGATCTTCTGGTGACTGCCATGGGTAGCTCCGTCCGCCGCGATATCCGTTCTGCGACAGCGTCCGTCGACGGTGGGTCGGTGCCGCTACGTCGCGGAAAACGTTCACCGATCGGCGAGTGAGATCCGTCGCGGTCGCTTTCTCGCTCGGTGACCATCGCCTCGACTCGCGCCCGCAATACCGCCGAAACCAGGCCTGGATATCCTCGCCCGCACCGACAACGCTGGGAGGTGTGGGATGACGGCACTGGCCGACGCGGTCGCGCGCTCGTTCGCGGCCGGGGAGCCCGCGCGCCCCGCGGTGTCGCCGTTGCGGGCGCTGGGGCGCAGGCAACTGCCGGGTGTGGCGTTGCTCGGCCAGTCGATCGCGACCACCGCGCCCGCCGCGTCGATGGTGCTGTTGCCGGTCACGATGCTCACCCACAACGCCCTGCTGCCCGGCCTGGTGACGATCATCATCGCGACGCTGGTCATCACGCTCATCGCGTACTGCGTCGCACAGTTCACCCGGCGCCTGTCCGCGGCGGGTGGGCTCTACACGTTCGTCAGCCACGGCGCCGGACCGCGCGCGGCGCTGACCTGTGGCGTCGGAATGCTCGTGAAGTACCTGGGCAGTGCGTCGCTGACGATGTATCACGGGTCGCAGACCGCTCTCGCCTTGGCGGCGCAGCTGGGAATCACGCTGCGCGGCTGGCAGATCGGGGCCGTCTGTCTCGGCTTCGCGGTGCTGATCGGCGCGGTGCTGGTGCGTGGTGTGCGGTTCGCCGCGATCGCGATCCTGGCGGTCGAGGCGTGTTCGCTGGCCTTCATCATCGGCCTCATGCTGGTGTCGGGGCCTGTTGTCGCGATCACCCCGGCCGCACCGAATGTTCCCGCGGTGCTGGCCATCGCGATGTCGGCGCTGTTCGCGCTCGCGGGCTTCGAGAGCGCCACGTTCTTCGCACCGGAGACGCGGCGTCCGCTGGTCACCGTGACCCGAACGGTGCTGCTCACCCCGGTGCTGTGCGGGGCGCTGTTCATCTTCGCGTCGTGGGCGGCCTGGTCCGGGCATGCGGGGGCGGTGGTGAACGCGTATCTGCACGGGACGGCGAGTGGGTCGAGTCTGCTCGTGGTGATCCTGCTCGACGCGGGGCTGACGTGCTCCTGGCTCGGGTCGTCGATGGCTTCGTCGAACGCTGCGTCGCGACTGATGTATTCGATGAGTGTGGAGGGTGTGCTGCCGCGGCTGCTGAGCCGGGTCGGTCCGCGGTTGCGGACCCCGCACGTGGCGTTGGTGCTGATCATCGGCATCGTCGCCACGGTCGGTTCGGGTTTCGTCGCGCTCGACGGTGTGCCCGCCGCGGCCAAGACCGTGATGCGCACGGCACTCGCGCTGTCCTACATCCTGGTCGCGGTGGGTGCGGTGCTGTTCCTCGGCCGTATCCGCGAGCGCGGCCGCGCCGACCTCGTCGCCGGGTGGGTCGGCAGTGGGGTGCTCGCGGCGGTGCTGGGCTGTCTGACGGTGTCGGATGTGAGCGACGGTGTGGTGCTCGCGCCCGCGACGGTGCTCGCCGTGCTGCTGGCCGGCGCTGTCTGGTATCGCTATCTCCGGGACAGTTGTCCCGAAAGTCTCACGGCCATCGGTGTTTTCGACAGTCCTGAATCCGTGGACGTGCTGCCCGGCGCCGGGGTGTTCGCCGTCAACGCCCGCGGCGCGATGGCCCTGGTCGGGGCGGACCGCGCCGAACAGTGACAACGACGACCCGCCGCGACGGCCCGACCGGGCATGAGCCGAGGGCTGTCCAGAAGGCCCTCGCGCTGCTCGAGGCCGTGGCGCGACTGGGTTCGGGCGCCACCGCGAAGGACATCGCCGCGCAGACCGGCATCGCCCCCGCGACCGCGTACCGCCTCCTGAATCTCCTCGTCGCCGACGGTTACCTGGTGCGGATCGAGGACCTGTCCGGTTTCGCCCTCGGCCGCCGTACCCGTGAGCTCGCCGGGGCCGCCGCCCCCGAGCCCGTCTCCGGCAATCACCGGATTCTCGGCGAACTGCGTGCCCAGCTGCGTTTCGGCATCCATCTCGCCTCCTTCGCCGACGGCCGGATCAGGATGATCGACAAGGACCCCGACCACGAGCTCAGTGGTGAGAAGGTGCTGCTCACCAGCCCGCACGCCTGCGCTATCGGCAAGATCCTGTTGGCGCGGCACCCCGAATCCGTGGTCGAGGCAACGTGGCGCAAGGTCACCACCTCCACCATCACCGACGGCGCCGATCTGGCCGCCGAGCTGCGCCGAGTCGCCGTGGACGCCGTCGCCGTCGAGGTGAACGAATGCCGCCTCGGCCGCAGCGCTGTCGCCGTCCCGATCCGCACCGCCGACGGCACTGTCACCGGTGCCCTGGCTGCGATCGGCAAGACCGGCCGCCTGCCCGTGCACGATCGCGACCTCGTCGACTTGCTCACGTCGGCGGCCGGTCAGCTGACGCTCTGACCGCAGACCCGAGGCCCGGCGATCCCACCGAACCGCCGGGCCTCGGGTCTGCAGCGGGTCTATCGGACCGGTGTCAGCTCCGGTTCCGCGGAATCCGGTTGCCCGCGACCGAGGACCGAGTGCCTGCGACCGTAGGCGAAGTACACGATGACACCGAGTGCCATCCAGATCGCGAAGCGCAGCCAGGTCTCGATCGAGAGGTTGACCATCAGCCACACGCAGGCCAGGGCGCCGAGGACGGGTACCACCGGGACGAACGGGACGCGGAATCCGCGCGGCAGATCCGGGCGGGTGCGGCGCAGCACCAGCACCCCGATCGACACCAGGACGAAGGCGACCAGCGTGCCGATATTGACCATCTCCTCCAGCGTGCCGAACTCGACGAAACCGGCCAGCAGCGCGCACACCACACCGACGAGCACGGTCAGCCGAACCGGCGTGCCCTTCTTGCCGGTCTGCGCAAGACCACGGGGCAGCAGACCGTCGCGAGCCATGGCGAACAGCACCCGGGTCTGGCCGAGGAACATCACCATCACCACGGTCGACAGCCCGGCCAGCGCGCCGATGGCGATGATGTTCTTCACCCAGGTCGCGCCGTGGATGGCGAAGGCGGTGGCCAAGGTGGCGTTGCCGTCGGCGAGTTCGGTGTAGGACACCATGCCGGTGAGAACCAGCGAGACCGCGATGTAGAGCACCGTCACGATCGCCAGCGACGCCAGGATGCCGCGCGGGACGTCGCGCTGCGGATTGCGCGTCTCCTCGGCGGTGGTGGCGACCACGTCGAAGCCGATGAAGGCGAAGAACACCAGACTGGCCGCGGCGAGCAGCCCGTACCAGCCGTAGCTGGTACCGCCGGAGCCGGTGAGGAAGGCGAACAGCGACTGGTGCATCCCCTCGGCCTTCTCCGACGGTTGCGCCGGCGGGATGTAGGGGGTCAGGTTCGACGGCTTGAAATAGGTCGCGCCGACAACCAGCACCAGCGCGATCACGCCCAGCTTGATCGCGACGGCGATGGCCGACACCCGCGACGACAACTTGGTGCCGGTGGCCAGCAGCACGCCGACCACCGCGATGATCACCACCGCGCCCCAGTCGAACTTCACCGTGCCCAGGTGCAGCACCGGCGCCGATGAGCCGAGCACTTCGCCGAGGTATTGCGACCAGCCCTTGGCGACCACCGACACCGCGAGCGCGAACTCCAGGATCAGATCCCAGCCGATGATCCAGGCGATCACCTCACCGAAGGTGGCGTAGGCGAAGGTGTACGCGCTGCCCGCCACCGGCACAGTCGAGGCGAACTCCGCGTAGCACAGGGCGGTGAGCCCGCACGCGATCGCGGCGAAGACGAAGGCCAGCGAGACCGCGGGCCCCGCCACGGTGCCCGCGGTGCGCGCGGTGAGGGTGAAGATGCCCGCGCCGATCACCACCGCGACACCGAAGATCGTCAGGTCCTTCGCCGTCAGATCCTTGCGGAGCTTGGCCTCCGGATCGTCGGTGTCACGGATCGACTGTTCGACCGATTTGGTGCGGAACAGGCTGCTCTTGTTCATCATCAGAGCGACCTCGGAATGGCATCGAGACGGCGCTCGGCGAATCGGTTGGCGGCGGCGCCGGTTCCGATCCCCTCGGTGATGGCGGCGGCGATGATCTCGCGGCAGCGCGGGTAGATGTCGGCGACCTCGGCTTCGACCTCGGTCGGCGTGGCGGCGCGCAGTTCACCGGCCACCTGGATGAGGCCACCGGCATTGGCGACGAAGTCGGGCACCCAGGTGATGCCGCGGCCGGTGAGCGCCTGCTCGACCTCGGGTGTCGCGAGTTGGTTGTTGGCCGCGCCGCAGATCAGCTTCGCCTCGATCGTCGCGGCGCTCGCCGCGGTGAGGGTGGCGCCCATCGCGCACGGGGCGTACACGTCGACCGGCGCGGTGGACACTGCCGACAGCAGCCGGACGGCGGGCAGTTCGTCGGTGACGCGCCGCAGCGCCGCCTCGTTCACATCGGTGACGCAGACCTCGGCGCCGTCGGCGAGCAGCAGGGCGGCGAGTTCGCGGCCGACCTTGCCGACGCCCTCGACGCCGACTGTTCGACCGGCCAGGGTCGGTGCGCCCCAGGTGAATTCGGCGCCTGCCCGCATCGCGTGGAACACGCCGAGCGCGGTCAGCCGGGCACTGTCACCGCTGCCGCCCGCGCCGACACTGCGGCCGGTGACATGGCGGGTGTGCCGGCCGATGACGTCCAGGTCGTCGGTGTCGGTGCCCACGTCACCGGCGGTGATGTAGCGGCCGCCGAGGGTTTCGACGAAACGCGCGTAGGCGGCGAGCAGGTCGGTACTCTTCAGCGTGGCCGGATCGCCGATGATCACCGCTTTACCGCCGCCGAGGTCGACGCCCGCCGCAGCGGCCTTGTAGGTCATGCCCCACGACAGCCGCAGCACGTCCTGGAGCGCGGCGGATTCGTCGGCGTACGGGTAGAAGCGGGTACCGCCGAGGGCCGGGCCGAGTGCGGTCGAGTGGATGGCGATGATCGCCTTCAGCCCGGACCTGTCGTCCTCGCAGAACACGACCTGCTCGTGGGCGCGGGCACTGAGCTCGTGCGATCGGCCGAAGACTCCTGCCTCGGTGTGCGCAACGGTCACTGTCGATTTCCTTTCCGGTTCCGCGCACCAGGGTTGTGCCCTGGGCCGCGGGGTTGTGGTGCCGCGGGTCCGCGGCAGTTTCAGTTGTGCCGCTGGTGCGGCGACGTAGTGGTGGCGCGGCGCTACGGCGTGGCGCTGTGCTCAGCCACTTGTCGCGCGGTACCCGCCGCAATCGCGTCGGAGTGGCTGGGTTCGCGTGGCGATGGGGACGTGGTCGAGCCGACGAAGAGATGGTTGGTGCCGTGGGTTCGGTGGCAACGTCGCCGGTCAGGAGTCGATGCCGAGCTCGCGCAGCTGGGCGCGGTAGAGCTCGACATTGGCGAGCTTGATGTCTTCGTAGCCGCGCACCACGTCGGTCAGTGCGGCTGCCGCAGTAGCTGTTTCGTAGTTTTCGGTAGTCAGGGCGTCTGCCAGTCGTCGCACCGTGGCGGTGTAGTGGGCCAGCAGTTCGCGTTCGACCTTGCGGACGTGGGCGTAGCCGAAGGGGTCGAGCTTGGTGCCGCGCAGGAACTTGCCCTTGGCCAGAACCTTCAGCGCCACATGCGACTTCGGCCTGAGCCCGATCTTCTTGTCCCGGCCCAGCGCGCGCAGCATCGGGGGATGCAGCTTGTAGGTGAGCTTCTCGCCACCGGGCACCTGGGCCCGCACGTCAGCGAGGAAGTCCGGGTCCACGAGTAGCCGGGCCACCTCGTACTCGTCCTTGTAGGCCGTGAACTTGAACAGCCCGCGCGCGACCGCCTCACTGAACTCGGTACGCTCGGTGACGGAACGCTCTGCCGCCCACACGGATTCGACCGTCTCGAGGTAGCGGCGCGCCACCTTCTCGTTCTGGTAGCCGATCAGCTGAGCCGCTCGTAGTTCTACGACTCGGCGCACCTCGCCCTCGAAGCTGGTGTGCGCCAGCAACTCTGCCGGAGCAACCAGGGCACGTCGGGCGTTCTTCGTCTCGACCGCGGCGGCGAACGCCGCCGGATCGGCGACGGCGACCCGCCCCCATCGGAACGCCGCGATGGTGGCGTTCACCGCGACACCGTTGATCCCGATGGCCTCCTCGATCGCCGCGACCGGCAGGCGCAGCCCGCCGTTCTGCACGGCCGCGCCCACGATCAGGAAGTTGGCCGCCGCCGTGTTCCCGAACAGGGTCAGCGCCGCCGCGAGCGCGTCGAAGTGATGGATCGAATTCGTCGCCGTGGCAAGCCGATCCAGCAGCGTGTCCGTCGCGGGGTAGGCCACCGACTTGTCGAAGACCATGTCGCCGGTCGGGGTCTGGCTCGTCGACGCCACGGCCACGGTGCTCGCCGCGTCGCCGTACTGGAGGTAACGGGGATCGGTCGCGGTCAGCAGGTCGACGGCGAGCAGGCAGTCCGCGCTGCCGGGGGTGAGCCGGTTGGCCGGCTCCAATTCCGCGGTGGAGAAACGCAGGTGCGACAGCACCGGACCGGCCTTCTGGCTCAGGCCGATCTGGTCCAGGCTCTCCACCGCGTACCCGGCCCGCAGGGCGGCGGTGGCCAGCACCTGGTTCACCGTCACGATGCCGGTGCCGCCGATTCCGGCGATCAGCACGTTCTGCGTGCGGGTCGGCGCGTCCACGCCCGGGTCGGCCACGGCCGGCGGCTCGACGGTCTTGCGGGGCTCGGTTTTTCCCTTGTCCGGGACCACCTCCACCGTCACGAACGAGGGGCAGTCGCCGTCCAGGCAGCTGTAGTCGGTGTTGCACGAGGTCTGATCGATGCGGGTCTTGCGCCCGAACTCGGTCTCGACCGGCTGCACCGACAGACAATTCGACTTCGTGCCGCAATCACCGCAGCCCTCGCACACGGCCTCATTGATCACCACCCGGGTGTTGCGGACCGGTAGTGTCCCGCGCTTGCGCTGCCTGCGGGCGTCGGCGGCGCAGTGCTGGTCATAGATCAGCACGGTGACGCCCTCGATCTCACGCAGCAGTTTCTGCGCCTCGTCGAGCCGGTCGCGATGCAGGAGCACCGTGCCCTTGGCCAGTGCCCGCTTGCTGTGGCGCTTCGGCTCATCGGCGCAGATGACGATCTTGCGGACACCCTCGGTGGTGAGTTTGTGGGTGAGCTGGGCGACGGTGAGCCCGCCCTCCACGTCCTGGGCGCCCGTCATCGCGACGACCTCGTTCCAGAGCAGCTTGTAGGTGATGTTCACCCCGGCCGCCACACAGGCCTGGATCGCCAGCTGCCCGGAGTGGAAGAAGGTGCCGTCGCCGATGTTCTGGAACAGATGCTGCAGATCGGTGAACGGCGCCTGCCCGATCCACTGGCTACCCTCACCGCCCATCTGGGTCAGCCCGGTGACCGCGCTGTCGGTGCGCCCGGACATGGTGACCAGCGTGTGGCAGCCGATGCCGCCGCCGCCGATCGAGCCGTCGGGCAGGGCGGTGGAGCGGTTGTGCGGGCAGCCACTGCAGAAGTAGGGGGTGCGCTTGGCGGAGAGAACCTCCAGCGGAAGTGCCGGGGGAGCAGCCCTTTTCAGCTCCACCCGCCCGCGCAGCACCCGGCGCAGCGGCGCCAGCAGCCGTCCGGCGGTGAGTTCGCCGTCGACCGGCATCAGTCGCGCGCCGCGCTCGTCCTGCTTGCCGAGCACGCGCGGCGCGTCCGGGGTGCCGTAGAGGATCTCGCGGACCTGCGTTTCGATGAACGCGGTCTTGTCCTCGACGACGATCAGCTGCTCGAGCCCGCGGGCGAACTCGGTGAGCGCGGCCGTGCCCAGCGGATACGGCATGCCGATGCGCAGCAACCGGATTCCGGCCCGGTGCATGGTCGCCTCGTCGACCCCCAGGTCCAGCAGGGCCTGCCGGACCGCGTCGAAAGTGGTGCCGGTGGCCGCGATTCCCATCCTCGCCTCGGGCGGGTCCACCTCGATGACGTCGAGAGCGTTGGCCGCGCCGTACGCGTGCACCGTCGCCCAGCGCGGCCCGTACAGATCCGCCTCGGCGAGCACGCTGTCGGTGGGCGCCGCCATCGGCCGCTGCCGGTAGACGAAAGGCGTTCCCTCCCACTGCACTTCGGGCACCGTCACGGCGAGGTCGGCTACCCCCGCGTCGACCGTCCACGCCCCGTCGGCCACATCGGCGACGATCTTCAGCGCCACCACACAACCCGAGGCCCGCGACATCGCGATGCCCTGCATGCCGAGGGTGATGATCTCCTCGGCATTGCGCGGGAACAGTACCGGCACACCCATGGCGGCCAGCGAGCGTTCGCTCACCGCGGGCACAGTCGACGATTTCGAGGCCGGGTCGTCGCCCACCAGCAGCAGCACGCCGCCACGCGGATTCACACCGTACATATTGGCGTGCCGGATGGCGTCGGTCGCGCGGTCCACGCCGGGCCCCTTGCCGTACCAGACGCCGACCACGCCGTCGTGGGTCGGGCGCCCGGCGGGCAGCTCGGCCTGGCTGCCCCAGACCGAGGTGGCGGCCAGTTCCTCGTTGAACCCGGGGACGAAGGTGATGTCGTGCTCGGTGAGCACCTCCGGCATGCCGAGCAGCATCTTGTCCACCCCGCCCAGCGGGCTGCCCTGGTAGCCGGAGACGAACGTCGCGACGCGGCGACCGGCGCGGATATCGCGCACGTGCTGTTCCACCAGCAGCCGGGCGATGGCCTGGACCCCGGTCAGCAGCACAGGGCCCGCGCCGGAGCGGTAGCGATCGGCGAGGTCGTAGGGTGCGGCGGCCTGCTCGGCCGACGGTCCGGCAGTCGCACAGACGACGGTGGTCATGAACGCCTCACCACACTTTCCACAACCCAGATCGTGAGCTGCGCAACGAAGGAACTTGCTATCGGTGCTGCGAAATGTGCCGTGGAGGGGCGATCGGTGTCAACAGTCAGTGGAATAGTTGATCAATCTGCTCAAAAGTGATCTGTACCACTGGGTCGGATGTGTCAATCTGCTCGAGCACGAGAGACCTGGGTCACATCACGGCTGATTCGGCCGATTCGTCAGATGGTCGACGAGCGGCAGGCTCCGATACCCGATCGGCGTGGCCAGGGCGAGCATGGTCTCGGTGTGGGTCACGCCGTCGATGGCGTGCACCCGCTGGATGATCTCCAGGAGATCCTGCTGCGACTGCGCGGCGATGCGAACCAGCAGATCGGCGCGACCGGTGGTGGCGTGCACCTCGAGAACATGCGGGAACCCGCGCAGCGTCTCGATGATCGGATCCATCTTGTTCTGATCGAGCTCGATGCCGAGGAACGCGTGCACCGCGAACCCGATCGCCTGCACATCGATATCGGGCGGATAACCCCGCACGGCACCCGACGCCTCGAGCCGCTTCATCCGCGCCTGCACGGTATTGCGGGCCACCCCGAGCCGCTGCGCCAGCTCGAGAATCGGCGCCCGCGGGTCACGGGCCAGTTCGGCCAGCAACGCGGCATCGAGTGCGTCGAACTTGATGGTCATGGGCGCATTCTGACACGCACCGAACGTCATCGGATTCTTCGTGTCGTCTGCGGGAGGTATCGATGCGGACGAGGCAGCCCCGGGCACTCGTCGGCTTTCTCGCTGTCGCCCCTTACCTTGCCGACCAAAAGAGCGCACAATTATTGCGTAGACCGGCTTCAAAGTTGGCGCCCGGCGGCTAGCTGATGCTTGCCCATCCGAGGCGGGCATCCTCCGCAATGGCAGCGTCACACCATGCTGAACGCCGGGCGCGGCGAAGGCTGCCTGTAGTGACTACGAGCCCTCCGCCGGTTCGGCGTAACTACCAGTTAGGAAACGCCATGTCAGACCAGAACAAGGCTTCAGCCAAGCGCATTTTCGACGCGTGGAACTCGCGAGACCTCGATGTATTCGACGAGATAATCGCCGACGACTGCATCAACCACGATCCGCAGAACCCGTTCGCCGAGGTCCATGGCCCCGACGGCATCAAACGGCTCGTGCAGATGTATTTCGCCGCTTTCTCGGATCAACGGTTCCTGATCAACGAACAGATCGCCGAAGGCGACTTCGTCACCACCCGATGGACGGGATCGGGAACCAACGACGGCGAGTTGATGGGCATGCCCGCCACCGGCAAATCGTCAGTCGTTCAGGGAATCACCATCAACCGCTTCCAGGACGGCAAGATCATCGAAAGCTGGGCATCCTGGGACACACTCGGAATGATGCAGCAACTCGGCGTCGTCCCGTCTGCGCACTCGGCGGCAAACTGACTCGTGATGCGCTCGCCGGACTTGCGTCCGAACGCGATCCTGTCGAGGTCGACGATGAGACGACCGTGCAGTCATCGACCATAGTCGGCGATTCGGGTCGATCGCCGACGCGTCAGAGAGGTGGGAGCTCATCGACCAGGGCGTCGAGCAGGTCCATGTCATGACGATCCGGACGTGGGATCGCCACCGCGTCGAGGTCGAGTGCCGACGGAAAGCCGTCGACGACGCGGCCGCGATCAAGCCGTTCCACGGCTGCGTACCATTCGGCCAGCGGTTCCGATAGCCGGGCATGGAGGTCGAAATGACGGCGACGTCGGGTCTGGTCGCCTATGCGTTGTGCCGCCAATTGCCGCGCATCGGGAATCGACAACAGCACGACGTCCGGAAAGCCGAGGCGGTTCTGTGCGAAGGCTCCACGGACAGCGGCGAGTTCGTGTTCGAACCGTGCGAACGGCGCTGCGCCGACAGCCGCCAGACACCAGCTGTAGTGCAGCTTCAGCGGGTCGCTGTCACAGACCGCGGCGCCGGTGGAGTCTTCCAGCTTCAGCGCCTGAGCCCACCTCTGCGAGTTCACGCTCACCCAGTACGCTGCCTGCTCGGATCCGTCCGGTTCGCTACCTGTGGGAGCGTATTCGGCGACGAATTGCAGCCCGGTAGCCCGGCACCACGTCGTTTTCCCGGCAGCGCTCGGCCCTTCTACAGCAACGATCACCGCAAAGACCCTACTCATCACATCCACGAACGCTGCACCGTTCGTTCACAGCCCCGACCACCGGGCGTGGATAAGGTTGTAGCCATGCTGCTTTGGATCAACGGTCCCTTCGGCGGGGGCAAAACACAGACCGCCTTCGAGCTGCACCGCAGGATTCCCGGCAGCGTTGTGTGTGACCCGGAAATGGTGGGATACGGGCTGCACCGAATGATGCCGCGCAGGCTCCGGGCCGACTTCCAGGACTTTCCGAGCTGGCGGCAAGGCGTGTTCGAGGTACTGGACCATGTACTTCGCGCGCACGAGGGAGTGGTACTCGCTCCGATGACTGTCGCCGACCCCCGATACTTCGATGAGACAGTCGGACGGCTACGCGAATTGGGCCACGACGTACATCATTTCGCGTTGCTGGCCCGCCGCGAAACAGTTCTGGATCGTCTGCGCGATCGCGGACTCGGCTTCGCTCCCATCCTGCGAGCAGTCGGCCAGGGCGATCTGTTGCTGCGTGCAGAACAGTTCGCGGTGGACAGGCTCGACTTCTGTCTCGAGCAGCTGAGCAAGCCCGAGTTCGCCGACCATATCTGGACCGACACGACCCCGGTGGCAGCGGTTGCCGGCCGAATCGCGGACACGGTCGGCTTGAAACTGTTGCCCGACACCGACAGCCGGGTACGAGGCAGGCTCCGCCGGATGGCCGTCACTGTCCGCAGTGCTCGTTTCTGAGTCGCCAGGTCGTCGAGAACAGTGCCACCTGATCACTCTGGTGAACAGCTCGCCGTGATCGAACCACCATATTTGCGCGCCCCCGACGGCCTACGATCGGCAGCGTGCCTGAGGCGATCGACTACAACGACCCTGGGCTGCTGACAAGCCTGCACGGCATCAATCCAGCGGCGATAGGGTCAATCCCAACTGGTGTCGTGGACGTCTGTCGTCTTTGGCAGCAGAACGGACCTGGCTCTCCGAGAACCGCTCTGGCGACAAGTCGAGTGTCTGGGCATCGCTGGGTTGGATGACCAGGCCGGGCGCAGCGCATGACCGCGGCATACAACGGCGAGACCGGCTCGGACTATGACTTACTTCTCGACTCGATCGCCGTCACGTCCACAGGCGACGATCTTGCCGCCGTCGCCGAACTCTATGCACACGCGAACTTCGGGTGCCGTCCGAACTGATCCGATGAAGGACTGTGTCGACCTCCAAGATGGAAGTGCAGGACGTTTGATCACGTAATGACGAAGCCATCCTCGAGGCACGCGGCGCCTACAAGGGCCGCAAACCTGCGCTGGGCGCCGAGCAGACCGCTCAACTGCGTTGCCGTGCCGCCGCCAGCGAACCGAAAATTTTCGCTGGCCAACGACTTCGGTATCAGCCGCGAAACCGTCTACGCCTACCTACGTACCGCACCGTAGCCCGCCTTCTGCGCTGCCTGGGTACTGCGGACAGTTGGCCAGAAGGTCCACTGACTTGCCGCGGAGCGCACAGCGGGCCACCCGGATCCGTGATGAAGTGGGCAGGTGATGAAGCCGAGTCTCCCACATTCTTCCGACGGCCCGGAGCGGTCGGTCAAGCCTTTGGCTGATTGCCGTGATGTGTACGAGTTCCTCGACCACAATGTTCGGCCACGGCCGACGATGTGGGCTCGCGGCGGGTCACTGCAGGAACTCGAGATTCTGCTACACGGCTACGGTGTCGCGGTTCAAGTACATTCCGTGCCAGAGGAGTTCGCGTTCGGCTCCAGCCGGAACTTCGCACGTTGGCTGCAGAAGGAGTACGGGTGGGGTTTGGCCCTGGGTTGGGCTACGGCAATCGAAGACCACCTGGATGAGGGCGAGACCGCGATGGATGCCTTCTTCCGCCTGCTCGACGAGTACCGAGCCATCGTCGGCGCACAGCAGTCGAGATAATTCCGAAGCCCTGTTCTTGGGTGTGTCAAAGCCGTCTCGTTGGTGAACAGAGTGGTCCCGTGGACCGCGTAGACTTCTTTCCGCTGAGTCTCTGTGAACCCGACCTTCGCCAGCACACGGCGAGAAGCGGTGTTCCAGTCCCGGACCGTGGCCCACGGGCCTGCTCGAGCTGAGTCCTATGGTCTGGGGATGGCCCTCGATGCTCGATACCAGGCAGTTCCTTACGACCCGCTGCTCGAACGCGCGATGCGTGATCGCGAGGCCGCCGAGAACGCCATCCAGTTCTTCAGCAGCTTGGCGACCAGTGATGGCGCCGATTCGCAGTACTGGGATGACCCGATCTGGGTGGAGCTTGCCCCGGTCGCTCGCCAGATGGTGAGGGAGCGGCCCGGCATTCTTGACCGGACGTTCTCCACGCGGGCGTGGGACGCGGTGTACTGGTTGCTTGCGCCAAACCGCCGGAAGCAGGAAGGACGCCATCCAGCCGGATTGGCGGAGATCGCAGTGTTCGGGGCGGAGTTCCTCGCTTCGGGTGCGACTGCGGGGCAAGGGAGTCCGCTTCGGTTTGTTCGCCCGACTACTGCGCGGGCCATAGCTGACTATGTGGAGAACAGTCTGGAGACTGCTGCACATCTGTTCGACGCTGAAGCGATGGAAGCATCCGGTGTCTATAAGGGACCGTGGGATCGCGAATACCTTCTCGATCGGCTGGCCCAGTATGCCGAGTTGTATCGAGTTGCCGCCGACCTGGACGAATGCGTACTGGTAACACTTGACTGAACCAGTGTTCGGTCAAGCGATGGGTGTGCCGCGATCGACTCGCGACGGAATGCCTTCTGATGCCTCGACCCGCGCGGGGCTCTGAGGTCGTGACGAAAGATCAACGGCGCGACGTGATCCGAAAGCCTGCATCGGTGGAACGTTCGCAATTGCCGATGAGCGTGCATCGCACCATGATCGACGTCATCTGGGAGGAGCGACCAGGCCGGTTGACTCCGATCCCGGAAGCACGCCGAAGAAATGGATGACTCCCCGCTGGCGGCGGTCGCGCGGACCGTGTGGTGGGTCGAGTCGGTGTTCGTCGCCGATGTCGAGTACCGCGAGCTCAGCGGCGACGGTTTGCTGCGACATCCAGTTTTCGGGGGGTCCGGACCGACAAGACACCCGACGAGATCGGCGTGCCCAGCTAACTGCCGATTCCGAACGGGTTGACGAACATCCGCGCCTGCGGGATCAACGCGGACACCGTCGCCCTGACCGGGCGAGACCAAGGTTCGTTTTTCGAACGGTCCCGGTCCCTCAACCGACGCCGAGCACACTGAGCAACCGCTCCATCAAGCGGTCGATGGCCGGACTACGGCAAGATCGGCGAGTGGAGAAAGCCGACGGTGCTGCACGCAACTCGCCAGTGAAGGACCTGATCGACCAAACCGATCGTGAGTTCTTTGCGTTGTTCGCCAAGAGGCCGGGGATGTACATCGGTTACACCGATCTGCGTGGAGTCGTCACCTACATCGAGGGCTACGACATGGCCTCCCGCCGAAATGGCCGACGGTGCCTCGACGGGTGGCGCGAATGGCTGATGGATCACCACCACAGGGTCGGTTCGAACCTGGTCTGGTGGGCGCAGGTCAAGCAGATCGCGCTGCCCGACTGGGACTTCACGACGCCACTCAGTACGGATCAGGAAGAACACGTCCTCGCGGTCCTGTTCGAACTGCTTGACGTCTTCCTTGGTCTCAACCGGTCAGCGCATCGTTGGCCGTCAGAATAGCGGGCGAGTACCTCCACGCCTGAGCGCACTACGCGGCATGTGCGTGCACTGGCTGGCCGAGCCCGTGGCGGCTCCAGAACGCCCGCGTCGCGGCTTTTCCGTATGGTTGGCCTCTGATCGGCTTCCGATCTAGGTTCGGCACATGGACACCGTGGTCGAGTCTGCTCCCTACACGAAGGACTGCATCACGTGTGGAACACTTGCCGACGCCACCGTGGTCGAGGTTCTTGCGGGCGGGAGACATGAGTGGGACCTTCACGGAACCTGCCCGAGCTGTGGAAATGAGTGGTACGAGTGTGATTTCGGGCCGCCGCCATCGAGTGTTCGCGCGGCGATCCTGGCGGCCAACGGCCCCAGCGTGCTCGACCTAGCGGCCGGGAGCGCCACGCCAGCCGCGGTGATGCGCGTGCTGCGCCAGGTCCGGTCGCTCTCGCTGCCGCAAGCGCGGGCCATGGCCGATAACCTTCTGCGCATTGGACTTCGAGGGACTCTGGTGGAGATGGAGTCTCTCGCACACCCGCTTCGTGCGGCTGGTGCTGTCGTCAGGATTCGGTCGAGCAGCGCAGATGACCGTTGAGACCACGCCTTATCGATTACTCGGAACGCATCCCAGGAGCCCCATTCTCGGCGTGAGGGTGCGTTCACCGACCAAGGTTGCAGACGTGCTCGTCGATGACGTCAGAATTCAGCGATATCAACAGGTCTCAGCCGCGTCGGCACTACCGGCCCACCAGGCGCAGCTGTGCGTGTTTGCGCGGCCGCGAACCTCTCGGCGGGTGTGGCCCAGTCGAGCACCCGCCGGGGCCGGTGGTTGAGTTTCTCGGCGATCTCGTCGAGGTCGTGCTGGGTCAACGCAGACAGGTCGGCATTTTTGTGAAGGTACTGACGCAAAAGACGGTTCGTGTTCTCGTTGGTGCCGCGCTGCCAAGGATGATGAGGATCGCAGAAGTACACCGGCATCGCCAGCTCATCTGTGATCACGGCGTGAGCGGCCATTTCTCTGCCTCGATCCCAGGTCAGCGACCTGCGCATGTGTCCAGGTAGCCTGCCCATGCACCCGACCAAGCGCCCTAGCGACCGCATCAGCTTTGTACCCCTCGGGCAGCGCAACAACCAGTGTGTAACGCGTGGTCCGATCCACCAGTGTCGCCACCGCCGAGGGACGTATCCCGAACACCAAATCCCCCTCCCAATGCCCAGCCGACTCGCGCGTATCCGCTTCGACGGGACGGTCATGAATGGAGACCATGTTCCGGATCCGGCCGCGCCCTTGCGAGCCGGCTTTGCGGAATGGCCGACGAAACGGGCGGTCACTGCGCAAGCAATGAAACATATTGCGGTCGAACACTTTCCGCGACGTCGTATACAGGTCTCCGTAGATTGTTTCGTGCGAGACCCGCGGCACCGCATCGCTGTGATGGCAGTGTCGCAGCCACCCCGCGATCTGCTGCGGCGACCAATCCTCGCCCAGCTTCGCAGCGACCATCTCTCGCAGCACCGGATTAGTGGCGAGCTTGCTGGGCTTCGGTCGCAACGCGCGTTCATAGGCGGCCGCATCGGCGACCGCGGCCCGGTACACCTCTCGACCGCCGTTGCGGGTGATCTCCCGCGACACCGTTGATGATGACCTCCCGATCTGATCGGCGATCGTTCGGGCCGAGCGGCCTGCGGCGATACCACGTGAGATCTCCTCACGCTCACCAAGAGACAGATGACCCGCACGCCGACACCGAGACACCGGGCGGATCCCGCCACTCACACGCAGAAACCGTGAGACCTGCGGATGGCTGCTACCTACTACACCGGCGATCACCCCGAGTGATTCCCCGCCGCGCCAACCGTCCCAAATCCGTTCTCGCTGTTCAACACTGAACTCACTACCAGCCACACGCACCATCGCCTCCACAACCGGACATCATTCACCAGCGGTGATGCATTGACCGCTTGAGACCAAGGTCGTTTTCCGAACACCCGCCATCGGCACCTGCTCAAGGAACTGTTTGCTCACCGGCGATGTCGAGCCTCAGTCGTCGTCGTGGCCTCGGTTCGGTTGGGAGAGGTTTGGATGAGTTGTCAGGACCTGTGTAGGTGCGCCGAGACTGTGGCGTCGTGTCGTTCGATTTATCGGTGTCGATAAATCGATCGATTGCAGTGACTTCCGACGACACCGGCCTGACGCCGCTGACCCTCGACCACGCCGAACAACCCTATCGGCACCAAGCCAAGCACCACCAGCAGATGCCGCAACCGAGCACAGAAAACCGTCGCTACCAGCGGATTGCATCAAATCTTTTGTTTTCCGTGCCGTCCCCTGTCCTCGAAGAGATGCTCGGCTTTGTCCGCCTCGGTGACACCTGTCGTCGTCACTCCATGGATTGTCCGCCGCAGCATCCTGAGCAGCCGTATTGAGTCCAGAGGTTGCCGCCGGGTTCAGCTAACATAGTGCAGCTATCTGGTGACCGCTTCTGCGAACCGGATCGCATCGATCGTGGCAGCCACGACTGTGCCACCGTGGTCACTGCCCGGATAGACACGGAGTGCAGGAAACGTGCCATTAACTCGGAGCTGGGTTATGAAGGCCAACGTCAGAGGTAACGGAACAGTCTTGTCGATAGCGCCCTGCCCAATGAAGACCGGTCGATCGTATGGAGCCATCGGCGCATCGAACACTTCGTGCGCTCTTTCGGCAAAATCTCCCTCGCTGAGCGAACGCATCAGAAGCTCGCCAACTCCGATTTCTTCTACCCGCTCAGCCATTGCTCGGAAACACAGCGTCTCGGCATCATCGACGAGCCTGCGTCCAAGCGGAGTCAGATAACTGTCCAGATCCCAATCTGGTCGGGCCTGTTTGAGTCCACGCATCGCGTAGGCGGTGTAGACAGTCAGGTTGGGCATGCCCAGATTCGGTACCGAAGGTCCCGCGGCAGCCAACAGCGAAACGACTTGCGCAGCGGGCGCAGTTGCGATTACACCGCGATAGTCGAGCTCTGGAGCGTATTTGGTTGCCATCGTGGCGGTCCACAATGCACCACCACCTCCCTGTGACTGGCCTACCGCGAGCCAACTGGTTGACAGGGAACTGTCGATGGTCCGAGCTGCGCGCACGATATCGATCGCGGCGTGTGCTTCGGCTGCGCCGTCGAGGAAGGCGTGGACCCCTGGCGTCCCCAAGCCGATGTAGTCGGTGGCTACAACTGCGTATCCGTGGTTCAACCAGGCGTTCAAGTATGTGAAGTCGCGATCTCTATCAGTTGGGCCGGCGGTCGAAGGCGCACAATCGTCTCCGAGGCCGACCGTGCCATGCAACCAAGAGACAACCGGCCATCCGTGTGGCGGCGCCGCTCCCCGCGGTGTGAAGACCGCACCACTGGATTGAGCTGCCCGGCCGGTTGAGTCTTGGGTCCAGTAGGTGAGGCGAAGCCCGCGGTCGGAGCCGTTCAATTGCAGGTCGTCTGCCAAAGGACTGGTCGCGACCACAGTTCCTGGCAAGGCTCGGTCGTCGGCGTGGGCAGGCGTGGCGACGAAGGTTAGGCCGGCCACCGCCAGCGCGGCGGCAAGGAACCGCCGGCGACAGCGCGGCCGAGCTAGCTGGTTCACGCTCGGTCCCCGAGCTGGATGGGGCGCGACTGAGCCTCGATGGATTGCTTGATCCGTCGCACGGTCTCGTTCATGCCGCCGCTAACGGTTTCGTCGAATTCCTCGATACCTCCCAGGACATTGTTGACCAGCCATACCGACGCTCTCGGGGTGTGGCTACTGGCATCTCGACGCAAGGTGACAAGAGTTCCGGACGGTGATCGGTCGAGTTGGTAGGTCCACACGGCCCGGTTGCTGTCAGTACGGAAGCTCAGCTGAGATCCGACCTCGACCACGAGGATCGTTGAAGTGGTCGGCCAGAACGTGCGGCCCTTTCGGTTGATGTTGAGGGTGCGTGTCCCGGCCTTCAGCCGACCGAGAGGAAGCATGATCCTGCACTGCGGGCTCCACTGCCGCATACGGCGGAGATTGGATATCGCGTCCCAAACAGCGAGGGGATCAGCATCTACTTCGACCGAGGCAGACAGAGCTCGGCGAGCAGTAGTCGAAGTCATCGGGTGCTCCGGATCAATCGTTGTGCGTCGAGGTGCTACGCGGCGGCTGTTCGTCAGCTCTCGCACCACCTCGGATGGGCGGATTTTCCGCAGCCCAGGACAGGACCTGGTCTGCATGCTCGGCAGGAGGGAAGACCGGGTAGAAGATGTGATCGATCCGGCCGTCTGTGATCACCAGGGTCAGCCTCCGATAGAGGCGCTTTTGCTCGACCTCGAAGGTGGGGAGGTTGAGGGACTCGGCCAGGAGGAGATCTGGATCCGCCAGCATCGAAAACGGCAGGTGCAAGCGCGCCACGGCCTCGCGTTGGTAGTCCGTGGTTTGGCTGGAAAGCCCGAATACACGGGTGATTCCGTGCGCGAGCAGTTCCTGGTGGCGGTCACGGAACGAGCAAGCTTGTGCGGTGCATCCAGCGGCCCCCGGGATGGTGCGCCACCCCTCGGGAAGAACGATGTCATCGCGCCCGGTCAACGGATAGACGTAGATGATGGTGCGACCCGACCCGAGCTTATCGATCCCGACTGGCTCGCCGGTTGTCGCGATCAGGCTGATCGGGGGGAGTGCCCCTCGAGGAATTCTGGACGCTGCCCCGTCATCCTCCGGAGCGGGTAGTGGAGTGAGTTGGTCTGCGATGTCGGGTTCCGTACTCACGAGAGCATCTCTGCGACGAGATCGTAGTTGCGTTGGTCAGCCTGGCGAAGTTCCCGCACACCTTCAGATATCAGGGTTCGCCGTTGTTCGATATCGCTGAGGACCGTCTTGTGTGCGGCGATCATCTTCTCGACCCGCTGTGGGTCGTCGTAGCGAATGAATGCATCGGACGCCCCGAACTGGTCGGCGATGAACCGTGTCCTCGTGTCGTGTCCAAGGGCGATGAACGGCACCGAGTGCGCGAGGGGCAGCACGAGAGCGTGGTAGCGAGAGGTTGTGACGGTGTCGAACCAGAACATCGTCGCCGACATCTGATGTGGTGTCAGATCCGCTCCGTCGACTATCGGGGTGCGGTCGGGAACGGCGAGTTCGCTTCGCAACTGCTCGACGATGCGTCGATCGGCGGGATCCATCACTACCAGGGGGACGACGGTTTCCCTGTCAGCGAGGAGATGCCGAATGTAGCGGGCCCAGTCGGAGAGGAGCTGAGCAGTCTTCTCGCGCCCTCCGTCTGCCCAGGTGGCCTTGATCGGCCAGCGCAGATACTCCTCACGTCGACCTATGAGCGAGATCTTGGCCGGCCACATATGGAAATCGACAGGTGCGACGGCATGAACGCGAGCCGAGCCGAATCCGAACCGTGCTGCCATGGCCTCGCACAACTCGGGGGAGGGTGGGCTCATCGACAGCGCACAGTCAGCTGTCACCTCGATCGGGCGGGTCACACCGAGTTGCTTCAACGCCGCTGCGGCTCCGTCGATCCGAACAGTGAGGAGATCGAGCCCGTCCAACGCGGAGGCGACTCGCGCATGTCGTTGAGGTGCGAGGGTTCCCGAGTCCAGAGCGAGACCCACCGCCAGGACTTTTTGACGGGCAGCTTCCTCCATGGCATGGGTAAATATTTCTACCATCAGGGGACTGAACTCGTCGGTCAGCATGTTGCCCTCGGCAAGGATCATCAAGTCCGAATCAGCGATAAGTTTCGCTGCCCGCCGCTTGTGAAAGGCCGGATTTACATACGCTCGCTCATCGGCGATGGTGAGATAATCGAGATTCTTCGGATGGGATGTCGAAGCGGTGATGTGAGCGTCGGGAACACGTGCTTTGATGTTCTCGATCATCGACACCAGTCGTGCCTCGGCACCTATGTTCTTCCATCCGTGATATCCGTAAATGAAGATACGCGGTTTCGTCATTTTTCTTTTATCTTTCTACTCCGGGTGTGGCCTGCCCGAGGTTGCGCGATCGAGGCAGACCACACCCGTGTGGAGGTCTGACGATCAGCATCCAGGCGCTCATCGTCTACTGCTGTGTAATTCGATACTCAGACGGCGTATGAGCGATGAGGTGTACCGATAGCCTCGTACGATTCCGCTCGTGACATACCGAGTAATCCGCACCCGATCTGTGCCGCATTACGGTAGTCACCGACCACGACGTGGTAGGTTGCCGAACGACCTGGAACGGAGACTGTCTCACCGGTATCCGAGGCTCCGACTGCTACATAAAGTGGCACCAATTTCTCGTGCGCATACGATATGTATCGACGATAGCCGGTCGATTCGCTGACCCACAGAGCCCCCAGGCTGAGCATCGCAAGTGCATATCTTGCGCTTGCTACACCAGGAGAGGCCGCTAGGCGACCAACGTGAGAATCTACACCGAATCGCTCGAATTGCCGCCCGTCTAAAACGGACTCGATATCCGGAAACCTCGTCGATCGCGCGGTAGCGACCAGGTCTTCACCGACCGTCAGAATCCCGACCAGGATTGCCGTCCGATCGATGCGGTCCTCTAGTGCTCTGTCGAACTGCAGACTGCTCCTGCTGCGGAATACTCGATCACGGAAATCCGCCGCAACAGTTAGGTCCGCACCCGAACACGGCGTCATCCGTACTGCGTGTTCGAGCACTGCCAGGCGGGTCATGCGGGGACTGCCGTAGTCGCCTCCCACGCCTCGAAGGCTTGGTCCATCAGCAGATGCGTCAGCGACAAAGTGGTCGACGCAACCCGCAGAACACCCTCGGCTTGCTCGGGGGTGTGGACGGACTTTCGGATAGCTTCGCGCACCTCATCTGCGTGTTTGGTGTCGATCTCGGCGTGCGCGACGAAAAAGGACATGTCACGGTCGGTGAGTCCCAGCGATTCTCGCGCCACTGCCATGAGCGGTGCGATGTGCTCGTAGACCGCTTCTGCCCAGTAGGAGTATCCGAGTCGGGCGATCGGCCCCTCACGCAGCGCAACCCCGTACAGGTAGCCGATCAACGCATCAGTAGCCGGCAGTGGACGGTCGTCAACCGTCTGTCCCTTCTCGAGAAGGCCGACGGCCCGTAGATCATGCAGCACCATACGCTCGTGCCCTAGCTCCTCGCGTGCATGCTCGAGAACGAACTTCAGCAGGCTCAACTGCGCAGGCGTAGCACGGAAAGCGGCCACAGCCTGATTGGTCGCATTGTGGCTGGTGTAGTGATAGATCTGAACCATCAGCAATCGGTAAAGCTCACGATCAAAACCATGCGCTTCAACGTGCGTCCAGAGTTTTCCCTTTCGGGAGTTTCCCCACATACGAGAAATTGTGTAATCCAAATCCGCAAACAACGCGTCCGCGACACCCTCAACAAAGCCTACACGAGATTCACCCCCGCCCTCCACAGCCAAAACATCATCAATGAATTCGAGTCCGTGACCCATAGTCTTCCCCTTTGACATCATCAGCACATGAAACAACTCGTGACATCACAAATAGACGTCACGCACATCAGAGAACAATTTCCAGCATCTGGCCACATGCCTCGGGAATACAAGCAGAAACCCCGGATGACAGGCAAGAAAATCAGGCTGATCTCGCTTTTGGCGCCAGAAGCGAGCGAGCCTGGTCACAGACCAGAAGAAACACCCTCACCCGGGTGTTGAATTACCCACCACCGCCACGCATCAGTGCGAAACGCACTACCGCGTCACGCACTTTATCGATAGAGATCACCTCAGAATCAGGTGCTACGAATACGCGACGCCGACCACTGAGCCGACGGCCTTCATCTACGTCCACACTCGGACGGTAGATGCCCCTATCATTCCCCACGACTTAAACCCCACATCGTTCAAACCAACTTGCTGGACGATCGCATCGCCCGCAGATGATTTAACCACTTCTTTCGATCTATGTCGATTCAAAACCTTGAAATCATCGCTACCAGCTTAAATCATGATGATTTTAATTGGAACCTTTTGCATCGCTTGACAATGGCACAAGGTGTCCGTACAGATGCCGCTCGGCTACGACCGCGGTCTTGAGAGGCGAGCGGCGCTCGACAGGTCCGGACCGCAGTCGGACGAGCGAATCAGCAGCACGGTCTTGCGCCTGCGAAGTCGAGATCACATGACTGTCCGCGGTACTGGCGATGTGCTGATCCGCACTGGAAACCACCGACCACCCGAGCTGGCTCTTTGGTGAGCCCGACTGGGAGATCCGCCGACAGTGGTACACAGCCGGGGCGTACAGCGAGGTGGGGAGATGCTTGAGTGCACCGGGCAGAACCACGGTGCGGACGGTGACCGCGAAAAGTAAAGAGGCTGACGGCGGATTCACCACGAGACGACTGCGGACACTGCCCGGTTCGGGGCCAACCCCATCGGAGCACGCCCGTGAGCTGCTCAGAGACATGCCTTTTGGCTAATCTTCTGGTGTGACTGCGACCACCCATAGTCAAGTGAGCGCCTCGGTTCTGGGACGCCTAGCCCTGTTGCGGGGGCCACACTGACTCGGTAGCCAGTACTTCGGTGAGAAGGATCGAACCGCCGCAGTGTGGATGCCTGCGATCGAGCGGATGAAGTTCTTCAAGGCCGATCCGGGAGAAGCATCCGAGAACAACGTGCAGGTTCAACAACTCCGCACCACCTCTCTCGATTTACACGGGAGAGGTCTACCGGGCAGCCGGAGGAACTCAGGCCACCGACCGCGGGGTGTCGTCTGCTGGTCCGGTCAACAGTTCGGTCGATGAACCGGGCCGCCGCTCCTCAGGGCGGACGAAGGTCGTCTGCGGCACACGACCGAGACCGTGATCGTCGGCGCGGTCCCCGGAAACGGCGCCAACACCGCCACCTTCGGCGGCCTGGTCCTGGCCGGGTGCACCCTCGACGGGCGCTTGCGCTGTATCGGCGGGGCCAGGGCCGGTTTCACCGCGGCGTCGCGGCGCAGTATCCGCGCCGCGCTCGACAAGGTCCGTCGTGAGACCAGCCCGCTCGACGGCTCCCCGCCGACGGCGGTCGCGCGGACCGCGTGCTGGGTCGAGCCGGTCTTCGTCGCCGACATCGAGTACCGCGAGATCAGCGGCGACGGTCTGCTGCGCCATCCCAGCTTCCGGTGGATCCGGACCGGCAAGACACCCGGCGAGATCGGCATACCCAGCTGACTGCCGATGTCGAACGGGATGACGAACATCCGCGCCTGCAGGATCAAGGCGGACACCCTCGCCCCTGCCCGTTCAGCAGTTCACCCGAGGGCCCCTCGCCTGAACACAGTGCATAGGTGACGGGCTACTGGCCATTGTCGCGTGTCCTAAGGCTTCGGGCTTCTCGCCAGGCAAGGTCCACGTGTGCTGGGCGTTGGTGTCCGCAATCGAGCTTGGTGCCTGATCGATCGCGGACAGTGCTGCCGTAGAGGGCTGCTGGCCAGACCACGAAGCCCTCGTCCAGCCACGACACGAGGAAGTGCCCGTTGTCCTTGCCGATCACGTCTTCGGAATAGTCGGCATCTGCGAAATCAAAGGTGAGTTCATCGCCTGGATTCGTCCAGTAGTCCTCGCCGTGCGGTTCGAGCCAAACCACGAGTGTCTTGTCGGAGTGAGGGTTGGACAACATGAGTTTGGGCACTGCAAAAGCCTAGGTCACGCTACGGCCAGGGCCATGTGGCCACCGGTCGCCATACCGCCACCCTTACCGCAGATCCCGTTCAGCAACTCGCCGTGCTGGCATTCCGGCCGGGACCGGCGGTGATGCCGCGTTGCGAGCGGCGACGCGAGAAAATCACCCGATGGAGTCCTACCAATGTGCCTTCTGCGAAACCACTGTCGACAGGGCGGATGCCGAGTTCCGTTCGCTTATGGTGTCTGCATCCCACTCACACCAGGAGTTGTTTGCCCACAGAGGATGCTTCGTCACCGCAATTGTGCCCACGTTTCCATTGGGTGAGGCGCTGGAGGGCCCGACCTAGCAGGCCAACCGAGAGCAGGGTCACGCGGCCGCCGGTCGCGATACAACCAACCTCGCCACAGACATCGCGGCGGGCACTGATCTCGACGAAGAGTTCCGACTGCAGCAAGAACCGCTGAAACTGTGGGTGATGCCGCCACCTGATTCCCGAAGAATCAGCCCTGGCAGGCGCCGCAGCGTGTTGGGGTGGTCCAGGTGGCGCCCGGGTGTCGGATCCGGACGGATCACCCGTAGCGCAGCGAGTGGAGTCAGATGTGGTGGCAGGTTGTTGTCGTTGATTTCGCGCGGATCATCCGGTCTGAGGTGACACCTAGCAGGGGCCACGCCGAGGTGGAATGGCGGTTACGGCGCGGGGACTCTGTGCCTGCTCTGGCCTGGTCGTAGCCCCTGGTGGACCGCATCGGGGGAATATTCGACACCGTCACTCTGGTTGTGGATCGTGGGTAAATCGTAGAAAAATCGTGGAAAGCAGGGGTGGACCCCGAAGATGACCAGGTCAGCGGTGGTATAGGCTTTGTCGGTCATGAAGTCGGCTTATTCGGGTCCGGTCAACGGTGCGCCCAAGACGGTCTACCTCGATCACGCGGCGACCACTCCGATGTTGCCTGCCGCTGTCGAGGCGATGACGGCTGCCCTCGGGGCGGTCGGCAATGCGTCCTCGCTGCACGGGTCTGGGCGGGCGGCGCGGCGGTCGCTGGAGGAGGCGCGCGAGTCGATCGCCGCCGACCTGGGTGCTCGGCCATCGGAAGTGATCTTCACTTCCGGGGGGACCGAGAGCGACAATCTGGCTGTCAAGGGGATCTTCTGGGGGCGTCGGGCAGCTGATCCGCGGCGCACCAGGATCGTCACCAGCGCGGTCGAGCATCACGCGGTGCTCGATGCCGTCGAGTGGCTGGAGAAGCACGAGGGCGCGCAGGTCAGCTGGCTGCCGGTCGACGCGGAGGGCGTCGTGTCGCCGCAGGTGTTGCGCGAGGCGCTCGTCGCGCATGGCGACGAGGTGGCGCTGGTCAGTGTGATGTGGGCCAACAACGAGGTCGGGACGATCGAGCCGATCGCTGAATTGGCCGCTGTCGCACAGGAATTCGACATTCCCATGCACAGCGATGCCATTCAGGCGGTGACCCAGATTCCGGTCGACTTCGCCGCGAGTGGGTTGGCCGCGCTGAGCGTGGCCGGACACAAGGTCGGCGGGCCGCACGGGATCGGCGTGCTGCTGCTGGGCCGGAACGTGCCGTGTGTGCCGCTGGTGCACGGCGGCGGACACGAACGCGACCTGCGCTCGGGGACCTCCGATGTGGCCGCGGCGATCGGGATGGCCGCCGCGCTGCGCGATGCCGTCACCGACCTGCCCGCGCGCGCTCAGCGGTTGCGGGCGCTGCGCGACGAGTTGGTCGACGGCGTGCGGGCCGCGGTGCCGGATGCCGTGCTCAACGGGCCCGCGCAACGACTGCCCGGCAATGCTCACTTCACGTTCCCCGGCTGCGAGGGTGACTCGCTGCTGATGCTGCTCGACGCCGCCGGTGTCGAATGCTCCACCGGTTCGGCCTGCAACGCGGGCGTCGCCTCGCCCAGCCACGTGCTGATCGCGATGGGTGTGCAACCGTGGCAGGCGCGCAGTTCGCTGCGCTTCACGCTCGGTCACACGTCGACCGAGGCCGATGTCGAAACACTGTTGACCGTGCTGCCGCAGGTCATCGATCGGGCCAGGGCCGCGGGCCTGGCCGGCGCTAGAGGAGGTGCCAGATGAGAGTTCTCGCCGCGATGAGTGGTGGTGTCGATTCCGCGGTGGCCGCGGCGCGGGCCGTGGACGCCGGTCACGAGGTGGTCGGGGTGCATCTGGCGCTGTCGGCGAACCCGGGCACGCTGCGTACCGGGTCGCGTGGCTGTTGCTCCAAGGAGGACGCCGGTGACGCGCGTCGCGCCGCCGATGTGCTCGGAATCCCGTTCTACGTCTGGGATTTCGCCGATCGCTTCAAGGAAGACGTGATCGACGATTTCGTCGCCGCCTACGCCGCGGGGGAGACCCCGAACCCGTGTTTGCGCTGCAACGAGAAGATCAAGTTCTCCGCCTTGGCCGATCGCGCCCAGGCGCTCGGCTTCGACGCGGTCGTGACCGGGCACTACGCACGCCTCGACGAGGGCGTGCTGCGTCGTGCCGTCGACGCCGACAAGGACCAGTCCTATGTGCTGGCGGTGCTCACCGCCGAGCAGCTCGCGCGGGCGATGTTCCCGGTCGGCGACACCCCGAAGCCGCGGATCCGCGAGGAAGCCGCCGAGCGCGGGCTGGCGGTGGCCAACAAGCCCGACAGCCACGACATCTGCTTCATCCCCTCCGGCGATACCCGCGCGTTCCTCGGCGCCAAGATCGGCATCCGGCCCGGCGCGCTGGTCGATTCCGACGGCACGGTGCTCGGCAGTCACGAGGGTGTGCACGGATTCACCGTCGGCCAGCGCAAGGGCCTGGGCCTGAGCCACACCGCCGCCGACGGCAAGCCGCGCTATGTGACCGGGATCGATCCCGATTCGGGCACCGTCAAGGTCGGCTCGGTCGAGGATCTGCAGGTCGACGTCATCACCGCCGACCGCGCGATCTGGACCTCCGGCGTGCGCCCCACCTCATCGGTCGAATGCGTCGTGCAGGTTCGTGCGCACGGTGGGACCGCGCCCGCCGTCGTCGAGCCCGAGGGCGACGGCTTCGTCGCCAGGCTGCGTGAGCCGCTCACCGGCGTCGCGAAGGGCCAGGCCATCGTGCTGTATCTGCCCGATGCCGCCGGTGGCGACACCGTGATCGGCAGCGGCACCATCAACGGCACCGACCGCGCGGGCATCGAGTCCGATTCGTCGGCGGCCTCGGCCTGATCGCGTCGTGGCGGGTGCGCCGGTATTCGCCGCACCCGGCAGGATGACGGGGTGACGACCGCGCCGGGTGGCGCGGCGCACGGTCTGTGGTGGTCGACCCGATCCGGTGTCGACCGCCGACCCATCCGACACGAAAGGTGTTGAGCGCGTGACGTTGTGGCGTGGTAGTGAGCAGTCCGACGACCCGGCCGCGGCGGAACCGGTGGACTTGCTCGCCGGGGCGTTCGCCACCGGCCTGGGTTCCTGGCCCGGCACCGATCCACTCGAAGCGGCGACCACCATCATCGGTGAGCTGCCGGAACTGCCCCACCTCGTCGAACTTCCCGGTCGCGGGATCGGCGCCGACATGATCGGGCGCGTTTCCGCGCTCCTGGTCGACCTGCGGTTCGACGCGACCACCCGCGGCTACCGGCTCGCCGACCGACCGGGTTCGGTCTCACGCAAGGCCCGCGATTTCGTGCGGGTAGATCTCGACGCGATCGAGGAAGCGTGGGAGACAGCGGGTCTCGTCGGTTCCGGTCGGGTGATCAAGATCCAGTCGGTCGGTCCGCTCACCCTCGCCGCCGAAGTCGAACTGCCGGGCGGGCATCGCATCCTCACCGATCGCGGCGCGCTGCGCGACCTCACGGACTCCCTCGCCGAGGGCCTGGCCCTGCACGCCGCCGAGATCGGGAAACGGCTCGGGGCGAGAGTGGTTGTGCAACTGGATGAACCGCGGTTGACGACAGTTCTCGACGGATCGCTGACCGGCCCGAGCGTCCTCAACACCGTCCGCGCGCTGCCCGGTCCGGAGGCAATCCACTTTCTCGATGTCGTGATCAACGCCCAGCCGGGCCCGGTCATCCTGCACACCTGCGCATCCCGGCCTGCCCTGCCCACCCTGCGCCGCACCGCCGCCGCCGCGCTGTCCTTCGACGCGTCGACGATCACCACCGCCGACTTCGACGACATCGGCGAAGCCGTGGACTCCGGCAAGAAGCTGGCTCTCGGACTCATCCCCACCGCACCGCCCACGAGCCCGCTCACCTGGCGCGCCGCCGCCGAGCCCGCGGTGCGTCTCGTGGACGACCTCGGCTTCCCCCGTGCGGCCCTCACCCAAACCCTGGTCACCCCGACCTGCGGTCTGGCGGGCGCTCCGCTCGCGTGGTCGCGCACGGCGCTCGCGCTGGCCGCCGACGTTGCCCGCGCTTTCGCCGAGGACCCGGAGTCGCTCACTGTCGAGCGTCCGGAACAGTCGCGGTCGGGCCGCGATCATCGGTGAGGTAGTTCCCGCCGCGCTGCCCGAGAACTCGCTCCCGCACGGCTGCGACGTGCGCGGATGTGTCGGTGGGCTCGACTAACCTTGGGTGGGTGAGTGACAGCGACAGCGCGGTTTCCGTGAGTGCCGAAGCGGCGACGCCCGAGCAGCGGGTGCAGTGGCAGCAGTTGGCCGACGAGGTGCGTGGGCATCAGTTCCGCTATTACTTGCGGGACGCGCCCATCATCACCGACGGTGAGTTCGACGCCTTGCTGCGCGCGTTGCAGGATCTCGAAGACGCGCACCCGGATCTGCGGACTCCCGATTCGCCCACGCAGCTGGTCGGCGGTGGATTCGCGACCGAGTTCACCGCGGTCGATCATCTCGAGCGGATGCTGTCGCTGGACAATGTGTTCGACTATGACGAGCTGCGCACCTGGGCGAGCAGGGTGGAAGCCGAAACCGGGTCCGCGCTGCACTATCTGTGCGAAGTCAAGATCGATGGTGTCGCGTTGAACCTCGTGTACGAGAACGGCAGGTTGGTGCGCGGCGCGACTCGCGGCGACGGGCGCACCGGCGAAGACGTCACCCTCAACGCGCGCACCATCGAAGACATCCCGGCCGAGCTCACCCCGACCGAGGAATTCCCGATCCCGGCGCTTCTCGAAGTGCGCGGCGAGGTGTATTTCCGGCTCGAGGATTTCGAGACGCTGAACGCCCAGATCGTCGCCGAAGGCAAACCGCCGTACGCGAATCCGCGCAATACCGCGGCCGGCTCGCTGCGCCAGAAGAATCCCGCGATCACCGCGCAACGTCGGCTGCGGATGATCTGCCACGGTTTCGGCCGTATCGAGGGTTACCGCCCGGCCTCCCAGCACGAGGCATACCAGGCACTGGCTGCCTGGGGCCTGCCGGTTTCGGCCCACACCCGCCTGGTCGAGGGCATCGACGCGGTCATCGAGCGGGTCGCCTACTGGGGCGAACATCGCCACGACATCGAGCACGAGATCGACGGTCAGGTGATCAAGGTCGACGAGACGGCCCTGCAACGCCGCCTCGGCTCCACCTCACGCGCCCCACGCTGGGCCATCGCCTACAAGTACCCGCCCGAAGAGGCCACTACCACGCTGCTGACCATCGAGGTAAACGTCGGCCGCACCGGTCGGGTCACCCCGTTCGCGGTGATGGCGCCGGTCTCGATCGCCGGCTCGACCGTGTCGATGGCCACCCTGCACAATGCCTCCGAAGTGAAGCGCAAAGGCGTGCTGATCGGCGATACCGTCACCATCCGCAAGGCCGGTGATGTGATTCCCGAGGTCCTCGGGCCCGTCGTCGACGCCCGTACCGGTACCGAACGCGAATTCGTCATGCCGACGCACTGCCCCGTGTGCGCCACCGAACTCGCCCCCGCCAAAGAGGGTGACGCCGACATCCGCTGCCCCAACCAGCAGCACTGCCCGGCCCAGCTGCGCGAACGCGTCTTCCACCTGGCCGGTCGCGGCGCCTTCGATATCGAAGCCCTCGGCTACGAAGCCGCCAATGCCCTGCTCACCTCGGGCGCGATCATCGACGAAGGCGACCTGTTCGCCCTCGACGCGCAGGATCTGCTCGGCGTGCCGCTGTTCACCAAACAGGACGGCGCCCTCTCGGCCAATGGTGCCCGCCTGCTCGACAATCTGGAGGCGGCCAAGGACACTCCGCTGTGGCGGGTGCTCGTCGCGTTGTCGATCCGCCACGTCGGACCGACCGCTGCCCGCGCGTTGGCCGCCGAGTTCGCCGGCCTCGAGCGCATCGAATCCGCGACAGGAGAAGAACTTTCAGCCACCGACGGTGTCGGCCCCACCATCGCCGCGGCGGTTCTGGAATGGTTCACCGTCGACTGGCATCGCGCGATCGTGGACAAGTGGCGAGCGGCCGGGGTGCGGATGGCAGACGAGCGCGACGAATCCATCGAACGCAACCTCGAGGGCCTGTCGATCGTCGTCACCGGTTCCCTGCAGACCTTCACCCGCGACGGCGCGAAGGAGGCGATCCTGGTTCGCGGCGGCAAGGCGGCGGGCTCGGTGTCGAAGAAGACCGCGTTCGTGGTGATCGGCGAGGCGCCCGGTTCGAAAGCGGCCAAGGCGGAAGAACTCGGCGTCCAGATCCTCGACGAAGACGGCTTCCAACGGCTGCTGGCGGGTGGTCCCGACGCGGTCAGGATCGCACCGGACGAGAATCCGGTCGCGGCGGACCAGCCCGGCCCGGCGACGTGAACAGCCGGGTTCGCGTCAGTTCGGGGTGACGGTGACCGTGTTGCCGATCTGGGTCTTCATGTCGAACGACGCGCACTGCCCGTTGCTGAGCTCCTCGGTGCGCAGCGGCCGCTTCTTGATGTTGGTCTGGATCTCTACCGTCACATCGGTGCTCGACATCGAGCACACCTTCGACACCGGAGCGTCGGTGTAGGACACCGACCCCGCACCCTGACACGAGTTGGTCGAGTTCCCCAGAAACACCCGTGCGGTTCCCGTCGGGCACGGGTCGGCCAGCGCGCTGGGCGCACTCACCAGCGCCGCGGGCACGAGCGCTCCCGCGGTCACGGCGCCAACGACAACTCCGCGAACAATCACCCGAACCGCCATGACGCGCACCCATCCTCATCGCCGACCGCTGAACCCGCGACGAACCAGTCGCGGTGTCCAGCACCTTAGTGCGTCCGCACCGAACACGCCCGGGATAGGTGCTGCCGTTCGTCGTAGCAGGGCGGGACTTCGCTGCCCTCGGCCTGACGAGATCGCGGCGAGCCCGATCAGGCTGGCGCGTCCCCGTGTCCCTTAGTCTTGCCAAGAATCTCGGAGAGGCGGACCCTTGCTGCGCAATTTTCAGGTGACCAATCACGGATCGCTGGCCCAGGCTCAGCAATTGCGCCTGACCAAGGGGGCCGGCGGGCCGTTGGCGGTGCCGGTGACCGCGGTGCACGGGGTGGCGGCCGCCGGGAAGACGAGCGTGATCGACGCGATCGGGCAGATGCGGGACGCGGTCCTGAATTCGGTGAGCGGATGGGACCCCTACGCGGGCCCGGTGCGGCGACCGCATCTCGGTTTCGCCGATCAGCCGACAGAATTCGTCGCCGGATTCGTCGCCGAGGGCGTGCCTTATACCTACGGGTTCCAGCTCGACAACGCCGACGTCGTCGCCGAGTGGCTCTACACCCATCCGCGCTCGCGCAAGCGGATCGTGTTCGAACGCCGTGGTGACGAGGTGAAGATCGGGCCGATGTTCGAGGCGGCTCGATACGGGGTGACGGCATTGGTGCCGTTGCTGCGGCCGAACGCGCTGCTGTTGAGCTTGGCGGGGCAGCTGTACGCCGAGGCGCTCGTGCCCGCGTATCGGTGGTTCGCGGCGAATCTGGCTGTGCAGCAGGGTGATGTCGACACCGACGCGCTCGCGCACGACCTCGGCAGCCACATTTCCCGTTCGCCCGACAACGCGGCGCGTCTGCTGATGCTGCTGCGCACCGCCGATCTCGGGATCGAGGATCTGCTCGTCGCCGAACACGATCCGATGTACGCGGATTACCTGCGTGATCTGGACGCCGAAATCGGCGCGCTGGCAGGCCATCTCGACCACCCCGAGCAGATTCTCGTGGAACGCGAGCTGAGCACCCTGCGCGCGGCGCGTGACGCGCTGTACCGGCGCATGGTCGACCGTCGCGGCGCGGGGCTGAGCCTGGTGCACGAGGGCATCGACGTCCCGTTCGAACTGGGCGACGAATCCACCGCCACCCGGTCGCTGCTGCGCGTACTGCCCGCGATGCTGGAGGCCCTCGACGCAGGCCAGGTGCTCGCGGTCGACGACCTCGGCGTCGGCCTGCCGGTCGAGGAGACCGACCGTCTCGTGCAGCTGTTCCAGAACCCTGAGACCAATTCCCGTGGCGCACAACTGATCTACACGACCGCCGATCGGGCGCTGATCGACCGCGGCAACGGGCGCTCGCAGCGCACCCGCACGGCGGTGTGGCAGGTGCGCCGTTCGCTGGGGGTCAGTGCGCTCACGCCGCTGTGAGCGGGGCATAGCATGGGCGCATGCTCGAAGTGGTGATGGCGGTAGCGCTGGTGACGATGCTGGTGGTGACGATCGCGGCCCTCGTCTCCGGACGGACCGGCCGGGGGCGGGCGAACCTCGAACACGGGTCGCTCTACGTCACCGGGGTGAGCCCGCTGCCCGCGATGACCGGTGAGCACTACGTGACGATCACCGGCACCGTCACCGGCCCGTCGATCACCGGCAAGGTCGTCTACCGCCGCTTCGCCTGGGACGCCGCGCACTGGCCCGCACCCGGCGACCACCTCGCCGTGGCCTACCCACCGCACAACCCCGACGACTGGCACGCCGAACACCCCGGCTTGCGCCCCTACCTCGGCTCTTGAGCGACCTCACCGACCTCGCCCGGCACGGGTGAGTCGAGGCTCACAAGCGTCCGGATGGGACCATTCGGGGATGCACGGTACTGATGACCAGACCACCGGACTTCTGATCCGCCCCGCCCACCCCGACGAATACGACGCGGTCGCCGCGCTGACTGTCGAGGTGTACGTGGGCGACGGCTACGTTCCCGACGGAGACGATTACGTGCGGGAACTCGCCGACGTCGCGCATCGGGCCGCCGAGGCCGAGGTCCTCGTGGCCGTGCACGACGGCGAGGTCGTCGGCTCGCTCACCGTGGCGAAGCCCGGCACGCGCTACGCGGAGATCGCGCAGCCCGGTGAACTCGAGTTCCGGATGCTGGCGGTCTCGAAACGGGCACGTGGACTCGGAGCCGGCACCGCGCTGGTTCGCGCCGTCGTCGACGAGGCGAGATCAGGCGGTTTCGACGCGGTCGCGCTCACTACGATGTTCTCGATGGTCGACGCCCATCGAATCTACGAGCGCCTCGGCTTCGTCGGTGTGCCCGAACGTGATTGGGCCACCCGCGACGGACTGCAACTGTTCGTGATGCGGCTCGCGCTGCGCTGACCCGGTCAGTTCAGCACGGTGGCGACGATGCCGGCGAGGTAGCCGAGCCGCGCCACTTCCGACGGGCGGAAGTCGGGCCCGCCGGGGCGGCCGAGCAGCAGTGCCCTGCCGGTGTTGCCCAGCGGTGCGGCGGCGAGCTTGGTATCCATGTCGCGCCAGATCTCGGGCACCCATTCGGCCTCACCGTCGAGCCACATCGGCTTGTCGATGGGCATCCACGGAGCCGAACCCGCTTGTGTCTCAGGGGCACTCGGGCTGCCGACGATGCGGTAGGCGCCTGCTGGGCCGAGGCCGATGATCGTGGACCAGCCGACGCGCAACACGCGCGGGCAGCCGTCGACGAGCACCTGGAGCCGGTCGTCGCGAGCACTGGCGACCTGGTCGATCAGTTCGAGCTCGCGGTGGGTGTCGAGCACGCCGGAGTACGGGCGGATGGAATCCACGCTCACATCCCGCACCGATTCCGCGGCGGTGATGAGGGTGTCGGGCAGTGCGCCCGTGGGGACTTCGACGACGAGATCGTCGATCGCGAAACCGGCGCCGCGTTCCACGACATCGAGCGAGAGAATGTCCGCGCCGACCCCGCCGAGGGCGAGTGCGAGGGAGCCGAGGCTTCCCGGTCGATCCGGAAGTTGCACGCGGAGCAGGTATGACACGTGCGTTCCTTTCCATGCCGGCCGGGGTTGTTCGAGACGAATACCCGGTGAAGCAATACTTACACCCCTGAACGCGGGTTCTCGACCCGAAGTATGACCCCATCGGCGCGACATGCGCGAACTTTCGTGCGAGGCGGGTGCGTCCGAGGGGTGGTGGGGGGCCCATTAGGCTGTACCGATACTGCCCAACCGAAGCCGAAAGGGGTCCCGCGGTGCCCGCAATCTCCCGCGACGAGGTCGCTCACCTCGCCCGGCTGTCCCGGCTGGCGTTGACCGACGCCGAACTCGACCAGTTCGCCGGTCAGCTGGATTCGATCCTCAGCCACGTGCAGACCATCACCGAGGTCGCCGCCGACGTCCCCGCCACCGCGTCGCCGAACCCGACGACCAATGTGACCAGGCCCGACGTGGTCACGCCCGGCCTCACCCCCGAGCAGGCGCTGGACCAGGCGCCCGCCGTGGAAGAACAGCGTTTCCTGGTCCCGCAGATCCTGGGAGAGGGCGAATGAGCGAGTTGACGCAACTGTCGGCTGCCGAGCTGGCGAGCAAGATCCACGGCGGCGAGGTGACCTCCACCGAGGTCACCCAGGCGCACCTGGATCGCATCGGCAAGGTCGACGGTGAGCTCAACGCCTTCCTGCACGTGGCGGGCGAGGAAGCCCTCGCCGCGGCCGCCGTGGTCGACGCCGCGCTCGCGGCGGGCGAGACGCCCGCTTCGTCGCTGGCGGGAGTTCCGTTGGCGCTCAAGGACGTTTTCACCACCACCGACATGCCGACCACCTGTGCCTCGAAGATCCTCGAGGGCTGGATGTCGCCGTACGACGCCACGGTCACCGCGCGGCTGCGCGCCGCGGGCATCCCGATTCTCGGCAAGACCAACATGGACGAGTTCGCGATGGGCTCCTCCACCGAGAACTCCGCCTACGGTCCGACCCGCAACCCCTGGGACACCACCCGCATCCCCGGTGGTTCCGGTGGCGGTTCGGCGGCGGCGCTGGCCTCGTTCCAGGCGCCGCTGGCGATCGGTACCGACACCGGCGGCTCGATTCGTCAGCCCGCCGCGGTCACCGCGACGGTCGGTGTGAAGCCCACCTACGGCACCGTCTCGCGCTACGGCCTGATCGCGTGCGCGTCGTCGCTGGATCAGGGTGGTCCGTGTGGTCGCACCGTGCTCGACACCGCGCTGCTGCACGAGGTGATCGCCGGGCACGACCCGCGCGACTCCACCTCCCGCGATGTCGCGGTGGCGCCGGTGGTGGCCGCCGCCAAGCAGGGCGCCAACGGTGATCTGACCGGCGTGCGCGTCGGCGTGGTGCGCGAATTGCACTCCGACAGTTACCAATCCGGCGTCCTCGCCTCGTTCGACGCCGCCGTGGCGGTGCTGAAGGAGCTGGGCGCCGAGGTGGTCGAGGTGTCGTGCCCGAGCTTCGAGTACGCGCTGTCCTCGTACTACCTGGTGATGCCGTCGGAGGTGTCGTCGAACCTGGCGCGCTTCGACGCCATGCGCTACGGCCTGCGCGTCGGTGACGACGGCAGCCACAGCGCCGACCAGGTGATGTCGCTGACCCGCGAGGCCGGTTTCGGTCCGGAGGTCAAGCGCCGCATCATGATCGGCACCTACGCGCTGTCGGCGGGCTACTACGACGCCTACTACGGCCAGGCGCTCAAGGTCCGCACGATGATCGCACGCGACTTCGACGCCGCTTACGAGCAGGTCGACGTGCTCGTCTCGCCGACCAGCCCGTTCACCCCGTGGAAGCTGGGCGAGAAGGTCGACGACCCGCTGGCCATGTACCTGTCGGACCTGTGCACCCTGCCGACCAACCTGGCGGGTCACCCCGGCATGTCGGTGCCGTCGGGTCTGTCGGCCGACGACAACCTGCCGGTGGGTCTGCAGATCATGGCGCCCGCACTGGCCGACGACCGCCTGTACCGGGTGGGCGCGGCCTACGAGGTGGCGCGTGGCGCGCTGCCGACCCCGAGCGTGGTCTGAGAAGTTCTGCGAGCGGGGCGTGCCGGTTTGACACAACCTGGTGCGCCCCGCTCGTGGTGGTGGGCCCGCCGGTCGTGGGCGTCTACGCCACCGCGCGGCGGCCGACGCCCGCCGTCATCGCGGTGAAGCCGGCCCGCAGATGCTTGCCGAGCGCCACCGTCACCACGGGACTCAACCAGCCGGCCAGGGTGAACCGGGACTCGTAGCGGCACCGGTCGGGGCCGAGGGGGACGACGGTGTGCGAGCGCAGGCTGTGCAGTGCGCCCAGCGGCACCGGCTTCATCGCGTAGCTGAACTCGACGCCCGGGGTGTGGGTGCGGATCCATTCCCGCTGCGGACGGCGGTTGCTGCCCAGCTGGACCTGCATATCGATGGCCGAGCCCGGTTCCAGCGTGCTCGACGCCTCGTAGCAGAAGGTGTTCCACTCGCCGTAGCGCTCGAAATCCGTGAGCACCTCCCACACCTTCGCGGCGGGGGCGTCGATCTCGATCGTTTCGTCGATGACTAGAGACATGTGTGAAAACTAGGACATGTTCTAGTTTTCGGCAACCGCATGAGGCGACCGATCACACGAAGCGCCGGCGGAACTTGCGCAGCGCGTCGATGATCACAGCCGAGGCCGCTGTCACCGCGAACAAACCGAGAACGGTGCGTGCGAGCGGCCAGAGGTTGGGGCGGTCCGACGGGTCGGTCTGGGCGAAGACGTTCTCGACCACCGGTGCGCCGTACTCCTGACGCCGCGAGTTCACGTCCACGGCGGTGAACGCGATATCGGCCATCACGCCACAGCGAGCACGGGAGAACTCGTCGTCGCGCAGCTGACAGGAGGCGTGGATGCGCCGGTTCAGCGCCGCGTCCACCGAGCGGCGGGCCCACCCGCCGAGGGGCTCGTCGACCCGCTCGGCGTAGCGCAGCACGTCGTAGCCCAGGTCGTGCGCTTTGCACGCCGACTCGAACTCGGCGGGCAGCGTCACCGGCGAGGAGCAGCCGCCGTTCGGGTTCACCAGCAGGCCGTCCAGCTCGACGGGGTCGTAACCGAACTTGTAGCCGAAATCGCGGGGGATGAGCGAGGTGACGTCCGGGCCGTCGTCGATGAGCGCGCGCACCGCGGCGGCGGCCGCGACGTTCTCGGTGCCGGTCGGGGTGGTGCCGCCCATGGCGCCCGGAGCCGACATGACCACGGCGGCGGCCATCGCCAGCCCGGCCGTGCACAGCGCGACACCGCTACGACGGCGGTGCTGCGCGGGATCGGGGGACGGCGCGGAGGCGGCGGAATCTGCGGTACGGGCTCGAGCAGCAGCGGGTACCGGGCGAAGCGGGGTGTTCATGGCCTCCGACGGTAAGGAGCGGGTCACGTCGCGGACATCCCGCTACGGACTGGTTTATCGGGGCGCGCGGGTGGCATACCCGGCGCTGGGGTCACACCAGGGTAGGGGGTCGTATTCGGTCCGTGGGTATGAGGTCCGCTGACCGGACGGTTCGTAGGCTCACTGTCATGACCGCACCACTGCGCCCCGCCGCGCGAGGAATACCCGCGCGCACCTGGTTCGACTTCGCAACGGTGCTGGTCGCGCTGATTTTGTACAGCATCGCGTGGCCGACGTTGTTCGTCACCCACGAGGTCTCGCCGGTCACCGCGCCGCTGCTGTCGGCACTCGCGGCCTTCCCGATCCTGTTCGTGCGGGTCAACCCGGCGCTGGGGTGGGCGATCTCCGCGGGGGCCGCGCTGCTGTTCTCGGTCGGCCTGCAGCCGGCCGCGGACAACGATCTGCCCTTCCAGGTCGTGCACATCATCGTGCTGTTCGTGCTGCTGTTCGCGGTGGCATTGCGGGCTTCGGTGCCGATCGTGGTCGTCGCCTGGGCGGCCACCTCGATGCTGTTCGCCACGACGATGCCCGGCTCGGAGACCGGTCCGCTGTGGGGCTGGGCGATGGGGTTCGGCGCGCTGGCCCTGTTCGGCTATCTCGTGCGGATCCTGCTGGCCTCGCGGCGCAAGCTCGAGCGGCAGGAAGAGGTGACCGAACTCGAGCGCGCGCGCCGGGCGATTCTCGAGGAGAAGGCGCGCATCGCCCGTGACCTGCACGATGTGGTCGCCCATCACATGTCCATGGTGGTGGTGCAGGCGCAGACCGCGCCGTACCGGATCGCCGACCTCGACTCCGCCTCACGCGCCGAGTTCGAGTCGATCGGCGCCACCGCCCGCACCGCGCTCAACGAGATCCGCGGGCTGCTCGGGGTGTTGCGCAGTGACGGCCAGTTGCCCGAACACGCGCCGCAGCCGCGCGCCTCGGACGTGCCGGCCCTGTGCGCGTCGGCCCTGCGCGCGGGTCTGCCGGTCGACTGGACGGTGACCGGGGATCTGGAATCGGTGCCGGAGACGACCGGGCTGGTCGTCTATCGGGTGGTGCAGGAGTCGATGGCCAACTGCGCGCGGCACGCGCCGGGCGCCACGGTGCACGTGGCGGTGGCGGTGGATCCCGGCGAGGTGAGCGTGACCGTGCACAACGCGGCGACGGCCACGGTGTCCCAACCCGGTGCGGGCGGTGGTCACGGCATCGACGGCATGCGCACCCGCGTTGTCGCGGTCGGCGGTGAGCTCTCCGCGGCGCCCACGCTCAGCGGCGGATTCGAGGTCTCGGTGAAACTGCCCACCCACTAAGGTGACTGGGTGGCTATTACCGTGTTGATCGCCGACGACCAGGCGATGGTGCGCCAGGGTTTCGGCGCCCTGCTGGGTGCGCAGACCGATATCAGCGTCGTCGGCGACGCACCCGACGGCAAGGTGGCGGTGGCCGAGGCCAAGCGGCTGCGTCCCGACGTGGTGCTGATGGATGTGCGGATGCCGGAGATGAACGGTCTCGACGCCGCCCGCGCGATCCTCACCGCGAATCTCGATCCCCCGGTGCGGGTGCTCATGCTCACCACCTTCGACATCGACGACTACGTCTACGAGGCGCTGAGCATCGGGGCGAGCGGGTTCCTGCTCAAGGACGCGCCCGCCGAGGAACTGGTGCGTGCGGTGCGGGTGGTCGCCGATGGTGAGGCGCTGCTCGCGCCGACGATCACCCGCAGGCTCATCGCCGACGTCACCCGCAGGCGCAACACCGTACGCGCCGCCCCGGCGCCCGCACTCGGCACCCTGACCCCGCGCGAACGCGAGGTACTCGAACTGGTGGCCAAGGGGTTGTCGAACACCGAGATCGCCGCGGCCCTGTTCGTGGCCGAGCAGACCGTGAAAACCCATGTCTCCAAGGTCTTCTCGAAGCTCGGGCTGCGTGATCGCGCCCAGGCGGTGGTCCTGGCGTATGAATCCGGCCTGGTCGTTCCCGGCTGAGCCGGTGCGCTCAGCGCGGGCAGACGCCGCCGCGCAGGTTGGGCAGGTGCCGGGCCAGCAGCAACGCCATCCGGTCGAGCAGCGCGGTGGTGTCGTCGAACGAACCCGAATCGGCTTGCGCGGCAAGGGCTACCGCGAGCTGACCGCTGCCGACCGGCACCAGTCCGAACTGGCGCACGGTGTAGATCCCGGTGACATCGTCGGGACCCCAGCCACCCTTGAACTCGGTGTCGTCGAGCAGGCCGAGTCCCCACCCCTGATCTTCGGTGATCTCACCCATCAGCGAGGTGACGACCTCGGCCTGCGGCAGGCACGGCAGCCGCGACGCGAACCGCACCTGGTTGGCCAGCGACCATTCGGTGCCGCCGAAGGAGGTGCCGTCGAGTTCGGTGCGGGTGCCCGACTTGCCGGTGGCCGCGTCGCTCGCCTCGTCGAGGATCTGCTGCACGGCGTCGGCGGCTTCCGGTGCGTCACCGAGGGATTCCCACAGACCTTCGGCGGCGTCGTTGTCCGACACCGTGATCGCGGCCTCCACCATCTCGAAGATCGACTGGTCGGAGTCGTGGCGCAACGCCGCGACCGCGAGCGGGATCTTGATCGTGGACCAGGCGATGCCCGTGGTCCAGTCGCCGTAGATCGTCATCCGGCCGCCGCCGACCGGCATCAACGCCATGCCGACCTGGCCCGGCAGCTTCGACTGCAGGAGAGTGAACTCCGCGGCCAGCGAATCGGGCAGCCCGATCGACAGCCCGGGATGCCAGGCGTCTTCGCTGTTGACGGTGACCGTGGGCGCGCTCACCGCCGTCGGGGTGCCCGGCGTGGCACACGAGGTGGACAGTGCGGCAGTCGCCAGCACCCCACAGAGCAGCAACCTGCGACAGGCAGCCGCCGTTCCGGTCGACTTCACCACCGAATCCTCCCCACCACCCCTCGCGCGTGCTCCGGCGGTGCAAACTTCTCGTCGAGCGCGTCCGGTCACTCCCGGACGACTGTTAGCAAGTTTCACCGATTTTCGGCGAGAATTCGAATGAGCGTGGTCACACGGTCGGAAGGGGGTCGTAGTGCACGACATCGGTGAGGTGTTCGCGGGGTTCACCATCGAGGCGATGCTGGGTCAGGGCGGCATGGGCACGGTGTATCTGGCCCGGCATCCGCGCCTGGACCGGCTGACCGCCCTCAAGCTGCTCAACCGGGATCTGTTCGCCGACGAGCGCGTGCGCGCGCGGTTCGAACGGGAGGCCGATCTCGCCGCCGGGCTCGACCATCCCGGCATCGTCACCGTCTTCGACCGGGGTACCGAGGGCGAACAACTCTGGATCAGCATGCAGTACGTCGACGGGATCGACGCCGCGACGGTCGACCCGATGGCGCTGCCGCCCGAGCGGGCCGTGCAGATCATCGAAGGGGTCGCCGACGCACTGGACTACGCGCACGGCAGGGGAGTGCTGCACCGCGATGTGAAGCCCGCCAATATCCTGCTGGCCCGCTCCACCGGCGGCCAGGGCGAGCGGGTCTTCCTCACCGACTTCGGCATCGCCCGCCTGCGCGCCGACTCCACCCACCTCACCCAGCAGGGAATGTTCACCGCGACACTGGCTTACGCCTCGCCCGAACAGATGACCGGCGCCGAACTCGACCACCGCTCCGACCAGTACTCGCTGGCCTGTTCGCTGTACTGGTTGTTCACCGGACTGGCGCCCTTCGACTCCGCCGACCCGAACGAGATCATCCGCGGCACCCTCTACGCCCCGCCGCCACCGCTGGCACTGCGCCGCGCGGGTCTGCCGCCGATCATGGACGCCGTTCTCGCCGCCGCGATGGCGAAACATCCTGCGGCACGGTTCGATTCGTGTACGGCGTTCGCCAAGGCGGCCCGCCAGGCGCTGACCTCCAAGACCCCACCGGTCTTGCCGCGCCCCCCTGCCAACCCGGCGCCGGGCTACTACCCGCCCGCCCCACAGCCAGGACCCGCCGCGCCCTTCGCCCCGCCCGGCATGGCGCCCCCCGGGTACCAAGGCCCACCCGTCCAGCCTGCGCCACAACCACAGTGGCAGCCGCCCTCGCGGCCGTTCGGCGCCGTCCCACCGGTTGCCCCGCGACCGGCCGCACCCAGCGGCGCGGTGCCGCCCGCCGAAATTCCTCCGGTCGCCCAGCGCCCCGCTGCGGGTCCCGTTGTCGCACAGCCGAATATGGGCCTACCCGCATCCGGCGCGCCCGGTGCGGTGCCCATGTCGGCCGCTGCCCCGCCGGTTGTGGTGTCAGCCGCCGCGCCGCAGCGCCCCGTACCGGAGGCCGCTGAACCCGCGGCGCCGTCCCTCGGTGATGCCGAAATATCTTCCAGCCCAGTGTCTCTCGACAAGTCACCATCTTCCGCAGCGCGATCGGATGGCGCCGCGGCGTCCAGCGGTGAGGATTCCGGCGAGGTATCGGCCACTGCGGCAACCGATGTCGTGTCGATGCGCGACACGGGAGAGCTGGACGCGGCGAACGCGGCGGCCCTGACCGAGGTGACGTCGATCGCTGGAGCCTCGAACGCGGCCCCAGCCGGGCCTGTGATGCAGGAGGGGGCCGCAGGGCAGCCCGGCCGGCCGAGACAGCCTGGCAGCGCAGGACAGGGCAACGCGGGTCAGCCGGGCTATGCTGGGCAGTCGAGCGGTGCAGGACAGTCGGGCAATGCTGGTCAGCTGAGTAGTGCGGGACAGCCAGGCAGCCCAGGGCAGCAGGACGCTGTGGGTCGGCTGGGTAGTGCGGGGCAGCCAGGCAGCCCAGGGCAGCAGGACGCTGTGGCTCGGCTGGGTAGTGCGGGGCAGCCAGGCAGCCCAGGGCAGCAGGACGCTGTGGCTCGGCTGGGTAGTGCGGGGCAGCCAAGCACCCCGGGGCAACAAGGCGCCGTGGGGCAGTTGGGTGGTGCGGGTCAGTCGGGCAATGCCGGTCAGCTGGGCGGTGCGGGGCAGCCGGGCGGCGTGGGGGCTCAGGGAGACGCGGGGCAGCCGGGTGGTTCGGTTGTGCCGGGTGGTGCGGGGCAGCACGGGGCGGTGCGGCCGGGGCAGCGGGGGCCGTGGATGGTGCCGCATCGGGGGTATTGGCCGGTGCCTCGGCGGGTGTCGGGAATGCAGCGGTTCGGGTGGGTCGTGTTGGCGGCGCTGGTTCTGGTGCTGGTCGCGTTGGTTGTCGCGTTGGTCGTGGTGGTGTTGCCGGGGGACGACGACGATCTCGACGCGCAAGACGGCGCGAGCGGGCCGTCGAATTCGGTGGCGGAGATCGAGGATTCGTTCGCGGAGAGCCGACGGGTCTTTCCGACCTTGGTTCCGCAGGGGGAGATGAGCGACGGCGTGGGGTATCGCGGCGCGCGGTGTGTGGGGGTGCGCGATGTCAGCGAGCTGGCGTGGAAAGAACCCGCGCTGCAGTGGACGCCGATCACGACCGGATGGCAGTGCGAACGCTTCGACAATCAGGTGGGTGCGGTGAGCTACCTGGTGCTCGAGTACACGAACGCGAACCAGGCGCGGTCGGTGCTGGAGGCGCTGCCCGCGACCGTTCGCTACGCGGGGAACAAGGACGAGGTGCCGTTCTCGTTGCAGCGATGGGTGGTTCCGGACCCGGCGAGCGTCCGCATCCAGACCGCACACCAGGTGCTGAGCTTCCCCGGCGACTCCGCCCGCGCGAATTACCTTGTGGTGGTGAGTCGCCGGGGCAGCAGCGGCACCGGCGGAGCCACTCGGCCCTCCGCGCAGGACGAGGTCATCGCGTGGTGGGACGAAGTGCCGCTCTGACCGATGACCCGGCGGTCGACCTGCGACACCGAGATGACGGTGTCGCCGCCGCGGTGCCAAATGCCGGGCACCGCGGCGGCCGACCTCAGTCCACGGCCAGCGCGGCCACGATCGGCATCCGCGCCGCGCGCAGAGCGGGCGGGATCGAGCCCAGCAGGGCCAGACCGAGCGCGACCGCACCGTAGACCGCGATCACCGGGCTCGGCCGGTAGACGATGTCGATCGTCATCGCATGCCCGATCGCCACCGTGGCCAGATACTGCACCGCGACGCCGACGACGAGACCGATTGCCGCGCCGATGAATCCGATACCCGCGGCTTCGGCCAGCACCGAGCGCAGGAGGAACTTGCGGTTGGTGCCCATGGCGCGCAGCACCCCCAGCTCCCTGCGCCGCTCCAGCACCGACAGCATCAGGGTGTTCAGCAACGCCACCGTCGCCACCAGGACGACGATCCACAGGATCATGTTGCTCATCGCCGCGCCCTGCTGGACGCTCGAGGAGATCGCGTCGACCATGTCGGCGCCGGTGTCGACATGGATTTCCCGCGGAACCATCGCGCGGACCGCGGCCTGCACCGCGTCGGGGTCGGCGCCGGGCGAGTACTGGATCGACAGGATCGTCTCGCCGGGCCGCTGATACCACTCCCGCATCTGGTCGAGATTCATCATCACCACGCCGGAGACGGCGGTGAAGTACGGAATCACCTGCAGCACAGCCGTTTTGCGCTCACCGGAGGGGGTGGGCATGGTGATCTCGTCCCCGACGGCGAGCGAGAGCGAACGCGCCACGTCGCGGGTGATGACAACACCTTCGCGCCGTTCCATCCGGTCGATCACCGCCCGATCGACCGCGCCGAGACGGGTGTCGGAGGTACTCGGCGGATAGCCCTGCAACATCACCCGACCGCTACCGATGGTCGCGAAGGCCATCTGGGCGGGGCTCACCCGTTCCACGCCCGGTACGTTCGCGACCCGTGCGGCCAGCCCGTCGGGCAGGACGGGCCCGGTCGGGAACTGTTCGACAGGGCTCGGACTCACGTAAAGATCGGTGTCGCCGAGACTTTGGAAGGAATCGGTCGCCGACTTCACCATGTTGCCCGACGCCCCGCCGAGCGCGACCACCGCCGCGACCCCGATCATCACCGTCATCGCGGTGGCCCACACGCGGCGCGGCGCGCGTTCCAGCGTGGTCGCTCCGAGCGCGCCCGGCGCGCCGAACCAGCGGGCGATCGCCGCGGATCCGCGCACGATCGGCCCGGTGGCGGCGAAACACAGGAACACCGTCGCGGTGAACGAGGTGGTGATCGCGGCCAGCGACAGGCGCCCGAGGTCGAGGAACGCAATGACCACCGCCGCCGCACCGAGGAGCACACCCGCGGCCAGGGCGACCCAGCGCAGCGCCGAGTTGGTCGCCGCGGCATCGCTGGCCTCCACCGGCGCCAACGCCTCGACCGGGGCGACCTTGTACACCTGCCGGGCCGCGATCGACGCCGCCAGCACCGTCGCCACCACACACGCGGCGATCGCGACGGGGATCGCGTAGCCGGGCACCTGGAATTCGGTTCGGGCCTCGACCGATTGCACGATCGCGGCGGGCAGCCGGTCGATCGCGAACCGTCCCATCAGCGCGCCGATCCCCGCACCGATCGCCCCGCCGATCAGCCCGAGCATCGCGGCCTCGACGAGCAGATCACGCACCATCGGGGCACGCTTGCCGCCGATGGCCCGCAACAGCGACAGCGTCGGCCTGCGTTGCGCCACCGCCATACTCATCGCGTTGTAGATCAGGAAGGCCGACACGATCAGCGCCGCCGCCGACGACATCAGCGTGGAATACCGCATGATCTGGATCGCGCCCCCCGCCTGCGCGGTACGCAGACTCGGCTCGGCCACCACGGCGCGACCGTCCACCGCCTCGGTGAGGGCAGTGCGCAGCGCGGCCACATCGGTGCCGGGCCTAACCACGATCTGCACCGAATCGAGCTTGCCGACCCGGTCGGTGAGGAATTGGATCAGCGGCAGCGGACCCGCCACCACATGGCCGCTGTTGAGCCGGTCGGTCGCCTCGGAGTCGAGAACGGCGGCCACCTTCGCCGTGCCTGCCCCGATCGGCACCGGGTCGCCCTCGCGCAGGCCCATGGCCGCGCCGACCAGCACGCCACGCTCGGTGCCGAGCAGCTTGGTGGTGTACTGCGACATCGGCCCGGCCAGATCGCTGCCGAGCGCGCCGATCGTCTGATCGGCGCCGATCAGCAGCGCCCGGTCAGGGCCGGCGCCCAGCGTGCCGCGCAGCATCGGCACCGCGGTCGCCACCCCGGGCGTGGCGGTGATCCGGGGCAGCAGTGACTGTTCGAAGCCCGCGTCGGTGATGCCGGTGATCTCGAGCTCGGCTGTGCCCGCCAGACCCTTGGTGAGCTTGTCGACCGACCCGGTGACCGACCCGGAGATGCTCAGCACCGCGACGATCAGCGCGGCCGATACCCCCATCACCGCCCCCGACATCAGGGTGCGACCGGGATGGCGGAGCAGTTCACCGAAGTTGAACAGCCGCAATCGATCGATGGCGGCGGCGATCATGCGTCGACCCGCGAAGCGACGCGCTCGTCCGCGCCGATCTGACCGTCGCGCAGGGTGATCACCCGGTCGCAGTAGTCGACCGAGCTCATGTCGTGGGTCACCATCACCACCGAATTGCCCTGCGCGGTGATGTCGCCCAGCAGTGCGAGGATCGCGGCACCGGTCTTGGAATCGAGGTTTCCGGTCGGTTCGTCGGCCAGGATCAGCGGCGGATCCATGATCAGCGCCCTGGCCACCGCCACGCGCTGCATCTGCCCACCGGAGAGCTCCGCGGGCCGGTGCTGTGCGCGATCGCCCAGACCGACGAGGTCGAGCAGTTCCAGCGCGCGCGGCTTGGCCTTGCGTAAGCCGGTGCCGTCCAACAGCTTCGGCACGGCGACGTTCTCCCATGCCGACAGCGTGGGCAGCAGATTGAAGAACTGGAAGATGAAGCCGACCTGTTCGAGCCGGAACGCGGCCTGCTGGTCTTCGTCGAGATCGCCGATCTCGGTGCCGCGGAACCGAATCGAGCCCTCATCGGGGCGATCGAGTGCCCCCAGCAGGTGCAGCAGGGTGCTCTTGCCGGAACCCGACGGCCCGATGATCGAGGTGAACTGGCCTGCTTCGATGCGCATGCTCACCTCGTCGAGCGCGCGGACCTCCTGATCGCCGACGCGATACTGCTTGACCACCCGGGTCAACTCCAGCATCGGCTGCTGTGGCGATTCGATGTCGGGCATATCTTGTCCCCCAGGGAGTTTCGGGTTTCAGCGTGCGAGTGCGCGGTCGCGGGTAGTCTGCCCGATCGCCGGGCGTGCGTCGAGAAGCCCGCGCAGGGCCGGTTGTTCGGCGGCCAGCTCGAGATAGGCCTCCATCGGAGTGCGGCCATCGATCTCGGCCAGTTCGAGTTTGACGCGCAGATGATTGTCCCAGCGGTTGGCCAGCGCCTGCAGCAGGCCGTCGACTCCGCCGAAGAGCGTGTCGAGTTCGGCGATGCCGGCGAACAGGGCCGGGTCGTTCGGGTCGATCGCTGCCCTGGCGAGCACGGTGTGCACGATCTCGGTGCGGTGGTGTAGATCGGTCCAGGTCATGGGCTTCACCTTCCGTGAGCGGGTGAATCGAACGTTACGGGCGGCGACAGGGTGAATCGTCGTGCCAAGGACCCGACTTCTTCTCCTACTCAGGTAGGAGATCGGTACCGTTCGCGGGACGATGCTCACCCGCTACGCGGCGACTAGCCTTACATCATGGATGTGAGCCACGCCATCCCCGCGAAGGCGCCGGGCAAAGCGAGCCCGCGGCGGCGGTTCGCGGCCAGGGCCGCGGTGGCACGGTTGCTCACCACGGTGCGCGAGCGCATCGAATCGTTGCCCTACGACTATCCGCCCGCGGTGATCATGGCCGCTGACCTCGCGCTACTGGTGGTCACCGGTGCGGCGGTGATCCAACGGCATGCGTACTTCCCGACCGTGCTGCCGCTGGTGGCGATGGCCACCGCGTTCCTGCCGATCCCGCTGTTCGCGATCTTCCGGGTGAATCCGCACCCCGTGCTGCTGAAGGGGAGCGCCCTGGCTTCCTGCGCCCTGTTCCTGTTGCAGCCGGTCAACGCCGACTTCGCGCCGTTCGTGCTGGTGATCGTCGCCGGTGAGGTGGCCGCGGTCGCTTCGCGCGGGTGGACGATCGGATTCACCCTGCTCGCGATCCTCGAACTGGTCGCGTTCGACGTGGCCGGGCACGTGCACTGGGGTGAGCAGCCGCTGGCCGGACTGCCGATGTATGTCATCGGCATCCTGCTCGGCATGTTCGTCGGGGTGATGCTGCAATATCAGCGGCGATTCCTGTATCAAGAGCGCGAGAATCAGGCGATCCGCTCCGGTCAGGCCGCCGACGAGGAACGGCGCCGGATCGCCCGCGAAGTCCACGATGTGATCGCCCATTCGCTCTCGATCACTCTGCTGCACCTGACCGCCGCCCGCCGTGCCCTCCAAACCGACGAGGACGTCACCGAGGCGGTGGAGGCGCTCGTCGAGGCCGAACGCCTCGGCCGCCAGGCGATGGCCGACATCCGGCGCACCGTGGGCATGCTCGACGCGGGCCCGGCGCAACTGGCTCCCGAGCCGGGCGCCGCCGATATCGACGAGCTCGTCGGTGACTTCCGCCGGGCCGGGCTCACCGTCGACTACGCGCGCACCGGCGACCTGACCTCCGTCTCCGGCGCCATCGGCCACGCGCTCTACCGGATCGGTCAGGAATCGCTGGCCAACGTCATCAAGCACGCGCCGGGCACCCCCGCCACGGTGCGCTTCGATGTCTCGGCCGAGGCGGCGACGCTGGTCGTGTCGAATCCGCTGCCGCCGCTGTGGCCCGCGTGGCGCCGCGATACCGGGATGGGACTGCGCGGCATGCGCAAACGCACCGAACTGCTCGGTGGCAAGATCACCGCGGGCGACGGCGACGACGGCTGGACCGTGCGGGTCGGCTTCCCGCTGCGATCGGGCCCGTGCGCCACCCTGTCGACCATGTTGCCGGGCAAGCTCTGGAACAAACCCCAGGAGGACACGTGACGACCGCTTCGCCGATCGAGCAGCTGGTGACAGTGCTCGTGGTCGACGACCAGGAGCTCGTGCGCGGCGGATTGCGTCGCATCCTGCGGCGTCGCGACGGTTTCACCATCAACGAGTGCGCCGACGGCGACGAGGTCGCGGCCGCCGTCGCCGCGCAACGACCCGATGTGGTGCTGATGGATCTGCGGATGAAGCGGGTCGGCGGCATAGATGCGACCCGGTTGCTGCGCGCCCGCCCCGACGCTCCGCCGGTGCTGGTGCTCACCACCTTCGACGACGATCAGCTCCTCTCCGGCGCGCTGCGCGCGGGCGCCGCGGGCTTCCTGCTCAAGGATTCGCCCGCGGAGGATCTGATCCGCGCGGTCCGCACCGTGGCGGGCGGCGGCGCGTGGCTCGATCCCTCGGTGACGGGACGGGTGCTCACGGCGTATCGAACAGTGAAACCGGTCGGTACCCGAACCGATCGCCGGCTCGGCGAACTCACCGCTCGCGAGTACGAAGTGCTCGAATTGATCGGCTCGGGCCGGGTCAACAGCGAGATCGCCGCCGAACTCGGTATCTCGGAAGTAACCGTGAAAAGCCACGTCGGACACATATTCGGCAAGCTCGACCTGCGCGATCGAGCCGCCGCGATCGTGTTCGCGTTTGACCACGGCGTAGTGACACCGGGAGAATCTTCCTACTGAGAAGCAGGTCCACGGGCCTGCCAGAAGTGGGAGGCGGACGCTGGTGCAGGCACCTGGGTCACGGACGGGGAGCAGATTCGGCCCGTACGAGTTGCGGTCGATGCTGGGCAAAGGCGGGATGGGCGAGGTCTACGAGGCCTACGACACCGGCAAGGACCGAGTGGTCGCTCTGAAGTTGCTGGCCGAGGAGCTCGCGCAGGACCCGGCCTACCAGGTCCGATTCCGCCGCGAATCCCAAGCCGCGGCCAAGCTGGCCGAACCGCACGTCATCCCGATCCACGACTGGGGCGTGATCGACGGGGTCCTGTTCATCGATATGCGCCTGGTGCCCGGCTCCGATCTGCGGACCGTGCTGCGCGGGGGCGGGCCGATGAACCCGGAACGCGCGGTCGCCGTCGTCGAGCAGATCGCCGCCGCGCTGGACGCCGCGCACGCGGGTGGGCTGGTGCATCGCGATGTGAAGCCCGCCAACATCCTGGTCACGCCCGCCGACTTCGCCTACCTCGCCGACTTCGGCATCGCCCACACCGAGGGCGACAGCGCGGTGACCCAGGCCGGGATGGCGGTGGGCTCCTACATCTACATGGCGCCGGAACGTTTCGATGTGGGCCCGATCTCACACCGCGCCGACGTGTACTCGCTGGCCTGTGTCCTGCACGAATGCCTCACCGGCGCTTCGCCGTTCCCCGCGGCCAGCATGAGCGTGCTGGTCCGCGCGCACCTGTCCGAGGCCCCACCGCGGCCGAGCGAGTTACTGCACGGGATACCCGGTGCCCTCGACGACGTCATCGCGACCGGCATGGCCAAGGACCCGGCCGACCGCTATGCGTCGGCCGGTGCGCTGGCTGTCGCCGCTCGCCGAGCGTTGGCTTCGGCCGTGCGGGAAGTCGCCGCGCCCGCGCCCTCGGGTGCTTTCGCGTCGTACGACGGTGCCCGCCGAGTCCCCGGCGGCCATGATGTGACGCCAGATTCTCCGTGCGGCCCCACGCTCCGCAGTGCTGCCGGCGCGCCCTCGGGTGCCCCGGGTTCGGCTCCCGGGCGCGGTTTCGCCGCTGCCGCCGGTTTCGCTGCCGGTGTGGGGCGCGGGGCCACCGGGGTGCCGGTCGGTGGCGCCGAGCGTGGCGGGCCCGCGGGGTCCGCGACCGGTCCAGCGCGTGCGGTGCCCATCGGTGCCGCCAGTGGTGCCCGCAAGGGAGCCCCCGACTCGGAGGAGCCCGCCGACGTCGAGCAGATACCGACGCCGACGGGGGAGTTCCGGGTGATCGGCGCGGTGACCGCGACCGGTGGTGTGGAGACCTCGCGCAGCCAGTCGACCGCGACCGGCGCCCAGCCGACCTTGATCATCCGCCCGCCCGAGGCGCGCGCCGGGGCATCGGATACCACCGGTTTCCGCCGTGTTCCCGCCGAGGGCACCGGCGAGATCTCGATTCCCGCGGTGATCCAACCGACCGGCCCCGCCGAAATCCGGCCCGCCGACACCTACTTCGCCCCCCTCCCGTCGGGCGATGAGCCGGAGGCTCCCGAGCCGCCCCCGGCCTACACCCCCGACCAGGGCCTCCCGCGGATGCGCCCCTTCCCCGACGCACACCTCTACGACGGTGCGCAGCCGGGTGAAACGTCGGCTCCCCTCCTGCAGCCGCAGCGTCCCGCTTCGGCCACCCCCTACCCGGCGCCCACCGGCCCGCACCGGATCCCGCAGCAGGACCCGCACCGAGGCGCCCCCACCCAGCGGTACTCCGGCGAACATCCCCTCCCGGCCGCGTTCACCCCGCCGACGGAGCAGTACCTTCCGCCCGCATCGAACCCCAACCCCCGATTCCCCACCCCCGCACCGGAATTCGACGCTCCCCGCCCGAATTCGCCCGCCCCCCTCGCGGCTCCGACTCAGCGGTTCGGTGCGGACCAGAACACCCCCGAGGACCGGTTCGCGAGTCCCGCAAGCCGTTTCGGCGGCCCGCCGGATGACGGATTCGACGGCCCTCGTGGTCAGGGCCGAGGCGACGCGTTCGGGCCGCCGACCGAGCAATACAAACCCGCCGCCTTCGCGCCGCCGACGCAGAAGTTCGGCGGCGATCTCGATGATCCGCGCGACCGATTCGGTAGTCCCGCCGATCGTTTCGACGAGGATGCCGACGACCGGTTCGGTGCCACGCCCGGGCAGTACGCTCCGCCGACCGAGCAGTACGACCCCGCCGAGATGCAGCGGTCGGCACCGACTCAGCACTACGGCGCCGACGAACCCGATCCGCAGCGCTCACAGCCGACACATCAGTACCGTGGCGGTGCGGCGCCTTTCGCTGCTCATCAGGCCCCGCCGGAGTTCGAGGACCCGGCCCGGGCGGCCGCGACCCGGCAGTACGTGGGTCAGGAGAACGCGTACTCCGACTACGACGAGCCGCCCAGCGCCTACGGTGATCACGCCTACGGTGATCACGCCTACCGCGATCCGGCCTACGATCCCGGTTACGGACCCGACCCCGCGTACGGTCCCGATCCCGCGTACGGTCCGGATCCGGCCTGGGCGCACCAGGATTCGGAGCGCAGGCGATCGGTTCTGCTGCCGGTGCTGGCCGGCGTCTTCGCCGTCCTGGTACTCGCGGTCGGTGGCGCGATCGGCTGGCGCATGATGTCGGCCGCCGAACCCACCGAGACCGCCACGGCCGCACCGATTTCGCAGGCGCCGGGCAGTTCCGGCCAACCCGCGGGCACGACCCCGCGCGCGACCACGGCCGCTCCCACCACCTCGGCGGGACCGGTCTCCCTGCCCGCGGGGGCGCAGCCCTGTGAATCCGGTTCCGCCACCGGCTCTTACAGCAAGGTCGCCGTCGGCAGCGCGGTCACCAGCTGCGGGTTCGCCGAAGCGGTCCGGGAGGCCTACGCCGGTGGCGGCTCGGGAGCTCGCCCGGTGGTGGCGACCAGCCCGGTGACCGGCCGCACTTACACGATGACGTGCGCACCGGAAGGCAAACTCGTCACCTGCACCGGCGGTGAGAACGCCGTGGTCTACGTCTACTGACCCGAAAACGACCGCGGCCCCCCATAACCCGGGGCCGCGGTCGCGTGCGGAACCTCAGCTCGCCGACGCGACCGCGACCACCGTGTCGCCGAGCCTGGCCACGGTGTCCGGGTCACTCCACGGCCCGGTGATCGACACGCCGTCGGCCACCACCTCGGCGCCCGCCTTGCGCAACCGGTCCGCCAAGTCCTGGTTGATCACCTCGCCGGGCCCCACCGTGATCACCGCGACCGGCTTGCCCCCGACGGCAGGCGCCGATTCCGGGTTGGCCAGCCACGCGATCACACTCGCCGCCAGCGGCGCCACGGTCTCGCCCTCGGCGGCGAACAGCAGCACACCGTCGGCTTCCAGCGTGGAGCGGCGCAACTGGTCGGCGATCCGCGGCCGCCCGTCCTCGGTGTCGATCGCGGCACTGTAGGCGGGCAGGGTGTCGAGCTCGGCCAGGCTCACCACGTCGACAGTGTTGCGGATCGCGACCTGCTGGGTCTCGGTCGCCAACTGCTGTGCCGGGGAGTTCTCGCCGGGTTCGGCGATGAGTGCGAGCAGATATGACATCGGTTACCAGCTCCTCGGAGAATTCAATTCGACGGTGCGACAGTCACTTTCACGCTCTTCATCATCGGCTGATCGCTCTCGGTGCTGTAATCGCCGATCGCGCACAGCACATTCATTTCCGGCATGTACCCGGCGGCGCAACCCGGCGGAATGTCGTAGGTGACGACCTTGTACCGGTGGAGCGTCCGCGTCGACCCGTCACGGGCGGTACTGGTGATGTCGACCTCGTCGAACTCGGTCAGGCCGCGCTCGCGCATATCGCGCGAGTTCATGAAGATCAGCGTGCGCAGGTTCTTCACCCCGCGATAGCGATCGTTGCTGGTGTAGATGGTGGTGTTCCACTGGTCATGTGAGCGCTGCGTCGCCAGGGTGAGGACCCCGGCCGGGTTGGTCGTGTCGGGCAGCGTGGCGGCGGAGAATTCCGCCTTGCCCGACGGGGTGAGGAAGATCAGCTCCCGTGCGGGCTGACGGATCCGGAACCCGAGCCCCAGCCGCACACGCCGGTTGTAGTCCTCGAAACCGTCCAGGACTTTCGCCATGGTGTCGCGGATGCGGTCATAGTCCTCGACGTAGTACTCCCACGGCGTCTTCGTCTCGGGCAGTGCGGCGGTGGCGATACCGGCCAGAATCGCGGGCTCGGACAGCAGATGTGGCGAGGCGGGCTTCTTCATCCCTTGGGACAGGTGCACCACGGCCATGCCGTTCTCCATCGACACCACCTGCGGGCCGCTGCGCTGCTCGTCGTGTTCGGTGCGCGCGAGGCAGGGCAGAATCAGTGCGCGCTTGCCGTGCACGACGTGGCTGCGGTTGAGCTTGGTGGAGACCATGACGGTGAAGTCGGCCTTCCGGAACGCCTCGAAGGTGTATTCGCTGTCGGGCGCGGCCTGGACGAGGTTGCCGCCCATGCTCATGAAGAACTTCAGCGCGCCCTTGTGCATCGCCTCGATCGCGGAGACGACGTCGTAGCCGTTGGCGCGCGGCACGTCGATCCCACACACCTCGGCCAGCCGGTCGAGGAACGCGGCGGACGGATTGTTGTCGATGCCGCACGTCCGGTTGCCCTGCACATTGCTGTGCCCGCGCACCGGGGACGGGCCCGCGCCTTCGCGACCCAGGTTGCCCCGCAGGAGCAGTAGGTTGACGATCTCGCGGATCGTCTCCACGCCGTGCTCGTGCTGGGTGACGCCGAGACACCAGCTGATGATGCTGCGGTCGGAGTCGCAGTAGACGCGGGCGGCCTTGCGGACCTCGGCCTCGGTCAGGCCCGACTCGGTCCGGATATCGGCCCAGCTGGTCGCCTCCACCTCGCGCACGTATTCGTCGAAGCCGACGGTGTAGCGCTCGATGAACTCGTGGTCGAGCGCCTTCTCGTCGGTCGTGGACTCTTCGAGAACGGCCTTGGCCATGCCGCGGATCAGCGCGAAGTCGCCGCCGATGCGTACCTGCAGGTTGAGGGTGCCGGTCTTGGTCGGGTGGAAGGCGGCCATCGCGAGGAAGTCGTGCGGGATGATCGTGTTGCGTGAACCCGCTTCGATCAGCGGATTCACGTGCACCACCTGGGCGCCGCGCTTGTAGGCCTCGGCGAGCGAGGTCAGCATGCGCGGCGCGTTGGAGGCGACATTGAGGCCCATGACGAACAGCGCGTCGGCCTTGTCCCAGTCCTCGAGGTCGCAGGTGCCCTTGCCCGTGCCGAGCGAGGCCTGCAGGGCCCGGCCACTGGCTTCGTGGCACATGTTGGAACAGTCGGGCAGATTGTTGGTGCCGTACTCGCGCACCATCAACTGGTAGAGGAACGTGGCCTCGTTGGCGAGTCGGCCCGAGGTGTAGAACGCGGCCTCGTTCGGGTCGGACAGCTCGCGCAGCGCCTTGCCCACCGTCTCGAACGCGTCGGCCCAGCTGATCGGCACATAGTGGTCGGTCTCGGGGTCGTAGACCATCGGCTCGGTGAGCCTGCCCTGGTCTTCGAGATCGAAGGAACTCCAGGTGGCCAGCTCGGTCACGGTGTGCTGAGCGAAGAACTCGGGGGTGCACCGCTTGTGTGTCATCTCCCAGGTGACGTGCTTGATGCCGTTCTCGCACACATCGAGGACCAAGCCGTCGGTCGCGTCGGGCCACGCGCAGCCCGGACAGTCGAAGCCGCGTTCCTGATGGTTCATCTTCAGGATGGCCTTGGTGCCGATGAACGGCTCGTGCTCCTTGCCGACCATGAACTTCCCGACCGCGATCGCCGCACCCCAGCCCGCCGCGGGATGGCGATAGGGCTTGGCTTTCGGCACGGCCGCCCGGTCGGCTGCTGCGCTCGGGCCCCGATCGGGATCCCAGATGGTGTGCGGACCGTCAGCCATGTCAAATCTTCCCTTCGCGGTGAATGCGGGTCGAGAAAGATGTGCCCTGTCAGTGCCTCGGTTGGATTCTCTACCGCCGAGATCACGGAAGGGCGTAGGCAAGGCGCGTTGCCCACCTGCGAGACGCCGGTATGCGAGACGTTGCATACTGTCGGCATGGCTGACGACAACGAGTGGTACTACTGCATCAAGCACCACCGGGCCGAACAGGGCAAGGCCTGCTGGTACGGCGATCGGATGGGTCCCTACCCGGACCAGGCCACCGCCGAGAAGGCGCTCGAGATCGCGAAGGCGCGCAACAAAGCGGCCGACGACCAGGACGACTGACCCGATACCTGGATGAGCAGAGTCACCGCACGGCGCAAGACGACCCGCCTGTCCCCGGCCGGGCGGATCCAGCGACCCGACACGCTCGCCGTCGAGGAGCCGCTCGAGATCCGGGTCGACGGCCGATCGCTCACTGTCACCATGCGTACCCCCGGCGACGACATCGACCTCGTCCACGGTTTCCTGTTCGGCGAGGACATCATCGGCTCGGCCGACGACATCGTCACCGCGCGCTACTGCGCGGGTACCGACAGCGACGGTCGCAACACCTACAACGTCCTGGATCTGCGCCTGCGCAATCCGGTGCCGCTGCACACCCGCAATTTCCTCACCACCGGCGCCTGCGGCCTCTGCGGTAAGACCGCGCTGGACGAAGTGCGCACCCACAGCCGCTTCCCGATCCCGCACGAATCGGTGTCGATCAGCATCGACACCCTGACCGACCTGTCGAAACAGCTGCGCGCCGGGCAGAAGGTGTTCGACGCCACCGGTGGCTTGCACGCGGCGGGCCTGTTCACCACCGACGGCACGTTGCTCGCCCTGCGTGAGGACATCGGCAGGCACAACGCCGTGGACAAGGTGATCGGCTGGGCCGTGCGCGAGAACCGGGTGCCCGCGCACGATCTGGTGCTGGTGGTGAGCAGTCGCGCGTCGTTCGAACTGGCGCAGAAGGCGGTGATGGCCGGGATCCCGATCCTGGCCGCGGTGTCGGCGCCGAGCTCGCTCGCCGTCGACCTGGCCGCCGAGTCCGACCTCACCCTCGTCGGCTTCCTGCGTGCCGAAACGATGAACATCTATACGGGCGAACACCGTCTGACCTGAGGTTCGGTGCTCGAAGTGGGCGATCGGCATATGTCGCAGTACGGTAACGGTACGGGTCGCCAGCACCGAACGCCCCGGGGGAGTTTACAAACGAAAATGCTTCACATAATGAATAATGAACGACGCCATCATGTCCGGGTGGCGCTGTCCGCGTTGCTGGGCGTGGTCGTGCTCGCTACCGCGGGTTGCGGTACCGAGCCGAAGGCCGCCCGGCCCAGCGTGACCACCACGGTTCCCGTCGCCGATCCCGGTGTCGACAACGGAACGTTCTCGATCGCGGTACCCGGCAGCCTGGCCGCCGATTTCACCGAGCTCCAGCAGGGTTTCCGCGGTAGCGCGGGGCTGGCGATCATGCCGGTGGGCGGCAAGAAGATGGTCACCTTCGGCAACTGGTCCTCCGGTCCGGCCTGGTCGACGATCAAGGTGCCGCTCGCCATCGCGGCCCTGCGCAACAGCGCCGCCTACTCGTCGTACGCCTCCGCGGCGATCACCGCGTCGGACAACGGCGCCGCCGACACCCTGTGGGCCTCGCTCGGCGGCGGTGCCGACGCCGCCAAGGCGGTGGAAGGCGTGCTGCGCGAAGGCGGCGACACCCGCACCACCGTGCCGGCGACGCGCACCCGCGCCGACGCGTCGGTCTACGGCCAGGCCGAATGGACGCTGGCCGACCAGGTGCGCTTCGCCTCGCAGCTGCCGTGCATCCCGCAGAGCGAGCGCGTGGTCGGGCTGATGCAGCAGATCATCGCCAGCCACCACTGGGGTCTCGGCGCGTTCGGCAGTGCCGAGTTCAAGGGCGGGTGGGGGCCCGACCCGGCCGGAAAGTACCTGGTCCGCCAGTTCGGTCTGATCGACTCGCCCACCGGCCGGATCGCGATCGCCTTCGCCGCACAACCGGATTCGGGCGGTTTCAGCGACGGTATGGCCATGCTCGACAAGATGGCGACGCTCATCTCGGGGCACCTGAGCGAGCTGGCCGGAGGTCACTGCCCCTGATCGAGGCCGGTGCGGCAAGATGAATGCCATGCGCATCGGAGTCTTGACCGGAGGCGGAGATTGTCCAGGTCTGAACGCGGTGATCCGGGCTGTGGTCCGCACCGCGAACGGACGCTACGGCGATGCCATCGTCGGTTTCGAGGACGGGTGGCGCGGCCTACTCGAGGATCGAAAGATCCGCATTCACAACGACGATCGCACCGACCGCCTGCTCACCAAGGGCGGCACGATGCTCGGCACCGCGCGCACCAACCCCGAGGTGCTGCGCGCCGGCCTGCCCAGGATCCAGCAGACCCTCGACGACAACGGCATCGAAGCGCTGATCCCCATCGGCGGCGAAGGCACCCTCACCGCCGCGAGCTGGCTCGCCGACGAGGGCGTGCCGGTGGTCGGCGTGCCCAAGACCATCGACAACGACATCGACTGCACCGACGTCACCTTCGGCCACGACACCGCGCTCTCGATCGCCACCGAGGCCATCGATCGCCTGCACACCACCGCCGAATCCCACCAGCGGGTGATGCTGGTCGAGGTGATGGGCCGCCACGCCGGCTGGATCGCGCTGAACTCCGGGATCGCCGCGGGCGCCCACCTGACCCTGGTGCCCGAGGAACCGTTCGACGTGTCCCGGGTGTGCGCGATGATCAAGGCCCGCTTCCAGCGCGGTGACAAGAGCTTCATCTGCGTGGTCGCCGAGGGCGCGCATCCCGCGCCGGAATCCGGATTCGCGCTGCGCGAGGGCGGGATCGACGAGTTCGGCCACGAGCGGTTCACCGGCGTCGCCCAGCAGCTGGGGTCGGAGATCGAACGCCGCATCGGCAAGGAGGTCCGCACCACGGTGCTCGGTCATATCCAGCGCGGTGGCAGTCCCACGCCCTACGACCGGATTCTCGCGACGCGGTTCGGCGTGCACGCGGCCGAGGCGGTGCACGCGGGACATTTCGGTCAGATGGTGGCACTGCACGGCACCACGATCGGGCTGGTTCCGCTGTCGGAGGCGACCAAACAGCTCAAACGCGTTCCGCCGGAACGGCTCAGTGAGGCATCGGCGTTCTTCGGCTGATAGCGGCGCGAAGGATTCCGGTTCTCGACCGTTGCCGGTGCGCGTCGGTACCGTGGGTTCATGCGCACCGGTCGAGTGATCGTTTCGGTTCTGTTCGTCGTCGCCGCGCTGGTGACGGGGTGTTCGGCGTCCTCGGACCAGGTGGCGGCCCCCACGGTGCGGGGCAGCTGGCACGGTGACATCGAGGTGCCGGGGCAGCCGATCGCGATCGGGGTGAGTTTCGCCGAGGACGGGTCGGCCACCATCGACATCCCGGTTCAGGGTGTGAGTGACGCGCCACTGAAAGATGTTCGCACCGAACCGGACCGGGTGGAGTTCGCCATCCCCGGCACGCCGGGTGACCCCGGGTTTCGCGGCAAGCTCGACGGTGACCGGCTCACCGGTGACTGGGTGCAGTCCGGGGAGAAGGCTCCGGTCACGCTGCAGCGCGGCAAGATCGAGAGCCTGCCTCGCCCGCAGGACCCGAAACCGCCGTACCCGTACCGCAGCGAGGATGTCACCTATCGCAACGGCGACATCACCCTCGCGGGCACGCTCACCGAACCCGAAGGCAGCGGCCCGTTTCCGGCGATGCTACTGATCACGGGGAGTGGACCGCAGGACCGCGACGAAGAGCTGATGGGCCACCGCCCGTTTCAGCTGCTCGCCGACACCTTCACTCGCGCGGGCTATGCCGTGCTGCGCGCCGACGACCGTGGGGTCGGCGGCACCAGCGGCATTCTCGACGACGCCACCTACCCCGAACTCGCCGCCGACGCGGCCGCGGGCCTCGCGTTCCTGCGCACCCGCCCCGAGATCGATCCCGCCCGGGTGGGTCTGTTCGGGCACAGCGAAGGCGGCTACCTCGCGCCGATGGTCGCCGCGCTGCCCGGCAGCGACATCGCCTTCGCGGTCCTGATGGCGGGTCCGTCGGTACCCGGCGCCGAGGTGCTGATCGAGCAGAACAAGGTGATCATGGCCGGAACGGGTACACCGCAGGACCAGATCGACCAGCAGGTCGCCTACGTCACGGAGTGGTCGAGGTTGCTGCGCGCGGGCGATCTCGAGGGCGCCGAGGCCTTCACCCAGCGGCACAACGACTCCCTGCCGGTGGCCGAACGCGCACCCCAGGAGGTCGTCGACGGGTTCAACACTCCGTACATGACCTCGTTCATCACCCACGACCCGAAACCGACGCTGCAGGCGCTGCGTGTGCCGGTGCTGGCGTTCTTCGGCGACAAGGACCAGCAGGTCCTCGCCACCCAGAACGAAGGCCCGATGCGCGAGAACCTCGCCGACGCGCCCGACGCGACTGTGCACACCTTCCCCGGTCTCAACCACCTGATGCAGCCCACCGCCACCGGCAAACCCAGCGAATACGCCACCATCGAGACGACCATCGACCCGGCGGTACTCACCTACGTCACCGGCTGGCTCGCCCAGCGCGTCCCGCCCCGCTAGGACCACCGGCCGAGTGCGTCAGCGGGCTTACCTAGACTGCTCGTTATGAGTGCACCCACGGTCGAGTTGATGGATTACGCCGATGTCATCTCCCGGTACGAGCCGGTGCTCGGCATGGAGGTCCACGTCGAGTTGTCCACGGCGACCAAGATGTTCTGCGGTTGCCCCACCGAGTTCGGCGCCGAACCCAATACCCAGGTGTGCCCGGTGTGCCTCGGCCTGCCCGGCTCGCTGCCCGTGGTGAACGAGAAGGCCATCGAATCGGCCATCCGGATCGGTCTCGCGCTGAACTGTTCGATCACCCCGTGGGGCCGGTTCGCGCGCAAGAACTACTTCTACCCCGATCAGCCGAAGAACTACCAGATCAGCCAGTACGACGAGCCGATCGCCACCGAGGGCTACCTCGACGTGACCCTCGACGACGGGGCCGTCTTCCGCGTGGAGATCGAGCGCGCGCACATGGAGGAGGACACCGGCAAGTCCCTGCACGTCGGCGGCGCGACCGGACGCATCCACGGTGCCAGTCACTCGCTGCTCGACTTCAACCGCGCGGGCGTGCCGCTGATCGAGATCGTCACCAAGACCATCACCGGTGCCGGTGAGCGCGCCCCCGAGGTGGCTCGCGCGTATGTCACCGCGCTGCGCGAGGTGCTGCGTTCGCTCGATGTCTCCGATGTGAAGATGGAGCAGGGTTCGCTGCGCTGCGACGCCAACGTGTCCCTGATGCCGATCGGCGCCAAGGAATTCGGCACCCGCACCGAGACCAAGAACGTGAACTCGCTCAAGAGCGTCGAGGTCGCGGTGCGCTACGAGATGCGCCGCCAGGCCGCCGTGCTCACCGCGGGCGGCGAGATCATCCAGGAGACCCGCCACTTCCAGGAAGCCGACGGGTCCACCGCCGCCGGTCGCCGCAAGGAAACCGCCGAGGACTACCGCTACTTCCCCGAGCCCGACCTCGAGCCCGTCGCCCCGGCCGCCGAGTGGGTCGAGGAACTGCGCGCCACCATCCCCGAATACCCGTGGCTGGTGCGCGCCCGGATCCAGGCCGACTGGGGCCTGTCCGACGAGGTGATGCGCGACCTCGTCAACGCGGGCGCCCTCGACCTCATCATCGCCACCGTCGACGCGGGCGCACCCGCCAACGAGGCGCGCTCCTGGTGGGTGGCCTACCTGACCGAGAAGGCCAAGGAACGCGACATCGCCCTCGCCGACCTGCCCATCACCCCCGCCCAGGTCGCCGCGGTGATCGCGCTGGTGGAAACCAAGACCGTCAACAACAAGGTCGCCAAGCAGGTCGTCGACTTCGTCCTCGCCGGTGAGGGCGAGCCCGCCGCCATCGTCGAAGCCAAGGGCCTCGGCATGGTCAGCGACGACTCGGCCCTGCAGGCCGAGGTCGAGAAGGCCCTCGCCGCCAACCCCGATATCGCCGAGAAGATCCGCTCCGGCAAGGTGGCTGCCGCGGGCAAGATCGTCGGCGACGTCATGAAGGCCACCCGCGGCCAAGCCGACGCCGCCCGCGTCCGCGACCTGGTCATCGCCGCGTGTAGCTAGCCCGCGCCTCCAGGCCGGACCCAGGCGCCACTTCACTTCCGTCGGTGACCGGCGGAAGTGAAGTGGACCGGTTCGCCCGTACCCGGGTACGGGCGATAGCCGTGCTTCTAGTCGGGGCCGCCGGCTCCACCCTGCGGGGGTGGGATGCGGACGACGCGGTCGTCGAATTCGCCTGGCTCGCCGTTGGTTTTGTTGGTGGTGGTGACCCAGATGCTGCCGTCGGCGCTGGCGGTGGCGCCGAGGAGCTTGCCGTACTTGTCCTGCGCGATCAGGGTGGGGGCGGTGGTGACGGCGAACGTGTTGGGGTCCGCGGCGACGGCGGCCAGTGCCTTGCCCTCGCTGAGCGCGATGCCGACGCCGTCACCGGTGGCCGTGCAGCCGCCGACGCCGGGACGGTCGGGCCAGGTCCAGGAGACGGTGAGGGTGCCGTCGGGGCTCAGGTGCTGGAGGCGGTCCTCGGCGGCGGTGCGGTCGGTGACCCACATGCCTTCCTTGCCGTCGCGGCAGATGTCGCCGGCCGAGCCGATGCCCGACGCCACCACCTGCGGGGTGTTCGCGCCCGCCGACGGCGATTCCAGGCGCAGCAGTTTGCCGCCGAGCGAGCCGGGATCGGCTGCGGCGCCGGGGTTTCCGGCATCGCCGGTGAGAATCATCAGCTGCGTCGGCGTCGCCCATTCCAAGGCGCCGCGATTTCCGTCGGCGCCCTTGGGGATTCCGGTGAGGATCGGCTTGGCGGCCCCGCCCTTGGACAGCCGCACGACCCGATTGTCGCTGCCGGTGGTGATGTAGGCGTACATCAGCCCGTCCTCACCGAAGGTGGGGGAGAGCACGATATCGGAGATGCCGCCGTCGGCCGACCCGTCGACGGGCACGCTGGCGATCTCCACCGGCGTCTCCTGCGGTGTGCTCGCGTCGACCGGCTTCACCTGCAGGATCCGCCCGGTCTTTCGTTCCGCGACGAAGGCGCCCTCGCCCACCGCGATCAGCCCGGCCCCCGATTCCATGCAGGTGGCGATGACATTGGGATCGGGATCGATGCACGGTCCGGTCGGTCGCGGCGGCTGCGAGGGATCGTCCTGGGGCTTCTTCGGTTCCGCGCCCGACCCACTCAGTTGCGGTTCGGTGGTGAACGGACTCGACGCCGACTCGTCGAAACGGGCGCACCCGGCTAGCAAAACGGTGCCGAGTGCCACCCCGACTGCCACGCGGCCCGCGATTCCCGAACTCATGGTTCAGACGTTACCGGCACCAGCGCGGGCCCGGCGCGCCTGTCACTGCGAACCCCATTGCCGGCGGCGCCCTGCGCCCGGGGCGGGCGCGGTTCGTGACGACCGGCGGTCGAGCGGGCCTGACACGCCCGTTGTGGTGAAGGGCGGCGCACCGGCACACCGCGTCATAAGCTGGGTCGGTGACCGACAAGTCGAATGACACTCCGAAGGCCGAAGGTTCGGCAGCGGCCGGGCAGGGCGCGTCGGCGGCGGGTCGCCCGGTGACCAGCCCGTTCGATTCGCCGACGACGCAGATGCGCAAGCCCGATCCGAAGGACATCCCACGCACCGACGAGGATCTCGGTCTCGACCCCGACGAGGTTCCCGGTGCGAGCACCGCGCCGACCGGTCGCGGCGGCGATGACTACGGGTACGCGACGATTCCGCCCGCGTCCGCGGCCTCGGCGGACACCGTCCGCTTGCAGCGCCGCAATCGCGAGGCCCGCCGCGGCACCCTCGACCTCGGCCTGTTCGTGCTGCGCCTGGTGGTCGGCTACACCTTCATCTATCACGGTCTGCAGAAGCTGACCGGCTGGTTCCACGGACCCGGCCTCGACGGCACCAAGACCATGATGGAAAGCGGCGGCTGGGACTACCCGTCGCTGTCGACCGCGCTGGTGATCGCCGGTGAACTCGGCGGCGGCATCCTCCTGGTGATCGGCCTGGCCACCCCGCTCGCCGCGGGCGCCGTCCTGGCCACGATCCTGAACGCCTGGATGTGGAAGCAGGGCATGGTCCCCGGCTTCCAGTACAACGCGGGCACCCCCACCGGCGTCGAGCTCGACTCCATCCTGGCCGGTGCCGCCCTGGCGATCATCCTCACCGGCCCCGGCCGCTGGTCCTTCGACCGCACCCGAGGCTGGGCCACTCGCCCTTCCTACGGCTCTTTCGGCGTGGTCGTACTGGCCATCGCCGCCGCCGTCCTCACCTTCTGGTTCCTCCACGGCGGCAACCCGCTGGAGGGCGTCGGCCCCTTCTGATCCGCCTCTGCGCGTCTTTCGGCCAGACCCAGGCGTGGTGCGTCGATGACGCGGCGGCGGTGGCTCGGTCGGCCTGCCGATGTGCTTACGACATCAGTGGTCGCGATGGTGCGGGTTCGGCCAGGTGGGCGGTCATGGTGGCGTGCACGTCGGCCAGGAACGACTCGAATCGGCGCAGCTCCTCGGGGGTGTATTCGCCCATCACCGACTGCTCCATCTTCGTGCCGAGTGGGCCGAAGAAATCGTTGGCGAGGGTGTGGATGCGGGGTGTGCTGCGCAGTGTGATGACGCGACGGTCGTCGTGTTCTCGGCTGCGCACGATATGACCGGCCAGTTCCAGCCGGTTCAACAGCGCGGTGGTGGCGCTGTTGGACAACGAGATCCGTTCGCTGAGCCGTGCCGGTGACAGGGTGCTGCCGCGTTCCTCGGCGGTGAGGATCTCGATCAGCGCCTCGGCATCGGTCGAGTGCAAGCCGAGCCAGGTCGCGAACCGGCGGGCGAGTTCCCGGTAACTCGCGCCGTAGGCCCGCAGGCCTTCCTGGATTCGTTCGTACTGGGCGCGAGCGTCCGACTGGCTCATAGGTTCCTTTCGCATCGTTTGACATCCTATTGCCCCCAATATACTTTGACCATGGAAATATTCCACCATGGAAATAGGAGTGTGCGATGAGTCAAGAGTCGTCCCTTCGCCGATGGCTCGGCTTGATCGCCATTGCCCTCGGCGTGGCGCTGATCGTGGTCGACACCACGATCGTGAACGTGATCATCCCGTCGATCATCGAAGACCTGGACACGGGTTCCACCGAGGCGCAATGGATTCAGGAGTCCTACGCGATCGTCTTCGCGGCCCTGCTGCTGGTGGTCGGCCGGGTAGCGGACATGGTCGGGGCGCGCCGGGTGTTCGTCGCCGGTGTCGTGGTGTTCGGCGCGACCAGCATCCTGGCCGGGCTCGCGCCGGACGGCGGACTGCTGGTCATCGCCCGATTCCTGCAGGGCGCGGGCGCGGCGATGATCCTGCCGACCTCACTGGCTCTGCTCAACGCCACCTTCACCGGCAAAGCCCGTGGGCAGGCCTTCGCGGTATGGGGTTCCACGATCGGAGCGGCCGCCGCGCTCGGTCCGCTGCTCGGTGGCTGGCTGGCCGAACACGTGTCGTGGCGCTGGGCGTTCGGCATCAATGTGCCCCTGGCCGTGCTGATCGTGGTGGGCGTGCTGGCGTGCATCGCGCCGTCGCCGAAGGTCGCGGGCCGACTCGATGTGCTCGGCTCGATCCTGTCGGTGCTCGGTCTCGGGCTGCTCGCGTTCGGGCTCGTCGAGGGTCGCACCTATGGGTGGATCACCACCGTGCACCCGCTGGGAATCGCCGGATTCACCTGGGGCAGTGGGCCTTCGCCGGTTCTGGTCGCGCTGGTGCTGAGCGTGCTGGCGCTGGGCGGTTTCGTCGTCAGGCAGGTGCTGCTGCGCCGCGGCGGCAACGCCGACAAGGCACTGATGGATCTGAGCCTGTTCTCGCTGGCCTCGTTCCGCAACGGCAATATCGCGACCTTGATCATCGGTTTGGGCGAGTTCGGCATCGTCGCCGTGCTGCCGCTGTGGTTGCAGTTCACCCTGGGCTACAGCGCCCTGCAGTCCGGTCTCGCGCTGGTGCCGATCGCCATCGGCAGCTTCATCGCCAGCGGCGCCAGCTTCGGACTCGCGGGCAAGGCCTCGCCGTTGAACATGGTCCGGCTCGGTCTGGGACTCGAGGTGGTGGGTCTGGTCGCGCTCGGCCTCTTCGCCGCCACCGACAGTTCGTGGTGGTCGATCTCGCTTGTCCTGTGCGTGTACGGCATCGGCGTCGGTTTCGCCACGGCCCAGGTGACCAACGTCGTGCTGGCCGATATTCCCGAAGCCGACAACGGCCAGGCCTCCGGCATCCAGAGCGCCTTCCGCCAGCTGGGTTCCGCTCTGGGCATCGCCCTGCTCACGACCGTCTTCTTCACCACGCTCAGCGCGAACGTCGACAAGGATCTGACGGCCACGGGCATGCCCACGGCCCAGTCCCAGCAGTACGCCCACGCCATCACCGGCAGCGCGGGCGCGGCGATCGAAGGGTTCGCCGCCCAACCGGATACACAGGAAGTAGCCACCGCGGGCCGATCCGCCATGACCACCGGCATCAACCTCGGCGCCTACCTGGCCGCGGGCTTCGTCCTGCTCGGCCTCGTGGCCACAGCCCTGATTCCCTCCCGAACCGGCCGCGACGACGAGTCGACGACATCGACAACCCAACCCGCGCTGGTCTGATGAAACGCGAACGGCGTCCCTCGAATTCGAGGGACGCCGTTCGTCTTTCGATGATTCTTACGGCACCTTGCGGACGGCGCCCTTGTCGGCCGAGGTCGCCAGCGCCGCGTAAGCGCGCAGGGCGGTGGTGACCGTGCGTTCGCGGTTGAGCGGCTGCCACGGGCGCTCCGAGGCTTCCATCTTCGCGCGGCGTTCGACCAGGACCTCGTCGGTGACAAGGACTTCCAGCGCGCGGGTGTGCACATCGATGCGGATGCGGTCGCCGTTCTCGACCAGGCCGATGACGCCACCCGAGGCGGCCTCGGGGGAGACGTGGCCGATCGACAGACCCGAGGTGCCGCCGGAGAAGCGGCCGTCGGTGATCAGCGCGCACACCTTGCCCAGGCCGAGGCCCTTGAGGAACGAGGTCGGGTGCAGCATCTCCTGCATGCCCGGACCACCGGCGGGACCTTCGTAGCGGACGACGACCACGTCACCGGGCTGGATCTTCTTGCCCAGGATCATCGACACCGCCTCCTCCTGCGATTCGACCACCACGGCCGGGCCTTCGAAGGTGAACAGGTCTTCGTCGATGCCCGCGGTCTTGAGGATCGCGCCGTCGGGGGCGATGTTGCCGCGCAGCACGCACAGCCCGCCCTCGACGGTGTAGGCGTTCTCGACGTCGCGGATGCAACCACCGGCGGCGTCGGTGTCGAGCGAGGACCAGCGGTTGCTGGTGGAGAACGGTTCGACCGTGCGCACGCCACCGGGGGCGGCGTGGAAGAGCTCGATGGCTTCCTCGGACGCCTTGCCCGAGCGCACATCCCAGGTGTCGAGGTACTCCTCGAACGAGGCGGTGTGCACGGTGGTGACGTCGGTTTCCAGCAGGCCACCGCGACGCAGCTCACCGAGGATGGCGGGGATGCCGCCGGCGCGGTGCACGTCTTCCATGTGGTAATCCGAGTTCGGCGACACCTTCGACAGGCACGGCACCCGGCGGCTGATCTCGTCGATGCTCTGCAGATCGAAGTCGATCTCGCCTTCCTGCGCGGCGGCGAGGGTGTGCAGCACGGTGTTGGTCGAGCCGCCCATGGCGACGTCGAGAGCCATCGCGTTGCGGAAAGCCTTGACGTTGGCCACGTTCCGGGGCAGCACCGAGGCGTCGTCGTCCTGGTACCAGCGCTTGGCGATGTCGACGATCACCGTGCCTGCCCGCTCGAACAGCGCACGACGCGCGGAGTGGGTGGCGAGGGTGGAACCGTTGCCCGGCAGCGCGAGGCCCAGCGCCTCGGTCAGGCAGTTCATCGAGTTCGCGGTGAACATGCCCGAACACGAACCGCAGGTCGGGCAGGCGGACCGCTCGACCTCGTCCAGGCCTTCGTCGGACACCTCCTGGCTCGCGCTCGCGGAGATCGCGCTGACCAGATCGAGCGGCGCGTGCGCGACACCGTCGGCGATCACGGCCTTGCCCGCTTCCATCGGCCCACCGGAGACGAACACGGCCGGGATGTTCAGGCGCATCGCAGCATTGAGCATGCCGGGAGTGATCTTGTCGCAGTTGGAGATACACACCAGCGCGTCGGCGGTGTGGGCGTTGGCCATGTACTCCACGGAGTCGGCGATGATCTCGCGCGAGGGCAGCGAGTAGAGCATGCCGCCGTGGCCCATGGCGATACCGTCGTCGACGGCGATGGTGTGGAACTCGCGCGGCACCCCACCGGCGGCGCGGACGGCCTCGGCGACGATGTCGCCCATGTTCTTGAGGTGCACGTGACCCGGAACGAACTGCGTGTACGAGTTCGCGATCGCGATGATCGGCTTGCCGAAGTCGGAATCGGTCATGCCGGTCGCGCGCCAGAGTGAGCGCGCGCCCGCAGCATTGCGGCCGATGGTGGTGGTGCGTGAGCGAAGCGGTGGCATGGAAGTCCTCGTGATGTCGCTGGGTGCGTGGCGAGCGTGCGCGCAGGGGGCTGACCTGCGTGGCACGGGCGCGATCGCGGTGCGTCCGGCAGCCCATCACGTTACTCCGGCGGGCGATGGTCGCATCGCGCCGGTGGTGGCGTGCTGGGGAGCGGGAACCGGGGCTCGAGGCGGGAGTGTCGCTCCGTGAGGTGTCGCCGCGGTGGTGCCGTCGGCGCGGGGTGCCCGGTCGCCGTCAGCTTACCGGTACAAGGATCGCGCCGACGTACTGATTCCCGACGTGCTCATTCCCACAGTGCCCGCGGTTACTGCTCGGCCTTCGGCTCTGCTCCCGGTTCGGCCTTCGCATCCGACGCTTCGGCTTCGGGCTCGGTCTTCGCGTCGGCTTCCGCCTTCGCCGCGGCCCGCTCGGCGGCGAGACGCTCGGCTTCGGCCGCTTCGGCGGCGGCGAACACATCAGGCAGGCGCCCGCCGGACGCTTCGATCAGCTCACGCAACCGGTCGTAACCGACGGCAGGCAGCTTCACCTCGGATTCGTCGTCGAGCCGGGCGCGCACCGAGCCGCGCTTGGGAATGCTGATCCCCTTGACCTGCGCCCAGTCGAGGTGCTTCGTGCTGGTCATCGAGCTCAGATCCAGGCCGGACTCGGACACTGTCGTGTGCGTGCGCGCCACCCACCACACCGCGATCACCGGGGCAAGCAGCAGCGGCCACAGGACGGCCGGCCACCCGACGAACGGGAAGAACACACAGAACGCCAGCACCAGCACGCCGATATAGGCCAGGCGGGGAACGCCGATCACGTGCACACCCGGCGTCGGCGTGTTCGTCCGGCGCGGCACCAGCAGCCAGACGACCACCGCGACGGGCACGATCAATCCGATCCGCACCCCCAGCGACCAGTCCTGCACGGTGCCGACGACGACGAAGACCAGGTAGGCCAGCACCACCGCGCCGATCGCCGCGAGCCGCCCCGGACCGGCCGAGCGCAGGCCGCCGGGTCGCGACGGGCGACCCGTATCGGTTCCCTCGTCGGTGGTGTGGGACGATTTAGCCGGTGGCACGGACTGATGCGGTGATGACACCCTCCTATCCTCGCATCTTGGTACACGGACCCACGCAACCACTCGAGTCCCACAGAATGGGACCGGAGCGGAAAGCCTGTTTGACTCGACGCACTACGCGCGCCTAACGTCGTATGCGTGATTCGAAACGAGCTCGTAATCGGCCGGCGCGTCCAGCGCTGAGCCTGACACCCAGTCAATACGTCAGCTCGCGTTTGCGACGCGCCACCCTCGAACAGCCATGCGCTGGGCGGGGGCTTTTTTGTGTTCGGGCGAATGCCAGCGGCCCTGTCGGGTCAGTCCGAGTCAGAACGAGACAGTGAGGAACGAAGACGGTGAGTGCACCAACCGCACGACCCGGGCCATCGGCCCGCAGGTCAGCGCCTTCAGCTACCCCCGGTAGCGCGGCGACCAACCCCACCCGCCGCCAGGTCGCGCCCGAGCGCGTGACCGGCGCCCAGTCGGTGGTTCGGTCCCTCGAAGAGCTCGACGTCGACACGGTATTCGGCATTCCCGGCGGCGCGGTCCTTCCTGTCTACGACCCGCTGTTCGACTCGAAGAAGGTCCGCCACGTCCTGGTCCGGCACGAGCAGGGCGCCGGTCACGCGGCGACCGGTTACGCGCAGGCCTCGGGCAAGGTCGGTGTGTGTATGGCCACATCCGGTCCCGGCGCCACCAACCTGGTGACCCCGCTGGCCGACGCCCAGATGGACTCGGTCCCGATCGTGGCGATCACCGGTCAGGTGCCGTCGAGCCTGGTGGGCACCGACGCGTTCCAGGAAGCCGATATCTCGGGCATCACGATGCCGATCACCAAGCACAACTTCCTGGTCAAGGACGCCGCCGAGATTCCGCGCACCCTGGCCGAGGCGTTCTACCTCGCCGCCTCGGGTCGCCCCGGCGCGGTCCTGGTCGACATCACCAAGGACGCCCTGCAGGCCCAGACCACGTTCTCGTGGCCGCCGGAGATGCGTCTGCCCGGCTACCGTCCGGTCACCAAGCCGCACGGCAAGCAGGTGCGCGAGGCCGCCAGGATGATCCTGGAGTCCAAGCAGCCGGTGCTCTACGTCGGTGGCGGTGTCATCAAGTCCGACGCCTCGCCCGAACTGCTCGAGCTGGCCGAACTCACCGGCATCCCGGTGGTCACCACCCTGATGGCGCGGGGAGCGTTCCCCGACAGCCACACCCTGAACATGGGCATGCCCGGCATGCACGGCACCGTCGGTGCTGTCGCCGCGCTGCAGAAGTCGGACCTGCTGATCACCCTCGGCGCCCGTTTCGACGACCGCGTCACCGGGCAGCTGGACTCCTTCGCCCCCGACGCGAAGGTCATCCACGCCGACATCGACCCGGCCGAGATCGGCAAGAACCGCCACGCCGACGTCCCGATCGTGGGCGACGCGCGTGAGGTGATCATCGAGCTGATCGAGACCCTCAAGGCCGATCCGCAGTCCGGCGCCGCACCGCTGCTGAGCCTCACCGAGTGGTGGGCCTACCTCAGCGGCATCCGCGAGAACTACCCGCTGGGCTGGAAGACCCCCAGCGACGGCTCGGTCTCGCCGGAGTACGTCATCGAGACGCTCGGTCGTCTCGCGGGCCCCGAGGCCATCTACTGCGCCGGCGTCGGCCAGCACCAGATGTGGGCCGCGCAGTTCATCAAGTACGAGAACCCGCGCACCTGGCTCAACTCGGGCGGTCTCGGCACCATGGGTTACTCGGTTCCCGCCGCGATGGGCGCCAAGATGGGCGCGCCGGACAAGGAAGTCTGGGCGGTCGACGGTGACGGCTGCTTCCAGATGACCAACCAGGAACTGGCCACCTGCGCCATCGAAGGCGTGCCGATCAAGGTCGCCCTGATCAACAACGGCAACCTGGGCATGGTCCGCCAGTGGCAGACCCTGTTCTACGAACAGCGCTACTCCAACACCGATCTGGGCACGCACTCGCTGCGCATCCCCGATTTCGTGAAGCTGGCCGAGGCGCTGGGTTGCGTCGGCATCCGGGTGGAGAAGGAGTCCGAGGTCGAGGACGCGATCCGGCAGGCACAGGCCATCACCGACCGCCCGGTCGTCATCGACTTCATCGTCGGCAAGGACGCCCAGGTGTGGCCGATGGTCGCCTCGGGCACCAGCAACGACGAGATCATGTTCGCCCGCGGCATCCGTCCGCTCTTCGACGAGGACGAGTCGGTCTCCGAACCGGCCGTCATCCACGAGGCGATGGAACGCGAGCAGGCCACATCCGAGAAGGGCGCCGACGAATGAGCACGACCCATACGCTGAGCGTCCTGGTGGAGGACAAGCCCGGCGTGCTGGCGCGAGTCGCGAGCCTGTTCTCGCGCCGCGGCTTCAATATCGAATCCCTGGCCGTCGGTGGCACCGAGATCCCCGAGATCTCGCGCATGACGATCGTCGTGACCGTCGACGATCTGCCGCTCGAGCAGGTCACCAAGCAGCTCAACAAGCTGATCAACGTCATCAAGATCGTGGAGCAGGACGCCGACGCCTCGGTGGCCCGCGAGCTGATCCTGGTGAAGGTGCGGGCCGACGCGTCGGTGCGCACCCAGGTGATCGAGGCCGTGCAGTTGTTCCGCGCCAAGGTGATCGATGTCTCGCCCGACGCGCTGACCATCGAAGCGACCGGCACCCGTTCCAAGCTCGACGCGCTGCTGCGCATGGTCGAGCCGTACGGGATCCGCGAGATCGTGCAGTCCGGTGTCGTGGCCGTCGGCCGCGGACCCAAGTCGATCACCGCCACCCGCTGAATCGCCCCCAGCAACCCCCGCGATAACTTTTCCTAACCGCATTCGAGAAGGGACCAACCAAAGTGGCAGTCGAGATGTTCTACGACGACGACGCTGACCTGTCGATCATCCAGGGCCGCAAGGTCGCCGTGATCGGTTACGGCAGCCAGGGCCACGCGCACTCGCTGAGCCTGCGCGACTCCGGCGTCGACGTCCGCGTCGGCCTGGCCGAGGGTTCGAAGTCTCGCCCGAAGGCCGAAGAGGCCGGTCTGACCGTCGGCACCCCCGCCGAGGTCTCCGCCTGGGCCGACGTGATCATGGTGCTCGCCCCCGACACCGCGCAGGCGTCGATCTTCACCAACGACATCGAGCCCAACCTGAAGGACGGCGACGCGCTGTTCTTCGGCCACGGCCTCAACATCCACTTCGGTCTCGTCAAGGCTCCGGCCGGCGTCACCGTCGCGATGGTCGCCCCGAAGGGCCCCGGCCACCTGGTGCGTCGTCAGTTCGTCGACGGCAAGGGCGTTCCGGCTCTGATCGCTGTCGATCAGGACCCGACCGGCGAGGGCCAGGCCCTGGCGCTGTCCTACGCCAAGGGCATCGGCGGCACCCGCGCCGGCGTCATCAAGACCACCTTCAAGGAAGAGACCGAGACCGACCTCTTCGGTGAGCAGGCCGTGCTCTGCGGCGGCACCGAGGAACTGGTCAAGATCGGTTTCGAGGTCATGGTCGAGGCGGGCTACGCCCCCGAGATGGCCTACTTCGAGGTCCTGCACGAGCTCAAGCTGATCGTCGACCTGATGTACGAGGGCGGCATCGCCCGCATGAACTACTCGGTCTCCGACACCGCCGAGTTCGGTGGCTACCTGTCGGGCCCGCGTGTCATCGACGCCGGCACCAAGGAGCGCATGAAGGCGATCCTGACCGACATCCAGGACGGCACCTTCGTCAAGCGCCTCGTCGCCAACGTCGACGGCGGCAACAAGGAGCTCGAGGGCCTGCGCAAGCAGAACGCCGAGCACCCCATCGAGGTCACCGGCGCCAAGCTGCGCGGCCTGATGAGCTGGGTCGACCGCCCGATCACCGAAACCGCGTAATTTCCTGATCCCCGAAGGGCCCGTTCGCCACGTGCGAGCGGGCCCTTCGGCGTTCTGACGTAACCTGGTGGCGTGACGGAAGCGATACCGGCCCAACGATTTCGGCTCGAGCCGACCGGGGTAGGTGTGTCATTCGCGTCACGGATCTGAACCCTGTGCCCTCGGCTGACCTCGGTGGCGGCGATCTCGCGATTCCGTTCGAGCTGCCCAACGGCGATGTCGGCTTCATCTGGGGCGACTCGTTCTCCGGCGACGGCCCGTACGGCCCACCGATGGACGGCATCGGGAACTGGCGTTCCCCCATCATCACTCGCACGTCTCAACGCGACCCCGCCGAGCCGATCGTCATGGCCACCGCGCCGGGCACCGACGGCCGCCAGTTGTGGGACTACCAGCACGACAACGCCGAATACTCCACCGTCCTGCCGTGCGACGCGATGACCGTCGACGGCCGGATCTACCTGTGGGTCATGTACACCCAGGGCTTGGGCAACGAGAAGTGGTGCGAGGTATGGACATCCGACGACAGCGGCGTCACCTGGGCGCGCAGCGGTTCCAAGTTCTGGTGCGGCGCGTTCGCCGGCAAGCGGGTCATGGTTTCCTGGGCCAAGGACCCGAACAGCGACTGGGTGCACATCATCTCCACCGGCGGCCTGGCCAGGAACAAGGACATGCTGCTGTGGCGCTCGACGGTCGAAGGCCTGTCCGATCCCCATGCCTGGCAGGGCTGGGGCTGGAACGGCGGCAACTGGGCCTGGAACCGTGAGCCCACGCCGATCCTGCCCGGCTGGCGATTCGGCGAGATCTGCCTGCGCTATGTCGAGAACAGGGCGGTGATCTCCGGATTCGACGCGGGCGACTACTCGATCTTCGTCAAGGTCGGCGACCGCATCGACAACACGAACTGGATCACGACCCACACACACCGGCCGATTACCGGGATGCCGCGCGGTGTCGACACGGTCCCGCGCCTGTACGGCGGCTACATACACCCCTACAGCAGGCTCGAGGACGGCAAGTTCACCCTCATCGTCTCCGAGTGGGCGCAGAACGGGAATCCCTATCGGGCGACCCAATTCACCTGCACCGGGATTCGCCGGAAGGTGCTGTTCCCGGTGCCCCACCCCGCACCGGCGCCGACCCCGGAGCCCCAGCCGACTCCGCCACCGGACCCGCATCGGACCTGGTGGCAGGAGCTCGTCCGCCGAGTCGACGAGTGGCGCAGACGGTGGTCTGGTCCCTAGCGCCACCCCCTGCCTGCGATCGATAGCGGGCGACTTGCTCGATGGGCCACCCATAATTCGCTGGGCAGTGGCGCACTCTGTCACCGCATGGTTATCCGCTGGTCCTTGCCGTGATGTCTCGGTAGCGCGAGACTTGCTCGATGACGACGGTTGAGGATTTCGATCAGCAGGCGGCGGAGGTCGGCAAGGCGGCGCGCAAGCGCGTTTCGCGATCCGAGCTGGGGGAGTGGAAGCCGGCGCCGGGGCGCGAGGACCCGGTGGCGATTCTGCTGAAGCAGAACGCGCAGCGGGTGCCGAGTCTGGTGCCGATCCGGATGGCGCGAATGGCGGTGTCGCCGTTCACCTTTCTGCGTGGTGCCGCGGCGGTCATGGCCTACGACCTGGGATCTGGTCCCGATACCGGGCTCACCGCGCAGCTGTGCGGCGACGCGCACCTGTCGAATTTCGGGCTCTTCGGCACTCCTGAACGCAATCTCGTGTTCGATGTGAACGACTTCGACGAGACGCTGCCCGGCCCGTTCGAGTGGGACGTCAAACGCCTGGTCGCCAGTGTCGCGGTCGCGGCGCTCGGCAACGGCTGTTCCGATGAGGACGCGGCAACGGCGGCGGAGGCGACCGCCCGCGGCTATCGCATGGGCATCGAGACGATGACAGAGCAGGACAGTCTGGAGATCTGGTACGAACGGGTCGACGCCGATCAGGTCCTCGAGCTGGTCCAGAAGAAAAAGGGCCGCAAGCTGGCCGAGAAGACGATCGCCTCGGCCAAGAAGCGCACCAGCCTGCAGGCACTGGACAAACTCACCGAACCCGATGCCGACGGTATTCCGCGGATCAAGAATCAGCCGCCGCTGCTGGTACCCATCACCTCCCCTGACGCCGCGACCGTGAAGTCGGTGTTCACCGAATACCGGCGCACGCTGCCCGACCACATGCGCGTGCTGCTCAACCGCTACACCTTCGTCGAGGCCGCCGTGAAGGTGGTCGGGGTCGGTAGCGTCGGCACCCGGTGCTTCATCGCGCTGCTGATGGACAAGGAGTCCGGCGCTCCGCTGTTCCTGCAGTTGAAGGAGGCAGGCACCTCGGTGCTGGCGCCGTATCAGAAGGCGAGCCGGTACAAGCATCAGGGACATCGCGTCGTCGCCGGTCAGCGCTTGATGCAGGCGGCGAGCGACATCTTCCTCGGCTGGGCCACCGGCCCCGGGGGCTTGCACTACTACTGGCGTCAGTTCCGCGATATGAAGGGCTCCGCCGACATCGAGAATCTGGCCCACCGGCAACTGTCGAACTACGGCGCCCTCTGCGGCGGCGTGCTGGCCCGTGCTCACTGCCGCTCCGGCGATCCGTTGGCCATCGACGCCTATATCGGCGGCAGCGAGAAGTTCGACACCGCACTGAGCGATTTCGCGATGTCGTATGCGGATCAGAGCCTGGCCGACTACCGACTGCTGCGGGCCGCGATCAAGGACGGCCGGGTGGAGGTGGCCGACAACCCGTACTGATCGGCCGTCACCGCGCCACACTCGATACACTACTTACCGATGAGTAACTTCTTTTCCTCGGTGGCCCAGGTGACCGACCGGCTGACAACGGCCGGTTACCTGCCGTCCCTCGATATCGCGACCGCGGTCTTCCTCGCCGACCGCCTCGGCAAACCGCTGCTGATCGAGGGTCCCGCGGGCGTCGGCAAGACCGAGCTGGCCAAGGCCGTCGCCGCCGCGGTGCGGGCCGAGCTCATCCGCCTGCAGTGCTACGAGGGCGTCGACGAAGCGCGTGCCCTCTACGAGTGGAACCACGCCAAACAGCTGCTGCGCATCACCGCCACGTCCGGCGAAGACTGGGACAGCACCCGCGACCACGTCTTCACCGAGGAATTCCTGCTCGCCCGGCCGCTGCTGGCGGCCATCCGCAACCCCGACCCCACGGTCCTGCTCATCGATGAGCTCGACAAGGCCGATGTGGAACTCGAGGGCCTGCTGCTGGAAGTCCTCGGTGATTTCCAGGTGAGCATCCCCGAGCTCGGGACGGTCACCGCCGTGCGCAAGCCCTTCGTCATCCTCACCTCCAACGCGCACCGTGATCTGTCCGAAGCGCTGAAGCGCCGCTGCCTGTACCTCCATATCGACTATCCGGCAGCGGAGTTGGAGAAGGCGATCGTCGCGCTCAAAGTCCCCGAACTGGATGCCGCACTGGCCGAACCGGTGGTGGCGACGGTGAGCGCGCTCCGGCAGCTCTCCCTGCGCAAGGCGCCCTCGATCGCCGAAACTGTCGACTGGGCCAAGACTTTGGTGGCGTTGGGTACGCGCACACTCACCGGCGGCGTGGTTCGCTCGACACTCGGTGTCCTGCTGAAGTACCAGTCCGACCACCGCGTGGCCATCGAGCGGCTGGGTCTCGACGCGCCCGAAGACGGCAGCGTGGGGCGATGACACCCATCGCCCCAGCGGCGGGCGTCTCGGCTCCGACGAGCGCACGGCTCGTAGATTTCGTCACCCTGTTGCGCGAGCACAACATTCACGCCGGCCCCAGTGAAACCATCGATGCCGCGGCCGCGGTCGTGGCCCTCGGCACCACCGATCCCGGTGTCCTGCGCTCCGGCCTGGCCGCCTGCCTGCTCCGCCGCAACGGTCAACGCGGAGTCTTCGACCAACTCTTCGACCTGTATTTCCTCGGTGTCTCGCTGCCACCGGCCCGCCCGAGCGAGAATGCCGATGACCTGCGCGAACGGCTGATCGCCACCCTCGTCCAGGGCGAGGACACCGCCGAACTGGCCCGTGAAGCGCTCAACACCTTCGGCGCCTACGGCGGTGCGGGCGAGAGCGCGGGCAGGGTCACCCAGGCCTCCGGTGCGGGGTGGTCGTCGTACCTGACGATGAAATCTCTACGCCCGGATGAGATCTCCGAGCAGGTCGCCCGAACGATGGGCGGCACAGGCCAGTTCGATACGGCCGTGCGCACCATCGAGGCCCGCCGCCGCGTCGACAGGTTCCGCACCGACGTGCAAACCGAAGCGCGCCTGCGTTCGGCCGAACTGCGCGGCACCGACTACATCGCCCGGCGCGGCGTCGAGAACTCCGCCGACCGAACGGATTTCCTCGGCGCCCGCGAACAGGACCTCGCCGAGATGCGCCGTCTCGTGCACCCGCTGGCCCGCAAACTCGCCAGCCGGCTGGCGGTGCGCCGCAAGAAGGCGGTGCGCGGTCAGATCGATCTGCGCCGCACCCTGCGTCGTTCGATGGCCACCGGTGGCGTCCCGGTCGATCCGGTGCTGCGTGCCCGCAAGCGCGGCAGGCCCGACCTTGTAGTGCTGGCCGATGTTTCGGGCTCGGTGAGTGGTTTCGCCGAGTTCACGCTGCAATTGGTGCAGGCGCTGCAGGACCAGTTCAGCAAGGTCCGCAGCTTCGGTTTCGTCGACACCTGCGCCGAGATCACCCACCATTTCACCCCTGGTGAGCCGCCGGCGCCGGGCTTCGCCCGCGACATCGTGCGCGACGGTGGCGTCGCCCGGTTCGGCTCCAGCAATTACGGCGAGGTCCTGCAGGGTTTCGTCGACCACTACCTCGACGCCGTCGGCCCCCGCACGTGTGTCCTGATCCTCGGCGACGCTCGCACCAACCGCACGGACCCGAATCTGGCCGCGCTGCAAGCGATCACAGAGCGAGCGAAAGCTGTCTACTGGCTCAACCCGGAACCGTCGCGCTCCTGGTCGACCGGTGATTCGGCCGCCGAGGACTACACCGACATCGTCACCATGCACGAATGCCGCAACGTCGCCCAGCTCGCCGAGGTGATCGGCCGACTGCTGCCGGCCTGATTCAGCGGTAGTTCGTGGTGCCCGCCGAGTCGCGGGAACTGCGGCCGAGGACCCGTCGACGGTCCCGTGCCCTGCCGACCGGTCCGCGACTCCTCGGCAGGGCACTCGGGCTTTCGTCGCGCAACCGGCACGCGCACTCACACAGCGGCCGCCAGTCGCACCACCGCGTACTCCCGGCCCGCTTTGGCCTGGTACTTGTCGTAGCGGGGCTGGGCGGCGGCGATGTGGTCCCAGGCCGACGCCCGCTCGGCGCCGTCGAGTACCCGGGGCGTCACGGCGACCGGGTCGCGGTCGGGCAGCTGGACGGTCGCCTGATCGGGATGGCCCATCAGGTTGAGGAACCAGTCGGGGTGCCCGTCCTTGCCGCCCGAGGCGACCAGCAGCCAGGAGTCGTCGTCGCCGGGGAACCAGCTGATCGGGGTATCGCGTGGTTGGCCACTGCGGCGGCCGACCGTGTGCAGGATCAGCACATCCATCCCCATGAAGGTGCCTTTGCCGCGCCGGATCTTGCGGTTCATGCGCGCGTTCATCCTGTGCTGCATCCACCGGGAGAACCCGCCGTGGGCATTGCTCTTGCTCGCTTGCTGATTCGCGGACATCGTCACTGTTCCTTTCGAGGGGAGGGGGCTCAGCCCCAGGCGCCGGCGATCTGACGGGTGGTGGCATTGAGCCGGTTGAACATGTTGGTGACGCCGATCATCAGCACGATCGAGGCGAGCTGCTTCTCGTCGAAGTAGCTGGCGGCGCTGTCCCAGATTTCGTCGGTGACCGCGTCGGCACGGTCGGCCAGCCGGGTGGCGGCCTCGGCGAGTTCGAGGGCGGCGCGCTCCTCCTCGGAGAAGAAGGGGGTTTCGCGCCAGGCGACCACGGTGGCGAGGCGGTCTTCGCTGACGCCTGCTTTGCGCGCGGTGGTGGTGCCGCCGTGCACGCAGGCGCTGCAGCCGTTGATCTGGCTGACCCGCAGGTGCACCAGTTCCAGGAGCTCGCTGTCCACGCCACCGGTCTCCACGGCCCTGAGCACCTGCTGGATGGGGCCCATCGCGTCGGTGAGGACCATGGCGGGGTTCTTCATCCGAGCCTGCATGTCGTTCTCCTTGTTCGGTGTTTCTCCGCTGCTTGCGGTGTGACTCGATAACAGCCCGTCCGGCGCTGGAACAGAATGGCTGTGGGACACTGTGGGACAGCTGAAAACGGCCCTGACCACCGGCTTGTCGGTCGTGAGATTTCTGGTCCAGGCCGGGACAACGGGAGTGGAAAACGGTGGTTGTGCAACAGCGGACGGCACGGGCGTATCCGCAGGACGAGCTGGCGTCGCGCCTGCGCCTGATCCAGGAACTGTCCGGCCGCGGCGTGCGCGCCCTGGCGCGCGACACCGGCCTGAGCTCGTCCTCGCTCTCGCGCTACCTCAGCGGCCAGACGGTTCCGCCGTGGCCGGCGGTCATCGAGCTGTGTCGCCTGGTCAAACGCGACCCGCGCCCGCTGCGCCCCCTGTGGGAGCGCGCCAACAACCCACTGCCCGCCCCGCCGAAGACCAGCCGCCAGCCCGCCCCGCCGAGCCCACCGGCCGGCGCCTCACCGCCGCCACGCAACGACCTGCCCCGCGACGTGCCCGACTTCACCGGCCGTGAACAGGCGCTGGCCGAGGTGATCGCCGCCGTTGGTTCCGATCGCGTGGTCGCGATCGATGGCATGGCAGGGGTCGGGAAGACCTCCCTGGCCGTGCACGCCGCGCATCGGCTCACCGCCGATTACCCCGACGCCCAGCTCTATCTCGACCTCCACGGTTTCACCGACGGACGTCAGCCGCTCGACCCCGATGCGGCCCTCCGTGCGCTGCTGGCCGCGCTCCAGGTCCCTTCGGAGCGGGTGCCGCAGGACGGGGGAGTCGAATTGCGGGCGGCCTGTTGGCGTTCGGAGCTGGCGCGGCTGCGCGCGGTCGTCGTGCTCGACAATGTCGCCGATGCCGCGCAGGTCAGCCTCCTGTTGCCGGGTGCGGGCGAGTCGGTGGCCATCATCACCAGCCGTAACCGGTTGCTCGAGCTCGACGAGGTCCCGCCGGTGACCCTCGACGTGCTCACTCCCGAGGAGAGCGCCGAACTGCTGGTGCGGGCCAGCGGTGACGCCCGCGTCGGACGGCTCGCCGCGGAACCCGAGCAGGCCGCCGAAGTGCTGCGCCTGTGCGGCAACCTCCCGCTGGCGTTGCGCCTCGCGGCCGCTCGGCTTCGTCATCGCCCGGGCTGGTCGGTCGGCATCCTGGTGGAGCGGATGTCGGAGGGGGCCAGTGAATTCGACACCGCCTTCGGCATGTCGGTTCGTCAGCTCAACCGGGACCAGCGTCGCCTGTTCCGCCTACTCGGCCTGATCCCCGGCTCCACGTTCACCGATTACGTCGCCGCCGCCGTGGCCGACGTCTCGCTGCGAAGCGCCCGCGCCATGCTCGAGGATCTCCTCGACGCGCACCTCGTCCAGCAACCGGCCGACGGCCGCTACCGCCTCCACGACCTGGTCCGACAGCACGCCCGCACCGCCACCTTCGAGCACGACACCCCCGCCGATCGCGAGCGCGCCCTGCACCGCATCCTCGACTACTACGTGCACACCGCGGCCGCCGCCGACGCCGCCATGCCGTTCCTGTCGCCGACCCGTGCGGTCTCGGCGGGCGCACCGCCCGCCGAACTGCCGGTCTTCCCCGGTCGTGATGCCGCGTTCTTCTGGTTCGTCTCCGAGTACACCAACCTGATGGCCGTGTTCTACGCCGCCGTCGAAGTCGGCGCCGACACCCACGTCTGCGAATTGCCGCGCTTCATGCGCGCGTTCTTCGCTCGCCGGTGCGGCACCACGCATCTCAACGCGCTCTTCGAGCAATCCCTCACCGCCGCACAGAATCTCGGCGACCCGCGCCAACTCGCCGAGGCCCACAGCGACCTGGGTTTCGCCCGCTACAACGCGGGCCGCATGACCGAGGCTGCCGCGGCCTACGCGGCCGCCGCACCCCTGATCGCCGCGGCGGGAGACCCGCTACCCCGAGCGGAACTGACGATGCGGTGCGCCCAATTGCGCTGGGACGAAGGCAGTATCGAAGAACCGCTGGAGCTGTTCCGCCGAGCCCGCGACCTCTACACCACCGGCGGATGCCCGACGAGCGCCGCCGATGCCATCGCCGGCGAAGCCTGGGCAGTGCTCCAACTCGGGCACCGCGAACAAGCCGCCCAACTGGCCCGCGACGCCCTCGCGGTCCCCGCCGCCACCCCGTCGCTCCAGGCTCGGATCACGCTCGGCGTAGCGATCGCGGCCGACGAACCCGCGGCAGCCCTCGACCACCTCGATCAGGCCCTCACCCTCGCCCGCGAGGACGGCCACAAACACAACGAAGCCTGGTGCCTGAACTGCCGGGGTATCGCCCTGCGCGACATGGGACGCTACGACGAAGCCCTCGTGAGCCATCGTGAGGCCTTCGCCCTCCTGGACGCCGTCTTCGAAGACCACTGGAAGATCCACTTCCTCAACGGTTACGCCGAAACCTGCCGCCTCGCAGGTCTTCCCGACGATGCTCTCGACCTCTACCGCCAAACCCTGGCCCTGGCACCGAGACTGGGCCATCGCTTCGAGGAGGCAACAGCCCACCAGGGCATCGCCGACGTTCTCGACGCGACGGACCCGGCTGCCGCCACCGAACACCGTTCGGCAGCCGAGTCCCTGTTCGCCGAGATCACCCCATCGACTTCGCTCCATCCAGCGATTCACGAATGATGTCGGCGTGCCCGGAGTGCTGGGCGGTCTCGGTCATGATGTGCATCAGCGTGCGGCGCGCCGTCCAGCGTCCGCCGGGCTCGAACCACGGAGCCTCCGGCAGGGGCTGACTCACGTTCAGATCCGGGAGGGTGCGCACGAGCTCGTCGGTGCGTGCGGCCACCTGCTCGTACTCGGCCAGGATGCCCTCGAGCGTGTCGCTGGGCAGCATCCGGAAGGCGTCGCCCCACTGCGCGATCTGTTCCTCGGTCATCGAGGCGAAATCAGGGGCTTCCGCGGGCCCGTGGAGGATGAAACCCGCCCAATTCGCCTCCACCGCGGCCACATGCTTGATCAATCCGCCCAAACACAGCTCGCTGGCGGTGGTGCGCAGACCCGCCTGCTCGTCGGTGAGGTCGCGAACGGTGAAGCGCAGGAAGTGCCGGTGCTTGGCGAGCATCTCGAGGATGTCGGTGCGCTCGGTGTCGATCTGGGTGCTCGTGGTCATGTCCGGATCCTTTGCTTGTCGGTGTTGTGAAACCCAAGGTAGAACCTATTGCGGCCAGTTTCTGACCGCAATTGCGAGATACTGGGAATATGGCCGATACGAGCGCACGCACCCTCCGACTGCTGTCGCTGCTGCAGACCCACCGATCGTGGTCCGGCACGGAACTCGCGCAACGTCTCCGCGTTTCGGCCCGAACCCTGCGCCGCGACATCGACCGCCTTCGCGAACTCGGCTACCCGGTCGACGCCCGCCCCGGTGTCGACGGGGGCTACCAGCTGGCGGCGGGTGCGGCCATGCCGCCCCTGGTCCTCGACGACGACGAAGCCGTCGCCATCACTGTCTGCCTGCAAGCCGGCTCCCAGGGCGCGGGCGACGGCCTGGCCGAACCGTCCCTCCGGGCACTCGGCAAATTGGTCACCGTTTTGCCCACCCGCCTACGCCGCCGCGTCGACGCCTTACGTGCCATGACCGAATCCACCGCCTGGACCGCCGTCCCCCTCTCCGACGTGGACCCCGCGGTCCTCACCGACCTGGCCCTCACCTGCCGCCGAGAAGAACGCCTGACCTTCACCTACACCGCCGCGGACGGCCGCACCAGCACCCGGGAAGTGGAACCTCACCGCCTCGTCTCCCTGGGCCGCCGCTGGTACCTGGTCGCCTATGACCTCACCCGCCACGACTGGCGCACCTTCCGCGTCGACCGCCTCACCGCCTCCGCGACCACCGACACCCGCTTCCGCCCCCGCACCCTCCCCGCCCCCGACGCCGCCACTTTCGTCCACAACGCCATCGGCGCCCGTCGATCCGGCTACACCGTCACCGCCGAAATCGAAGCCCCCGCCACCGACGTCCACACCCGCGTAGGCCGCTGGTGCACCATCACCGCCCTCCCCGCCGACCGCACCCACATAGAGATGACCGTCGACAGCCTCGACTGGCCGATCCTGCTGCTGGGCAAGGTAGAAGCGGATTTCCGGGTCCTCGGCCCACCGGAACTGGTTACGCAGCTGCGAGAGTGGGGGAGCCGCTTCATGGACACCACCGTCCAGGGTGGGTAGTCGACCCGGTCGCGAATTACCCGTTGCGGTAGCGCCCCTTCTGCCGCCGCTGATAGAACAGCAGATCCACCTCCACCGGCTCGACCAGCGCCGTGATCTCGGCCAACCGCGAGTCGTACCTGAGCTCGGTGATGCACCGATGCAGATAAGCCCGCCGCTCCGGCCCCAATTGTGCCCAGATCGACCCGAATCGCGACTGTCCCCGCTCCCCGGAAACCGCGACGAGGTCGAGTAGCGCGGGCCAGCAACCGGTTTCGGTCGCCCGCGCGGGCAACTCCGCCACCGCACCCTCCGACAGCAAAGCCAGCGCGTACCCCACAGCGCTCCTGACCTCGTCATCCATCCGCGACATCAACGTGAACAACCCACGCCAGCTCTCCGCATCGCCCCGCCCATCCATCGGCGCCACCAGATCCACCCCGACATCCGGATCGCTGAACACCGGATTGCCGACCAGCGTCCACAGCCCCAGCGGCGTGAGATATCCAGCCAGCGTGAGGAATTCGGGCACCGCCCCGAGCGCGAGCGCGTTGCGCACCAATCGCGCGACATCGGCGGGCTGCGCACTCCCGAACAGAATGTCGCCCACCCGGCGGATCACATCGGGCGCGCACCGCGAGAACACCGACAGCGCGGCATGCTGCAGGTCAGGAGAACCTGTCAACACCATCTGCGTCATCCTCGGCACCCGTCGATGGGGTCCATCGAGCAGCTGGCGAACCACCGCACTGAGCACATCGACGTCATAGGAGAAGGCGGCCGAGAAGATCAGCCCCGCGTCATCGCGCACCCCGGCCTCGACCGCCGCGATCAATTCCGGTGTGGCACAGGACAAGAACGGACCAGCCGTCACATAGTCCTGCCGCCGCAGCAACTCGTTCACGATGTCGACGATCGGCCCCGGCGCCATCTGATCGGCCAGCTGCTCGATGGCTCGCGGATCGAGATAGGGCGCGCAATCGGCCGCGTACCCCGCCTCGAGCATCGTCAACGTCTCCGCCGCCTTACCCGGATGATCCAACCCCACCGACCCCGCCGCCCGCCCCGTCATCATCGGCGGAACCAGCTTCTGCACCAACGGAATCGAGATCGTCAACGGAATGAACGGCACCAGCGCACTGATCCGCCGAAATGTCTCCGTGTGCTGATCGAACAACACCCCCGAGATCTGCTGATGCAACGCATGCAGCCGATCGGCCCCCAGATACCGCAGGTGATCCAATCGCTGCGGATGAACATGCAATGTCCGAGCCAGCAGAATCAACTGCGCCCGCGTAGTCAGGTCCGTCATCTGCCGCCGAACATGATCTTCTTCGTCACCCGGCGCAACGGCCGCGGCAACGCAGAGACCATCGAATCGATGGACTTGTCCAACGCGGCCGCCTCGAACGCACTCGCGGCCCTCATCAACTCGAACAGATCCCGAGCCTCATCCGCCGGCAACTGCTCCAGCGCGGGCAGTGTCTCCGGCAAGCCACCTTCACGGTCACTTCTGACAGTCATGCGGCTCCTGGGTAACGCGATCCTCTACTCCGAGGGTCCCCCTTCCCGCCGCCACGCGCCAGAACTTCGCCGAATCACTGTGCATGGCAACGAAAACCCCAGCCCAGGTACATGTGAACAGACGTACCACTTTCGGCAACGCGCGGCTGCCCGTCCCGCTGGGAGTGGGAGAGCGGAGGGAGTGCAGGGGTACCCCGGTACCGCGAGGTACGGATGCACCCGTGACGCGAAGTCCGCCGGTCGGTCGTCGCTACGGTCGTTTGGTGATGCACGCCCGCCGGGCATTACTCGGCAAGGGCCGGGACTGGGTTGCTGCACAGAGTCAGGAACACCCAGGGAAGCCCTGGTATCCACGCCACCAACCACGGTGGAGCCGTCCGAGTCCGCCTTTACCGGCCGACCCTGTGTCATCGGAATAGATGCATCGGCCCCTCTGACGGGCGACGACTGCGCGGGTAAGGCGCATCACCCGCACAACTCGCCCGGGCGCACAGCGGCAAGGGGGGAGGTTGGCGGAGACGCCAGAATCATCGGTAGGCTTCCTGCCTACGGCGGTGAGTCTGCTGGTACCAGATTCTCGCCCAGGGCCTCGGCGGTGTTCGTAGCACCACCGGGGCCTGACTTGTGCGGCGACCGTACCATAGCCGTCGGCTATCCAAGAAACGTCGTCAAATCCTCAGACCACCGATCCTGGTCTGACACAGCCTTTTTCCACCCTTTCGGCGGCGGCCACGTCACACCCCACTCCGCCAACTTCGCCTGCGTGAACCCACCCTTCGGCGTCTGGTTGGCCATCAGCTCATCCGGAGACACGTACCGCGTCGGCACCCAATCGGTCACGGCGTCACAGTATGCGCAGAGGCGCGGGCGTTGCCGGTCTTCGGACGCTATTCTTGATCGAATTGCAGTCACTGCGGCAGCGATGGGGGCAGCGATGGGGGCCGAACTGGGTAGCGGAATGGGCAACCTATTCCGAACAGGACGCCTTACCTCGATCGAGTTGTGCGCCGGCGCAGGCGGACTCGCGCTCGGGTTGGAACAAGCCGGCTTCGATTCAGTGCTTCTGCTGGACAACCGCGACGTGGCTTGCGCGACGCTGCGAGCAAACCGCCCCGACTGGAACGTCCTGCACAAAGACCTGCTCCGATTCGAGCCGAGACTCGACCTAGCGGGACACCGTGAAATCGACGTTCTCGCCGCAGGGTTGCCGCGTGTGAAATCGGCAGCGACCGCATCACGGCCAAGGGGAAGTAGCTGGGAACTGGAGCTGTTCGAGACGACCGCACGATTGACGGTGGAACTACGCCCGCGCGCCTTGCTGATCGAGAATGTTCCTGACCTGCTCAAACGGGACGAATACGCATCGAGTCGCGCCCGGGTTACCAAGCATCTCGAGGACGCAGGCTACGAGTACTGTTGGTTGCTTGTCGATGCGTGCGATTTCGGCGTTCCGCAGCACCGCGAGTACGCGGTCCTGGTTGCCCTGCGCGACGGTGGCATCGATACCTTTACCGCGAATCTGCATCCGGTCCCGCCTGCGCCAGGTCTGACAGTCGGAGCAGTTCTGCGCGGATCGATGGGCGCACGTGGGTGGCCGCAGGCCGCGGAGTGGGCCGCCAAGGCCGATGGGATCTCGCCGACGATCGTTGGAGGGTCGTGGGATCGGGGTGGCGGTGACTTGGGCCCACAGGGTTCGGTCCGCGCATGGGCGAAGTTCGGGGTCAATGGGCGTGCGCTCGCCGACGACGTGCCATCGGCAGACTTCGACTGGGATCCAACTAAGGGCGTCGGCCACATGCTCAAACTCACCGTCGACCAGGTCGCCGCACTGCAGGGGTTCCCGCCGTCCTGGACGTTCGAGGGTCGAAAGACTGCCAGGTATCGGCAGGTGGGCAACGCAACACCGCCGCCGTTCGCGCATGCGCTGGGAGTCGCATTGAGGACAACCCTGTCAGCCGGCTAACTGCTGGTATCACGAGGTGCCTCGCGCCGGCTAAGATCTCGTGTCATGCCCACCGACCGCGAGCCGACGCTGCCACGCCGAGCGGACATGGTCGACCTTTTCGCCGGGCCAGGGGGACTCGATGTCGCCGCGCGATGGCTGGGTTTGGACGTCTACGGGTTCGAGTGGGACCGCAATGCGTGTGCGACCAGGGCAGCCGCGGGCTTGAACGAGCGCCCACACGATGTCCGTGACTTCGGCCCGGCGGACGTGCCGGGTGCGTGGATTCTGACGGGCGGACCACCGTGCCAGACCTTCACCGTCGCGGGTGCCGGGGCGGGCCGAAAGGCGTTGGACGAAGTATTGAGCTTCGTCGACCGGATGGGTGCGGCCGACAACATATCCGAGGATCTCGACGGTCTCGAAGACGAGCGAACGGGCCTCGTCCTTGAGCCTCTGCGATGGGCTCTCGAAGCACACGGTCGTGGGAATCCCTACAAAGTTATTGTGCTGGAACAGGTTCCGGCGGTCCTGCCGATCTGGAATCAGATGGGCAAGGTCCTCGAGGGAATCGGCTATCAAGTCACCGCAGACGTTCTTCGCACCGAACAGTTCGGAGTTCCGCAGACGCGCAGACGTGCCATTCTGATCGCGCGGCTCAGAGGCGAACCCGACCTCCCGAATGCCACCCATCGTCCTTACCGCAAGGGAGTGGGCCGAGCGCTGGGCGCGGAGACTCTTCTTCCGTGGGAGACGATGGGGGATGCTCTGAGTCGCGGCTACGACTTTCAGGTCATCTCCAATTACGGCACCGGTGGTGACCCGAAGTTGCGTGGACGCCGTAGTTCGCTGGAACCCTCGGCGACAATCACGGGGAAGGTCTCGAGAAACCAGATCGTCGACAGCACCGGATTTCCCTGCCCTCGATTCAGCCCGGCCGAGGCCGGTCGCCTGCAGACCTTCCCGCTGGACTACCCGTGGTCGGGTGGTGATATCGCGCAGCAGATCGGCAACGCGATCCCGCCGGTGTTGGCACTGCATGTGCTCTCGGCGGCGTTGGGGAGTCAGGTGAGCCACGAGGACGCCGCGAAGGTCGTCGATCGCCCCTGGCTCGACACCCGTGACTCCGCCCCGCTCGATCACCTGCAGCGGATGGGCTTGCTCTTCAGCTGAGGTGTAGCGAACTGCGGTCGCTCACCGATAGCTCCACCGGCCGGGTAACAAACTTTCGCACTCGCTTCCAACTGGTCGTACCGAGCCGATACTGTTACCCACAACGTGGGGGAGTGAAACCTCCTATCGTCGACCAGGTGGTTCGTGCGCAGGTGGGAGTTCGATGATTGATCTGATTGATGGGCAGTACAAGGTGTTTGAGTTCCCCGACACTCGGACGGCCCGATGAACACCGCGCGGTGGTCCCGTCCGGACCCGAGCCTGGTCAACCTGGTCAACAAGTACCACTCCACTTGCATCGAGGTGTATCGGAAGGACCCGGACCGGATCGCCGAGGACGCCGGTAAGGAACGCGGCATCGCGGAAGGCGGCTATGGGCGCAAGCAGATCCAGGAGCTGGTTCAGAACGCAGCCGACGCGCTTCCTGAGGCGGGAGGCCGGATCGAGGTTGTTCTCACCGACGACACGTTGTACGTAGCCAACGAGGGACACCCGTTCGTCGATACAGGTGTGCGCGCACTGCTTTACACCCATCTATCAAACAAGACGGGCGGGGAGATCGGTCGCTTCGGGCTCGGCTTCAAGTCGATCAGTGGGATCTCTGACGAACCCCAGATCTTCAGCCAGTCAATCTCCTTCGAGTTCAGTCGCGCTGAGTCGGCGAGGCAGCTGACGGTCGAGACAGGGCGACACTTCGATCCTGCAGAGGTTCCTTCGCTACGCCTCGCCTGGGTGCTCGACCCGACGATCGAATTCGCGAGCGACTCGACTCTCAAGGAGCTTTCGCTCTGGGCAGCCACCATTGTGAAGGTTCCACTCAAGGACGGTGCGGCCATTCAGCTCTCCGAGGAGATCTCGGAGTTCGACCCTTCGTTCAACCTCTTTGCGCCTAGCGTCAAACAACTTCGCCTCCGCGATGAGCTCGGCGCTGCTGATCGGACGATCTCGACGAGACGAACTGGAAAGCGGGTGGTTCTGGCTACAGACGAAGGCGAGCAGACCTGGTTGGTCGTCTCAAAGCTCCATCACCCTTCGCCCGAGGCTCTTGAGTCTGCCGGTTACGCGGCACGCCGGGATGCTGTCCCTGTTTCCTGGGCGGTCCCCGCGACTGGTGCCACCGGTGTGGGTCGCCTGTTCGCGTACTTTCCGGTCAAATCAGAAGTCACGCTGAGTGGGCGGCTCAACGCCCCGTGGAAACTCTCCGACGATCGCATCAACGTGATCGAATGCCGGTTCAACTACGAGATACTGACCCAGGTCGTGCCCGAACTTGTCGACGCCGCGCGGCTCGAACTCGTACAGGACGGCGCCTACGGTCGATACATCGACGTCCTTCCCGCACGTGGTAAGGAGAGTCGGAGTTGGGCGGATACCGTCCTGAACGAGCCTGTGATACAACGCCTTCGGGAAACGCGGTCGATCCCCACCCTCGACGGCGAGCTACGTTCTCCCACATCGGTCCAGATGATCCCAGAACCTGCCATGGATTGGGTCAGATCTTGGATGACCGTGACTACCCAACGGGACGTCTGGGTCCATCCCGACTGCCTGACCAGAGAGCGCCGCGCAAAAGTCAGGCGCTTGATGGAGGAGAACCCGCGCGCCGAGGGCAGAGTCCTGGATTGGCTCCACGCAGCGGTCGCTGACAAGACCGCTAGAAGCTCATCTACCGTAATCGAAATCGCGGCTCAGATGCCTACTCGAGTGGATGCGAAGTTTCGCGAAAATGTCACTAGCGACGTACGGGACTCTCGGATTGTCCTCCTTGAGAACGGAGAGCTCCAGCAGCCGCTGCCGGGACGATGCTTCATCCGGTCCGACGCTGCCCAAAGGGGGTCAGCGTTTATCGACAAAGACGTCACGGCGCGGCCGTCAACCGTAGCGGCGTTGGAATCGCTTGGGATTGCCGCGTTCGATGACGGCGGTGAGATGCTCCAGCTCCTCACAGATCTCAGGACGAAGGCCGATGTCAATTTCGATGCCCTGTGGACCGCGATGCGTGGTTCCGGCGGTGACGCAGTCGCGGAGGGGTTCGAACGGATCCTCGAGGGACAGGCACACCGGCTGGTCAAGGTACGAAATGGGAAGGGCGCCTGGGTCTATCCTGAGAATATGTATATCCCGGAGGATCTCCTGGAAGATCGGAAGAGCGACGCCAAGTTTCTAGTGGATCGGTCGTATCACGCATCCGACACTGAAATCCTGGGATTTCTCGGCGTTTACACTGCTCCGAAGCGGAGGTCGCTGGACGATGCCGTGCGAAACGAGGAATGGTTCACGACGTATTGGAAGCTTGCGACCGACCTCATCGCAAAGGAGATGTGCCTCGGCCCCCGCCAGCGGGAAGATCTTCGGATTACCTCGGATCGTTCCGTTCTGGGGCCGCTACAATGTCTGCCTTCCCTCTCGGAAACCAACCGCACCGCATTGACATGTGAGGTTCTGCGGACCCTCGAGGACCCGCTGATCCGTGTGGGCCATCCCTCGGTGAACAAGTATGGTCGTTTCATCGCGCCGGAACTTTGGTGGGTGCGTAAGGAAGGGCTCCTTCCCACTGTTCTCGGCCCGGTCCCCGTCGATCAGACGTTCGCACCGACCGTTGAGGAGGCCTACCCTGAGGTCAAGGGCCTGCTCCCTGTTCTATCGGGTGTCGAGATCGGTGACGACGTCGTCGAACGCCTTCAACTGCTCACTGATCTCGAGAGCCTCACGAGTGAGCGCTTCGAGTGGATCGTCGGCAAGCATGTAGAGCGAAAAGACAAATCGATGGTCGGCCGTGCATATGCATGGTGGGCATATCTGAAACCCGATTCCGCACCAGAACTTCTGTGGTGCTCCGCCCCGGAGGGGTGGGTTCAAGTGCCCGCCGGCGAGATTGCCGTGGCCGCCACAGCGGAGAACCTCCGTGAATTTTCAACGTTCGGAATTCCGTGTCTTCAGGTAGACACGCCTGAGGATGCGGCGATCCTCCGGGCAAACTGGGGGTGCCTTGACCACGACCTGCCCGTCACCTATTCGTACGAGTCGAGTGCGGAGACTTCCGGCCTCACTGAACTCTTCGACGTCTTCCGCGAAGACGACCTTGACATCGATCCGGATGACCTCGTCGTGCAGAAGTGCTTGTCCCTGAACAAGGTTGCCGCCATCGCAGGCCGTCCCGAAGTTCGCATCGATGTCGCGTGGGGGCGCGATGGCGATACCCTCCTCGTCACCGGTACGAACGACCGCGAGATCCTGAAACAGTCGCTCTCGAGTCTTGAGCTCGATGATTCCGACGAGGCAGTCGACGCCCGGTTGATGAACCTCGCGGAACGCAAAAACAACAAGAAGCTTTTGAGGGTCCGCAATGCGCCGAACGACGCGGAGCGCCTTCTTGAGTTCGTAGGGGAAGAGCGACTGCGGGCTCTGATCCCTGCGGATGCGCTGAACTACCTCGAGCGAAATGGCGAAGCGCCACCACATGGTGTCGCATTAGCGCAGTTGTGTATCGGCATGCTAGGGACTAAAGCCCTTGAGCGTGCGTGCCGGGTCGATCCGTCTGGCTTGCCCATCAGCCCGCCTGCCCGGTGGTCCGGCTCTCACGCCACCCGAAACTGGGTGCGGGAACGCGGTTTCAGTGAGGAGTGGGCTGGCAAGAAGGCGCCGCAGCGAAATAAGCCAACGGAGTACATCGATGGTCCAGCCGTCCTGAAGAAGCTGCACGATTACCAGGAGACGGTTTCCGAGCGGCTCCGCGCATTGATTCGTGGGACGGATGGCAGCCCTCGTCGCGGAATCATCTCCCTGCCCACTGGTGCAGGTAAGACCCGCGTGGCTGTTCAGACGGTGATCGAGGCCGTTGCTGCCAAAGACTTCGGCCCCGACGGCGAGGTGCGCGGGCCCATCCTGTGGATCGCTGACGGGGAAGAACTGTGCGAGCAGGCGATCGACACGTGGTCCTTCCTCTGGCGTGCGAAGGGACGTCACGACACTCAACTCATCCTCAGTCGGTTCTGGTCGAATTACTCGGTCGAGGAGGAGCTCGGCGGAGTGCAGGTTGTTGTCGCGTCATGGCAGAAGCTGGTGTCCAATGCATTGGGCAACAATGAATTTGACTGGCTTGCGGACACTCCCCTCGTCATCATTGATGAAGCGCACGGAGCGACGACACCCTCTTACACAAAGATTCTCAATTGGACGGGACGGGGACTCTACGAGCGCACGTTGCCGCTCGTTGGACTGACCGCCACACCATTTCGCGGGCGAGACGACAGCGCTGAAACACAGCGACTGCTCAACCGATTCGACAACAACCTGCTCGACGCTGGTGTCTTCGGGGACGAAGTTCCGCAGCGCCGACTTCAGCGCGACCAAGTACTCGCACGTGCGCAGCTTAAAATTCTGCACGGCGTCAACATCGACCTGAGTGTCGCTGAGCTCGAGGATTTCAGAGAGAAGTACTGGCTGCCCAAAGGTGCTGAACGTAGACTCGGCCAGAATGAGGAGCGCACGCAGAAGATCGTTAATTCAATAATCGACCTGCCGGAGGAATGGTCGATTGTCGTTTTCGCCGCGTCTGTTGAGAATGCGCAGACTCTTGCAACGCTCCTGACGTTGCGCGGTCGCCCGGCAGCGTCAATCGATAACGACACCAGCCCCGACGATCGAAGGGTTACGATCGATCGGTTCAAGAGTGGTGATCTCAAGGTCTTGACGAATTACAACGTTCTGTCCCAGGGCTTCGACGCTCCTAAGACACGTGCTGTCTACATCACCCGCCCCACTTCGAGTAAGGCAAGGTATCTTCAGATGGTCGGTCGAGGAATGCGTGGCCCGAAGAACGGCGGCAGCCAGGATGTGCTCGTCGTCAACGTTCTCGACAATATCGTCGAGTTCGGTGACAGCATCGCCTACGAGTCGTTTGAACGCAATGTGATCAACTCCGAAGAGGGCTGATGCAGGGGTGGAGTTCGATGAGTTCCAGCAGCGAGTTATCTATGGGGACGTCGATGCTCGCCGCATCGTCGTTGCCGGACCCGGTGCCGGAAAGACCGCGACAAGCGTAAAGCTGATTAATAGGCTCGACTCGGAGATTAATCCCGACTCGGACGATCAGATCATCTTCGTTTCGTTCTCCCGGGCGGCTGTTCGGGCGGCCTTCGATGCATTTGCGTCCGTTGATGACGACTACCGGAGCGAAGTCGCAGCTATGACTCTCGATTCGCTTGCATGGCAGATCACGGATAATGAATTTGACGAGTCCGGTTCGGCAGCACCGAACTTCGATGGAAGAATCAGGGCCGCAACTCACCAACTACGGGATCGCTACGCTGGCGAACTCGATCATGTTGTACACCTCATCGTCGACGAAGCGCAGGACCTCTCCGCAGTCCGACGCGAACTGTTGCTGACGATCATCGACGCGCTTCCAATCGCTTCGGGTGTTACCATATTCGGCGACCCTCTGCAGTCGATCTACGATTTTCTCGACGATGAGGAAACAGTCGGCTGCGAACAATCGGCGTGGGATCTGCTTTGTGAGGCACTCGCGGAGCGGTCGATCACCGAGATCTGCTACCTTGAGAACAACTACCGAGCACAACGGAAGTCTGCGCGCGACGTTGTGCGCACTGAACGTCTCCTTCGAGGGGCGAACTCGGCGACGAGAACCGCGCTACTTGACGAACTGGTTTCTGACCTAACTCATGTAGACCTGGACGAGTTGGCACTCAAGGCAAGCGTGTGGAGCGGTTCGACCGCTGTACTCGCTCGTGCCAACGCCGATGTTATCTGGCTCTTCGACAGACTTGGGCGCGCCGGACTTCCCTGCACCTGGCTGAGTCCTGGACGGAAACGCAGGGTCGCGCCCTGGGTAGCTGAATTGTGGGAGTTCACGTCAGGAATGCCGTTTACCCGAGACATATTCAATGAGTTTGTCTCACTGCATCGCTCGTTAACCGAGGATGCATTCCGCGACCTCGTGCACGCAACCGATGCCGGTCCGTACATCGATTGGCGGTCGTTCGCGCGCAGGCTCTCCGGTGGCACAGACCCGATCGAGCCCTGGTTCAACGGTGAGGAGGCGGGCACGGTCAAGGTGTCTACGATTCACCAATCGAAGGGCCTCGAGTTCGACAACGTTGCGGTCGCGGGTTCATCGGCCATGCTCAGGCCTTCGAAAGGCACACCGGAGAACGAATTGCTGCTCGTCGCCCTGTCCCGGGGACGACAGAAGGTGGTCGTTCTGAATCACCAATCCCCGTTCACTCGCAGACTGCCATGCGGTGGGTTCCTTTATCAGCCACACCCGCGGACGCAAAAGGCCACGGCTGTTGCGATCGAGCCCCACCATCTACAGTCGGAACGACCTGTCGGGGGTGAGGAAGGTCAAAGAGCGTTGCGCAGCAGGGGACAATCCAAACCACTCACTTTCGAACGGTTGTCGACCGGCGGTGCGGAGTGGCCCGCATACCGCTGCCTCATCGACGGCCATGCTGTCGGCTCGACGACCGAAGACTTCGGACGCAGACTCGCACACGCTATCGGCAAGTCCGGCCACACGACCGGCTGGCCTGACCTCGGCTCGGTACTTCTCGAGGGCACCGAAACCTGCTGGAACACGACCGAGGGCACATCGTTCTGGATCAAGCCACGGCCGTTGGGGTTCGCCACGGTCGTGTGGAAGAAGGAAGGCTGATGGCCGAAGACCTCGCTCCCTGGTATGAGGCCCGCGACAGCCTCGTAGAGTCTCTCGAAGAGGAATTGATGGGCCCGCGGGAGCCGGAGCCGCTACACGAACCACCACTCAATCGCATCATCGTCGGCGTGCTCTATCCCCGAGTCGAGAATTTGTCGGACATCTACAAGCCCGGCCTGTCAGAGGACACGGATGGAGAAGCAGGGAGCATCGCCGACGACACTGCAACCGAAGTTGCTGTTTCGCTCTCTCACGCACACAAGCCCTCATCGGTCGGGCTCACATTCACTGTCGATTCTGTGCAGACGCCACAAATCACGATCTGCGCGTCTGCACGGAAGTACACGGAATCCGAGGACATTTGGTATCCGCACGAGGTAGCGACAGATACGGATATCGTGGTCGACAGCACGATGGCGGGTCGGATCGATGAGCCAGTCGCAGATGGCGAGATGCTGCGGATCATCGGTGTGGTTCGCGCCCCGACCACTGCGGAGCACGTGCGGATCTCGGTGTCCCTCGTGAACGGTCACACCCGCACTGACACGTCAGGGGCGATTGATGGATTGTCGTGGTTTCGGCCGACAATCACTGTTTCCACGCCACATGGTGGATTCGTCGACCGCAGTATCGACCCCTCGCGCGTGAGTGCTGATGCCGACGATCGCTCATCACGATTTCTCTACCGCGACGAACCGGTCTTGGCTATTGGGCATGGCTGTGCGGCAAGTTGGGACGAGCACATGCCCAGTCCTGACTCGATCCGGACGACGTTCATTCCGAGCCAGGAAGTTCATCTCGCTCGCCCGGCAGGCGGCGACGAGCAGGACGACTTCGGCCGGTACGACCTCCGGATGGATCAGCTCTCCGATACCTCCGACCGCACGCAACTCCACGCGATGGCAGATGCCTACGAGCGATGGATATCGACCCGACGCAACGATGCCGAAAGCATCGACACGCCCGCACATCGGTCCGTGGCGCTCGAACACATGGACAGGGCCGCGGAGTGCGCCGGACGTATCCGGGCAGGCGTTAAGGCGCTTGACGATCCTGAAGTCGACCGGGCGTTTCGACTGATGAACCGTGCAATGCTGGACCAGCGCCATGCACAGGACCGCTCGCGAGGTGAGCTGCCAAAAACCCAACGATGGCGTCCATTCCAGCTGGCGTACATCCTGATGAATATTCCCGCTCTCTCCGATCCGAGCCACCCCGACCGCGATGTCGCCGATCTACTCTGGTTTCCCACCGGCGGTGGCAAGACCGAGGCGTACCTCGGCTGCATCGGTTTTACCGTCTTACTCCGGCGGCTTCGGCGGGAAGACAACGGCGGCGTATCCGCGATTATGCGGTACACACTACGACTCCTGACTCGGCAGCAGTTCGAACGTGCAGCTGGTCTCATCTGCGCTCTGGAACTCGTGCGCCGCACCGAAATTCCCAATGCTCCGCCGATCTCGCTGGGCCTCTGGGTGGGTAATGCGGCCACACCGGCCGACACAAAAGAAGCGCGAGGGATTCTCCGCAAGATCGCTGACGGCGAGCACGTCCAGGGCTCTACGCCCATGCAGCTCGTCAGATGCCCATGGTGCGGTGTCCAGTTGACTCACAAGCATTACGACGCATCCGGTGAGTCAATGATCATCGCGTGCCGTGAATCCGGCTGCAATTTCCGAGATGGTCTTCCACTGTACGTTCTCGATTCCGACGTCTACGCGAATCGTCCGTCATTGATCATCAGCACCGTCGACAAGTTTGCCCTAATGACGTGGAAGAGTGAGGTGGGTCTGCTCCTCGGCACCAATGGCCCTGCGGACTCCCGTCCGGACCTCATCGTGCAGGACGAACTGCACCTGATCTCTGGACCACTCGGCACGATCGTAGGTCTCAACGAAGCGGCGATCGATATGGCATGCACCGGGGAAGGCCGACCCAAGGTCCTTGCATCCACCGCGACAGTCCGTCGTGCCGCACAGCAGGTTCGTGCGGTATTCGACCGGGACACAGCACAATTCCCTCCGCCTGGGCTCACGCCGTCGGACAACTACTTCGCTGTGAATGCATCCGCGCAGGAGAAGGGTACGCGGCGCTACGTCGGAGTGATGGCCCCCGGAACAAGCCAGTCCACCTTGCTTGTCCGTATCTACTCAGTTCTGCTCCAGGCGGTCGGTGACCTTGACTCGCCCGACGAAGTACGTGACAGCTACTGGACCCTACTCGGCTACTTCAACGCCCTACGAGTACTCGGATCGGCATATCTACAGGTGCTCGACGACGTTCCTGACCGAATGGAAGTCCTCGCTGCTAGACGACAACGATCCGTCCGGGAGATCTCTCAGGAGCCTGTTGAGCTCACATCGCGCGTCGACCAGATGGAGATCCCCAATTCGATGGCGCGGCTTGAGACCAGCTACCCGGACCCCCACAGCCCGGACGTGGCTCTTGCCACCAACATGATCTCGGTCGGCCTCGACATCGACCGACTAGGTCTCATGGTGGTTGCTGGTCAGCCCCAAAGCGCCTCCGAGTACATCCAGTCCACAAGCCGCGTTGGCCGTCGCAACCCCGGCCTAGTGATCACGGCATTGAATAGTCAGAGATCTCGGGACAGTTCACACTACGCGTCCTTCATCCCGTTCCACCGTGCTTTGTATCGTGAAGTCGAATCGACGACAGCGACGCCGTTTGCCCCTCGAGCTCGCGATCGTGCAGGCCACGGCGTGCTTGTCGCATCGACTCGCTTGATGGTTCCGGAACTGAGTACCGATGAATCAGCGGAGAATGTCGCCGACTACTTGAGCCAAATCGAGGCAGTCATTGACCGTTTGGTCGATCGGGCAGACCGGATTGCCCCTGCCGAGGCCGGCCCATTCGGCGAACAACTGCGTGAGTTGCTAGCACGCTGGAAGAACGACGCCGGTCTCGATGCAGTCAAGCGCTATGGGTCGATGCGGCCCCCCAAGGCAACTACGCGATTGGGTGACAAGCCACTGATCAATCCGGCCGAGGATGTCGGCGCCGGAAGCTTTCCAGTCCGCGGCGCTCCGTGGCCCACCATGACCAGCATGCGTGATGTCGATGCAGAGACCGGCCTATACGTCAAATATCTGAAGCGGAAGGACTGACGGTGCCGCCCGTTACGAAAAAACTCAAGCAGGGCAACACGCCACCGGTCAAGACGACCGTGCGGAGATCGCAGCTGATCACTACTTTCGGAGTCGGCTCAGTTATTCCGGTGGAGTCCGAGAGCTTCATGATCGCGGGGCTCGACCTGTGGAACACCAAGGAGTCCGATCGAATTCACGAACCGCGGCTCAGTCGCTCATTGGGTGCCACCAGCCTTTTCGCACCACCAGCGTCCGCCGGCATGGTGCCGATGGTCCGATTCCCTGAATGGGTACACTGCCCGAAATGTACACGCCTCGATCGCTTCTGGCGTATCGCTGACAAGGACGGCAAGGGCGACTACATCAACCGGTGCCGTCACTGCATCACTCCGCGACTCGTCCCCTCTCGATTCGTGGCGTGCTGCATCAACGGTCACATCGAGGACTTCCCCTACGATTCCTGGGTCCACCGCGGAGCAGTACGCGAATCCGCGGAGAAACACTCACTCTCGTTGAGAACGGACTCACGGAACTCGACCCTCGCCGGGGTGACAGTCACCTGCACGTGTGGAGTCTCTCGAACTCTCGAAGGAGCGCTGGGCCGAGGATCGCTCACCAAGCGCTGCAGCGGTTCGTCCCCCTGGCTGGGGCGCGACGATGATGCATGCTCGGAATCACTCGTGGGCCTCCAACGAGGCGCGTCCAACGTGTGGTTCGCAGATGTCCGATCTGCGCTCACCCTCGATCACGCTGTCAGCCCAGCCGAGGAACTGCTCGAGCGGAGCCGCTCCACCCTCGAGAATTTGACAGGCGCCGACCTCGACGCGGTGCTCGAGATACTCGCCCGAACGAACGGCGTTGACTTCGACGAACTTAAAGAGGCCGTTCGTAGACAATCGGAAGAGGAGCCCAACGGCCGCGAAGCATTTCTACAGCTTCGGCGCGACGAATACGGTGCACTGGGACGCGAGCACGCCGAGGAAGACGGATTCGAAACCTTCGTATGTGAGCCCCAGGTCGTCGAAGCCGATGCCGAAGCGGGCCGTATTCTCGACGTCGTCTCGAAGGTGTCGAAGCTGCGTGAAGTCCGCGCTTTGAAAGGCTTCTCCCGCGTGAGCGTCGCTACCGGAGAATCGAAGTCACCACGCGCAAAGCTCTCAACAGAGCGGGTCGGATGGCTACCGGCCATCGAAGTGCTCGGGGAAGGAATCTTCCTCCGCCTCGACGAGGAGGCGGTCGCCCAATGGGAGCAGTCCGCATTTGCCCTCACGCGCGTATCACTGCTGAACAAATCGCTTAAATCTGCCGCTCCTGAGTGGGTGGAAGCAGTGCAACCAGTATCGCCCCGCGAGCTACTGACCCATTCTCTGTCGCATGCGGTACTGAATGAGCTTGCGATCGACACCGGCTACCCCGCGTCGTCGATTCGTGAGCGCTTGTACACCGAGCCCGGCCAAGCCGGAATCTTGCTCTACACGGCGACCGCCGATTCAGCGGGTAGCCTAGGTGGCCTATGTGCGCGGGGAACAGTCGATAACATGCGCGGTGTCCTCGAAGCCGCGACTGAACGTTCCCAGTGGTGTGCAGCAGATCCCGTCTGCCTGGAATCCCTGGCTACCGGCGCCGGAGCGAGGAACCTTGCGGCGTGCCATTCGTGTCTCTTGGTTCCCGAGGTGTCCTGCGAACTGATGAATGGCTACCTCGACAGGGCGACGCTTGTAGGCACAGTTTCTGATCCGAACGGTGGATTCCTAACCACGGGATACATGTGAGCCGTCGCGCGCCCGATCTGACCGGTCAGTGGTCCGGTCGCGGTGGTGGTTCAGGTTCGCCGGTGGCGGCGTCGAGTCCGGGCCGCGCGGTCGCGTGCACGCCGGGTTTGGGGAACCCGACCGTCAGATCACCATGCGAGGTCCAATCTAGCCGTCACAGGTTCGGCTGACCGGACTCGCTCTGGTTATCGCATCGGTTCAGCCCTCGAGCGCAACCAAGAACTTCTCAGCCAAATTAACGCCATTCTCGCACGTCTCATCGCTGAAACGGCCATCGAGGAGAACTGAGTATTGGTCCACCTGAACCAATATTTTGCACGTTCCCGGGAACTGCTTGTTGTTGGCGATGGTCGACGTTCTGGTGTCGATTGTTCGGTCTGTGAAGTTGTAATTGCCGGAAATCTTGCTTTGTCGGAAGTGATCTACCGTCGTATTCGTCGTCTGCAAATAGAATGCCGCAGAGGATGGGGGACCGCCAATTAGGCAGCCGCTATAACGCACACCAGGGTCGGTGGGGGTTGCTGGGTTTGACCTCTTGGCCATTTGAATCCGTAAACCCTCGGCGGTCAGTAGCTCGGGAGGCAATCGGTCGCAAGGATCATAGGGGAGGTCGGCTGTGCTCAGTTGCATCGGGGGTGTGGTTGAAGATCTCACCACTGGGTCGTCGCCTATTGTGCAGCCAGCGCTGCAGAAGAGCAGGATGATTGGGGCTAATGATCGCCCGATTCTCGTTGGTCTCATTTCCCTGCTTTCCCGCTGTCGCCGATATATGCGGTATTTCCGGCCAGGAACTGCTTCAGGCGGTCAGGGTTTCCGGCAAATCCGGTATCAAGGTCGTTGTACGCTCCACTGTAGTCTCGCCGGTACTGATCTGTGATGACCGTTGGGAGTTGGCTACCGCCAGCTGAATTGGCGGTGTCGAGTTGAGTTCGGAAGTTCTCCCATGCCCTGCCTTGGAGTGTTTCCACATTGGGAAATTGTACGGGTTGAGGATCGGGCTCGGGGTTCCATTTCTCGACGACGGATTCCATTCCCTTGTCCCGCATCTCGCCGACGATCCCGTGGACAATCGCCCCGCCCGGAAGTCGTTCGACAGCTTGGTCTGTTCCGCCGCTGATGAGCGTCGTCGCAAACTCTGCTGCCTTTTGCTTGGTTTCGTATATTTCGTTCGCGTGGGTGAATTTATCGGAGGCCTCCGACACATCCAGGTTCGTCGCTGCGTTGTAAAGGGCATTGTCGATTCTGGCATCGAGGCCACCAATCATCGCTGCGGTATCGAGCGGCGTGGTGTCTTGCCCGTTCGCGATCTGGTTGATCACGGCTAGATCGAAGGTTTGTCGTGCGGTCTCGAGGTACAACTGGCCGTCAGGTGAGTGGGCGCCGAGGAACAAGAGGCGTTCGGCATCTTCGTTGGATACGGATGCAATCCCGTTCGTAATACCCGAAGTTTCGTGGTGTCCAGCGATCGAGTCGAGATTTGGTGCAAGAGTCTTGCTCAGGCCAGTGGCTAACTCGGGGTTCTTGATGAAGTTTTCCGCATTCGATTCGAATACCGACTTGCCATCCTTTGCGACGAGCATGCCACTCTCGTCCCGGGGCGCGAAGACCTCGGGGAGTTCGAGGTAGGCGTCGCGGGCGAGGTCGCCCATACGGCCTGGCTCGTGAGTTTGCTCGCCGACCCAGCTGTACAGCCCGGACGCGGCACTGCCCTCGTCTTCCCATTCGTGTGAGAACACACTTGAAGTAAATTTTGAGGGGTCGTAATTTCCCGAAGGCTGGTATTCGGCGCCGCCTGCACCGAATGACAGGTCGGCTGGCAGCGGCTCGCCGGTGTGTGAGTTCTTGCCAGTCAGAAGTTGGTACGCAGCTTCGGGATTCGATGTTCCGAGGTCCATGTACTTCTGCGCCGTCGCGTCGAGCGTGTCCTTGTCAGGCTCGCGGAAGAATCCTTCGGTGTCGATAGATCCGTCCGGCATTGCTTGGTTCCACCACTGGTTGGTCCACTGGTTGACGTGGGCATCCTTGCCGTCGACGTAGGCGGCGAGGTCGGCGCCCTGGCGGCCGAGTTCGGTGCCGAGGGTGGTGCCGGGCTGGATGCCGGAGTCGGCGTGTGACATGAGGTCGGCGAGCCCGACCTTGTCTTTGAGCCGGTTCTGGAAGTCGTAGGGGCCCTGGGGTGCGATCTTGCCCCAGTCGCCGTCGCCGAGGCGTCCGGAGACGACGTTGCGGATTCCGGCGGGCAGTTGGTTGTAATCGCCGGCGCCGATGAGTTTGCCGTTGTCGAAGCCGGTGCCGATCCGCTCGTTGGAAACCATCATCAAGCCGCTCGCGAGCGTGGTTTGTGCGGCTGCGGCGGCGGGTGCGGTGGACAGTCCCGGTTGGTTCTGGGTGTCGAGATAGGTTCCGAGGGACAGCAATCCGTCTTTGCCGAGGTCTTGGTACAGCGACTTGTAGTAGTCGCGCAGCTCAGCCGGGACCGCGATTTCCTTGCCGTTGGCGAGCGCTTCCTTGTCTGCGTCAGACAGGGCGTTGTCCGGCATGTTGGCGAGGATCTCGTTGATCGTTGCGGTGTCGTTGGTGCGCAACGCTTCTGCGAGAGCCTTGCCGTCATCGGTCCCGCTCTTGCCGTACTTGCTGGGGTCTTGTGGGCCGAGGCCGTATTCGCCGTTGGCCTTCTGGATCATGTCGACGAGTTCTTGACCGGCGGCCTGGGCGAGTTTGATGTCTTCGGCGACGAATTGGCCGATCAGGCCCTTGATCCGGGTGGTGCCCTCGACAGCGTAGGTGGCGAGTTGTTCTTCCGACATGGGGATAGTCATGCCGGGAACAGGGCCGGGGACTTCCTTTTTGCCTGCGGGGACGGTGACGGTACCGTCGTCGGCGACGTTCAGACCTTGGTAGAGGTAGTCGTCGGCGGCTTTGACGGCGGCGTTTCGGAAGCCGTCCATCGCGGATCCGTGGGTGCGGTAAGCAGTGGCGATGTCTTCGAGTTCGGTCGCGAGCTTGTTGCCTGCTAGACGTTCGCCAAGGGCTCGCTCATTGGCGGCTCGCGCCGCGTCGCCTTTCCAATCATCTTGGGTCGCGTCCACTTTGGTATGGACGTCGGACATGTGCTTCTTGAAATCGGCGACGAGGGTGTCGATGCCGCGGGCTACCGCGCTGGTGGTCGCTTCGGGATGGAAACCGCGGAGGGCGGCGAGGCCGATGGTCATGAGTACACGCCTCCGGTGGTGGTTTTGAGCAGGTCGGCGAAGGCTTGATCGGCTTCTTCGTAGTTCACCGAGCAGCGGATCGCGGCGTCGCCCATGGCGTTGATGCGGGTGGCGACGGAGGTGAGGGCTGTTTTTACCTGGTCAATGGCTGCCGCTGAGACCGCCGCGGTGGCGGTACCCGGCAGGTCGTCTACGCCGCAGCGGAAGGGTTCGCGCGTGTCGGTGGCCTGGAGTGCTGCGCCGATGCGGTTGAGTTCCGTGCCGAGGCCGACAAGGATTTCCTTGTTGACGGTGAGATCTGTCATCGTTGGTCCCCCGGTGGGTGGGCTGCAGTGTGTGTTGGGTTGGGTTACTTGGACTTCGGTAGGACTGCTTCGATTGTTCGTGCGGCTTCCTCGATGTGGTCGCAACCCATCCAGAGGGTGAGCGCGGCGGCACTTTCGACAGTGACGTCGATTGTGCCGTCCGGACCAGCCATCGCGATGCTGCATCTCTCGCGCGAGGTGCGACCGCGCAACCGGTAGCTGATTGCCTGGCGCCCGTTGATCAGCGTGGTCTGCTTGTCTACGAAGTCGTCACGTTTCCAGTAGTCGGCAAGCTGAATGTTGCTGGACCGGACTGCCAGTGTCGCGACCGAAAGTGTGTTGGTTCGGATGGTTTCCATGCGTTTGAATTCACATCCGATGAACGCGTAGTTGTCTGCGATGAAGTCAGCTCGTGTACGTGTGTCGACAGCAAACCCCAGTGACGCGGCTGGTTCGTCTCCGATCGTGAAGCAGGGGTCGTAGCTCACGGTTGAGCCTGATCTCGCTGGCTGGGATGGAGCTGGAGGAACCGTTACCGCTTTCGCGGGCAGTTGCGAGTTCGATACGGCGGTGGAGGTAGGGCTGGTCAAGTCGCCCGTGCCGTCTGGAGTGCATCCTGTGAGCGCGGCGCAGCCAATGATGGCGATGGTGGTTGCGGTCGTTCGTAGCGTCATGAGTGGTTGTCGACTCCGTCAGCGGCAAGGTTGATGCGTTTCTGATTCAAGGCATCTATTTCCGGGACCAGGTTTGCAGCCCGGAGGTAGCCCTCCTGGATGTCGTATATCCCACCGATGATCTGGTCGAGAACGGTGGCCCCGTCAGTGGCTTTCTTGGAAAAGCCGTTCTGGAGTTCTAGCGCGGACTGCAGGCCCCCGAAGCCCTTGAAGTTCGCGGCGTCGCCGACCTGCTTGCGAACTGTGGTCAGCGTGTTCAGAAGAAGGTCGTACTGGCCGACCATCTCGAGCACGGCCTCACGTTCAAAACTGAACTGCCCATTGCGCGCCCCCTCCAGGAAGGCCGAGATCTCAGCCTGTCCGTAGTCGAGGTTGACTGGTACTTCGGAGGTCATCGGTGGCTCTCTTTCACCGTGTCGGCACGCGGTCGAAACCGGCACGGGTGTGGAGTTCGGCGGCGAGGCTTGGGAGGTCGGTCGGTACGACGAACGTATCGTCCTGGTCGACCTGGATCAGGTAGCGGCCCGATGCGAATTGACCGGGGACTACGTCGATCCAGTTCAAATACTGTGTTGGCGAGGGATATTCGGCACGGAGGCCGCGTTCGATGATCAGTTGGCCTTCGGCGCTACGGGGTTTGCGCATCAGTGTTCGGATGCGTTCGTCAACGGGCAGGCGGCCGTCGGAGCCGCGATTCCAGTTCGTGGGAGGTTCGAGGCCCCGCACACGAGGCGTGTAACCGAGCATTCGACCCGCTCCGCCCGCTTCAGTTGGGGGAAGGGTGGCCGCGAGGTGGACAGGCACCGCGTGCGGTCGCACGGTCGATATCTGAATCGGGCCGGAGGCCTCGGCAGTGGAGCAGCGTTGGAAAACCACGACGCCGATCCGGCCGGAGACCACGCCGTGTGAGTGGACTTCTTGGCCATCGGAGAGGGTGCCGAAGCACCGAATTCGAGTTTCCGGATTGGCCAGCGCGGTGAAGGCCACGCGCAGCGGGGAGTCTTCGTCGCGCAGGAAACCCTCAGCGAGAACGGCTTTCATGTGCCGATCCCCATCCTCGGTGGTCGGGGTTTGGCGGATTCGTATCGGGTCGGGGTAGTCGAACTCGTCGTGGCCGGGAAATTGTCGCCACAGCCAGGCAAACTGGTTGGAGTCGAGGGTCCAGTTCGATGTGGTCACGGTCGTTCACGCTCCGTTGGTGCGGCGGGCGGCGGGGGAGTAGATGCTCCCCACCCGTAGGCGGACAGCAGCGACGCCACGTCGGGAGTGAGTCCGGCCGGTTGTTGTTCGGCTGGCGGACCGGCAGCCGGAGTCGGTTCGGGCTGATCGACCTGGATGGGCACGGCGCTTTCGAGAACGGACTCCGGGATGCTTGTGGAAGGTGGCACTTCAGCTGGAGTGCGCGAATTATCTACGGGAGCAGCACTATTCGAGGCAGGGGTAGTCGGCGCCGCGGATACCGCGGCCTGTCTTGCGGGCGGAGCGTCGGAGTGTTCCACGGGCAGGGCCGATGGTGCGTCCGCGCCGACCGCCGCAGGACGGCTGTTGATGCCCTCGGTCCAGTCGTCGTGGACGCGACGGAGGTAGTCCGGGCTCTGGTGCTCGTCGTCGTTGCCGCCTCTGCGCTGCCCGGCGCCGGGCGCCATCGGCCCCATCGGACCGTGAGCGCTTGCCCGGCCACCACCGGCTCCCGCGGATCCTGCGACCGAGGTGGACGGCGGCTGGGCGTTCACTCCTGGCAGCGGAGCGCCGAGGTTGGGTGTGGACGGCACACCGGCGCCCGGCAAACTCGCGCCCGGCAGGCCCGAGCTTGGCGAACCCGTGCCCGGTGTGCCCGACATCGGCGATCCGGCTGCGCCGAGAGGGCCGGACTGTGTTCCGGCCGCGGTTGTTTGCGGCGACGATTCCGAAGGTGATCCGCTCGAGTCCTCGGTTTGCTCGGTCGTGTCCTCGTCGGTGCCGGATGGGTCGGTCGAATCATCCTGGGCACCATCGACATTCGACGGTTCCTCGGTCGCGGTGTCGTCGTCGGCGCCAGCGGGCGCCGTCTCGCCGTTGGTGGCCGGAGAGGGGGAGGACGGCGAACCTTCACCCTGGGTGCCACCATTGCCGCCCGCCGCGGATTGATCGCCCCCGGCCAACGCATCTTGCACCACCGGATAAGACGGAACTCCCGAACCGTTCGGAGGGTATGACGGTGTGTAGATCTGCTCCATCGCCGCGCGGGTTGCGGCGAGTGCCTGGTCTTGCTCGGCCCGCTGGTCGGTCGCAGTTGTCGGGTTGACCAGGCCCGGAATAATCGACGACATCGGGTCGTCGGGGTTCAGGGTTGTGACCAGGGTTCTAGGGGCCTGTACCGCGGCCCGAACGGCCTCGGCTGCGCAGGCCAATCCCTCGACTCGGGTCCCAACTGCCCCGAAGACCTGTCCGACGACGTCGATGACTGTCGCCACTCGCTGCGATGCGGCCCGCGCCGCGTCACCGCTGGAACCGGACCACTCGCCATTACCGAGCAGGCGGGCCAAGTCCTTCGCGTTCGACTGGGCTGCTGTTGTCAGCTCGGTTGACGCTTTCTGCCACACCGTGCCGAGGGTTTGCAGGCCGGCGACGTCCATGCCGCCGGCTCCGTGCACCGCGTCGTAGATTTGTTGATGCGACATCGTCTGGAACTGCTCGAGAGTCTTGGCGTAATCCGGGTCGGTGCTCGTGCCTTGGCCGGACAGCGCGGCTTCGATCGCCTGCGAACGCGACCGGACCCCACCCAGCTTGCCCAGCTCGGCAGCCGCTACCGACACCCCTGCCTGCAGGATCACTTCAATCGGCGAAGTCACCGCACCCCCTCGTCGTTGTCCCGGGGAGCTTACCGAAGGGCTCTCGCCGGTCGGATCGCTCTGCCGGAAGCGCAAGCCTGACCAGGGCAAACCTGCCGCCGCCAGACCGCTGTCATTCCGTCCTGAAACGCCTCTCGATCTCTTTGACGCGAGCCGGTGCGATTCGGTTCCATGGTTCGGAGAATCGCGCCAAGGTGCGATGGCGGAGTCGATCGTTGCGACTATGGTCGAGCGGCGATACTACGACGAGATCGAGCTCTACGCCGCCTAGCTTTGGAGCGACAAATTGGCCACGGATCTTTCGTTCTTCCGCTCGGAGACTGCTCAGCGGTTGCGCGCGCAGGGTGGTGAGCTGGCCCGCATCGAGGAAGCCGCACGTGCATTACTTACCGTGCTGGCCGGTCGCGGAATCGAGCTGTCCTCTGGTCAGCTGAAGGTGGTCGCCGACACTGCTGACCTCGATCAGCTTCGGGGATGGTTGGTACGGGCGGTGACCGCGACCCATGCGGACGAGCTGTTCGCGGGGCAGGCGTACTTCGAAGGCTACGAAGAGGGATTGCGGCAGGGACAGCTCATGGGAGCATCTCGCTCGGTTCTTGCTGTTGCGACGGCCCGCGGAATCGAACTTTCCGCCGCACAGAGTACGACTTTGAACAAGACCGGCGATCTCGATCAGCTCCACGCATGGCTCGTGAAAGCCATGACCGCGGCCGTTGCGGACGAAATCTTCGACTGACCGACGGCACAGCAAGTGATTGCCTTGCTCGCTGATTGGTTGCATCGGTTGGACAAACTGTCATGACACCTTAATGACGACTTTGCCTGCGGCGTGGCCGTTTTCGACGGTGTCGAGGGCGGCTGGGGAGTCCGAGAGCGGGGGGATCGAGGTGATCACGGGTGTAAGGGCGCCGTCGAGACCAGCCGGGCGGAGCGGTCGAGCGTCGGTGGTTGCGCGGGCTTCGGTAAGTAGGTAGGTGTCGCCCAGGGCGTTGATGGTGAGGCTCAGGGCGAAGCCGATCCAGCCGAGGATGGGGGAGAAGTCGGTCGCGAGGTAGGAGATCCAGATCATGAGCCACAGGGTGACGCTGGCGAGGTGGGCCAGGACCAGGGTGGGTGGGCGTTGGGTGGGATTTCTCGGGGAGCTGAGTGGGGAGCCGCCACCGTGGAGGAGCCAGCCGACGAGGATGTTCAGCAGGCCCAGGACCAGCGCAATGTAGGCGGTCATGGGTCAAACGGTACGCGGCCTCCCGCTCGAAGCGAGCAACTTTCGGTCTACGAGAACATCAGGCGGAGAGGACCGGGGACCGTGGACAGTGCCCTGCGGCGGGGTTCACCCTCGATGTCCCGCAGGAGCCACGAGTAATAGGGCCGAAGACCGCGGAGTCCGATGCGGCGGCGCATTTCTCGGTCCAGTAGCGACCATTCTCGATCGTTGATCAGTGGCAGTGTTTCTTGTTCTTCGTGCTGTAGGTGGTTGTGCAACAGTTCGGACAGTGCCACGAGCGTCGGTCGCGCGGCCTCGGGTCCTGAAGTGTCGAAGGTCCGGTTCACTTGGGCGAGGAGTGGATCGATTCGGTCGTGTTCGGCGGCCATCGCGTCGACCAGCTGCGCGTTCACGCCGCGGCGGCGCAGGCTCGGCCAGAGTACGACGTCCTCGGCGGTGTGGTGGACGGAGAGTTGGGTGCGAAATTGCGTCCAGCGTTCGCGATCCGGGGCGGCAGCGAGTGCTCGGAGATCGCGTCGGAACGCGTCGTGTGCTGCGTACATCATGGCCAAGTCGCGTTGAGTCATGGATCAATTACATCGGCGTATGACGAGACCGGACATCGTTCATTCACCCAGGTCCATGCGTGAGCGTCTCAGGATCAGTTCGTCTGGCGGACTTTGATGGCGTCTCGGGAGATGTAGACGTCGTATTCGCCGGGGGTGGCTATGGTGGCGTTGCCGTAGGCGGAGCGGACGAAGGGGTTGGTGTACCAGCGGTTTTCGTTCATGTCTTCGAAGAAGTCGCGGTCGCCGCCGTTGAGGAAGATGTGGTCTTGGGCGGGGGATTTGCCGTCGAGGCGTTGGCCGAACAGGCGGCTGAGCTTGTAGCCGGAGTGGAAGCCAAGGGCGTTGACCCAGGGTTCGAGTTCGACGATGTTGGACTGGAGGGCCCACAGGTCGCCCTCGATGCGGTGGGTTGTCGGTTGGCCCGGGGTGCCGTCTTCGTCGAACTGGGTGAGTACCAAATCGAGTTGGTGTTCTTGGCCGGCAACGGGTTTGGCGACCACGTGGGCGGCTTTGATCTCGCCGGTGAGGCCGAGATAGGTCTGGAGGAGGGTGGCGATCCAGAGTAGGACGACCGTGACCAGGAGGAGGGCGGTGCCGGGGACCGCGCGGCCGAGAACGGCCATGGGTCCGCGGTGGCGGGCGGCGGCCAGTGCGGCCATGACCAGGAGGGCGACGGCGAGGACGATCAGCGCGAGGAGACCGACCTGGGCGAACCCGAAGGACACCGGGAAACTCATGATGTGGGTATACCCCGAAAACGTCTGCTACAGCGGCTGTCTCGAAGTTCCAGGGTGAGCAATTCGATCAGGAGGGGTGACAGTGGAGAAGTACCGGGTGCTCGTGGGGGTTCATCTGGTGTTGGTCGACGGGCAGGGACGGGTGCTGTTGGGGCGCAGGCTGAATACGGGGTTCGGCGACGGGTTGTTCCATGTGCCCGCGGGGCATCTGGAGGCGGGGGAGTCGGCGGTGGCCGGGTTGATCAGGGAGGCACGTGAGGAGGTGGGGATCGAGATCGCCGCGCGGGATGTGGAATTCGCGCATGTGTTGCACAGCGATGAGCGGGTGCAGATGTTCTTCACCGTGCGGCGATGGACTGGGCCGGTCACCAACTGTGAACCTGAAAAGTGCTCGGAACTGGGGTGGTTCGAGCCCGCGCGGTTGCCCGACGAGATCGTTGGCTACTGCCGGGTCGGGATCGGCAAGGTGATGGCGGGGCAACCGTTTTCGGAATGCGGGTGGGAACCGGCTAGGGGCTGACGAACTTCGGTGGCGCGGACCGGTGGCGCATCAGGCCCAGGACCGCGATCGCGCAGCCGAGGGCGACGGCGATCGCGACCAAGCCCGGGCCCATGCCGCGATCCACGTTGGTAGTGCGGTACCAGGACGACGAATAGGCGAGATGGCCGAAATCGGTGTCGCTCAGAGCGACTCCGATCGAGGGCACGAACAGGATCGCCAGGCCGACAGTCCCGGATGTGGCGCTCTGTGGAACCGAAGTGCCGAGGCAGTAGCCGGCGATCGCGCCGAGGGCAAGGCAGCCGACGGCAGCGGTGAGGGTGGCGTGCGGGGCGAAGACATCGGTGGCGAGGACGAAGCAGGCCAGCAAGAGCACGCTCGCCGCGGCCACCACCGGGCGTGGTGTGCGCATGCCGAGCAGCAGGCCGGCGGCGGTGGCCGCGAGGGTGGCGAGGTCGATCCAGCCGGAGCGCGGCAGTGTGGTGACGAGGCTGCCCGCGACGGAGAAACTGCTCATCAGCAGGACCAGAATGCCCTCGCGGTCCGGCAGGATCAGCGCGGCGGCGACCGCGGCCGCGATGGCGACGATCGAGGCGACGACCAGATAGGGGGTGCTGGTCTTGTGGGACGCCACGGCGAGCGCGGTGACGATGGTCGTCGTGAAGGCGACGACGGCGGCGAACACGGGAGCCAAGGGGATGGCGGTTTCGATGGTGGAGCGGGCCGGGGCCGCCGTGGTGAACGCGAAGTAGGCGAGGGCGAGCACGGTGGCCCCGATGAACCACAGGGGCAGCGCGCCGCCGAGCGCCCCGCTGAAACCGTCGGCCTCCGGGTCGGTGGGCGACTGGGTCAGGTCGCCGATGATGGTGCCACCGAGCGCGCCGAACAGGTAGACGGTGCGCAGCAGCGGTTCGTTCCAGACCGCCACCGCGAGCGCGCCGACGACAACACCAGCGAGCAGTGCGTCGATGAAGTTCAACGTGGGCAAGGACAGGCTGTCGAGGTGACCGTCGGAGCTGTCCGGAATGAAGGCCAGATGGTTCACCAGGATGCCGAGCAGGGCGAGCAACGCGGTCCAGCGGGCCGTTCGCACGCTGCCGATGGCCACGGTGACGGCGGCGGTGATCACCGCCATGAACGCCGCACCGGTCATCGCCCGCGGAATGTTGAACACCAGCAGATCGACGTGCAGCGACGCCGCCAAGGACGCGAAACTGATCGGCAACATGATCGCGAGCGCCGCCACCGAGGTGGCGACGAAGATCGTGACGGTTTCGGCCGCGCAGCGAACGGTCGAAGGCTGCACCGAATCCCCGTTCTCGCGGCTGACCCGGTCCGGTCGGACCGTGTCCGGAGCATAACCACTTCGGCACCGGGCGATCGGCTCCTCGAACCGGCGGCCGTTCGTGTCGCGGGCTCCGGCATGCGACGATTGACGAATCAGGTTGGCAGGCACAGGAGTCGGAAGGTCGGTTGATGCCGAGCGGGATCGTGACCTGGTTCGACAGCGGCAAGGGATTCGGATTCATCACTCCCGATGCCGGCGGACCCGACGTGTTCGTCGAATACACCGCGCTGGCCGGTTCGGGGTTCCGTACGCTGCGCGACGGTCAGCGCGTGGAATACACCGTCACCGAGACCCGGCGCGGACCCGAAGCGCACGACGTACAGGCCGGGTGATCAGAAGGTGGCCACCGCGTAGGCGGCGAATCCTGTTGCCGCCAGTGAGACGACCGCGCTCAGGATCAGCAGCTGATTGGTGAGGCGGTGCAACCGGTCGTGCCGGGCACGGTGGGTGAAGAAGGAACTCGTGGGGTTGCCGTCGCCGACGAAGCAGGAGCGGGAGTCGTGCAACGCGCGATTCGCGCGGGTTTCGGCGACGGTGGCGGCGAACAGGCTCAGTGCGCCGAGGACCGCGCAGGAAATGGTGACGACAATGACGAACGGCATCGTGGAACTCCCCCCGTGAAATCGGCATAGCCGCAGCTCGTGCCGGTGTTTTGTACCTCCTTCATTGTCGCACCGGGGTCTGACAGATTTCAGTTCTGGCCGCTGGGCCAGAACCGGCTCGCCCGCTGACCGTGGACGGGGCGAGTGAGGTTGGGGTCCTCGGCTTCGGTGATGCCGACCTGCATCAGCAGGATCATGGTCACCATGCTGATGCCGATGATCAGCGGTGTGAGCAGCTGGGCCGCGGTGGCGCCGCTGGCATGGGCCACATGGGCGCTGGTGTGCGCGCTCATCGAGAACATGCCGGTGTAGTGCATGCCGGTGACGGCCACGCCCATCAGCAGGGCGGCGCCCATGGTGGCGACGATGCCGTGGATGTGCAGGGCGAACCACAGTGCCGCGATCGAGGCGACCACCGCGATGGCGAGCGACGCGGCGACCACCACGGGTTCGTAGATGATCTCGGCGTCGGTTTTCATCGCGTACATGCCCGCGTAGTGCATGGCCCCGACGCCGAGCCCGGTGATCGTGCCACCGACCGGTAACGCGGCGCTGTCCCAGCTGCGGCGCACCACGATGGACAATCCGAGCCACACCACACCGATGGCGACAGCGGCGCTGAACAAGGTGACGGGAACGTTGTAGCGGATGGTCACGCCGCGTACCGAGAATCCGAGCATCGCGATGAAATGCATGACCCAGATACCGGTGCCACCGAGTGCGATCGCCGCCGCCGTGAGCCAACCGCCGTGCGTGCCAGACGCGCGCGAGCGAACCATGCAACGTAGCGCCAGCATCGACCCGACGACCGACATGACATAGGCCAGCAGGGGGGTCACCCAGCCGTAAGTGAAATGGTTGATGTCCAGCACCGTCTACTCCTAGCGTGATTTCTCGGCGAGGCGTGCGATCCTCACGATCTCGGAAAATACGCTGGTAGAGAATTTGCCGTACGGGGTTTCTCGAAAATGTCTAGGGTTGCTGACGATGACATGTCGCTAATGCGTAGAGTTCTCGATGGTGAAGCGTTCCAATCGGTTCCGCGCGCGCTCCCAGCTAATCCGGCATCCGGGGAGCAACTGTCTCGGCATACGCTGAGCATCCACCCGAAAGCGGGCCCCGTCACGTCCGCGCCGACGTCGGCCGGCAGGATCTGGGGGTTGCCTTCCTCACAGTTCGCACACTTTGCACTGTGGGATGTGGCCGAATTCGTCGGATCATGGCATGGTGGACACCGAGACCAGGGCCGGACTATTAGGACCTAGCTCATCTACAGAAGGTTTTTGAAATGGCACAGGGTGTTGTTAAGTGGTTCAACGGCGAAAAGGGCTTCGGCTTCATCGCCCAAGACGGAGGCGGCCCGGACGTCTTCGTTCACTACTCCGCGATCGGCGGCTCCGGCTTCAAGTCCCTCGAAGAGGGCCAGCGCGTGGAGTTCGAGGTCGGTCAGGGTCAGAAGGGCCCCCAGGCTCAGGACGTTCGCGCCATCTGATTCTGCGCTGACCAGCGTACGAATGTGAAGCTCCGCACCAGTTGGTGCGGAGTTTCTGCTATCCGGGGGTGGTCACCGCAGCGCTTCGGCGCGGAAGAATTCGCCGGTGACGGCCATCGACGCGGTGAGATCACGTGGCCCGCGCGAGTCGAATTCCGTGGCGGCCCTGTCGAATTCGGCATTGATGAAAGCCGTGATCAGCGCGGGCGGGGCGGCGGAACCCATCTCTCGCGTCTTCGACTTGAGGTCGGTGAGTTCGGTGATCGCCGCCACGAGGTCGACCGGCAGCTCGCACTCGGCGAGCAGCGTCGGCAGATGCATCGGCGCCACCGCGGCGCCGGGATGCTCACGCAACCAGCGCAGCGCCATCGCGGGCCGCAGCGCGTAGAACACCTTCTTCAAGCCGCCGTTGCGCTCGAACAGCGCCCACTGGCGCGCGCCGAGGTGCAGGTAGTGCCGGGCGATCCGGTCGCGATCGGCCACCTCTCCGGCCACCTCGCGCAGCCGGGTGCGAAACGCCTCGTCGCCGCGGTAGACGATCGGCGACATCAGCCATTCGACGAGTACCGCGTTGCCCGCCACCAGCAGGCGCAGCGCCTTCGCCAGATCCCAGCCGTTCACGTCGAGCAGCCCGATCAGCGGTGTTTCGATCACATCGCGGGTGCGCCACGGAGACAGGTAGGTGTCCAAGCCCGCCACGTAGACGAAACGGCAGTCGTAATCGGAGTCCGGCGAGGGGAAACCCCAAGCACGGCTGCCACTTTCGATCGCGAGACGGATGGACACGTTGTGCTCGGCAGCCACCCGATCGAGCTCTGCGTCGACGGCGGCCACCACGGCCGGGTCCATCGATTCGGGGACAGTGCGCAAGGACATGGGGTGATCGTAGAGCGATCGGTGCCCAGGGTTCACCCAGTTTTCGGGCAGGGGGGTAAGGGCAGCCGAAGTCCGGGCGACTATCCTGGTCGGCGGTAACTGCCGACCCCCTTTCTTCCCCAGGAGTACCCCACAGTGAGCCAAGCAGGCCGTCCTGTAGTTCTGATCGCCGACAAGCTCGCCCAGTCGACCGTCGACGCACTCGGTGACGGTGTCGAGGTTCGCTGGGTCGACGGACCCGACCGCCCGGCGCTGCTCGCCGCGGTCCCCGAGGCCGACGCGCTGCTCGTGCGCTCCGCCACCACCGTCGATGCCGAAGTGCTCGACGCGGGCAAGAAGCTGCAGATCGTCGCCCGGGCCGGCGTCGGCCTCGACAACGTCGACGTGCCCGCCGCCACCGAGCGTGGCGTGATGGTCGTCAACGCGCCGACCTCCAACATCCACACCGCCGCCGAGCACGCCGTCACGCTGCTGCTCTCGGCCGCCCGGCAGATCCCGGCCGCCGACGCGACCCTGCGGGACAAGACCTGGGCGCGCAGCAAGTTCAACGGTGTCGAGATCTTCGGCAAGACCGTCGGCGTGATCGGCCTCGGCCGCATCGGGCAGTTGTTCGCGCAGCGTCTGGCCGCTTTCGAGACCAAGATCGTCGCGTACGACCCCTACACCTCGCCCGCTCGCGCCGCCCAGCTCGGCATCGAGCTGCTGAGCCTGGAGGAGGTGCTCGAGCGCGCCGACTTCATCTCCATCCACCTGCCGAAGACGCCCGAGACCAAGGGCATGCTCAACGCCGAGACCCTGGCCAAGACCAAGCCGGGCGTCATCATCGTCAACGCCGCGCGTGGTGGGCTGATCGACGAGCAGGCGCTCGCCGACGCCATCAACTCCGGCCACGTGCGTGCCGCGGGCCTGGACGTGTTCGAGACCGAGCCGTGCACCGACTCGCCGCTGTTCGACCTCCCGCAGGTCGTCGTGACGCCGCACCTCGGCGCCTCCACCTCGGAAGCCCAGGACCGCGCGGGCACCGACGTCGCCAAGTCGGTGCTGCTGTCGCTGGCCGGTGAGTTCGTGCCGGGCGCGGTGAACGTCACCGGTGGCGCCGTGAACGACGAGGTCGCCCCCTGGCTCGACGTCGTCCGCAAGCAGGGCGCGCTGCTGGGCGCCATCGCCAGCGAGCTGCCCGTCAGTGTCGAGGTGCAGGTTCGCGGCGAGCTGTCCGCACAGGACGTCGCCGTGCTGGAGCTGTCCGCGCTGCGCGGTGTGTTCTCGGCGCTGGTCGAGGACCAGGTCACCTTCGTCAACGCCCCGGCGCTGGCCAAGGACCGTGGCATCACCGCCACCGTCACCACCGCCTCGGAGAGCCCGACCCACCGCAGCGTCGTCGACCTGCGCGCCGTGTTCGGCGACGGTTCGACCCTGAATGTGGCAGGCACCCTGACCGAGCCCAACCTGGTCGAGAAGATCGTCAACATCAACGGCCGCAACTACGACATGCGCGCCGAGGGCCTGAACCTGGCCGTGCTGAACTACAGCGACAAGCCGGGCGCGCTGGGCAAGATCGGCACCCTGCTGGGCGAGGCCGAGATCGACATCCTGGCCGCGCAGCTGAGCCAGGACGTGGACGCCGAAGGCGCCACCGTGGTGTTGCGCGTCAACGCCGAGGTGCCGACCCAGGTGCAGACCGCGATCGCCGAGGCCGTCGGTGCCTCGAAGATCGTCCTGGTCGACCTGGCCTGAGTTGTTCGTCCCGGTACAGCCGGGACATCGGCAGCTGCGCGCCGTCACCTCACGGTGGCGGCGCGCACCTGTATCCCGGCGCGGCACGGTCCGCCCGACTTCGAACGGAGCTAGTTCATGAAACTCGCAGTAATCGCCGGTGACGGCATCGGTCCCGAGGTCATCGCCGAGGCGCTCAAGGTGCTCGACGTGGTGGTGCCCGGTGTGGACAAGACCGAATACGACCTGGGCGCCGCGCGCTACCACCGCACCGGGGAGATCCTGCCGGAGTCGGTGCTGCCCGAGCTCAAGCAGCACGACGCGATTCTGCTCGGCGCGATCGGCGATCCGTCGGTGCCCAGCGGCGTGCTCGAGCGCGGACTGCTGCTCAAGACCCGTTTCGCGCTGGATCACCACGTGAACCTGCGTCCGTCGAAGCTGCACGCGGGCGTCACCAGCCCCCTGTCCGGCAACCCGGATATCGACTTCGTGGTCGTGCGTGAGGGCACCGAGGGCCCGTACACCGGTACCGGCGGCGCGATCCGCGTGGGTACTCCGCACGAGGTGGCGACCGAGGTCTCCAACAACACCCGCTTCGGCATCGAGCGTGTGGTGCGCTACGCCTTCGCCACCGCGCAGGCCCGTCGCAAGCACCTCACCCTGGTGCACAAGAACAATGTGCTCGCCTTCGCAGGCTCGCTGTGGCAGCGCACCGTCGACGAGGTCGCCGTCGAATTCCCCGAGGTGACCACGGCGTACCAGCACATCGACGCCGCCACCATCCACATGGTGACCGACCCGGGCCGCTTCGACGTGATCGTCACCGACAACCTGTTCGGCGACATCATCACCGACCTCGCCGCCGCCGTCAGCGGTGGCATCGGTCTGGCCGCGTCGGGCAATATCGACGCCTCGGGTGTGAACCCGTCGATGTTCGAGCCGGTCCACGGCAGTGCCCCCGATATCGCGGGTCAGTCCAAGGCCGATCCGACCGCCGCCATCCTCTCGGTCTCGTTGCTGCTCAACCACCTCGGCAACACCGAGGGCGCGGCGCGCATCGAATCCGCCGTCGCCAAGGACCTGGCCTCGCGCACCGGCACCGCCTCCACCGTGGAGGTCGGCGACCGCATCGCGGCCACCGTCTGATCCCACCAGAACCGCCAGTGGCCTTCGTTGCCAGGTCACCGGGCCCGCCTGTGCCCGTTCGTGTCGACGGGTACCCGATAATCGGGTACCCGTCCGACTAGACTTGTCCGCACCGGCGTGTGTCGAACGGGTAACTGGACGGACCCAGAGAAGCTCGGGGCACCGGACCTGGAGGCGAGATGTGACTGTTGACCGCGCTGCCACTGGAAGCGGCTTCGGCCCCTACACTGTGCTCGACCTGCACGGCCTGTCGGAGGACGGCAAAGGGTTCGAACTCGAGGACGGGTGGTTGGTCGAGGTGGCTGCGGGGGCTCGGCACAACTGGATCGCGCACCGGCTGGCTCAAACAGTGCGAGGCGCACTGCCCAACGACTCACTGGTGGTTTTCGACGGCGGTGAGTGGGAGATCAGCACCCCTTCAGGTGTACGGAAGCCTGACGTTCTCGTCGTTCCTCGTGACGTCGCACGATCGGTGATTGTGGACGAGGTGCCCAAAATGCTTCCAGGACTCGACGTCTTGCTCGTTGTCGAGGTGGTCTCGCCGGGCAGCGGGAGCGAACGCACCGATCGGGTGCGAAAAGTCGGTGAGTATGCGGCGCTCGGAATTCCCGAATATTGGATTGTGGAGCATCGGCCCAGCATTCGAGTCATCCGGCTGCTGCTCGATGCGGGCGCAGGCACCTATCGTGCCGATCCGGCGGTCGGATCCGGCTCGATGTTCGACGCAGTGTTGCAGGGGGACAGCGATGTTCGATTGTCCTTCGATCCCGAACAGCTGATCGAGTTCTGACTGCTCGGCAACAAGGCTCGCTCCGGCTGAATGCCGGTGCGAGCCTTTGTCATTGACGGGTGCTGATCGAATTGTGTTCGGCGAGTGGGGGATACCGGTGTTCGCACCTGCTGGAACGTGATTCACGGGGCATGATGAACCAGCGGGTCGGACAGCTACTTTCGCGAGTCGCGGGGTACCAAGGGAACGGCCGCCACTGCGGCGACCGCGGCCAACGCGTACACCACGGGGAAGCCGGTCGCGGTGATCACAGCACCGAAAAGCGGTGGGACGGCGGCTATCGCGAGGTTCTGGCCGGTGTTCTGGATACCGAGGCCTCGGCCGCTCCAGAACGGGCCGGCGATCTCGGCCACGGCTGTGAACGCCAAGCCGTTGTCGGACACCGAGATCACCGAAGCCGCCACCATCAACGGGACGGCGGCCCACCACCAGTCGGTCCAGGCGGTGACGGTGAGAGCGGCCATGGCGAGGGCGGCGGCGACGGCCACTCGGCGCAGGGGGCCCAGGCGGGAACCGACTCGGTCCGACCAGGCGCCCGCGCCGATTCTGCCTGCGGCGCCGAGGAATTGGGTGGCGGTCATCAAGGCGCCCGCGGCGGCCAGTGACCAACCCAGGTCGACATGCAACCACAGCAGACCGAAGGTCCACAGCGTGGCCTGGGGGACCACCAGCAGGATCGAGACACCGTGGATACGCCACAGGGTGGAGTCGCCGCGATAGGGGTTGGCGCGGTCGGCGGCCTTCGCGGCCGGTCGCGGTGGGTCGATGATGCCGACCAGGCAGCCGATCGCTGCGACACCGGCCATCAGCGCGGGCACCAGCAGCGCGGCGGGAATGCCGTGGTGCGCGGCCACCCACGGGATGGTGAGTGCGCCGATGCCGACGCCCAGTGGCTGCGCGGTCTGGCGGATGCCCATGGCGAGGCCGCGCCGGTCCGGTGGGAACCAGCCGACGATCACCCGGCCGCTGGCGCCGTTGGAGCTGGCCGCGCCGATACCGCCCACGAACAGCAGCGCACCGAACGCGACCGGGTTGTCCACCACAGCCGCGGCGACGCCCGCCACGAACATCAGCAGGGTTCCCGCCACCAGCACGATGCGTTCGCCGATCCGGTCGACCACATATCCCCAGGCGATCAGCGTGCAGACCAGACCTACGGTCGGTAATGCCACCAAGGCCCCGGCGGACGCGAGCGAATCGCCACGAGCGGTGAGCGCGGGCAACAGGAACGGGGTGCCGTGGATGAAGATCGAACTCGAGGTCTGCGCGAAGACGCCGAGGGCGAGCATCAACCAGCGCCTGCCGTCACCGATCCGCGTCACTGGGGCCATCGGCCGCACGTCTGTCACGATTCTCACCTCGCCGGATTGCACGATTGCATCTCAATATATGAGATTGGTGTCTCATTTTTTGAACTACGAGGTTCACGCTACACCGATGACCCGTGGAATCTCGCCATCGGCGAGGTGTCTGACAGGTCACATCGGCACACGCGCGAATCCCGCACGCGGGCAGCGGCTTCGAATCACAGCGATGTGAGCTTGCCCGCACTTCGCCCGAGCGGCTATCGAGCGGCCGATGTCGCATCACGGGCGCGTTCGGGCAGGTAGCCCCGTCTCGATAGACTCCCCGGCATGCGCTTAGGTCGAGTTGCCAGTCCCGATGGAGTTGCTTTCGTCAGCATCGAGGGCGACGGAAGCGATGCCGTCGCCAAGGAGATCGCCGAACACCCGTTCGGCTCGCCGACGTTCACCGGACGGAGCTGGCCGCTGGCCGATATCCGCCTGCTGGCGCCGATCCTGGCGAGCAAAGTGATCTGCATCGGCAAGAACTACGCCGCCCACGCGGCCGAAATGGGCGGTGCGGCGCCGGTGGACCCGGTGATCTTCATCAAGCCGAACACCTCGATCATCGGCCCGAACGCCTCGATCATCCTGCCGCCCAGCTCTTCTCAGGTCGACTACGAGGGCGAACTGGCCGTGGTGATCGGCCGCCCGTGCAAGGACGTGGTCGCGGCCAAGGCGTCCGAGGTGATCCTGGGCTACACCATCGCCAACGACGTCACCGCTCGTGATCAGCAGCGCCACGACGGCCAGTGGACCAGGGCCAAGGGCTACGACACGTTCTGCCCGCTCGGCCCGTGGATCGAAACCGCGCTGGACCCAAGCGATCTGGAGATCGTCACCGAGGTCGACGGCGAGGTCCGCCAGCGCAGCCGCACGTCGCTGTTCCTGCACGATATTCCGAAGATCATCGAATGGATCAGCTCGGTGATGACCCTGCTGCCCGGTGACGTGATCCTCACCGGCACACCGGAAGGCGTCGGTCCGCTGCAGGCCGGGCAGAACGTGTCGGTCACCGTCGAGGGCATCGGCACCCTCACCAATCCTGTTGCCACCAAGCGCTGAGACGAGCGGAGAAGAGAGTCATGACTGAAGTACGAGTCCGTTTCTGCCCGTCGCCGACCGGCACGCCGCACGTCGGCCTGGTGCGCACGGCGCTGTTCAACTGGGCGTTCGCGCGCCACCACGGCGGCAAATTCGTGTTCCGCATCGAAGACACCGACGCCGCACGCGATTCCGAGGATTCCTACCGCGCGCTGCTCGACGCGCTGCGCTGGCTGGGGCTGATCTGGGACGAGGGCCCCGAGGTCGGTGGGCCCTACGAGCCCTACCGGCAGTCGCTGCGCCGCGATCAGCATCTGGATGTGGTGCGCCGGTTGCTCGAGGCCGGTGAGGCCTATGAGGCGTTCTCGACACCGGAGGAAGTCGAGGCCCGCCATCGCGCCGCCGGCCGCGACCCCAAACTCGGTTACGACAATTTCGATCGCGATCTCAGCACCGAGCAGATCGCGGCGTACAAGGCCGAGGGCCGCCCCGCCGTGGTTCGTTTGCGGATGCCCGCCGAAGATCTCGGATGGAATGATCTCGTTCGCGGCGAAACCACCTTCAAAGCCGGGACCGTCCCCGATTTCGCCCTCACCCGTGGCAACGGCGACCCGCTCTACACATTGGTGAATCCGGTCGACGACGCGATGATGCGGATCACCCATGTGTTGCGGGGTGAGGATCTGCTCTCCTCGACACCGCGTCAGCTCGCGTTGTATGCCGCGCTGCAGCGTATCGGGGTTGCCGAGTTCACGCCCGAGTTCGGTCACTTGCCGTTCGTGATGGGTCAGGGCAACAAGAAACTGTCCAAGCGCGACCCGGAATCGAATCTGTTTCTGCACCGGGACCGCGGATTCATCCCCGAGGGTTTGCTGAATTACCTCGCCCTGCTCGGCTGGAGCATCGGCGAGGACCGCGATGTGTTCTCCATGCTGGAAATGGTCGCGGCTTTCGATATTTCCTCGGTGAATTCGAATCCGGCTCGCTTCGATCAGAAGAAGGCCGACGCCATCAATGCCGAGCAGATTCGCCTTCTCGAGCCCGGCGATTTCGGTCACCGTCTGCGGGAGTTCCTCACCGCGAAGGGGCACATCGGCGCCGAAGTCGACGAGAAGACCTTCCTGGTCGCCGCCGAACTCGTGCAGACCCGCATCGTGGTGCTCGGGGACGCGTGGGACCTGCTGAAGTTCCTGTTCGTCGCCCCCGCGGAGTTCGCGATCGACCAGGCGGCGGGCACCAAGAATCTCGGCGCCGAGGCCGACCCCGTGCTCGACGCCGCGATCGCCGCTGTGGAGCCGCTGGGCGAGTGGACCACCCCGGCACTGGAGGAGGCCCTGAAAAAGGCGCTGATCGACGATCTGGGGCTCAAGCCGCGTAAGGCGTTCGCGCCGGTGCGGGTCGCGGTGACGGGCTCGCACATCAGCCCGCCGCTCTACGAGTCGATGGAATTGCTGGGTCGCGAGGCTTCGCTCGATCGACTGCGTGCGGCCCGTGGTTGGGCGCCTGCCGCGCAGTAGCTGCGGGGAGCGGGTGTGGTCCCGGTGCCGCATCCGCTCCAACAGGGTCGAAAACGGCCGAAAAGCAGCTTCTGACCAGGCGATTTGTAGTTTACCCCCTAGTGTTTGGTAATCTTCTCATCGCCGCGGAACACGGCCTCGCAACACCGACAACCACTCGGTGGAGATTGCAAGGTCGGGCGTTTCGGTCTTTGGGGTATGGTGTAATTGGCAACACAGCTGTTTCTGGTACAGCCATTCTAGGTTCGAGTCCTGGTACCCCAGCAAGGTTTCACTCTGTGAGATCGTCCTGGCCCCGTCGTCTAGCGGCCTAGGACGCCGCCCTCTCAAGGCGGTAGCGCGGGTTCGAATCCCGTCGGGGCTACAAAGCAAAGTAAGGCCCCCGGTCGAATCCGACCGGGGGCCTTCTTCGTTTCTACAATCGCTTGTGCAGTGCCTCGGCGGCCGCGACCAGATCGGCGGCCCAGCGCGCGCCCGGCCGGCGGCCCATCCGATCGATCGGCCCCGAGACCGACACGGCGGCCACGATCACCCCGCCCGCATCGCGCACCGGCGCCGACACACTCGCCACGCCCTGCGCGCGCTCGGCGGCACTCTGCGCCCAGCCGCGCTTGCGGACCTCGGCCAGTGCCCGGTCGCCGAACACCGCGTCGGCCAGGACCGTGCGCTGCAACTCGGGATCGGCCCAGGCGAGCAACACCTTCGCCGCCGACCCCGCGGTGAGCGGTAGTCGCGAACCGACCGGCACCGTGTCACGCAGGCCGACGGGCGGCTCCAGCGCGGCGACGCAGACGCGGGCGTGACCGTCGCGGCAGTAGAGCTGGACGCTCTCGCCGGTGATCTCGCGCAGGCGGGGCAGAATGACACCGGCGGCCTCCACCAGTGGATCGGCCGCCCCCGCCGACAACTCGGTGAGCGCGGGCCCCGGCCGCCACAATCCGTTGCCGTCACGGGCCAGCAGCCGGTGCGTCTCCAGCCCGACCGCCAGCCGGTGCGCGGTGGCGCGTGGCAGGCCGGTGCGGGTGCACAGGTCATTGAGACCGCAGGGCTCGTCGGCGACGGCGTAGAGCACCGCCACGGCTTTGTCGAGAACACCGATACCGCTATGCTGTCTCATAGAACGATACTAACGTCTCAAATGCTGAGATACCAAGTATGCCCGTCGAAAGGTGATCAAGCAATGGCCGAGCGCGCTCGCACACTGGCCGAGAAGGTGTGGGAACAGCACGTCGTCGTCACTGGCGAAGGCGAAGGTTCCTCCCGTGAACCCGACCTGATCTACATCGATCTGCACCTCGTGCACGAGGTGACCAGTCCGCAGGCCTTCGACGGGCTACGCGCGGCGGGCCGTCCGGTGCGCAGAACCGATCTCACCATCGCCACCGAGGACCACAACGTCCCCACCACCGACATCGACAAGCCGATCGCCGATCCGATCTCGCGCACCCAGGTGGAGACGCTGCGCCGCAATTGCGCCGAATTCGGCGTGCGCCTGCACTCGATGGGCGACGCGGAGCAGGGCATCGTGCACGTGGTCGGTCCGCAGCTGGGTCTCACCCAGCCCGGCATGACCGTCGTCTGCGGTGACAGCCACACCTCCACCCACGGTGCGTTCGGCGCGCTGGCGATGGGCATCGGCACCAGCGAGGTCGAGCACGTGCTGGCCACCCAGACGTTGTCGCTGCGCCCGTTCAAGACGATGGCCATCACCGTCGACGGTGAATTGGCGCCCGGCGTCACGAGCAAGGACCTGATCCTGGCCGTGATCGCCGAGATCGGCACCGGCGGTGGCCAGGGCTATGTGCTGGAGTACCGCGGCGAGGCGATCCGCAAGCTGTCGATGGAAGCGCGGATGACGATCTGCAACATGTCCATCGAAGCGGGCGCACGCGCCGGCATGATCGGCCCCGACGAGGTGACCTACGAATTCCTGAAGGGCCGCCCGCACGCGCCGCAGGGAGCCGACTGGGATGCCGCAGTGGCCTCCTGGGACGCGCTGGTCACCGACGAAGGCGCCCAGTTCGACGCCGAGGTCCACATCGACGCGAACGCCCTCACCCCGTTCGTCACCTGGGGCACCAACCCCGGCCAGGGCCTGCCGCTGGGCGCGAATGTGCCCGACCCGGCGCAGATCGCCGACCAGAACGAGCGCGAATCCGCTGAGAAGGCCTTGCGCTACATGGACCTGACGCCGGGAATGCCGCTGCGTGAGGTGAGCGTGGACACCGTATTCGTCGGCTCCTGCACCAACGGCCGGATCGAGGATTTGCGCGAGGTGGCCGATGTTTTGAAGGGACGCCAGGTCGCCGAGGGTGTGCGAATGCTGGTTGTGCCGGGCTCGATGCGGGTGCGCGCGCAGGCGGAAAAAGAAGGACTCGGCGAGATTTTCACCGCCGCGGGCGCGGAATGGCGTCAGGCGGGCTGCTCGATGTGCCTGGGTATGAATCCCGATCAGCTCGAACCGGGCCAGCGCTGCGCGTCTACCTCGAACCGCAATTTCGAGGGCAGGCAGGGCAAGGGCGGCCGTACGCACCTGGTCTCGCCGCTGGTCGCGGCCGCTACGGCGGTCCGTGGAACCCTGTCCTCGCCTGCCGATCTGGCCTGAGTCACCGATCACCTACAGATCGAAAGGGAATCGTTATGGAAGCCTTCACCGTTCACAAAGGCATCGGCGTACCGCTGCGCCGGTCCAATGTCGACACCGATCAGATCATCCCCGCCGTTTACCTGAAGCGCGTGACCCGAACGGGTTTCGAGGACGGCTTGTTCGCCGGTTGGCGCACCGATCCGCAGTTCATTCTCAACACCGAGCCGTACAACCGGGGCAGCGTGCTGGTGGCGGGCCCGGATTTCGGCACCGGTTCTTCGCGTGAGCACGCCGTGTGGGCACTGTCGGACTACGGCTTTCGGGTGGTCATCTCGTCGCGTTTCGCGGACATCTTCCGTGGAAATGCGGGCAAGGGCGGGCTGTTGGCCGCACAGATGTCACAGAACGATGTCGAAATGCTCTGGAAGCTGATCGAGGAACAGCCGGGCATCGAATTGGTTGTCGATCTGTCCTCGCGCACCGTCACAGCGGGAACCGTCGTGTTGCCGTTCGATATTGACGACTACACCCGGTGGCGTCTGCTGGAGGGTTTGGACGACGTCGGCCTCACGCTGCGCCGCGCCGACGAGATCAGCGAGTTCGAAAAGGGAAGGCCGTCATGGAAACCCGTGACGCTGCCGGAGCCTATTTCACGGGCGTAATCACGTGGGGCGCTTAGGGGCGCATCCCGGGCGGTGGTAGCTGGACGTGTGCTAAACCACATGAATTTTGGCGTGGCACATAGACTCTTGCTCAAACTGGGTTTACCGTGGTACCTAGTCGGTCCGACGACGGGCCATTAGTCTGCGGAGGATTCAATGAACAAGGCGGAACTGATCGACGTTCTGACCGAAAAGTTGGGTACGGACAGGCGGACGGCTACCGCGGCTGTCGAGAATGTTGTCGACACCATCGTCCGTGCCGTGCACAAGGGTCAGAGCGTCACCATCACCGGATTCGGTGTGTTCGAACAGCGCAAGCGTGCTCCCCGGGTTGCCCGTAACCCGCGTACCGGTGAAACCGTGAAGGTGAAGGCCACTTCGGTGCCAGCCTTCCGGCCGGGCGCGCAGTTCAAGGCGGTCATCGCGGGTAAGCAGAAGCTGGCCTCGTCCGGGCCTGCCGTCAAGCGGGGCGTGAATGCCCCGGTGGCGGCGAAGAAGGCGGCAGCCAAGAAGACCGCGGCGAAGAAGACCGCGGCCAAGAAGGCCACGCCGTCCAAGGGTCCGGCCAAGACCACGGCCCGCAAGGCCGCCACCAAGGCACCTGCCGCCAAGAAGACCACCGCGGCAAAGAAAGTGGCGGCGGCCAAGAAGGCGCCCGCCAAGAAGGTGACGGCGGCCAAGAAGGCTCCTGCCAAGAAGGTGACGGCGGCCAAGACCACGGCCGCGAAGAAGACCACCGCTGCGAAGAAGGCTCCTGCCGCCAAGAAGACTGCTGCTAAGAAGACTGCCGCCCGTCGTGCTCGTTGATCCTGCCGCAGCGGGATCAGGTCGGGGAATGTGTACGTAAGCCGCATCACGCATCACCCACCACTGGACCGAGAACGGCCCCGGGAATCCCGGGGCCGTTTCGGCTGTTTCGGAGCCGGTCGGGGGTGACTCACGCAGTGACGATTGCCGTCGACAACGAACGGTCCATATGGTCCGCCGCGACCAATCGGTCCGCGACGAACGACAATGCCCAGACGCTGCCCTTGCGATTGCGCGCCGAGGGCAGCGTGAGCCCGCCCTGCTCGGCCAGCCACTGGGTGAGATCGGGAATCACCCCGCCCTGACTACACACGACCGGCACCCCTCGATCTGTTACCAACGACAGAAATCGTTGCCGCGCCGCGCTTTTCGCTGAATCGTAACCTTTCTCGGAAAACATTGGCTCGCAATTGATTTCGGCGTTGAGCTGTTCTGCCAACGGGGTCACGGTTTGGATACAGCGCAGCGGATCGGCGGAATAGATCTCGGATGCGCCGAACGCCAACAGATTCGGCGTCAATCCCTTCGCCTGCTGTTCCCCGGCGGCCTCGAGTGGCCGTAACTCGTCGGGCCCGTCGCGGCGGTTGCGCTTGCCGGCCTTGGCGTGGCGTACCAGCAGCACGGTGTTGGTGCGGGCGGGCAGCCGGGCGAAGATCCGCACGATCTGGCGATCCATCGGATACGACAGCTGGTCCATCACCCGCGCCAGCGGGAACCACCGCATCTGGTCGACTTCGTTGTTGACGGCGAAGTCGCCGTCGGCGGCCTCGGCGGCCCAGTAGTCGACCCGCTTGAGCTGACGGTGGCCCGGGATCGGATAGGTCACATGGCCGAGATAGCGCCCCAGCGTGGCCGCGAGGCCGGTTTCCTCACTTACCTCGCGCACGGCCGCGACCACCGGGGTCTCGCCGGGATCGAGCTTGCCCTTCGGCAGCGACCAGTCGCCGTATTTCGGCCGGTGGATCACGCCGATCTCCGGGCCGAGCGCCCCCGCACGCCACAGAACCGCGCCCGCGGCATGGATATTGGGCCGTACGCGCGGGTCGCGCAACGACGCGTGCTTGCTCTGTGCGCTCACGGCTGATCGGGGCGACGCCGGCGCATGAGGAACGCCTGGTGATCACGCACCTGGTCGGCCTCGACATCGGTCGGACTGGCCTGCCAGGTTCCGTCCGGCAGCAGGATCCAGCAGCGGGTCGCCGGATCGAGCGCGGAATCGAACACCTGCGCGAGCTGATCGACGAGTTTGGGATCCTTCACCTGCACCATCACTTCGACGCGGCGGTCGAGATTGCGGTGCATCATGTCGGCGCTGCCGATCCAGGTCTGCTGCTGCGCGCCGAACTCCATGACCCGGGAGTGTTCGAGGAACCGGCCGAGGATCGAACGCACCTCGATGTTCTCGCTCAGACCGGGCACACCCGCGCGCAGGCCGCAGATGCCGCGCACCACGATCTGCACCGGCACGCCCGCCTGGGAGGCGCGGTAGAGCGCGTCGATGATCTGCTCGTCGACGATCGCGTTGGCCTTGATCCGGATCCGGGCGGCCGAGCCCTGGCCGGCCAGTTCGATCTCGCGATCGATCCGCTCGATGATGCCCGCGCGCACGCCCAGCGGCGCGACCATCAGGTTGCGGTAGTCCTCCTTGCGGGAGTAGCCGGTCAGCGAATTGAACAGGTCGGTGAGATCGGCGCCGATCTCCGGTGCGGCGGTGAACAACCCGACGTCTTCGTACAGTCGCGCGGTCTTCGGGTTGTAGTTGCCGGTGCCGATGTGGCAGTAGCGCCGGATCGTCGAACCCTCCCGACGCACCACCAGGCAGGTCTTGCAGTGGGTCTTGAGGCCGACCAGGCCGTAGACCACGTGCACGCCCGCCTGTTCCAGCTCGCGCGCCCATTTGATGTTGGCCTGCTCGTCGAAGCGGGCCTTGATCTCGACCAGCGCGACAACCTGCTTGCCCGCTTCGGCGGCCTCGATCAGTGAATTGATGATGGGGGAGTCACCGGAGGTGCGATAGAGCGTCTGCTTGATCGCCAGCACCTGCGGGTCGGCCGCGGCCTGTTCGATGAAGCGCTGCACGCTGGTGGAGAAGGAGTCGTAGGGGTGGTGCACCAGCACGTCGGCCTCGCGCAGGGCGGCGAAGACATTGCGCGGGGTCTCGCGCTCACCGAACGCCGCGGGGGTGGCCGGGACATACGGCGCGTCTTTGAGTTCGGGGCGGTCGACACCGTAGACCTGCCACAGGCAGGACAGGTCGAGCAGGCCCGGAACCTGGATGACATCGGCGGGGTCGACCTCCAGCTCACGTAACAGCAGCTCCAGCATGTGCTCGGTCATGTCGTCGGAGACCTCGAGGCGCACCGGCTTGCCGAAGCGGCGGCGGGCGAGTTCGCGCTCCATCGCCTGCAGCAGGTCTTCGTCGCGGTCTTCGTCGACCTCGAAATCGGCGTTGCGGGTGATCCGGAACGAATGCGTCTCCACCACGGTCAGACCGGGGAACAGCAGGTCGAGGTGGGCGGCGATGAGGTCTTCCATCGGCAGGAACGCCGCGATCGCCGACGGCGCGCCGGTGCGGCGCACGCGCACGAAACGGTCGACGTTGTCGGGCACCTTCACGCGGGCGAAGTGCTCACCGCCGGTGCCGGTATCGCGAACGGTCACGGCGAGGTTCAGGCTCAGGCCGGAGATGTAGGGGAACGGGTGCGCCGGGTCGACGGCCAGGGGTGTGAGGACCGGGAACACCTGGTCGGTGAAGTAGCTCGACAGGCGCCGGCGCTCATCGTCGTCGAGGTCGCTCCAGCCGATGATGTCGATGCCCTCGACGGCCAGCGCCGGATTCACTTCGTCGATGAAGACCTTCGCGTGCCGCTCGGCGAGCTCCTGGGCGCGGGCGGTGATCATCTCCAGCTGTTCCGACGGTGAGCGACCATCGGCCGAGCGCACCGACAGACCGGTCTCGGCACGGCGTTTCAGGCCGGCCACGCGCACCATGTAGAACTCGTCGAGGTTCGACGCGAAGATCGCGAGGAACTTGGCCCGCTCCAGCAACGGCAACGAGGCGTCCTCAGCCAGGGCCAGGACACGGGCATTGAAGTCGAGCCAGCTCAACTCGCGGTTGAGGTAGCGATCTCTGGGCAACCGCTGCGCGTTCGCGCCACCGCCCGAGGCGAGGGCGGCCGCAGGTGGCGGGGAAATCGGGGGCAGCTGCTTGATGGTTTCCGTATCGCTCACGAGATCAATCATCCCTCGAGAAACGGGCGTCGCGCATCACGACATCGCACGAATCGTCCCGACCGGTCCGATTGTGGCGATCAGCTAGCACACGGTGCGAACGGGATCACCTCTGTGCGATGAGAATCCGAATTCACGCAGGGTCGAGGTGGTGAATTCGCCGACGCCGAGCGTGCGGACGAGGTCGAGATCCTCGGGGGTGTCGACATCGCAGCGCAGGCCCGGCCAGTGCCCGAGCAGTGGCACGGCGCCGTCGTCGCGGTGTGCGCGCGCGGAATCGGCGCCGAAGCGGGGCGACAGCGGCGCGGTGCGGTCGCGGATCAGCAATGCCGCGGTGCCGGTACCCGTGTGATCGATCACCACCGATCGCGCGCTGACGGCGACGGCGAGCACGTCGGCCAGCTCGGACGGGCGAAGGGCGGGCAGGTCGGCTTGCAGCGCGAGCAACGCGGTGGGGCCGTGGCGATCGCGCACGTCGGCGGCGCCCGCGGCGAGCGCGGTGTTGAGCGGGTCGGCGCCGGCCGGTGGCTCATCGATCACGCGCGCGCCGAGCTCGCGCGCGCGGGCGGCGACCAGCGGATCGGGAGTGACCACGGTCAGCGACAACAGCTCGGGCACCGCGGTCGCGGCAACGGCGGTGTCGGTGAACATGGCCAGGACGAGCTGGGCCCGCTGCTCGGTGCTCAGCACGTGCGCCAGCCTGCTCTTGGCCCGGCCGATGTGTTTGACCGCCATCACGGCGTGCACGGTGTGCATAGTTCCGATCCTTGCATGGCATATTGGGCTGATGACGAGGGCGGCGGTTATGGGTGCGGGGTCGTGGGGTACGGCGTTCGCGAAGGTGTTGGCCGAGGCGGGGACCGAGGTGACGATCTGGGCCAGGCGGCCCGAGGTGGCGCAGGCGCTCGATACCGAGCACCGCAATCCGTTCTACCTGCCCGGCGTGCAGTTGCCGCCGGTGCGGGGGACCGATGATCATCGGGTCGCGCTGGACGGTGCGGATCTGGTGGTGCTGGCGGTGCCGTCACAGTCGCTGCGGGCGAATCTGGATCTGTGGAAGGGCGATATCGGGTCCGAGGCCACGCTGTTGAGTCTGGCCAAGGGGATCGAGACCGGCACGCTGCTGCGGATGAGTCAGGTGGTCGCGGAGGTCACCGGGGCCGAGCCGGGGCGTATCGCGGTGCTGTCGGGTCCGAATCTGGCGCACGAGATCGTCGAACGTCAGCCGGCGGCCACGGTGATCGCCTGCACCGACACCGAGCGGGCCGAGGCCGCGCAGCGCGCCTGTGCCACCGGGTACTTCCGGCCGTACACCAACACCGATGTGATCGGCTGCGAGATCGGCGGTGCGTGTAAGAACGTCATCGCGCTCGCCTGCGGCATCGCGTCGGGAATGGGATTGGGCGACAACACGGCGGCCAGCCTGATCACGCGCGGGCTCGCCGAGGTGATCCGGCTCGGGGTGGCGCTCGGCGCGCAACCGGTGACGCTGGCCGGGCTGGCGGGTGTCGGCGATCTGGTGGCTACCTGTACCTCGCCGCTGTCACGCAACCGGTCCTTCGGGTACGCGCTCGGCGCCGGTGGCACGATGAGCGCCGCGCAGGAAGCGACCAATGGGCAGGTGGCCGAAGGTGTGAAGTCGTGCACATCGGTGCGGGCACTGGCCGCCGAGCACGGGGTGGAGATGCCGCTCACCGACGCGGTGCACAAGGTGTGTCATGAGGGGCTATCGGTGAGCGAGGCCGTCGGCAGCCTGCTCGGCAGGCGGATCAAGCCCGAATAAGGGCGATGGCGCCATAGCGGCGAGAACCTACTACGGTGACGTTCATGACGGAACGGATCAGGGTAGCTGTGGTGTTCGGCGGGCGCAGCAGCGAGCACGCCGTCTCGTGCGTGTCGGCGAGCAGTGTGCTGCGCAACCTCGATCCCACCCGCTACGAGGTGGTGCCGATCGGCATCACCCCGACCGGCGGCTGGGTACTGGCCGACGGGATCGGCGAGCTGGCGCTGAGCCATGGTGTGCAACCGCAGGTCGACGCGTCGGGAACCGCCCTCACTCTCGCCGCCGACCCCGGCCGCTCCGGTGCGCTGGTCGCCCTCGACTCGAGCGACGTTCTCGGCAATGTCGATGTCGTGTTCCCGATCCTGCACGGACCCTTCGGTGAGGACGGCACGCTGCAGGGCATGCTCGAACTGGCCGGGATTCCCTACGTCGGCGCGGGCGTGCTGGCCAGCGCGGCGGGCATGGACAAAGAGTTCACCAAGAAATTGCTGGCCGCCGAATCATTGCCCGTCGGCGTGCAGGTTGTGCTGCGCCCGGGCACCGAGACCCTGTCCGAGTCCGACCGGGCCCGGATCGGCCTGCCCGCCTTCGTGAAGCCCGCGCGTGGGGGCTCCTCGATCGGCATCACCAAGATCACCGATTGGGCCGATCTCGCCGCGGCCATCGCCGCCGCCCGTGCGCACGACCCCAAGGTGATCATCGAAGCGGGCATCATCGGACGTGAAGTCGAATGTGGCGTACTGGAATTCGCCGACGGTGAGGTGCGCGGCAGTGTGGTCTCCGAGATCCGGATGCCCGATGCCGACGCGGCCGCGCCCGAGTTCTACGACTTCGCCACCAAGTACCTCGACGACGTGTGCGAATTCGATGTGCCCGCCAAGCTCGACGACGATGTCGCCGACGAGATCCGGGAGCTGTCGGTGCGCGCGTTCCGCGCGCTGGACTGCCAGGGGCTGGCGCGGGTCGACTTCTTCGTCACCGAGAACGGTCCGGTGATCAACGAGATCAACACGATGCCCGGCTTCACGCCGATCTCGCAGTACCCGCGGATGTGGGAAGCCACCGGCATCGACTACCCGACGCTGGTGTCGACGCTGATCGAGACGGCGGTCGCGCGCGGAACCGGGCTGCGGTAGTGCTGTTCGGCCGCAGGGCTTTCGGCGGTTGCGCGCGCGAAAGCCCCACGGCGCCAGGCCATTAGCTCAGAGATCGCCCGGAGTCGGTTCGCGGGCAGGCAGATTCGCGTCGATGACGTCGGACACCGTCTGGACCGCGCTGGTGCCGGAGCCGTCGGGGACGGTCAGGGCGATGTAGGTCTCGCGGTCGACGGCGAACCAGGTGCCGGTCTTGCCGGCCTCGTCGCGGACCTGGAACCACTTCACGCCATCGATCACCGTCAGTGGGGACGCGCGGTTGAATTCGAGGGGGCGGTCGAGGCCGCAGCGCAGCGTGATCGGGTCGCCGCCGTCGGGGAGCTGCCAGGCGCGGGTGGCCGGCGGGGCGGGCTCGACGAGGGTCGCCTTGGTGTAGTCGCCGAGATCGGCGGGCAGGGCGGGGAGCAGTGTCTGACAGGCCGGGCCGTCGGCGGCGGGGGCCGGGACCGGACCGAGGGCGAGGGGTTCGCGTTCGACGGGGGCGCGCAGGGCGATGAAGGCGGCGACCAGGACGGCGACGATCAACACGACGGGCAGGGCGACCGCGGTGGCGATCAGCGCGGGGGAGTGGTGCGACTCGAGGTCGGCATCGTCGGAGTCCTCGAAATCCGAATCCTGCGCGTCGCTGTCCGTGTCGGCGTCGAGCCCCGTCTCGGCGGCGGGGTCTGCGTTCGCGCCTTCGCCCGACGTCGGCTTGTCGTCCGCTGCCGGCTTGTCGGCCGACGACTTCGCGTCGGCAGTGGCGGTGTCGTCGGGGGTGGTCGCCTCGTCGCGATCCTCCGGTGTCGAGTCCGCCATAACTGTGTGGTCCTTCCGTTCGCAGGTTCGCCTGCACCGTCGGTGGTGCCCGATCGCCTCCGAAAGGGTACCGTCGGGGCGATTTCGTCGGTCAGCAGCACAGTGGGAAGGGGTCGGTCATCAGCGAGGACAGCCGTCCGCGGACGGTGCGTGAGCTGGGCGAATTCGCCTTGATCGACCGGATCAACGCGGGTCGGGAGCAGGCCGCGCACGTGCTGCTCGGCCCCGGCGACGACGCCGCGCTGGTCGCGGCGCCCGACGGGCGGTTCGTGGTGAGCACCGACATGCTCGTCGAAGGCAGGCACTTCCGCCTCGACTGGTCCTCGCCCGTCGACATCGGCCGCAAGGCCATCGCCCAGAACGCCGCCGATGTGGTGGCGATGGGCGCGCGGCCGACGGCGTTCGTGGTCGCGCTCGGCTGCCCGGCCGACACCCCCGTGCCGGTGGTCGAAGGAATCGCCGACGGGATGTGGATCGAGGCGAGCCGCGCCGGGGGTTCCATCGCGGGCGGCGACCTGGTGCGCAGCGAACAGCTGATCGTCTCGGTGACCGCGTTCGGCGACCTCGGCGGACAGCCCGCGATCACCCGCTCGGGCGCGGTGGCCGGTGACATCGTCGCGGTGGCGGGCGAACTCGGCTGGTCCGGCGCCGGGCTGGCCGTCCTGACCGGCGACGCGGACCTCGCCGACCCCGGGTTCACCTATGCCCTTGCGACACATCGTGTTCCGCAGCCGCCGTACGCGGCGGTGATCGACGCGTTCGGTACGCACACCCCGACCGCTCTCACTGATGTCTCCGACGGGCTGCTCGCCGACCTCGGGCACCTCGCCGCCGCCTCGAACGTCGCGATCGACGTGCACAGCGCGGCATTGACCGACCCGGAACTGGCGGCCCTCGCGACATTGCTCGATGCCGATGCCGCGCAATGGATTCTGGCCGGCGGCGAAGACCACGCCTTCGCCGGAACCTGGTCCGCGGATGTCGGGCTACCCGCGGGCTGGCGGCCGATCGGCGTAGTAACCGCAGGCAGTGGGGTCACGGTCGACGGTGTGGCACCCACCGGCGGCACCGGCTGGGAATCGTTCCGTGGGGCGGACGCCACACCCACCGGCGACGAACGATAGGTTGTGCGGTCATGGGTGCCAAACCACTGTCGGAGATCATCGATCCGGGCTGGGCCCGGGCACTGGAGCCGGTCACCGACCGCATCAGCGAAATGGGCGAGTTCCTTCGGGAAGAGAATGCCGCGGGTCGCGGCTATCTTCCCGAAGGGGAGAACGTGCTGCGCGCGTTCCAGCGCCCGTTCGACGCGGTGCGTGTGCTGATCGTCGGCCAGGATCCGTACCCGACACCGGGCCACGCGATGGGGCTGAGTTTCTCTGTCACGCCGCAGGTTTCGCCGGTCCCGCGCAGCTTGTCCAACATCTTCGCCGAGTACAGCAAGGACCTCGGCTTCGATACGCCGACCTGTGGTGATCTGAGCCCCTGGTCGGATCAGGGTGTGCTGCTGCTGAACCGGGTACTCACCGTCACCCCCGGCGCGCCCGCCTCGCACCGAGGCAAAGGCTGGGAAGCGGTCACCGAGCAGGCGATCCGCGCGCTGGTCGCGCGTGACGAGCCGCTCGTGGCCGTGCTGTGGGGCAACGACGCCCGCTCACTGAAGCCCACGCTGGTCGCCGCCGAGGTGCCCTATGTCGAATCGGCGCACCCCTCACCGCTTTCCGCCTCGCGCGGGTTCTTCGGTTCACGACCGTTCTCCCGGGTCAACGAACTGCTCGACGAACTCGGCGCCGACCCCGTCGACTGGCGGCTGCCCTGACCCGGGGCGTCGCCCGCACCAGAAGAGAATGATGAAGGAGCACAACCAGATGCACATCTCCACCGTTCGCGCTGCCCTCGCGACGGCCGCCGTCGCCGCCGCCATCACCGCGGGCGCGGGCTCGGCCACCGCCGCGGGCCTGCCGCTCGAGCCCTACAACGAGCAGGCCGCACCGGTGGCCACCACCCAGGTCGGCGAGGAATGGACCTCCACCGGCACCTCGACCATCTCCTCGGGCGTGAACGCCAAGGTGACCTGCCTGCTGCAGAACACGTTCAGCGCCCTCGGCGCTGCGTGCTGAGTTATCGGCGGCTGGCGCCGCGGGGTTTTCGGCCCTGAGGGCCTCGCATCCGAAGGGCGATACTGCGCCTTCGGCGTTCCGTCTCGCCCTTCGGATGCGAGGCGGCCGAAAACCCGTGGTGGCCTGAGTCCCGGCGTGGCGTTGGTCGCGCCGGGTGGGTCGGTTCAGTCGCGGGAGCTGGTGACTTCTACGTCGGAGTTGGTGGCTTCTAGGTAAGGCCGACGTAGTTCGGCTTGCGCTTGCCCACGAAGGCGTCTACGCCTTCGCGGCCGGTGTTGCTGTTCGCGGCGGCCGAGATGCTGTCGCGTTCGGCGTCCAGCTGCTGGTCCAGAATCGCTGTAGGCGACTGGGCCAGCAGCTTTTTCATGGCCGTGTAGGTGGCGCGGGGGCCGTTGACGAAGGTCTGCGCCACGCGCAGGGCTTCGGTGCGGATCTCGTCGTCGGCGACTGTGCGGCTCAGGATGCCGAGGCGGACGGCTTCCTCGGCGTCGAGAACGGCGTCGGTGAGCAGGATCTCGCTCGCGCGACCGAGGCCGACGATGCGCGGCAGCAGCCAGGACATGCCGCCGTCGGGGGACAGGCCGATGCCGGGGTAGGCGGGGCGCAGTTTCGTCGAGGGCCCACCGATCGCGATGTCGGCGGCGCAGACCAGGCTCATGCCCGCACCCGCCGCCCAGCCCTGCACCGCGGCGATCACGGGGACCGGGGCGGCCGCGAGCGCGCGGACGAACTCGTGGAGTTCGTCGGCCAGCTGGTGCAGGTAGGCGCCGCGGTCATCGGCCGCGGCGAAGTTGCGGACATTGCCGCCCGCGCAGAAGTTCGCGCCCGCGCCGGTGAGCAGGATCGCGCCGACCGACGGGTCGAGGGCGCGCAGGGCCGCGGTGCCCGCGTTGATCAGGTCGAAATCCATCGAGGTGCCCGCGGCGGAGGTGGCGATGGTCAGCTGGAGCACGCCGTCGATGATCTCGGCGGCGGCGACCGGTTCGGTGGTACTCATGGCGTCACACTAACCCGGTTCGCGTCGCCACAATTGTTCGGGCAGCAGGGTGAACGGGTCGGTGCGGCGGATGCCGGTGTCGGTGAAGCCGTGCCTGCGGTAGAAGGCGTGGGCACGCGGATAGGCGGCGAAGACCCAGAGGGTGCACGGCGATCCGGGGGCGGCCGCTTCGATCAGGGCGTCGGCGATGCCGGTGCCGTGCCAGGCGCTGCGGACGTAGAGCGCTTCGAGTTCGGCCTCGGTGCGCGGGCCCGGGTCCGCCGGTCGACCGGGCACGGGCAGATCCCGCCCGGCCGCGAAACCGATCAGCCGGTCGCCGGCCAGCGCGACCGGCAACCGGTGGGTGCCCGCGGCGCGACGCCGTTCCCAATTGATCGCGGAGCGTTCGAGGTCGAAGCCGTCGAGGATGTGGCCGGGGACGAGCGCGTCGTAGGCCTCACGCCAGGTGGCGATGTGGCACGCGGCGAGGTCGGTGACCCGGTTCGCCGTGAGCGGCGCGATCCGCCAGTCAGACACGGCGAGCTCGTTCGGCGCCGCTGGGCCGTTGTACGACAAAGCCCCGGACCACCCACGAGGGGTGCCGGGGCATTGTCGGCAGAATGTACGGGCTGAAAATCAGCCGCGGACGACCTTGCCCGCCTTCAGGCAGGAGGTGCACACGTTCATCCGGCGGGTGTTGCCAGGGGCAACCTGCGCACGCACGGTCTGGATGTTCGGGTTCCAGCGACGGTTGGTGCGCCGGTGCGAGTGCGAGACCGACTTCCCGAAACCGGGGCCCTTGGCGCAGACGTCGCAAACGGCAGCCATGTCGCGAGCTCCTTCATGTCATAAGCGGACAGCGGCGCACGTAGGCCCGCTGAACCGGAAACTGATGTCGTCAAATGCCTTGCCGACTGTCGTCGGCCAGCGCAGACCCACGTGGGCCGCACAAAGCAACCCTGCAAGACTAGCGGGCCGGGCCTCGAAGTTCCAAACCGGGTATCCCGGTCGACCCGCCGAGCGCGGCCCGGCGGACAGCCTGTCCGAGGTCAGCGTAGTTCGGTCGGTAGCTGCCGCTAACCTGGCGTGCGTGCTCGGCGCGCGGGTACGCAGAACGGGGAGCGAGGTGGCGGTGGCGCACGTGCGGGAGTCTCTCGACGGCCACGATCTGCTGGTCTGGGCCCGCGGTTGCCGCACCGACCTGGAGCTACGCCGCGCGGAGATCGACGCGCTCAACGTGTTCCCCATCGCCGACGCCGACACCGGCACCAACCTCCTCGCCACCATGCGAGCCGCCGTGGCGACGGCGGAGCGGGCGGTGCTCGAGGTGGAGGACGTCACGTCCCACCTCGTTGCCCAGGCCTTGGCCCGCGGCGCGACCACGGGTGCGCGCGGCAACTCGGGCATCATCCTGTCTCAGGTCCTTCGCGGGATCGCCGAGGCCGTTGTCGCTGGTCCGTTGACCGGTGCCCGGCTGCAGGAGGCACTGCGACGGTCGGCCGTGCTGGTGCGCACGGGACTGAGTGCCCCGGTCGAGGGCACGATCCTGACGGTTCTCGACCGCGCCGCCGCCGCTGCCGCCGAGGTCACCGAACCGTCCCTGGACGCGGTGGCCCGCTCCGCCGCCGAGGGCGCCGCGCGTGCGCTGAGCCGAACTCCGACCCAGTTGGGCGTGCTGCGTGCGGCGGGAGTCGTCGACGCGGGGGCGCGCGGACTGCTGGTGTTGCTCGACTGCCTCGTGACCGAAGTCTGCGGTGAGGCACCCGCGCGAGTCAGATACACGCGGGGCGAACGGGCCGACCAGGGGCCGCAGCGGCGACCCGACGACGGCAACGCGCAGGGTGTCACTCTGCTCGGCCGGTCCGGTGACATCGATCACGGACGTGCGCGCGACGGCGAGGGCGAGGCCGTATCCGACGGCCGGGAGCGCCGGCTGTCCGACGCCCGCGACGAACACGATCACCGCGATCAGGACGCTGATCCGCACTTCGAGGTCATGTACGTGATCTCCGGTACCGACGAGACCGCGGCGGGTGGGCTGCGCGATCGGCTCGCCGTTCTCGGTGATTCGGTGGTGGTGGTCGGCGACGGTGACAGCACCTGGTCCGCCCACGTGCACTGCCGCGACGCGGGGGCGGCGATCGAGGCCGGGCTCGCGGTGGGCACGGTGACGAGCATCCGGATCGAGAGTTTCGCGGTGACCGCGCCGCACGGCGGCCACCACGAACCCGGCCACCACGATCACCGCCACCACACGCAGGGCGCCGACCGGCTCGGTGCGCGGCACGGGACGGGTGCGCGAGACACCTCTGCAGTGTGCGCGCAGGTTGCGAGCGGTGCCGGTGATCGACTGTCGCGTCCCGTGGATGGAGACGTCCTTTCCGTCACCGGCGGCGCTCGCGACGGGCGCGTCTTCGGCGATCCCGCCGCGCGCGGTGTCCTCGCGGACCGCGGTGTCCTGGCGGTGGTCGCCGGCGCTGCCGCCACGCGCCTGTTCGAAGATGGCGGTGCGGTGGTGTTGCGCGGGGATCGGCAGGTCGACACGAGCGCTCTGCTCACCGCGATTCGGCGGATGCCGCACCGTGAAGTGCTCGTCTTGCCCAATGGCGCCCTGCCGGCGCACGAACTCGTCGCGGTCGGTGTGGCCGCGCGTGACGGGTCGCGGGATGTGCTGTTGCTGCCGAGCGCGTCGATGGTGCAGGGCCTCGCGGCGCTGGCGGTGCACGATCGCGGCCGGATCGCGGTGGACGATGCGTTCGCGATGTCGGAGGCGGCGGCGACCACGCGGTGGGGTGCCTTGCGAGCGGCCCGGGTGCGAGCCCTGACGATGGTCGGCATGTGTTCTCCCGGCGACGGACTCGGACTCGTCGGCCAGGATGTGGTGGTGATCGACCCCGATGTGGTCGGCGCGGGACGCATCCTGCTCGACCGGATGCTCGGTCTCGGAGGGGAATTGGTGACATTGCTGATGGGCGCCGACACGGGGCCCGAGCTGGCGCAGGTGCTCGCCGACCATGTGACGGCCGGTTTCCCCGGCGTCGAGGTAGTCGTGTATTCCGGTGGACAGCAAGTGGATCTGGTGCAGATAGGGGTCGAGTAGATGGCGACGTTGAGTGACCGGCTCGACCATGTGCTGGGCGTCAAGGCGGCCGACCGGCTGACCGAGGCGTTCGACATGACCACGGTCGAGGATCTGTTGCGCCACTATCCGGTGCGCTACGCCACGCAGGGCCAGCCGCTCACCGAGGAGGAGCCGGAGGAGGGCGCGCACATCACCGTGATCGGCCGCATCACGAAAACCGAACTGCGCCCGATGAAGAACCGGCGCGGCTCGCTGTTGAAGGTGCAGCTCGACACCGGCGCCCAGCGGCCGCTGGAAGCCACCTTCTTCAACGGCGACAAGGTGCGCTATCTGGTGAAAGAGGGTGTGCGAGCGATGATGTCGGGCACCGTGCACTGGTGGCGCCCCGATCGCTGGAACCTCTCCCACCCCGACTACCTGATCCTGCCCGACAAGGCCGAAGCGGGCGTGGAGGAACTCACCTCCGTGCGCGGCAGCGGCGCGCTGCGCGGGCTGGCGCAGAGCGCGAAAGGCGCGGGCGGAGTGGATGCCTCGTTCTTCGAACGCGAATTCGTGCCCGTGTATCCGGCGACCGCGAAGGTCCAGAGCTGGGACCTGCTCGCCTGCATCCGTCAGGTGCTCGATCAGCTCGACCCCATCGAGGACCCGCTGCCCGCCGACCTGCGCGAGGAACGTCAACTGCTCCCGCTGGCGGAAGCGTTGCGGCTGATCCACCTGCCTGAGCACAAGCTGGATATCGAGAAGGCCAGGGACAGACTGCGTTTCGACGAGGCGCTCGCCTTGCAGCTCGTGCTGGCCGAACGCCGCCATGAGGTGGAGGGCCGCACCGCCCCGGCCTGCCCGCCCGCGGCCCACGGTATCGCCGCCACCTTCGACGAGCGCTTGCCGTTCGAGCTCACCGAAGGCCAGCAGCAGGTGCTCGCGGAGATCTCCGAGGACCTGTCCCGTACCCGCCCGATGCACCGCCTGCTGCAGGGCGAGGTGGGTTCGGGCAAAACGATCGTGGCGCTGAACGCCATGCTCCAAGTGGTGGACTCGGGGCGTCAATGCGCCCTGCTCGCGCCGACCGAAGTCCTTGCCGCCCAGCATTACCGGTCGTTGCGGGCCATGCTCGGCGACCTGGGCAACGCGGGCGAACTCGGTGCCGCGGAGAACTCGACGAAGGTCGTGCTGCTCACCGGATCGATGTCGACGGCCGCGAAGAAGGCGGCATTGCTGGACGCGATGACCGGTGAGGCGGGCATCGTCATCGGCACCCACGCGCTGATCCAGGATGCCGTCGAGTTCTACGACCTCGGCCTCGTGGTGGTCGACGAACAACACCGCTTCGGCGTCGAACAGCGTGACGCGTTGCGCGCCAAGGCGAAAGACGGCATCAGCCCGCACCTGCTGGTGATGACCGCGACCCCGATCCCGCGCACCATCGCGATGACCACACTCGGCGACCTCGAAACCTCCACGCTCACCCAGCTACCCAAGGGCCGCTCACCGATCGTGTCGAAAGTCGTTCCGCGCAAACTGCACCCGGGCTGGGTGGATCGCGCGTGGGAGCGCATCGTCGAAGAGGTCGGCCAGGGCAGGCAGGCGTATGTCGTCTGTTCGCGCATCGGCGAGGATCCCGACGCGCCACCGGCCAAGGGGAAGAAGGCGGAGAAGGAAGGCCCGACCACCGCGGCCGCTGTGGAGATGTACGAGACGCTGAGCGCGGGGCCGCTCGCGGGCGTGCGCGTCGGCCTGTTGCACGGCAGGCTGCCCTCCGATGAAAAAGACCACGTGATGCGCCAATTCAACGACGGCGCGATCGATGTGCTGGTGTGTACCACGGTGGTCGAGGTGGGTGTCGACGTGCCGAACGCGACCGTGATGGTGATCGTCGACGCCGACCGGTTCGGCGTGAGTCAGCTGCACCAGCTGCGCGGTCGCATCGGCCGAGGCAAGCACCCGGGCCTGTGCCTGCTGGTCACCGATGCCGCGCCCGGCGGGACGGCGATGGCGCGACTGGAGGCGGTGGCGGCGACCACCGACGGCTTCGAACTCTCGGTGCTCGATCTGCGGCAGCGTCGCGAAGGTGACGTCCTCGGCTCCGCGCAGTCCGGTACCGCCCGGTCGCTGCGGTTGCTCTCGCTACTCGACGACCTCGAGGTGATCACCGCCGCACAGGAACTCGCCCGCCAGGTCGTCGCCGAGGACCCGGGTCTGGTGAAGCACCCGGGCTTGGCGGGCATGATGCACGCCGCCGTCGACGGCGAACGCATCGAATACCTCGCCAAGTCCTGAAACCTGTCCGCGGTCAGCGCGGTAGGCGCGGGTACGGCAGGTCGGTGCTGGTGTGCTCGGTCACGGTCAGTGGCCGCCCGATCTGTGGGAACGCGCGCTGCGGGCACGACGGGCGCTCGCACACCTTGCACCCGGCCCCGATCGGCACCGCCACCTGTGGATCGTCCAGTTGCAGCCCCTGCGAATACACCAGCCGGTCGGCGTATTCGATGTCGCAGCCGAGTCCGATGACGAAGTTCTTCGAGGCCGCCCCGAACCCCTGCGCGGCGGCGGGAGTGGTGCGGGCGATCCACAGGTACCGGCGCCCGTCGGGCATGTCCGAGATCTGGGTGAGGGTGCGACCGGGGTGCGCGAACGCCTCGTGGGTGACCCACAGCGGGCAACTGCCGCCGACCCGGGAGAAGTGGAACGCGGTGGCGGACTGGCGTTTCGAGATATTGCCCGCCCGGTCGGTGCGCACCAGGAAGAACGGCACACCGCGCTGCCCCTGCCGCTGCAGCGTGCTGAGCCGATGGCAGACCGTCTCGAAACCGACCTCGAACCGCAGCGCGAGCAGGTCGACGTCGTAGCGCAATTCCTCGGCCGAGCGCAGGAACCGGCCGTAGGGCAGGATCAGCGCGCCGGCGAAGTAGTTGGCCAGCCCGACCCTGGCCAGCGTGCGGGATTCGCCGGTGAGCGCCCGGGATTCGGCGAGCACATTGTCGATCTCGCGGCCGTAGAGCAGCAGGGCGAGGGTGGTCGCGATCTGGAAGGCGCGCTGCCCGGGGCGCAATCGCCTGGCCAGAGTGAGGGTTCGGGTGTCGGGGTCGTAATGGCGTTTCGGGATGGCCGGGTCGGCGCCGTCGCCGCGGACCAGCACCGTGACGCCGGCGCGTTCCTCGGCGATCCTGGCCAGCTGACGATCCAGCGAGCCGATGCTCAGACCGGATTCCTCGAACAGTTGCTCGGCGGCGTGATCGAGGGTCGAGATGTGATTGCGGTGGTCGTAGAAGAAATCACGCACGTCCTCGTACGGCATGGGGGTGCCCGGCGCGCCCGCCGGTGTGTCCACGCGCGAGGACAGCAGGTCGAGCTGGTCGGTCGCCGCGCGCAGCCGCCGGTGCATCGCGATGACGATGCGCGCCACCTCGGGCAGCCGGGTGGCCAGTTCCTCGACTTCGGTGATCGGGGCGGTGTCGCCGCCGCCCGCGGCTTCCACCAGTACCTCGTGCAAGTCCGAGACCAGCCGGGCGTCGGAGTCGGCGGCGAAGAACTGCACGTCCAGATCGAAGGTCGAGTTGAGTTTCAGCAGAACAGGAATGGTCAGCGGACGCTGATCACGCTCGAGCTGATTGAGATAGCTGGGCGAGAGGTCAAGCGACTTCGCGAGCGCTGCCTGAGTCATCCGCCGTTCTTCGCGCAGCCTTCGTAGTCTGGCCCCCGCGTACATCTTCCGCACGTCGCAGATCCTAACGCCACCTGTTCGCAATGTTTGCTCAAAGTGGCGAATGCCTCGGGAGAAGTCCAGTCCTGCAAGGGATTCTACCTGTATCTACCCGTGCGTAACATGCGAAGTCGCGGCCGGCGGCAGGAAGAAGTTCGCTCGCGGTGACCGAATCATCGCGGCGGTGCGGTGCGGCGTTCCCTGAGCGGTTGCCGGAGAATTCACCATAGCGCTTCGGCATCGCCGTTTCGAGGCCGATCGCCGATCTTCCCGGCATCCGGCCATACCGATCGCCGAGGTAGCGGCGCCGATCCGGTCGCGGTGACCGCGCGCCGGTCCTGCGCCGAACCACTGCCCCGGACGGAAACGTCGTCCGGGGCAGCGGTTCTGTGTGCCGGTTACCGTCGCGGTGGTCGGCTCCGGTCGGCGGGTGCGGTCAGCGCAGTGCCGCGGCGGCCGTCACCAGATTGCGCAGCGACGCTTCGACCTCCACCGATCCGCGGGTCTTCAGACCGCAGTCCGGGTTCACCCAGAGCCGTTCCGCCGGAACGGCTTTCAGAGCGGCAGCCAGGGAGATCGTGATCTCCTCGACCGACGGCACCCGGGGCGAGTGGATGTCGTAGACGCCCGGTCCGACACCGAGCGCGAAACCGGCCGCGTTCAGATCGTCGAGGACCTCCATGTGCGAGCGCGCCGCCTCGATCGAGGTGACGTCGGCGTCCAGGCCCGCGATCGCCGAGATGACCTCACCGAACTCCGAGTAGCACAGGTGTGTGTGCACCTGGGTGGTGTCGGCGACGCCCGCGGTGGCGAGGCGGAACGAGTCCACCGACCACTGCAGGTAGGCAGGCTGTTCGGCAGCGCGCAGCGGCAGCAGCTCGCGCAGGGCGGGCTCGTCGACCTGGATGATCCGCGCGCCCTGGGCTTCCAGGTCGACGGTCTCGTCCCGGATGGCGAGCGCGACCTGGCGGGCCGAGTCACCCAGCGGCTGGTCGTCGCGGACGAACGACCACGCCAGGATGGTCACCGGGCCGGTGAGCATGCCCTTGACCGGCTTGGTGGTCAGCGACTGGGCGTACCCGATCCACGACAGCGTCATCGCCTCGGGCCGGGCGACATCGCCGAACAGGATCGGCGGACGCACGCAGCGGGTGCCGTAGGACTGCACCCAGCCCGCCTCGGTGACGGCGAAACCGTCGAGCAGCTCGGCGAAGTACTGCACCATGTCGTTGCGTTCGGGCTCGCCGTGCACCAGCACGTCGAGACCGAGCTTTTCCTGCAGGGTGATCACCTCGGCGATCTCGGCCTGCATCCGCCGCACGTACTCGGCCTGGTCGATCTCGCCCTTGCGCAGGGCGGCCCGGGCCAGCCGGATGGTCGAGGTCTGCGGGTAGGAGCCGATGGTGGTGGTCGGCAGCACCGGCAGGTCGAGGTGATCACGCTGGCGGGCGCGACGCTCGTCGGCGGGGGAGCGGGTCAGGTCGTTCTCGTCGAGCGCGGCCAACCGGCTCCGGACCTGATCGTTGTGCAGACGCGGATCGGTCCGGCGTGAGTCGGCGGCGGCGCGGGCCGCGGCCAGCTCGTCGGCGACGGCGTCGACACCCGCGGTGAGGGCGGTGGCCAGGACGCGCACCTCGCCGACCTTCTCGCTGCCGAAGGCCAGCCACGAGCGCAGCCGCTCGTCCAACCCGGTCTCCGGGGCCAGCGCATACGGCACGTGCAGCAGCGAAGACGAACTCGACACGGCCACCGAGCCGGCGCTGCCCAGCAGGGTGCCCAGGGTGCCGAGCGCCGCGTCGAGATCGGCCCGCCAGATATTGCGGCCGTCGACCACCCCCGCCACCACCAGCTTGCGGGACAGCGCGGGCACCGCCGCGACCGCCGAGACATCGGCGCCCGCGGTGAAGTCGAGAGCGACACCCTCGATGTCGGTGTCGGCCAGCACCGCCAGGGCGGCGTCGGGGTGGCCGAAGTAGGTGGCGACCAGGATCGCGGGCCGGTGCTGCTCGGCCGACAGCGCACGGTAGGTCCGGCCGACCAGGGCGAGCTCCGCCTCGGTCAGGTCGGTGACCAGCACCGGCTCATCGATCTGGACCCACTGCGCGCCCGCGTCCGCCAGCTGGGCCAGCAGGTCGAGGTAGAGCGGCAGCAGTTCGGGCAGCCGCTCCAGCGCCGCGTTGCCCGCGGCCTTGGCCAGCTTCAAGAAGGTGATCGGACCGATCACCACCGGCCGCGCGGGCACCCCGAGCTCGATCGCCTCGTCGAGTTCGGTCAGCAGCTTGCCCGGATGCAGGGAAAAGGTGGTGGCCGTGTCGATTTCGGGCACCAGGTAGTGGTAATTGGTGTCGAACCATTTGGTCATCTCCAGCGGAGCGACCGTGTCGGTGCCGCGCGCGGCCGCGAAATAGCGGTCGAGCGGATCGTCGATCCCGGCCACGCGCGGCGGCAGCGCGCCGAGCAGTTCGGCGGTGTCGAGCATCTGGTCGTAGTAGGAGAAGGTGCCCACCGGTACCGAGTCCAGTCCGGCCTCGGCGAGTTCGGTGAGCTGGGCGCGACGGAGCTGACGGCCGACCGCGTGCAGGTGCGCGGCATCGGCGCGGCCCGCCCAGTAGGACTCGGTGGCGCGCTTGAGTTCCCGGTTCGGACCCACGCGCGGTAGGCCGAGAACCGTTGCGGTGAACGGGGTATGCGAAACAGTCACGGAGATTCTCCAGTGTCGTGCGGGGAGAGCCGTCGCCTTTTCGCGGGCACAAGCCACACAGCCGACACCGGTCGCGACAGACACGACAGGTCGGCATCGGTGGTCCGCGCGCCCGATCCACGAGGCGGTGGCCGCCGGATACGGCGTATCCGGCACAGTCGGCAGGTCTTCGGACTCGCGGGCACCGGTCGTGTGATCGACCGACCTACTGGCCGTCGCTTCCCAGGCGTGCAGCCCAGTGCTGATGACGGCGGTCGTTCCTGCTCACCGCTGCGGGACAGTCCCGGATTCTCACCGGGTTCCCTCTCACCCGGTGCGGAACATGATCCGCACCCGGGTTTCGACGCCTACGCGGGAGGTCGGGGCTCCGACTCTTCCACCGCGCATGCGAACCAGCTGCCTGCTCAGCATAGGCCCTCAATGGGGTCATAGGTCACCTCCCCATCCCGAACACGGCCGTGACCTGCGGTTGCGCCCACGGTGTCCGCGCGCACCGCGCAGCGCCGCCCACGGTGAGATGTGACGGCCTGATGAACGCAACTTCGCAGGTAGGCAGGTGTTCGGTGTGAAGATTGCTGCGAAGCCACCTTGCGTGTCCGGCCCCGGCTCCTGGCCGGGTACCGTAGGCCAATGTTCTCGAAAGTCTTGGTCGCAAATCGTGGTGAGATCGCTATCCGTGCCTTCCGCGCGGCCTACGAACTCGGCATCGGAACGGTCGCGGTGTTCCCGTACGAGGATCGCAATTCCGTCCATCGCCTGAAGGCTGCCGAGTCCTATCAGATCGGTGAAGAGGGTCATCCCGTTCGCGCGTATCTGTCGATCGAGGCGATCATCGAGGCCGCCAAGAGCGCCGGTGCCGACGCGATCTACCCCGGGTACGGGTTCTTGTCGGAGAATCCTGACCTCGCTGCGGCGTGTGCTGCCGAGGGCATCACGTTCATCGGTCCAACCGCTGAGATTCTCGAGATGGCGGGTAACAAGGCCACGGCTATCGCGGCGGCGAAGGCGGCCGGGCTGCCGACGTTGAAGTCCAGCGAGCCCTCGGCCGATATCGATGAATTGCTCACCGCCTCGGCCGAACTCGAATACCCGATCTTCGTTAAGGCCGTTGCCGGTGGTGGTGGCCGTGGTATGCGCCGGGTTGCCGCGCCTGAGCAGTTGCGTGAGTCGATCGAGGCCGCGTCGCGGGAGGCGGAGTCGGCGTTCGGTGATCCGACGGTGTTCCTCGAGCAGGCGGTGGTGAACCCGCGTCATATCGAGGTGCAGATCTTGGCTGATCAGCACGGCAATGTGATGCATTTGTTCGAGCGGGATTGTTCGCTGCAGCGTCGTCATCAGAAGGTGATCGAGCTCGCGCCCGCCCCGAACCTGTCACCGGAGTTGCGTGAGCGTATCTGCGCTGACGCGGTGGCCTTCGCCCGCCAGATCGGCTATATCAACGCGGGCACCGTGGAGTTCCTCCTCGACGAGCGCGGCAACCACGTGTTCATCGAGATGAACCCGCGTATCCAGGTGGAGCACACGGTCACCGAGGAGATCACCGATGTCGACCTGGTGCAGTCGCAGCTGCGTATCGCGTCGGGCGAATCCCTCGCCGACCTGGGGCTGAGCCAGGAGACGGTGCAGATTCGCGGCGCCGCCCTGCAGTGCCGCATCACCACCGAGGACCCGGCCAACGGGTTCCGCCCCGACACCGGCCGCATCACCGCCTACCGCACCCCCGGCGGCGCGGGCATCCGCCTCGACGGCGGCGCGAACCTCGGCGCCGAGATCGGCGCCTACTTCGACTCGATGCTGGTGAAGCTCACCTGCCGTGGTCGTGACCTGCCCGCCGCCGCCGCTCGCGCCCAACGCGCGCTGGCCGAATTCCGTATCCGCGGCGTGACGACCAACATCCCATTCCTGCTGTCGGTGCTCGACGACCCCGACTTCCAGGCCGGCCGGGTGACCACCTCGTTCATCGACGAGCGTCCCGAACTGCTCACCTCGCGCGGATCGGCCGACCGTGGCACCAAGATCCTGACCTATCTGGCCGACGTCACCGTCAACAAGCCCAACGGTGACCGCCCGACCACGGTGTACCCCTACGACAAGCTGCCCGCTGTCGACCTCACGCTGCCGCCGCCGGACGGTTCGCGCCAGCGTCTGCTCACCCTCGGGCCGGAGGGTTTCGCGCGTGCCCTGCGCGAGCAGAAGGCGCTCGGCGTCACCGACACGACCTTCCGTGACGCGCACCAGTCGCTGCTGGCCACCCGCGTGCGCACCAACGGTCTGCTCGGCGTGGCGGGCCATGTCGCGCGGCTGACCCCGGAGCTGCTCTCGATCGAGGCGTGGGGCGGGGCGACTTACGATGTGGCACTGCGATTCCTGCACGAGGACCCGTGGGAACGCTTGGCGGCCTTGCGCGAAGCCGTGCCGAACATCTGCCTGCAGATGTTGCTGCGCGGTCGTAACACGGTCGGCTACACGCCTTACCCCGAACAGGTCACGCGCGCTTTCGTTTCCGAAGCCGCCACGACCGGTATCGATATCTTCCGAATCTTCGATGCCCTCAACAACGTCGACCAGATGCGTCCGGCCATCGACGCCGTGCGCGAAACCGGTACGGCCGTAGCCGAAGTCGCCCTGTCCTACACCGGTGACCTGCTCGACCCGAACGAGTCGCTCTACACCCTCGACTACTACCTGAAGCTGGCCGAACAGATCGTCGACGCGGGCGCACACGTGCTCGCGATCAAGGATATGGCCGGTCTGCTGCGCGCCCCCGCGGCTGCGAAACTGGTGACCGCGCTGCGCAGCAACTTCGACCTGCCGGTGCACGTGCACACCCACGACACCCCCGGTGGCCAGCTCGCCACCTACCTCGCGGCATGGCAGGCCGGGGCCGACGCGGTCGACGGCGCGTCGGCGGCGATGGCGGGCACCACGAGCCAGCCCGCGCTGTCGGCGATCGTGGCCGCGACCGCGCACACCGAACACGACACCGGTCTGAACCTGCGCAACGTGTGTGATCTGGAGCCGTATTGGGAAGCGCTGCGTAAGGTCTACGCGCCGTTCGAGTCGGGTCTGCCCGCGCCGACCGGGCGTGTGTACACCCACGAGATCCCGGGTGGTCAGCTGTCGAACCTGCGTCAGCAGGCGATCGCGCTCGGTCTCGGCGACCGGTTCGAAGAGGTCGAGGCCAAGTACGCCGCCGCCGACCGGTTGCTGGGTCGGTTGATCAAGGTGACCCCGTCGTCGAAGGTTGTCGGTGACCTCGCGCTGGCGCTGGTCGGCACCGGTGTCGAGATCGAGGACTTCGCCACCGATCCGGGCCGCTACGACATCCCGGACTCGGTGATCGGATTCCTGCGCGGCGAACTCGGCACCCCCGCGGGCGGCTGGCCCGAACCGTTCCGCAGCAGGGCACTGGCCGGGCGCAACGAACCCAAGCCCGAGACCCCGCTGAGCCCGGCGGATCAGAAGGCCCTCGACGGTTCCTCCGAGGAGCGCCGGGCCACGCTGAACCGGCTGCTGTTCCCTGGCCCGACCGCCGAGTTCAACGCTCACCGGGAGAAATACGGCGACACCACCGGGCTCTCGGAGAACCAGTTCTTCTACGGCCTGCGCCGCGGCGAAGAGCACCGCGTGCAGTTGGAGAAGGGTGTCACCCTGCTCATCGGCCTGGAGGCGATCTCCGAGCCCGACGAGAAGGGCATGCGCACGGTGATGTGCATCATGAACGGGCAGTTGCGTCCGGTCGCGGTGCGTGACCGGTCCGTCGCCTCCGAGGTGCCCGCCGCCGAGAAGGCCGACAAGAACAACGCCGGTCACATCGCGGCACCGTTCGCCGGCGTGGTCACCCTGGCGGTGTCCGAGGGCGACGAGATCCACGCCGGTGACACGGTCGGCACCATCGAGGCGATGAAGATGGAAGCGGCCATCACCGCGCCGCGCGGTGGCGTGGTGGGCCGGATCGCGACCACCAAGGTCGCCCAGGTCGAGGGCGGCGACCTGCTGGTGGAACTGGTCGCACGCGAGTCGGAATGACACGCATCGTCGCGGGTGTGGCGGGCGGGCGGCGCTTGAAAGTGCCGCCCGCCGGCACCCGGCCTACCTCCGATCGGGTGCGTGAAGCGCTGTTCAGCGCGATCGACGCCCGCCTCGATCTGGACGGGACGCTGGTCCTCGACCTGTACGCGGGCTCGGGGGCGCTGGGCTTGGAAGCGCTCTCGCGCGGGGCGCAGCGGGCGCTGCTCGTCGAGTCCGATCGCAAGGCGGGCGACGTGGTGCGCGCCAATATCGCCGAGCTCGGACTGCCCGGCGCCGAACTGCGGCTCGGCAGTGTGTCCTCGGTGCTGAAGCAGGCCGCGCCCAGGGCCTACGACGTGGTGTTCTCGGATCCGCCCTACGACGTGAGCACCGAGGAGGTGATCGCCGACCTCACCGCGCTGGCGAACAACGGCTGGCTCGCGCCGGACGCGCTGGTGGTGGTGGAACGGTCGAGCCGCTCACCCGAGATCACCTGGCCCGCAGGCTATGTGGCGTTGAAGACACGCAAGTACGGGGAGACCAGAGTCGAGCTCGCCGAGTTCGGTGCTAGCGTCTGAGGTATGGCTGCAGCACTGTGCCCCGGCTCCTTCGACCCGGTCACCAACGGTCACCTCGACGTGTTCGCTCGCGCGGCCGCGCAGTTCGACGAGGTGATCATCACCGTCAATGTGAACCCCAAGAAGCAGGGGATGTTCACCGTCGAAGAGCGCATGGAACTCCTGCGCGAATCGGTCTCGCACCTGCCGAACGTGCGCGTCGCGTCCTGGCAGGGTCTGACGGTCGATTTCGCCAAGCAGGAAGGCATCAGCGCCATCGTCAAGGGTCTGCGCGACGCGGGCGACTTCGGCTACGAGCTCCAGATGGCCCAGATGAACCACAAACTGGCCGGCGTCGACACCTTCTTCATCGCCACCAACCCGTCGCTGAGCTTCCTGTCCAGTTCCTTGGTCAAGGAAGTAGCGGCCTACGGCGGCGACGTCAGCGACATGCTTCCCCCCGCGGTCCACAAGCGTCTGCTGGACCGCCTCGCCGAACGTAAGGGCTAGCTGGTCGCGGGGAGGCGGAACAAGCCTCTCAGGGCGAGGAACCGCATGCCGCCGACCGCGGCGGTGATGGCCAGGACGGTCAGCGCCTGCGTGATGTCACCCAGGCCGGGCGCCCAGAAATCCAGTCCGGCCAGACACGCGGTCGTGATCGCGAGCCCGATCAGCGCGATCCCGCCACCTTCCCACTGCGCGGTGAACCAGGTGACCCGGTCGGTGGCGTGGAACGTGAGCTGACGGTGGAATTCGTTGGCGATGATCGTGCTCACCACCGATCCGGCCACATTGGCGACCAGCGGGCCGATGCCGTGCATCGCGAAGAACAGCAGCACATAGGCGATATTGCTCGACCCGCCGACGAGGGCGAATCGGAAGAGCTGGGGGAGCGCGCGGTCGCCACGCAGGTACGTGAGCGCGCCCTCGAACTGCGGGCGCAGCGCGGGTGCGACTTCACTCGGCGTCACCACGGGGAACGGACCGGTCCAGGGAGTGAACATGCCCGCGACGTGCGACACCGGACTCCTAGGAGTTTCCAGGAGGGTCATGTTCGACTCCGATCCCACATGAACAGACGTCGAGGAGTACAACAGCGAAAAGGTTGCGGTGCTTCCCGGCGGACGGCGTTGTCGTGCCTACCGATGGTAGCCGAAGTGGAGGGCTGCACTCCACTTGATATCTGTGCGATCTTGGACACTGTCGCGACACACCGCGACGACATTCGGCACAGCCGCCCGCGACAGGCACACTGGGCGTCGGCGGTAGTGGTTTCGCCGTGAGTCCGCAGGAGGGTAGTGAGCATGTATCGCGTATTCGAAGCACTCGACGAACTGGTCGCCATCGTCGAAGAGGCGCGCGGCATCCCGCCGACCCGCAGTTGCATCGTGCCGCGCGGCGATGTCCTCGAACTGCTCGACGACGTCCGCGACGCGCTACCCGGTGAACTCGACGACGCCCAGGACGTCCTCGATCACCGCGACAAGATCGTCGGCGACGCTCGCAGCGGCGCCGAAACGACGGTCACCACCGCCAACGAGCAGGCGCGCACCACCATCGACGATGCCCGCGCCGAGGCCGATCGCATTCTCGCCGACGCCAAGGACCACGCCGACCGGATGGTCGCCGAGGCCACCGCCCACGCCGACCGCCTGGTGACGTCCGCCCGGGCCGAGGCCGATCAGGTCGTCGCCGACGGCAATGCCGAGTACGACGAGCTCACCGGTCGCGCCCAGATCGACGCCGACCGGGCCATCGAAGCGGGCAAGGCCTCCTACGAGCGTTCGGTCGCCGACGGAAAGGCCGAGCAGGCCCGGCTCGTCGCGCAGACCGAGGTGGTGCGGGTCGCGCACGCCGAGTCCGCGCGACTGATCGACGAGGCGCAGGCCGAGTCCGACCGGGTGCGCGCCGAATGCGACGACTACGTCGACGAGCGGATGGCCGATTTCGGGGGCAGGCTCGCGTCCATGGAGGAGACGCTCAACACCACGCGGCGCTCGATCACCCGCGGCCGCCAGCAGATGCGCGGCGCACCGGGCGCCGAATACCCGGAATACGCTGCCGACCACCGGCGCTGAGCGCAGCCGGCGCCGCCCGTGGAGGCGGGTGCGCGTTTTGAGTTCCGGCGGGGTCCTGCCGTACTGTGGAGTGGTTGCCCATTATCCCCTCGACGGTAAGTGAGTCCGTGATGTCCGCCGGTTCCGGTTCGTCCGCGCGTCCACGCAAGACCAGTGGTCCTGTGTCCGACGCCGGCTTTGTGCTGGATGTCCGCAATCTCGGCCGTCGGCCGGGAACGATGCGGGAGCTGCGTCGCACGGTCACCGACCACGAGCGGCTGGGTCTCGACCTGATCGCCATTCCGGCCGATGCCGAGGTGGAACTCGACCTGCAATTGCAGGCGGTCTCGGAGGGTGTGCTGGTCACCGGCACAGTGTCCGGGCCAACGGCCGGGGAGTGCTCGCGCTGCCTCGAACCGTTCGACGACCAGGTGGAGATTCGTCTGACGGAGTTGTTCGCGTATCCGGACAGCACCACCGAGCAGACGACCGAGGATGCCGAGGTCTACCGCATGGAAGACGACCTCGTCGACCTCGAGCCGGTGATCCTCGACGCCATCGGGCTGGAGCTTCCGCTGCAGCCGCTGTGCTCGCCGGACTGCGCGGGCCTGTGCCCCGAGTGCGGTGTGCGGATGGCGATTGCGGGTCCTGATCATGGGCATGAGATACTGGACCCTCGCTGGGCGAAGTTGGCGAATTTCGCCACTGACGAGCCCGGTACCGGCGACCCCGCCTGAGGGTTCCACCACCAAGACCAAACCGCTGCCGCGGCATCTGATGCCGGTGTAGTCAGCGAAAACCAAGAGGAGAAGTAGCCGTGGCTGTTCCCAAGCGTCGGATGTCGCGTTCCAACACCCGGTCGCGGCGCAGCCAGTGGAAGGCCACCGCGCCGACCCTGGTCACCTGCCCGAACCGTGCGTGTGGTGAGAAGACCCTCCCGCACATCGCGTGCCCGTCCTGCGGCACCTACAAGGGCCGCCAGGTCACTTCTGCAGTCTGATCGTTGTAGATCATTCCTAGCAACGTGACAGCCAGTAAAGACAATGTGGGCGCGGCGGATCACGCCAGCCTGCTCACCGCCCTCGGTGTCGACGTACGACCGGAGCTTCTGCGCCTAGCGCTGACGCACCGGTCGTACGCGTACGAGAACGGTGGTTTGCCGACCAACGAGCGCCTGGAATTCCTCGGCGACTCGGTACTCGGCCTCAGCATCACCGAGCGCCTGTATACCGAGCATCCGGAGAAGTCCGAGGGTGAACTCGCGAAACTGCGCGCCAGCGTGGTGAACATGCACGCGCTCGCCGAGGTGGCGCGTGGCCTCGGCGACGGCGGACTCGGTCAGTATCTGCTGCTGGGCAAGGGCGAAGAGCTCACCGGTGGTCGCGACAAGCCGAGCATCCTCGCCGACGGCATGGAGTCGCTGCTCGGTGCGGTGCACCTCGAGCACGGCATCGAAACCGCGCGCGGTGTGGTGCTGCGGCTGTTCGCCGACCTGCTCGAGCGCGGCCCCCGCATGGGCGCCGGACTCGACTGGAAGACCAGCCTGCAGGAGCTCACCGCCGAGCGTGGTCTCGGCGTGCCCGCCTACGAGATCACCTCCACCGGACCGGACCACAACAAGGAGTTCACCGCCACCACGGTGATCGCCGGTCATCCGTACGGTTCCGGCGTCGGTCGCTCCAAGAAGGAAGCCGAGCAGAAGGCTGCCGGCACGGCCTACAAGGCGCTGACCGCCGAATCCACAGATAACGCCTGATCCGTGCCCGAGCTGCCCGAGGTCGAGGTCGTTCGGCGCGGTCTCGCCGATCACGCCGTCGGGCGTGCGATCGACACCGTCACCGTCACCCACCCGCGTGCCGTGCGCAGGCACGCCGCGGGTGGTGCTGATCTGGCGGCCAGGCTCACCGGGCTGCGGATCGACTCCGCGCAGCGCCGCGGGAAGTATCTCTGGCTCACCTTCGACGAACCCGATACCGCGCTGGTCGTGCACTTGGGCATGAGCGGTCAGATGCTCGTGCAACCCGCCGACGCACCCGTCGAGAAGCACGCGCACATCCGGGCCGTGCTCGGTGACGGCGCCGAACTGCGATTCGTCGATCAGCGCACCTTCGGCGGCTGGTCCCTGGCCGATCTCGTCGAGGTGAACGGGACCGTGGTACCCGATTCCGTGGCCCACATCGCGCGCGATCCGCTCGACCCGCTGTTCGACCGCGACGCCGTGGTCGCGGCCATCCGCGCCAAGAACACCGAGATCAAACGAGTACTGCTCGACCAGACGGTGATCTCGGGCATCGGCAATATCTACGCCGACGAAGCTCTGTGGCGGGCCGGATTGCACGGCACCCGCGTCGCCGCCGAACTCACCCGCCCGGTCGTGCGCACCCTGCTCGACGGGGTCAGCGCGGTCATGACCGAAGCGCTGGCCGTCGGTGGCACCTCCTTCGACGCCCTGTATGTGAATGTGAACGGCGAATCCGGCTATTTCTCCCGGTCGCTGGCCGCTTACGGGCGCGAGGACGAACCGTGCGATCGGTGCGCGACGTTGCTGGTCCGGGAACAGTTCATGAATCGGTCGTCGTTTTCCTGTCCCAAGTGTCAACGGAAGCCGCGCCGCCGCTGATCCGGGCACGCTAACGTTTCCCCTGACAGGTCGTGACAGACCGGGTCCGTGCAGGGAGGACGTTATGCGCAAGCTGACCTATTTCGTGGCATCGACAATCGACGGTTTCATCGCCGCCGAGGACGGAACGCTGGACTTCTTTCCGGTAGGCGGTGATCACGGGCCCGCGATCATCTCGCAGTACCCGGAAACCCTGCCCACCAAGGTGCGCGAGGCGCGCGGGATCGCGGCGGGCAACATCTACTTCGACACCGTGATCATGGGCCGCAAGACCCACGACTTCGGGGTGCGCACCGGCACCGCCAGCCCGTACGAGCACCTGCGCCAGTACGTGGTGTCCACGACCCTGCCCGAAGCGCCCGCGCCCGGGGTGGAACTGATCGCCGACGACCCGACCGCCGCGGTGCGCGAACTCAAACGTGAAGACGGACTGGGGATCTGGCTCTGCGGTGGCGGTGAACTGGCACAGGCGCTGCTGCCCGAGATCGACCAGGTGTTCCTGAAGCTGCACCCGGTGGTACTCGGTACCGGCAGGCCGCTGTTCGGCGGCGGAGCGAAACTGCCCGCGCCGGAGAAGTTCCGGGTGATCACCAGCCGGGTGTACGCCGACGGCGTCGCGTTCCTCAAGTACGGCCGGATCAAGTAGCCGCGATGACATCGGCGGCGAGTCCGGGGCCCGTGGCGGCGCTGCGCGAGGTCGGGTTCTGGCTCGAACGCGGTCGTGCCGAAACGCACCGGGTGAAGGCGTACCGCCGTGCCGCCGATGTCGTCGCCGGGCTCGACGGCGACGAGGTGGCGACTCGCGCACGCGAACACAGTTGGCGTGAGCTCGCCGGGATCGGGCCCAAGACGGCCGCCATCATCGAACAGGCTTGTGCCGGTGAGGTTCCCGGCTATCTTGCCGAGCTGCGCGCACAGGCGAAGCCGATCGCGCCCGCGGGCGAGGAGCTGCGCGCGGCGCTGCGTGGTGATCTGCACACCCACTCGGACTGGTCCGACGGGGGAAGCCCGATCGCCGAGATGATGGGCGTCGCGGCCGCGCTCGGCCACGAATACTGTGCGCTGACAGACCATTCGCCGCGTCTGAAGGTCGCCAACGGTCTGTCCGCCGACCGGCTGTTGCGCCAACTCGACGTGATCGCCGAACTCAACGAGCGGATGGCGCCGTTTCGCGTCCTCACCGGGATCGAGGTCGACATCCTCGACGACGGCACCCTCGACCAGCGCGCCGATCTGCTCGAACGCCTGGATGTCGTTGTCGCCAGCGTGCACTGGCACCTGCGCGACGACAGCGACACCATGACCAAACGGATGGTCTATGCCGTCGCGAACCCCCACGTCGACATCTTGGGCCACTGCACCGGCCGCCTGGTCGAAGGGTCTCGCGGCACCCGCCCGGAGTCTTCGTTCGATGCCGAACTCGTCTTCGAGGCCTGTCGCCGCTACGGAACCGCCGTCGAGATCAACAGCCGTCCCGAACGCCGCGACCCACCCGGGCGTCTGATCGAGCTGGCCGTCGAGATGGACTGCGTGTTCTCCATCGACACCGACGCGCACGCGCCGGGCCAGTTGGCCTGGCAGGGATACGGATGTGAGCGGGCGTTGGCGCACGGTGTGACGGCCGAGAAGGTGATCGACACCTGGCCGGTCGAGGAGCTGCTCGCCTGGTGTTCGGAATCGAATGGGTGAAGTCTTGCCCAACAACTGATTTCGCTCGTCGATCGGCCGAACCCCGCCTGGTACACATCAACTCGCTGATCGACATGTTTAGTGGGGGGTTCGATGGATATTCCGGTGGAACTGATCGTGTCGGCGACAGGCCTCGCTGTCGCGTCGGCCGCGTTCGTTCGTGAGTTCGTCCTGGTCGGGCGACGTCGGCTGGGATACCGCTTCCAGATGGATACGCCGGTGACCGGCGAGACCGACACCGCGTCGCTGGTCGGTGCCCTGGCGAATCTGAGCACCCCGGAAGCCGGTGGTCCACACCTGGACCTGTCCAAGCTCTCGGTCGTGCTGGTCCGCATCGAGAACAGCGGCACGCTCGCCGTCGACCCCGACGACTACACGATGAGTGGAACCGATCCACGGGTCGGACTGCATGTCACGTTCCCCGGCCGTGAGGTCATCGGTCTGGCGGTGACCGAGCTGGACGGGCCGCTCCCCGACAATCTCGGCCCCGGATCGGGCATCGGCAAACGGGCCAGAGGCGAGGGCGAGAACTTCGCCGGCATCATCGATCTGCCGAAGGTCCAGCTCGAACGACGCCAGCACTACAAGATTCTCGCGGTGCTGAAGCGGGTACACGGCGACGGCGAGCCGGCGGAGCCGGTGCTGACCGGGCGCGTCAAGCGGGGCAAGGTTGTCGAGACCACGAGTCACTCCGGCCCGTCGAAGAAACTGATGGCGCTGTCGGGCTTCCTGGTCGCGCTGATCGCGGTGCAAGCGGTACTCGCCCTGCAACCGGACCCGCCACCGCGCGACTGTGCCGAGGGCGAGCTCACGCTGGTCGGTTCCACCGCGATGGCGCCGATGATTCGCACGGCCGCGCAGAACTACGCAAAGACCTGCACCGGAGCGAAATTCACCTTCGACTTCGCGGGAACCTCCGACGGGCTCGTCAAGCTGGTCCAAACAGGCCCGACGCAGGGGATGCTCGCGATCAGCGACGGTCCGAAGGGCAACGGCTTCGACAAGCTGGTCGAGTATCAATTGGCTCTCAGTTCCTTCTCGATCGTGACCCACCCGGGTGTCGACCTGCCGAATCTCACGACGCAGCAGATCCGTGATCTGTACCGGGGAAACATCAAGAACTGGAACCAGATCGGCGGGCCCGATCAGCCGGTGGTGCTGATCGACCGGGAGGCGGGCTCCGGCACCCGAACGGCGCTGGAAAGCCGATTGCTCGAAGGTAACCGAAAGGTGTTCCCGTTCATCCCGTGCGCCGGAAGGCCATCGGCGGGCGAACAATGCGAGGTCAAGACCACCGAGGGGGTGGCGTCGTTCGTCGCCCGGACTCCGGGCGCGGTGGGCTACATGGAGACTTCGGCGGTCAGCGGTGAGGTGAAGCTCGTCTCGCTGGACGGGGTGAGCGCGTCGGAGGACACCATGAAGGCGCGGACGTACCCGCTCACGGTGGTGGAGTACGCGGACACACACGGGCAGGTGGCCGGTGATTCGCTGGCGGCTCAGTTCATCGACTACCTGATGCACGGTCAGGGCAGGGCCACTATTCGGGAGTTCGGCAATATTCCGTGCCTGGATTCGGTTGGGCAGGCAATCTGTACGCCGTAGACCGATTCTGACCGCGTAATCTCCTGCCCTGGTAGGTAATCGATATAGAACATTTCCACAACACGCTGGTTTACTCTGCGGTAGCGGGGTACGTTCCTTGACGGCCCCTCTGTTCAGTCGGGCACCCGAATCGGGTGCGTATCGCGTCTGGCCAGGCCAACCATGCCCCATGGACGGCGGTGAAGCTCTCGTCTCCACCTCCGCCGAGGCGGCCATCTCTTGTTCGCGCAAGTGTTGCTAGGTTGCGTCCCTGGAAGGAAGGTCATGAGTACAGACACGTCGGCAATGTCGCCGACCGGTTTGTCCGCGTCCGATCTCTACTCGATCGATCACCACGGTGGTCCCCTGCGGATCGCGATGGTTGTTCCACCGTATTTCGATGTTCCACCCAAGGCCTACGGCGGCGTCGAGGCCGTAGTCGCCGATCTGGTCGACTCACTGTGTGAGCGTGGCCATCACGTCACCCTGTTCGGTGCGGGTGTCGACGGTACCAAAGCGGATTTCGTTCCGCTGTGGGACCGGATCCAGCCCGAACGGCTGGGCGATCCGTTCCCGGAAATCGTGCACGCGCTGCGGGTACGCCGCGCCATCGAGCGGCTGGCCGATACCGAAGGCATCGACCTGGTCCACGACCACACGTTCGCGGGCCCGCTGAACGCGCCCGCCTACGCCAATCTCGGGTTGCCGACGGTGGTCACCGTGCACGGCCCGGTGCAGGACGACTGCTACCGCTACTACAAGGAACTGGGCCAGGAGTGCTCGCTCGTCGCGATCAGCGACCGTCAGCGCGCGCTGGCGCCCGATCTGCCATGGGCGGGCCGGGTCCACAACGCGCTGTGTCCCGATCAGTGGCCCTACGAGACCGAGAAGCAGGACTACGCACTGTTCCTCGGCCGGTTCAGCGACGACAAGGGCCCGCATCTGGCGCTGGACGCCGCCCACGCCGTCGGCATGCCGCTGATCCTGGCGGGCAAGTGCAGCGAGGCGCCGGAGAAGGCCTACTTCGAGGAGTTCGTGCGACCACGGATGACCGATCAGGATCAGATGTTCGGTCTCGCCGACGCCGCCGCCAAGCGTAAACTGCTCTCCGGAGCTAAGTGTCTGCTGTTCCCCATTCGATGGGAGGAGCCGTTCGGCATGGTGATGATCGAGGCGATGATCTGCGGCACGCCGGTGGTCGCGTTGCGCGGCGGCGCGGTGAGCGAAGTGGTGGTCGACGGGGTGACGGGACGGATCTGTGACGATCCGGCCGAGCTGCCCGCCGCCATCGCCGAAGTCCAGACCTACGATCCGGCGCTGTGCCGCAAGCACGTGGTCGACAACTTCAGCGCCGACACCCTCGGCCGTGGCTACGAACAGGTGTACCGGGATCTGCTCGCCCGCACCACGATCGGGTACGACACCGCGTATGCGATGCCGATGCCCGTCGGGGTAGCGGCCAACGGGCGCGCATGAGCACCGACAGCGCCTCGGCGCCGAGCCCACTCAACGCGGGGGAACCCGCGGGGCTCGGTGGCGGCGGCGGCAACATCACCCTTGTCGAAGGCGGCACGTTCTGCCTGTCCGACCGGCTCGGCGATATCGAGCCGGGCAAGCCGCAGGGCCTGTTCTTCCGTGACGCCAGGGTGATTTCGCGCTGGGAGCTGATGATCGACGGCAAACGGCCCGAGGCGTTGTCGGTGTTGAGCCCGGAGGCCTTCGCGGCACGCTTCGTACTGCGCAGGTCACCGCAACAGGGCAGGGCCGACAGCACCCTGCTCGTGGTGCGGGATCGGCTCGTCGCCGAGGGGATGCACGAGGTGATCACCCTCGAGAACATGAGCCGCGAGGCGACAGCGGTGGTGGTGGAACTGCATGTCGACGCCGATTTCGTCGACCTGTTCGCGGTGAAGGAAGGTCGCACGAACGGGCGAAGGGCGGAGATGACGACCGCCGACGGTGAACTGCTGCTGCACGACCGCGCCGATCTGTCCCGTGGCCTCGCACTCACCTCGACCGTCGAGCCGATGATGCTGCCCGGCACCATGATCTGGCGCATCGTCGTGCCGGCGGGTGGGCGCTGGCAGACCGAGATCACCGCGCAACCGGCAGGCGCCGCGCAACGCCCGCAGACCTCCGGCTCGGTGGGCGAGCGGTACCGCGCGAGCGAGCCGGTACGCAAGATCCAGGCGTGGCGGGCCACCGCCACCGATATCTCCGCCGACTCGGGTTTGCTCAACCAGATCCTGCGCCGCACCGAAAGCGATCTGGGCGCCTTGCAGATCCACACCGATTCGGGTACCAACCGGCCCTTCGTGGCGGCGGGTGCGCCGTGGTTCATGACGCTGTTCGGCCGGGACTCGCTGCTCACGGCATGGATGTCGCTGCCGCTGGAAACCGATCTGGCACTGGGCACTTTGCAGCAGCTGGCCGAGTTGCAGGGGCAGACGATCGACCCGCTCGTCGAGGAGGAGCCGGGCCGGATCATGCACGAGATGCGGCGCGGGCCCTCGGTCGGGCAGGTGCTGGGCGGGCAGATCTACTACGGAACCGTCGACGCCACGCCGCTGTTCGTGATGCTGCTCGCCGAATGTCTGCGGTGGGGCGCGGATCCGGCGTCGATCGCGACCCTGCTGCCCGCCGCCGACGCCGCGATCAGCTGGATTACCGATTTCGGTGACCGCGACGACGACGGTTTCGTCGAGTACGTGCGCGCGACCGATCGCGGCCTGATCAATCAGGGCTGGAAGGACAGTTTCGACGGAATCAACGACGCCGCGGGCCATATCGCCGAGGCCCCGATCGCGCTGGCCGAGGTGCAGGGATATGTGTACGCGGCGTTCCAGGCCCGCGCGGAACTCGCCGACCAGTTCGACGATCCCGAGCTGGCTGTGCGGATGCGGGAACGGGCCGACGAATTGCGAACCAAGTTCGCCGAACAGTTCTGGCTACCCCACTACGGGTGGTACGCGGTGGCATTGGACGGTCGCAAACGGCAGGTCGACGCGTTGACCAGCAACGCGGCGCACTGTCTGTGGTCGGGCATCGCGACCGACGAACACGCCGAGATCCTGATCCGGAATCTGTCCCGGGCAGAGATGGATTCGGGATTCGGGCTGCGGACACTGGCGTCCGATATGGGCGCCTACAACCCGATGAGTTACCACTGCGGGTCGATCTGGCCGCATGACACGGCGATCGCTGTCGCCGGGTTGATGCGGTACCAGCATGTGCCGGGTGCGGTGGAGCTGGCGACGAAGCTGTCGGGTGGTCTGCTCGATGCCGCCGCGGCGTTCGACGGCCGGTTGCCCGAGCTCTTCTGTGGTTTCCCTCGGTCGAGATTCGCCGCGCCCGTGCCGTATCCGACGTCGTGTTCGCCGCAGGCCTGGGCCAGTGCGGCGCCGCTGCTGCTGATTCGGTCGTTCCTCGGGCTCGATCCCGATGTGCCCGCCAAGACGTTGACGTTGCGGCCCCAGGTTCCCCCGGTGTGGGGGTGCGTGCGGATGTCGGAGTTCCGGCTCGGTGACGGGGTGACCGTGGATCTCGAGGTGTGCGGCTCGGCGGTGACCGTGACGGGCTTGCCCGAGGGCTGGGCGCTCATCACCGACGAGGAGTAGACCGCGCAATCGGGGCCGCGACCAGTGATGAGCGCGGCCCCGATTGCTGTGCCTCAGCCCGCGAACGGGTAGCGGGCGTCGAGATCGAGGTTGAGTTCGACCACGTTCACCCTCGGCTCGCCGAGGAATCCGAGCGTGCGCCCGTCGGTGTGCGCGTCGAGCAGTTCGCGCACCTGCGTGCTGGTGATGCCGCGCGCTTTCGCCACCCGTTCGACCTGGATGGTCGCGTATTCGGGGGAGATGTGCGGGTCGAGACCGCTACCGCTCGCGGTGACCGCGTCGGCGGGAACGGCGGCCTCGGCCGGTGCGTCACCGAGGACCGGGACGATCCGGCCGACGGAGTAGTCCCCGCCCTCCTGCGCGCACTCCACGGCGACGCCGCGGAACGTGGCCAGAAACGGCTGCGCGGGGCAGAGCTCGTTGACGCTGACCACCCGCACCGGCCGCGACACGTCACCGTCGCCGTCGCGTGGCCCGATCACCGAGAGCACCGCGCCCACACCGTCTTTCGTGCAGAACTGCCGGGCGCCGTCAACCCCCTCACGGTCGCCGACCTCCTTCGAGCGTGCGCACACGGTGGTGAGCAGGCTGGTGCGGTCGGCGGTGTCGACGATGTCTTCCGGGCCGAGATTGCTCGCGGCGGTGGACAGCGGGTCGTAGCCCTCGCCCGCGGCCGACGGACGGCTCTGGAAGTACTGCGCCATGGCCTTGCCGTCGGCGTCGGCGAACGACTGCCCGATCAGGCTGGAGCCCACCAATCTTCCGTCCCGCTCGATGAGCGAGCCGTCGGCCTTGGTGTCGAGTCCGGGCAGCTGCGCGACCGCGAAAACCACCACGGGATAGATGATTCCGGTGATCGCGGTCAGCACGAGCAGAGCGCGCAAGGCGGCCAGGTGCTGGCGGATCCAGGTTGACATACGCATTTCAGGACATCCCGGGGAGGAGTTGGACGAACAGATCGATGACCTTGATGCCGATGAACGGCGCGATGATGCCGCCGAGGCCGTAGATCGTCAGGTTGCGGCTCAACAGCTTCGAAGCATTGCTCGGCCGGTAGTTGACACCGCGCAGCGCCAGCGGAATGAGCGCCACGATGATGATCGCGTTGAAGATGACCGCGGACAGGATCGCCGACTGCGGACTGGCCAGACGCATGATGTTCAGTGCGCCGAGGCCGGGGAACAGTCCCACGAACAACGCGGGAATGATCGCGAAGTACTTGGCGATGTCGTTGGCGATCGAGAACGTGGTGAGCGCGCCACGGGTGATCAGCAACTGCTTGCCGATCTCGACGATCTCGATCAGCTTGGTCGGATCCGAATCCAGATCGACCATGTTGCCCGCCTCTTTGGCGGCCGAGGTGCCGGTGTTCATCGCCACGCCCACGTCAGCCTGCGCCAGGGCGGGAGCGTCGTTGGTGCCGTCACCGGTCATCGCGACCAGGCGGCCGCCGTCCTGTTCGGACTTGATCAGCGCGAGCTTGTCCTCCGGCGTCGCCTCGGCGAGGAAGTCGTCCACGCCCGCTTCGTCGGCGATCGCCTTGGCTGTCAACGGGTTGTCGCCGGTGATCATGACCGTGCGGATGCCCATGCGGCGCATCTCGTCGAAACGTTCCCGCATGCCCTGCTTGACAACATCTTTGAGATGGATCACGCCGAGCAGGCGCGGTGTTCCGTCGCGGACTTCACCGACCATCAGCGGGGTGCCGCCGGAGGCGGAGATGCCGTCGACGATCGCCGAAGCCTCGGCCTGGACCGAACCACCCTGGGCGCGAACCCATTCGATGACCGCACCGGCTGCCCCCTTGCGCAGCTGGTGCCCGTCGGACAGGTCGACACCCGACATACGGGTCTGCGCGGTGAACTCGACCCAGGTGGCCCCGGGCAGTTCGCCCGCGCTGCGTTCGCGCTTGTTGAACACCTCCTTGGCGAACACGACGATCGAGCGCCCCTCCGGCGTCTCGTCGGCGAGGCTGGACAGCTGGGCCGCGTCGGCCAGGTCGTCGTCGAGAACGCCGGGCACCGGGATGAACGCGGCTGCCTGCCGGTTGCCGAGGGTGATCGTTCCGGTCTTGTCCAGCAGCAGTGTGTTCACATCGCCCGCGGCTTCCACCGCACGACCGGACATGGCGAGCACATTGCGCTGCACGAGGCGGTCCATGCCCGCGATGCCGATGGCCGAGAGCAGCGCGCCGATGGTGGTGGGGATGAGGCAGACCAGCAGCGAGACCATCACGATGCCGGTGATGCCGTGCGCGTCCAGTGCCGAGGTGTCCGGCACGCCGGGGTTGTTCGACTTGGCGAAGACGGCCAGCGGCTGCAGGGTGGTCACCGCGAACACGAAGATGATCGTGAGCGCGGCCAGCAGGATGTTGAGCGCGATCTCGTTCGGGGTCTTCTGCCTGCTCGCACCCTCGACGAGGGCGATCATCTTGTCGATGAAGCTGGCGCCGGGTTCCTGGGTGATCCGCACGACGATCCGGTCCGAGAGCACCGTGGTGCCGCCGGTGACGGCCGAGCGGTCGCCGCCGGATTCCCGGATCACGGGCGCGGATTCACCGGTGATGGCCGATTCGTCCACCGAGGCGATGCCTTCGACGACGTCACCGTCGCCGGGGATGATCTGGCCCGCTTCGACGACCACGTAGTCGCCGCGTCGCAGCTCGGGAGCCGCGACGCGTTCCTCGACGATGCGCCCACCCGGTGTCCAGTCGGCCAGGCGGCGGGCGATGGTGTCGGTCTTGGCTTTGCGCAGCGAGTCGGCCTGCGCCTTGCCGCGCCCCTCCGCGACGGCCTCGGCCAGATTCGCGAAAACGACGGTGAGCCAGAGCCAGACGACGATCGCCCAGGCGAAGAAGCTCGGGTCGGCGACGGCGAGAATGGTCGACCACACGGCGCCGATCTCGACGATCAGCATCACCGGGTTCTTCCACAGCGTGCGCGGATCGAGCTTGCGCACGGCGTCGGGAAGGGAGGTGAGCAGCAACTTCGGGTCGAGCACGCCGCGTTGCACACCCTTGGTGCGGTGTTCGGGCCGCGGTGCGGATTCTAGTGTGGGAGTGGTCATTTCAGTGGATTCCTTCGGCGAGCGGCCCGAGCGCGAGAGCGGGCAGGAAGGTGAGCGCGACCAGGATCACCGTCACACCGACGACCATGCCGACGAACTGCGGCCGGTGCGTCGGCAGCGTGCCGATCGACGCGGGGGTGGTGCCCTGCTGGGCCAGCGAACCGGCCAGTGCCAGCACGACGATGATCGGCAGGAATCGGCCGAACAGCATCGCGAGGCCGAGCGCGGTGTTGTACCACTCGGTGTTGCCGGTGAGACCGGCGAAGGCGGAACCGTTGTTGTTGGCCGCGGAGGTGAAGGCGTACAGCACCTCTGACATGCCGTGTGGCCCGCCGTTGAGCATGCTCGCTCGTTGTCCCGGCAAGGCCATGGCCACCGCCGTGCCGACCAGGACGATCAGCGGGCTCACCAGGAAATACGTCGCCGCCAGCTTGATTTCGCGCGGGGTGATCTTCTTGCCGAGGTATTCCGGGGTACGCCCGACCATCAGGCCCGCGACGAACACCGTGATCACGGCGAGGATCAACATGCCGTAGAGACCGGACCCGACACCGCCGGGCGCCACCTCGCCCAGTTGCATGTTGAACATCGTCATCATGCCGCCGAGGCTGGTGTAGGAATCGTGGAACGAGTTCACCGCACCGGTCGAGGTGAGCGTGGTCGCGCCGGCGAAAGTGGCCGAATCGGCAACGCCGAAGCGGGTTTCCACGCCCTCCATCGACGCGCCGAGCGCGGTCGGCACCGTGCCGTGGTGCTGGAGCTGGAACAGGTTGGTCAGCGAGATGCTGGCCAGGGCGATCGTGCCCATCACCGCCACGATCGCGTAGCCCTGCTTGGTGGAACCGACCATCCGGCCGAAGGTGCGCGGCAGGGAGAACGCGATCACCATCAGCAGGAAGATCTCGAGGAAGTTCGTCCAGGTGCTCGGGTTCTCGAACGGGTGCGCGGAGTTCGCGTTGTAGAAGCCGCCGCCGTTGGTGCCGAGTTCCTTGATGACTTCCTGGCTCGCCACCGGACCGCCGGTGATCGTCTGTTCGGCGCCGCCGATGGTCTGCGCGACCTGATCGTGGAGGTGAAAGTTCTGGATGACGCCGCCGGCGACCAGCACGATCGCGAAGACGAACGCCAGCGGCAGCAGAATGCGCAGGGTGCCGCGCACCAGGTCGACCCAGAAGTTGCCGAGGTCGCCGGTGTGGCGCCGGGCGAAGCCACGCACCAGCGCCACCGCCACCGCCATGCCGACCGCCGCGGAGACGAAGTTCTGCACCGCGAGACCGGCCATCTGCACCAGGTGACCCTGGGTGGACTCTCCGGAATAGTTCTGCCAGTTGGTGTTGGTGACGAAGCTGACCGCGGTGTTCCACGCGAGCGCGGGGGTCATCTCGGTGCCGGGATCGTCGAGGTGCAGTGGCAGCGCGCCCTGCACCAGCTGGAAGAAGAACAGGAACAGCACGCTGACCGCCGAGAACGCCAGCACGCTGCGGGCGTAGACGGGCCAGGTCTGCTCGACCTCGGGTTTCGCGCCGATGGCGCGGAAGATCAGCCGCTCGACGCGGGAGTACTTGTCGCTGCTGTAGACCCGGTACATGTAGTCGCCCAGCGGCACATGCACCAGGGCGAGCGCGAGAACCAGGGCCGCCACGAAGACGATCCCCGCAGTAGTCGTGTTCACCTAGAACCTCTCGGGGAAGAGCAGCGCCGCGACCATGAAGACGGCGACTCCGACAGCCAGTGCGAGACCGACAAGGTTCGCGATCACAGCTTCTCCACCCCTCGCTGGATCAAGCCCAGCAGCGCGAAGATCGCCACGGTGAGCACCGTGAACACCACGACAGACATTTCCAACCTCCTTGTGCTCCGAGGTGGAGCACCTAGGTGAGTGAAACGCCGGATCGCGACTCGGCGTGGCTTCCTTACGACTCCTTAGCGCCCGGCGGCCAGGCCTTTGCGCAATGTTGACGCGGCGGGTGCGTGACGGGTGTGAGGATGCCGTCAAAGCGGGCCCGATTGCCGTCAACACACCGTAAAGATCGAGATCAGGTGTGTGTCCGCGCGGTAGAAAGTGGGCACCGGTGGGCGAACGGCGCCGCCGGTTCCCTTGTGCACGGAAAGTGAGATCGCGGTGTCGGTAGTGACCCTTGCGGTGATCTTCGGTTTTGCCGGATCGCTGCTGCTGATCCGGGTGCTCGGTCGACTGAACACCTCGCATACACCGATGGTGTCGGTCGGCGTGTTGCCGGTGCGCCCTACAGTCGAGGTTCGTCGACCCGCGATGATGGACAGGTGAAACGCGGACAACTGCGCATCTATCTCGGTGCGGCGCCGGGTGTGGGCAAGACCTACGCCATGCTCGGCGAAGCGCACCGGCGGCTCGAGCGCGGCCGTGATGTGGTGGCCGCGCTGGTCGAGACGCACGGTCGCGCGAAGACCGCGGAACTGCTCGACGGCATCGAACGGATCCCGACGAAACTGGTCGGCTATCGGGGGACCGAGCTGCCCGAACTCGACGTCGACGCGGTGCTCGCGCGCAAGCCCGCCGTGGTGCTCGTCGACGAGCTCGCGCACACCAACGCGCCGGGCAGTGTGCACGAAAAGCGCTGGCAGGACATCGAGCAGCTCCTCGATGCGGGCATCGATGTCATCTCGACGGTGAACGTGCAGCACCTCGAGAGCCTCAACGATGTGGTCGCCCAGATCACCGGGATCGAGCAGCGCGAGACGGTGCCCGATGCGGTGGTGCGTGCGGCCGATCAGGTGGAGCTGGTCGACCTCACACCGGAAGCGTTGCGGCGCAGGCTGTCGCACGGAAATGTGTACGCCGCAGACAAGGTGGATGCCGCGTTGCGTAACTACTTCCGGCCCGGAAATCTCACCGCGCTCCGCGAACTCGCACTGCTCTGGCTGGCCGATCAGGTCGACGCCGCGCTTGCCAAGTACCGGGCCGACCACAAGATCACCGAGCTGTGGGAGGCGCGCGAACGAGTCGTCGTGGCGGTCACCGGTGGGGCGGAATCGGAGACCGTCGTGCGCCGGGCGGGCCGGATCGCGTCGAAGTCCAGCGCCGATCTCGTGGTGGTGCACGTGGTTCGTGGTGACGGGCTCGCCGGGGTGTCGACCGAGCGGATGGTGCGGCTGCGTGAACTCGCGGCCGGGCTCGGTGCCTCGCTGCATACGGTGACCGGCGACGATGTGCCCGGCGCGCTGCTGGAATTCGCGCGGGAGGTCAACGCGACACAGTTGGTGCTCGGGACCTCGCGACGGTCGCGGTGGGCGCGGATGCTCGACGAGGGCATCGGGGCCACGGTGGTGCAGCGTTCGGGCAAGATCGACGTCCACATGGTGACCCATGAGCAGGCCAACCAAGGTGTGCGCCGCAACCCGCTGCGCGTACGTCAGCCACTGTTCGCCTGGATCGCCGCCCTGCTGGTGCCGGTGCTGGTGAGCGTGGTCTGCTGGGCGACGCTCGACGGATTCCTCGAACTCGGCGGGCTCAGCGCGATGTTCTTCGTCGGTGTCGTCGCGGTCGCGCTGCTCGGCGGTGTCGTGCCCGCCTCGGTGTCGGCGCTGCTGTCGGGGCTGTTGTTGAACTGGTTCTTCACCTCTCCGCGCTACAGCCTCACCATCGCCGAACCGGACAACTTCGTCACCGTGGTGGTGCTGCTGATCGTGGCGGTCGCCGTCGCCGCGCTGGTCGATGTCGCGGCGAAGCGAACCAGGCAGGCGCGCAAGGCATCCAGGGAAGCCGAGCTGCTCACCCTGTTCGCCGGTGCGGTGCTGCACGGCGCCGATCTGCCGAATCTGCTGGAACAGGTGCGTGAGGCCTATGGGCAGCGGGCGGTGAGCATGCTGTGCGGCGACGTGGTGGTCGCCGAGGTCGGTACCGATCCTCCACGACGTCCTGACGATGCCGAGACGGTCATCGAGGCGGGTGACACGACGAGCCTGCTGTTGCTGGCCGGGCACCCGCTCGACCCGGGGGAGCGGCCGGTGCTCAACGCGGTGGCCAATCAAGCCGCTGGGCTGGTCCGGCAGGAACGACTCGCCGAAGAAGCCAGTGCCGCGGCGGCGTTGCTCGAGGCCGATCGGTTGCGCCGGGCACTGCTCTCGGCAGTCAGCCACGACCTGCGCACGCCGTTGGCCGGTGCCAAAGCCGCCGTGTCGAGTCTGCGCAGCGACGATGTGGAGTTCTCCGCCGAGGACACCGGCGAACTGCTCGAGGCGATCGAGGAATCCGTCGACCAACTGACCGCGCTGGTCGGCAACCTGCTCGATTCCTCGCGCCTGGCCGTCGGTGTGGTGAGCCCGCAATTGCGGCAGGTCTACATGGACGAGGCGGTGCACCGCGCGCTGGTCAGCGTCGGGATGGGAGCACGTGGTTTGCGGCGGGCGGCGATGGACCGGGTGAAGGTCGAGGTCGGCGAGGTGTCGGTCCTCGCCGACAGCGGTCTGCTCGAACGCGTGCTGGCCAACCTGCTCGACAACGCCCTGCATCACTCCGGTCGTGACACCCCCGTTCGCGTCACCGCCGAGCACGTCGGCGAGCGGGTGTCGATCGCGGTCGTCGACACCGGACGCGGGGTCCCCGCGGGCACCGAAGAGGACCTGTTCGAGCCATTTCAGCGTCTCGGCGACCGGGACAACACCACCGGCGTCGGCCTCGGCCTCTCGGTCGTGCGGGGTTTCGTCGAGGCGATGGGCGGTACCGTCCACGCCGAACCCACACCGGGCGGCGGTCTGACCATGCTGGTAGACCTGCCCGCCCCCTTCCCAGGAAACAACGATGCCGACAAGTGAGCACAGGGGTAACTCCGGGACCGGCGAACCCACTGCTACGCCGAACCCACCGCCCGCCCGCACGACGGCCGCCCCACCCGAGTCCGGCCGCGATACGCGCCGAGGCGGAACTGTGAAGGTGCTGGTGGTCGATGACGAGCCGCAGATCGTGCGGGCATTGCGGATCAATCTGTCGGTGCGTGGCTACGAGGTGATCACCGCGGGCAACGGTGCCGCCGCGCTGCGTGCTGCCGCCGAGAAGCATCCCGATGTGGTGATCCTCGATCTCGGGCTGCCCGATATGGACGGCATCGAGGTGCTCGCGGGGCTGCGTGGCTGGAGTAGCGCGCCGGTGCTCGTGCTCTCGGCGCGCACCGACTCCGCCGACAAGGTCGAGGCGCTCGACGCGGGGGCCGACGACTACGTCACCAAGCCGTTCGGGATGGACGAGTTGCTGGCCAGGTTGCGTGCGGCGGTGCGGCGTGGGGCCGCCGATGCCGGGAGCGACGACCCGGTGGTGGTGACCGATTCCTTCACCGTCGACCTGGCCGCGAAGAAGGTCACCAAGCAGGGCGTGGCCGTGCACCTCACGCCCACCGAGTGGGGGATGCTCGAGATGCTGGTGCGCAATCGCGGAAAGCTGGTGGGGCGCAAAGAACTACTGCGCGAGGTGTGGGGTCCGGCCTATGCCACCGAGACCCATTACCTGCGGGTCTACCTCGCGCAGTTGCGGCGCAAACTCGAGGACGATCCGGCCAACCCGCGCCATCTGCTCACCGAGGCGGGAATGGGCTACCGCTTCCAGGAGTGAGCGTGCGCCGGGTCACGTGACCGGAATGCCGGTGGCGGCGGTGGCGTTCCCAGGCGTGGATCGTCCTCGAGCGAATGGCAGGATCAAGGCATGGCTGAGCAGAACGCACCCGTGACCAACGCCCCCACCGAACTGTGGGTCGAGCGCACCGGAACCCGCGCCTACACCGGGCGCAGTAACCGTGGCGCGGAGGTTCTGATCGCCTCCCAGGGTGTTCCCGGCGCCTTCACGCCCGGTGAGCTGCTCAAGATCGCGCTCGCCGGGTGCACCGGGCTCAGTTCGGATCTGCCGTTGTCGCGTCGCCTCGGCGACGAGTTCGACGCCACCATCCGCGTGTCCGGCGATGCCGACCGCGAGAACGAGCTCTACCCGCAGCTCGACGAGGTCCTCGAACTCGACCTGTCCGAACTCGACGAGGCCGCCCGCGAACGACTACTGGTCACCGTGCAGCGCGCCGTCGACAAGGTGTGCACCGTGGGCCGCACGCTCAAGGCGGGCACGAAGGTGACGTTGACGTTCACCATCGACGCATGAGCGAGGAGCCGGTTCGGCTGAGTGCGTGGGTGCACGGGTACGTGCAGGGTGTGGGATTCCGGTGGTGGACGCGCTCGCGCGCACTGGAACTCGGCCTGGTCGGCTACGCGCGCAACCACCGCGACGGCCGCGTCCACGTTGTCGCCGAAGGGCCACGAACGGCGGGCGAGAAATTGCTGGAACTGCTACGGTCCGGCGAAGCGCCCGAGAGCTCGCACGCTGTCGGGCACGTGACGCATGGTCTGTCCGGGCGGGCTCCTGGTCGGGTGGACCTGGTTGTGGAAAGCTGGGAGCCCGCGCGGGGCGACATGACGGGATTCGAGGAGCGCTAGTGGTGACTTCGGGGGCTAGGGGGCGGCAGCGGTGAGCACACAGAACCCTGGACCGCCCGATCGACCGGAACAACCCTCGAACGGCGAGCCGGACAGGTCTCCGTGGACGCCACCCGATCCCGGCGCGGGATGGTCCGCACCGAACGCGGGTTCGACACCGTCCGATCCGGGCGGCGGGGCGTCCCCGCACGACCCGAACGCAGCGTCGCCGCCGCCGGTGTTCGGCGCGGGCGGGCATCCTGTCGACCAGCCGCGTCCCGGCCGGGTGTCACGGCAGGAACCCGGCGTCACCCAGCCGCGGCCGCCGACCGTCGGTGAGGCGCGCGCCAGGGACAAGGCCCGCAGGCAAGCCGAAGAGGCCGAGCGGGCCGCGGCCGCGGCGGCCGAGGAGAAGCGGCGCAACCGCAAACGCGTGATGGTCGGCGGTGTCGCCATCGTCGGCGTCGCCGCGCTGGTCGGCGGCGGCTACCTCGCCTACCGGGCGATCACCGCACCCGACCAGGTGACGGCCTCGTGCGTGCAGATCGACGAGAACGGGCAGGAAGTCGTTGTCCCCGATGAGAACTGCGGTGACGGCAAGACGAACTTCCGCAGTGACGGCTACACCGGCGGCCACGGCGGCGGACTGCTGATTCTGGGCTGGCCGCAGTACCGCTACCACTACGGCGGCACCCCGACGATCGGCAAGCCGCCCACGGGCGGCACCTCGGTGAAACCGCGTAATGCCCAGATCACCACCAAGAGCGGCACCACGGTGCAGCGCGGCGGACTCGGCAGCAAGTCGACCGGCGGGAGTGGATCGTAGATGCGGCGCAACAAGAGCACGCCACGCCAGGACTGGCAGCAGATCATCGAGAAGCAAGGACTCGTCTACGGCGCACCGGGGCGCGACGCCAGCGGTCAGCCGCGCCCGTACTGGGACGAGTCGGTGCACTACGAGTTCTCGATGGACGAGATCCTCGCGCTGGAAGCCGATGTGGAACTGCTGCAGTCGATGTGTCTGCACGCGGTCGAACACGTCGTCCTCACCGAGCGCTTCGCCGATTTCGGTCTGCCGGAATGGACGTGGGGCCCGATCGCCGAATCATGGCGTCGCAGTGACCCTTACGTGTACGGCCGCTTCGACCTGCGCTACGACGCGCGCCGCCCGGCCAAGCTCCTGGAATACAACGCCGATACCCCCACCTCGCTGCTCGAGGCCGCGATCATCCAGTGGCACTGGTTGCAGCAGGTGTATCCCGGTGGCGACCAATGGAATTCGCTGCACGAGAAACTGGTGGAGCGCTGGACCGAACTACGCGGCGTGCTGCCCGGAACCGAGCTGCACTTCACCTGGTCGGGCGCCGACGCGACCGGCGAGGACAACGTCACCACCGCCTACATGCAGGAGACGGCGGCCGAAGCCGGTTTCGACACCGTCGCGCTGCCGATCGAGGAAGTCGGTTTCGATACCGAGCTGAACCGGTTCGTCGATCTGGCCGAGGCGCCGATCGAGGCGATCTTCAAACTGTATCCGTGGGAGTGGATCCTCGACGACGACTTCGGCAAGCGCGTGGTCGGTAGCCTGCCCGCGACCGCGTGGGTCGAACCGCTGTGGACCACGGTGCTGAGCAACAAGGCGATTCTGGCGGTCCTGTGGGAGATGTATCCCGGGCATCCCAATCTGCTGCCCGCCTACCTCGACAACCCGCACGAGCTCACCGAATACATCCGCAAACCCAAGCTCGGCCGTGAGGGCGCGAACATGACCATCGTCGGCCCCGGCATGGAGACCGCGACCGGCGGCGTCTACGGCGCCGAGGGCTTCGTCTACCAATTGCTCGACCCGCTACCGGAATTCGACGGGATGCGCCCGGTGCTCGGCGCCTGGGTCGTGGGTGACACCGCGGCGGGGCTCGGCATCCGGGAGACCGCCGGCCTGATCACCGATGACGGCGCCGCGTTCGTGCCGCACCGCATCGTCGACTGACACCTGACCTCACAACATTGTTCGAAAGGACCACGATGACCGCCCTCGCCCTGGAATCGGGTTATTGGAGTGCGCTCGGTGAAGGCGTCGGCGCCATCATCCTGTACTGCCTGATCGGCCTCGTCCTCATGCTGATCGGCTTCTTCGCCATCGACCTGACCACGCCCGGCAAGCTGCGCGACCTGGTGGTGGCGGGCAAGCCGAACTCGATCATCGTCTCGGCGGCCGGGATGATCAGCATGGCGTTCATCGTCGTGTTCGCGGTGCTGGCCACCGGTGGCAGCGGCAAGCTGTCGGAAGGGCTCATCGCGGCGATCGTGTACGGCTTGGTCGGCATCATCGCGCAGGTGATCTCGGTGCGGCTGATCGAGAAGGTCACCGGCATCGACATCGGCCGCACGCTGCACGCCGAGACCTACACCCCCGAGGTCCTCGTCGTCGCCGCCGCGCATTTCGCGCTGGGTCTCGTGGTGGCTTTCGCCATCCTCTGATCGAGTACGAGCGGTTGACATCGCACTGTGGAGGGTGGACGCTGGAAACCAGCACTCCATCGTGGATGTGACCGAGAGGACGTCGGCATGGATATCACCCCGGGTACGCGCGCGTCCGATGCCGAACGCAACGCGATCGTCGCCCAGCTGGGCACGCATCTGGCCGACGGCAGGCTCGACCTGGGCGAATACGATCAGCGCGTGGCCAAGGTCTACGCGACCACCACGCGCGACGACCTCGCCGTCGTCCTGTCCGACCTGCCCCCGTTGACGGCACAGCAGCAGACCGCGGCGCCCGCCGAACGCAAGCCCGGTACGCGCTTCCCGGTCTGGCAGCGCATCGAAGCGGGTAGCTGGCTCGGCGTCAGCGTGATCGTGCTGGTCATCTGGGGCCTGATCTCGCTCACCGCGGGCGAACTCACCTACTTCTGGCCGATGTGGGTGATCGGCCCATGGGGCGCTGTCCTGGTCTTCCGGGTGATCACCGGCTGGGAAGCGACTCCCGGCACCCAGACTCACCTCCGTCAGCTGCAGAAACAGACGAAGCACCTCAACCCGCACGCGAAGCCCGTCGACCCGCAGTAACCATGAATTGCCTGTACTTTGGCCGACATGCCGACGTAAGAACATCGGTAACTCGTCGGGCACGGGCAGACTCGACTCTCGAGATGACCGCCGCTCGCCCGCGGTAGAGCACCACGCGCCTGGGTCTGGCCCGAGCCCCGGGGAGGCGGGGGAGCTAGCATGGTTGCTCGCGCGCAGGAAGGGTCCTCGGTAGTGCATCTGAAGAGTCTGACGTTGAAGGGGTTCAAGTCCTTCGCGTCCGCGACCACTTTGCGCTTCGAACCGGGCATCACCTGCGTCGTCGGCCCGAACGGGTCCGGTAAGTCCAATGTCGTCGACGCGCTGTCGTGGGTGATGGGCGAGCAGGGTGCCAAAGCGTTGCGGGGCGGGAAGATGCAGGACGTCATCTTCGCCGGGACCGTCGGGCGGGCTCCGCTCGGGCGCGCCGAGGTGACCCTGACCATCGACAATTCCGACGGCGCACTGCCGATCGACTATGCCGAGGTGTCGATCACCCGGCGCATGTTCCGCGACGGCGCGGGCGAGTACGAGATCAACGGCAGCACGTGCCGGTTGATGGACGTGCAGGAACTGCTGTCCGACTCCGGTATCGGGCGCGAGATGCACGTCATCGTGGGTCAGGGCAGGCTCTCGGCGATCCTGGAATCGCGACCGGAGGATCGGCGCGCGTTCGTCGAAGAGGCCGCGGGCGTGCTCAAGCACCGCAGGCGCAAGGAGAAGGCGGTCCGCAAGCTCGACGCGATGCAGGCCAACCTCGCCCGGCTCACCGACCTCACCACCGAACTGCGCCGCCAGCTCAAGCCGCTCAGCCGCCAGGCCGAGGTCGCGCGCCGCGCGCAGACCGTGCAGGCCGACCTGCGCGACGCCCGGTTGCGACTGGCCGCCGACGACCTGGTGACCCGTCGTGGCGAACTGGAATCCCAGCTCAGCAAAGAGGCGTACGCCCGCGAACAGCAGATCACCGTGCAGACCGAACTCGACGCCGCCAATGCCGCGCTCGCGCAGCAGGAGTTCCAGCTGTCCCGGCTGAGCCCCAGCGCCGAGGCCGCCGCGCAGACCTGGTTCCAGCTCTCGGCGCTGGCCGAGCGGGTCAACGCCACCATCCGCATCGCCAGTGACCGGGCCAGGCACCTGCACACCGAGGCGCCGGTCGGCACCGGACGCGACCCGGAGCAGCTCGAGGCCGAGGCCGACAGGGTCGAGGCCGAAGAGGCCGAACTGCGGTACGCGGTCGACATGGCCACCGAGACCCTCGAAGCCGCCCGGGAAGCCCTCGCCGAGCGTGAGCACGCCGCCAAGGCCGCCGAGCAGGCGCATCTGGCGGCCGTGCGCGCGATCGCCGACCGGCGTGAAGGACTGGCCCGGCTGTCGGGCCAGGTCGACACGTTGCGCACCCGCGCCCAATCGGTGGACGCCGAGATCGCGCGTCTGTCCGTGGCCATCGCCGATGCGCGGCACCGCGGCGAGACCGCGCAGGTCGAGTACGACGCGGTGCAGGACGAACTCGGCGAACTCGACGCGGGGGAAAAGGGCCTCGACGCCCAGCACGAACACGCCGTCGCCGCGCAGGAACTGGCCGATGAGCGAGTGCGCGAACTACGCGAACTCGATCGGGAGGCCGGCAAACTGGTCGCCCGCCTCGGTGCGCGCATCGAAGCGCTCGGCATGAACCTCGCGCGCAAGGACGGCGCGGCCTGGCTGCTCGAGCACGGGGTGGGTGGGCTCGGCGACCGGCTGTCCGGGCTGTTGCGCGTGCAGCCCGGCTTCGAGGCCGCTGTCGCCGCGCTGCTCGGTCCGCTCGCCGATGCCATCACCGCCGATACCGCGACCACCGCCGACTTGGCGGTGCGGGAATTGCGCAGCGGTGACGGTGGCCGGGTGGCGTTCGTCTTCGCGACCGAGGGCGCGATGCCGAACAGGCGCGATGACCTGCCCGCCGGCGCGCGGTGGCTCGCCGAGGTGCTCGACGGCGACGACCAGGTGCGAGCTGCCCTGGCCGCGCTCACCGCGGGCGTCGTGGTCGTCGATGATCTGGCCGCCGCCACCGAGCTGGTTTCCCTGCGCCCGGAACTGCGGGTGGTCACCCGCGACGGCGATCTGGCCGGTACGGGCTGGATCGTCGGCGGTTCGGAACGGATGCCGAGCCAGCTCGAAGTCCAAGCCGATATCGACACCGCCACCACGGAATTGGCGGCCGCGCAGCGGCGGGCCGAGGAGCTGGAGGCCGCGCTGGCAGGCGCGCTGGCCGAACAGACCGACCGCAAGGACGCCGCCGACCACGCGCTGATGGCGCTGCACGAATCCGATCAGGCACTGCTGGCGATCTACGATCGGCTCGCCCGGGTCGGGCAGACCGCCCGCGCGGCGCAGACCGAAGGGGAGCGGCTGTCCACCCAGCGCGCGGAAGCCGAAGCGGCGCGGGAGAAGTCGCTCGCCTCGCTCGCCGAACTCGAGGACCGGCTGCGGCACGCCGAGATCGAACACGACGGCAGCGACGACAGGTACGGCGCCGCGAGCACCGAGACCGCGGGCTATGCGCGCGAGGAAGCCGCCGCCGCGCTCGCCGAAGCCAGGACCATGGAGGTCGAGGCCCGACTGTCGGTGCGCACCTCGGAGGAGCGTGCGGAATCTGTGCGCGGCAAAGCGGATTCGCTGCGCAGGGCGGCCCGTGGGGAGCGAGAGGCCAGGGCTCGCGCCGAGCGCGCGCAGGCCGCTCGACGCCAGGCTGCCGCGGTCGCCGCCGCGGTCGCCGAATCCGGGACCCAGATCAAGCACGAACTCGAGCGGGTCGTGGCCGCCGCCGCGGCACGGCGTGACGAATTGGTCCGGCGCCGTGGCGAATGCGCGGCCGCGCTGGAACAGGTGAAGGAACGCGCACGCGCGCTGAACACTCAGCTGACCCAGCTCACCGACGCCGTGCACCGCGACGAAGTCGCCAAAGCCCAAGCGGCGCTGCGCATCGAACAGCTGGAGACGACGATCTCCGAACAGTTCGGCATCGCGCTCGCCGACCTCGTCGCCGAGTACGGGCCCGATGTGCCGTTGCCGCCCTCGGCGCTGGAGCTGCACGAGTACGAGGAGGCCAAGGAGCGCGGCGAGCAGGTCAGCGCGCCACAGCCGATGCCCTACGACCGGCCGACCCAGGAGCGTCGCGCCAAACGCGCCGAGAAGGACCTCACCACCCTCGGCAAGGTGAACCCCCTTGCGCTGGAAGAGTTCGCGGCCCTGGAAGAGCGCTACACCTTCCTCGCCACCCAGCTCGAAGACGTCAAGAACGCGCGCAAGGACCTGCTCGACGTGGTCGCCGAGGTCGACGCCCGCATCCTTCAGGTGTTCACCGAGGCCTACGCCGATGTGGAACGCGAATTCGTCGGCGTCTTCGGGAAACTGTTCCCCGGCGGCGAGGGCAGACTGGTGCTCACCGACCCGTCGGACATGCTCACCACCGGCATCGAGGTCGAGGCGCGCCCGCCCGGCAAGAAGGTCAAACGCCTCTCGCTGCTCTCCGGTGGCGAGAAGTCGCTCACCGCGGTCGCGTTGCTGGTCGCCATCTTCCGCGCCCGCCCCTCCCCGTTCTATGTGATGGACGAGGTCGAGGCGGCCCTGGACGACACCAACCTGCGCCGCCTCATCGGCCTGTTCGAACAGCTGCGTGAGAAGAGCCAGCTGATCGTCATCACCCACCAGAAGCCGACCATGGAGATCGCCGACGCCCTCTACGGCGTGAGCATGCGCGGCGACGGCATCACCCAGGTCATCTCCCAGCGGCTGAACCGGGCCGAGGTCACCGACCCCGACCCGGTCTCGGCCTCTGCCTGAGGTCGGGTCGGCGCTCGCGCGGCGAGGGGGAGTCTCAGCCGAACCGGGTCGCCGGGGCCGTGGCGTCGATCCGGTCGATGATCCGCTCGGTGCCGCCGCGTGCGAGCCAATCCCGCAGGGAGGTCAGCTCTGGATACACGGCGCGCAAGGCCGGGATGTCGGCGTGCCAGCCGCCGGTCGCGCGGATCAGGCGCCAGGTGTTGCCGAGCTGGGGGCCGATCGCGTCGGCTTCCTCCTCGGTGATCTCGCGGTAGTGGACGGGGCGGCCGATGGCCGCGCCGATGGTGGCGGCCGCGTCGACCGGAGTGATGGCATCGCCCGCGAGTTCGAGGATGCGGGCGTGCCAGCCTTCGGGGTCGGCGAAGGCCAGGGCGGCGAAGGCGCCGATGTCATCGACGGCGATCATCTGGAGCGGGTGATCGGCGGGGAACAGGTGTGGGTGCTCGCCGCCGTCGCGGATGCCGTCGACGGGGGAGCCGTGCAGCAGGTAGTTCTCCATGAACCGCACCGGGCGCAACACGGTGTAGCGCAGACCGGACGTGGCGAGAGCCTCTTCGATCTGACGTTTGCCCTGCTGGCCCCATGACTTCGCGTCGCCCATGGTCGCGACGCCGGTGAACACGATCTGTTCGACACCGGCGGCGCGGGCCGCGTCGACCATGGCGATCCCGCGACGAGCCTCGGTGTCTTCACCCCAACCCTTGACACGGTAATCGGCTGGGGGAACGAGAAATACGGCTCGGGTTCCGGTCACCGCCACCCGCAGGGATGCCGCGTCGTCGAAGTCGCCGACCGTCAGTTCGGCACCGGCGTCGGCCAGTGCCCGGGCGGCGGGGGAGTCGGGGTCGCGCACCAGCGCGCGAACCGGATGGCCATCGGTGAGCAATCTGTGGGCGGTCGCGCCGCCCTGCTTGCCCGTCGCGCCGGTGATCAGAACGGGAAGTGCTGACGTCATCGCGGAGGAGCTCCGTTTCGTGATCGATCGTGTGCCTACAATCGGGTCGGTCGACCCGTATTCCGGACGGTACGGGTGGCCGCACCCGGTTGACCAGGTCCGGTGCAGGAAAGGCGTAACGAAATGACGGTCGACCACGGCGTGGAACCGGCGATCCGAGCCGACGCGCGCCGCAATCGCGCGCTGATCCTGGCTGCCGCTCAGCGTGCGCTCGCCGAACGCGGCGCAGGCGTTTCGCTGGCCGAGGTGGCCCGCCGCGCCGGCGTCGGCGCAGGCACGGTGCACCGGCATTTCCCCACGAAAACCGATCTGCTGGAAGCGGTTGTGCAGCAGCGCGTCGACCGGCTGGCGGCGCTGGCCGCCGACCATCTCACCGATCCGGATCCGGGCGCGGCGTTCTTCGCCGTGTGCACCCACGTCATCGTGACCACGCCCAGCAACAAAGACCTGTGTGACCTGGTGCAATCCGACGACGGCTGGCCCCGGGCCCTGCTGCGCGGGGCGGGCAACCGCTTTCACCGGGCACTGGGCGCGCTGCTCGTCTCGGCGCAACGTCACGGCGCGGTCCGGCGCGACGTGGTCGTCACCGACGTGCTCGACATCTTCACCGGATGTGTTGCGATCCAACGGCATCGACGCGCGGAAGATCCCCTCGCCCCGGCCGTCGCCCTCATCCTCGACGCCCTGCGACCCCACCCGTTATCCGTAACGGAACCCGCGGATGCCGACCGTAACGAAACCCCGGGAAGTAACGAAATGCCGGTGCCGTGCCCCGTCTGTAGCGCGCCCGTCCGCCGACCGGCCACCGGCAGACCGGCGCGCTACTGCTCGCCGGCTTGCCGGCAAAAGGCACACCGCCAACGCAACCTGATCACCCACGTTCGCGGGTAGCTCCGGGGCGACTCCCGACACGCCACCCACTACCCGCCGGGAGGCGGCTACAGCAGGTCGCTGACGTCGTCGGGGACGTCTACGGCGTATTTGCGCAGGATGTCCACCGAGATGACCTCCAGCGCGTTCTCGTGGGTCGCGGCCAGCACCACGGGTGCGGCTACCCCGTCCTCGTGGGCGTGCAACCAGCGGACCGCCACCACACACCAGCGGTCGCCCGGTTGCAGCCCGGGGAAATTGTTCTCTGGGCGAGGGGTGCTGAGGTCGTTGCCGATGGAGGCCTGATGCTCCAGGAATTCCGCCGTCACGACGGTGCACACGGTGTGGCTGCCGAGATCCTCCGGACCGGTGCTGCAGCAGCCGTCCCGGTAGAAGCCCGTGAGAGGATCGGCGCCGCACTCTTCCAGCGGCCCCCCAAGCACGTTTCGATCGGTCACTCCGCCGATCCTATGGGGCAAGCGCCAGAAGTTCCGCAGGACAACGAATCTGTAGTATTTCCGCCACGCCGCGACGCGCCCGGATACGCCTCGCCGACCTGCCGCGCAGACGCCGCCGACGTGCGGCAACTCCCCGCCCGAATAGACTCGCCGGGTGAGTTCGCAAGCGTGGATCCTGATCGCCGCGATCGCCGCCGTCCTGTTGGTGGCGCTCGTCGCGGGTTTCGTCCTGTACAAGCGGCGCCAGATTTCGCTGGCCCCGCCCGAGCCGGACAAGGAGTTGACGGACCGCTCCGGTGGTTACACCGCGTCCGGTGGATTCAGCTTCAGCCAGGGCGGCTCGACGGCGACCGTGCCCAAGCCCGAGCCCGTCCCGGAGCGCACCGATACCGACGGTCAGCCACACGTCGGTGACGACGCCGCCATCCCGCGTGACGCCCCGCGCCGCGGCATCACCGATGTACCGCTGCCCGAGGGCGATGTCGCCGTCGACGAGACCGTGGTCGTCCCCGACGACGCGTCCGCCCTCGACACCCTCGCCCCGGCCGAGCCCGAGGCCCCCGCGGAAACGCCGCCCGCTGACACCGCACCGACCGAGACCGCGCCCACCGATACGGCCCCGGCGAAGCCCGCGCCGCCCGAGACCGAGCCCGTGGACACGGCGCCGCCCGCGGCCCCGAGCGAGCCGCTGACCAAGGCTCCTTCCGCACCGGCCCCCGCCGAGCCCGCCCCGGCCGAGGTCGACGCGACCACCGCCGCGATCGAAGAGATCGACCCCACCACCGGCCGTCTCGTCCGGCTGCGCGGGCGCCTGTCGCGTTCGCAGAACGCGGTCGGCAAGAGCCTGCTCGGCCTGCTCGGCGGCGGCGACCTCGACGAGGACTCCTGGGAGGAGATCGAAGACACCCTGGTGCTGGCCGATATCGGCACCGCGAGCACCGCCAAGATCGTCGAACGCCTGCGCGAGGAGATGGCCTCGCGCAGCGTGCGCACTCCCGAACAGGCTCGCGCCGCCCTGCGTGACGTGCTCATCGAGGCGCTGCGTCCTGAGCTCGACCGTTCGATCCACGCCCTCCCGCACGGCGACAAGCCCGCGATCCTGCTCGTCGTCGGCGTCAACGGCACCGGTAAGACCACCACCACCGGCAAACTGGCCCGCGTGCTCGTCGCCGACGGCCGCCGGGTGCTGCTCGGCGCCGCCGACACCTTCCGCGCCGCCGCCGCCGATCAGCTGCAGACCTGGGGCGAACGGGTGGGCGCCGAGACCGTGCGGGGTAAAGAGGCCGCCGACCCGGCCGCCGTCGCCTTCGACGCGGTCACCGCGGGCATCGACCGGGGAGTCGACGCGGTCCTGGTCGACACCGCGGGCCGCCTGCACACCAAGACCGGCCTGATGGACGAGCTCGGCAAGGTCAAGCGGGTCGTGGAGAAGAAGGGCGAGGTCGACGAGGTGCTGTTGGTCCTCGACGCGACCGTCGGCCAGAACGGCCTGATGCAGGCACGGGTGTTCGCCGACGTCGTCGACATCACCGGCGTGGTCCTCACCAAGCTCGACGGCACCGCCAAGGGCGGCATCGTGTTCCAGGTGCAGCACGAACTCGGTGTGCCGGTGAAACTCGTCGGCCTCGGCGAGGGTGCCGACGATTTGGCGCCGTTCGAGCCGGGCGCGTTCGTCGACGCGCTGCTCGGCGGTACCGCGTAACAGTTTCGCCGATGCCCGCCCGATCCAGCGATCGGGCGGGCATCGCTGTTTTCCGGGGCTGACATCACTGTTTCCGGGAAACGGTCGTGCGGTGAATCGCCGCGCGAACACGCGGCGAATCGCACATCCGTACCGACCTCACCGTGAGCTGACAGGCTCATGCCAACCACGCGAAACGTGGACGCAACACAACAGCGGTATCCGTTCACTCAGGTGAAACACCACAGCTCAACGGATGAAACACCGAGTGGCGACCCTTCTGTACAGGTCCTTTTGCCGTCATCGGCAGGGCCCGAGATGAGGAGGAACACAAGGTGGCATTTCCACTGATCGGCGCACCGGACGCCGGTGACACCGCCTGGATGCTGGCGTCAGCGGCCCTCGTGCTGTTGATGACGCCGGGTCTGGCGTTCTTCTACGGCGGTATGGTCCGTGGCAAGAACGTGCTGAACATGATCATGATGAGCGTCTCCGCGATGGGCCTGATCACCATCCTGTGGTGTCTATACGGCTTCTCGATGGCGTTCGGCGAGGACAAGGGCAAGCTGGTCGGTGACCCGCTCCAGTACTTCGGCCTCAAGGGCGTCCTGGGCGGCGACTATCTAGCGACTACCGACCCCGCGGCCCCCGCCGCCATCCCGCTGTTCGGCACGATCCCGCTCTCGGTGTTCGTCGCCTTCCAGCTCATGTTCGCGATCATCACGGTCGCACTCATCTCGGGCGCGGTCGCCGACCGCTTGAAGTTCGGGTCGTGGCTCGTATTTGCCGGAATCTGGGCCACGGTCGTCTACTTCCCCGTCGCGCACTGGGTGTTCGCCTTCAGCGGCTACACCGGTGAGAACGGCGGCTGGATCGCCAACAACCTCAAGGCGATCGACTTCGCCGGTGGCACCGCGGTCCACATCAACGCCGGTGCCGCCGGTCTGGTGCTCTGCCTGATCCTCGGCAAGCGCAAGGGCTGGCCCAAGACGCCGTTCCGCCCGCACAACCTGCCGTTCGTGATGCTCGGCGCCGGTCTGCTGTGGTTCGGCTGGTACGGCTTCAACGCGGGTTCGGCGCTGAGCGCCAACGGTGTCGCGGGTGCCACCTTCCTCACCACCACGATCGCCACCGCCGCCGCCATGATGGCCTGGCTGCTCGTGGAGAAGATCCGCGACGGTCACCCGACCTCGCTCGGCGCTGCCTCGGGCATCGTCGCCGGTCTGGTCGCCATCACCCCGGCCTGTTCCTCGGTCAACGTGGTCGGCGCCCTGGCTGTCGGTGTCGTCTCCGGTGCGCTGTGCGCCCTGGCCGTCGGCCTGAAGTTCCGCTTCGGCTTCGACGACTCGCTCGACGTCGTCGGCGTCCACCTCGTCGGTGGTCTGGTCGGCACGCTGATCGTCGGACTCGTCGCTACCAGCGAAGCTCCCGCAGGTGTCGATGGACTGTTCTACGGTGGTGGAGTCGAGCAGTTGAAGCTGCAGGCCGTCGGTGCCTTCGCCGTTCTCGCCTACTCGCTGGTCGCCACGGCCATCATCGCGTACGCGATCAAGTTCACGATCGGCCTGCGCGCCAGTGAAGAATCCGAGTCTGCGGGGCTGGACGAGTCCGAGCACGCGGAAACCGCTTACGATTTCGCTGCTGTGGGTGGCACGGCACGCACGCTCGTCAAGGAGGCATGACGAACATGAAACTGGTTACGGCAATCGTCAAACCGTTCACGCTCGAAGATGTGAAGTCCGGGCTGGAACAGGCAGGCGTGCTCGGCATGACCGTCAGCGAAGTCCAGGGATACGGCCGGCAGAAGGGCCACACCGAGGTTTACCGCGGTGCCGAGTATTCGGTGGACTTCGTTCCCAAGGTCCGGGTCGAGGTCGTCGTGGACGATGCGTCGGTCGAGAAGGTCGTCGAGGTGATCGTCGAAGCCTCGCGCACCGGCAAGATCGGTGACGGCAAGGTGTGGGTGACCCCGGTGGACACCATCATCCGCGTCCGTACCGGCGAACGCGGAAGCGACGCACTGTAATTCGGTAGGGCACGCACGAGAAATCGATCGAGCGGCGGCCCCGCTCCCACCGGTGGGATCTCTCCGGTCGGGGCGGGGCCGCCCGCATGAAATGGTGGTGTGGGCTGTGGCACAGCGGAACGGTGGTATTCAGAACAACGGAGCGGCGGATCTGGTCAAGGCCAGGGCGCAACTGCTCGACGGGGCGGGCACCCGCAATCCGCGGCTCGATCCGGAATCGCTGCGCGAGGCCCTGGTCGACCTGTTCGAACTGTGGCTCACCAGCAAGGGCAACGAACTCGGCATCACCGCCGACAGCGGCCTCTCGGTCGTGGCGGTCGGCGGACTCGGACGCCGCGAGATGCTGCCCTACTCCGATCTCGACCTCGTGCTGCTGCACGACGACGTCGACCCCAAGGTGGTCTCGGAGGTCGCCGATCAACTCTGGTATCCGCTGTGGGACGCCCACATCAAGCTCGACCACAGCGTGCGCACTGTGCCGCAGGCGCTGCGGGTGGCCGCCGACGACATGATCGCCGCGCTCGGCCTGCTGGAGGCGCGCCACATCGTCGGCGACCAAGACCTCAGCAATCTGCTCATCGGCGGCGTGCGCCGGGAATGGCGTACCGGCATCCGGTCCCGCTTCGACGATCTCATTGCACAGACCACCGCGCGCTGGCAGCGCAGCGGCGAGATCGCCCACCGCGCCGAACCCGATCTCAAGAACGGTCGCGGCGGGCTGCGCGACATCCAGTTGCTCGACGCGCTCTCGATCGCCCAGTTGACCGACGCCATGCCGGGATTGGGCCCCGAGGTCCCGGGCGGCGGCCTGCAACAGGCGCACCGCAGACTCCTCGACGTGCGCACCGAACTGCACCGCGTCGCGGGCCGGGCCCGCGATCAGCTGCGCGCCCAGGACGCCGACGAGATCGGCGCCGCGCTACGCATCGGCGACCGTTTCGATCTCGCCCGGACATTGACCGATTCGGCGCGTACGGTGAGCTATTCGTGCGACGTCGGTCTGCGCACGGCCGCCAACGCGCTACCGCGGCGCGGCCTGGCCAGACTGCGCCGGATGCCGGTGCGCCGACCACTCGATGAGGGGGTGGTCGAGCACTCCGGCGAGGTCGTGCTGGCCAGAGACGCCCGTCCGCAGCGCGATCCCGGGCTGATCCTGCGCGTCGCGGCGGCGTCGGCCCAGACCGGGCTGCCGATGTCGGCGACCACGCTCAACCGGTTGTCCGAGGACGCGCCCGAACTGCGCGAACCGTGGCCCAAGGACGCGCTCAACGATCTGCTCGTCCTGCTCGGCGCGGGCCGCGGCAGCATCGACGCGGTCGAGGCCCTCGATCGAACCGGATTGTGGGGCAGGCTCTTTCCCGAATGGGGCGCGGTCCGCGATCTGCCGCCGCGCGATGCAATGCATACCTGGACCGTCGATCGGCACCTGATGGAGACGGTCGCCTACGCCAGCAGCCTGAGCACCAGGGTCGCCCGGCCCGACCTGCTCGCGCTCGGCGCGCTGCTGCACGACATCGGCAAGGGGCGCAGCGGCGACCACAGCATCGTGGGCGCGGAACTGGCTACCCATATCGGTCGCAGGCTCGGGATGTGGCCCTCGGATGTGCGCACCCTCAGCGCGATCGTGCGCTACCACCTGCTCCTGCCCGACACCGCGACCCGGCGCGACCTCGACGACCCGGCGACCGTGCAGCACGTCGCCGACGCGCTCGGTGGTGACATCGGCCTGCTCGAACTGCTGCACGCGCTGGCCGAGGCCGACTCGATGGCCACCGGCCCCGGCGTCTGGGGCGACTGGAAAGCCTCGCTGATCGGTGAACTGGTGCGCCGCTGTCGGCTCGTCATGGCGGGCGAGCCGCTGCCGCAACCGGAACCGATCGACCCGGAGCTCCTGGACAAGGCCGCTGCGGGCGGCGTGCACGTCACCCTGGCGCCCGGCGACGGCAAGCACACCTTCGTGGTGACGGTGATCGCCCCTGACGAGCCCGGCCTGCTCTCCGACGCGGCCGGTGTGCTGGCGCTGCACGCGTTGCGGGTGCTCTCGGCCTCGCTGGGCAGTGCGGGGGATTCGGCGATCAACACCTTCGTGGTGATGCCGAAGTTCGGTGATCCGCCGGATGCGGGCCTGCTGCGTCAGGAGCTCATCCGGGCCACCACCGGCGCGCTCGACCTGCCCGCGGTGCTGGCCAAGCGCGAAGCCGAAGCGGTCGGGACCGGGCCGGGCCGGTACGCGCGCGCCGCGCCGCGCCTGATCTGGTCACCGACCAGCACTCCCGGCCAGGTGATCCTCGAGCTGCGCGCCGACGACCGGATCGGTTTGCTGAGCAGACTGGCCGGTGCGTTCGCCGCGACGGGAGCCAATGTCCGTTGGGCCAAGGTGGTGACGATGGGCTCGGCCGTGGTCGATGCCTTCTGCCTCGAACTGGGTGACGCCGACAGTCCGGCCCTGCGTGACCGTATCGAAAAGGCCGTCCTCGACGTGGTTCCGCGGCCCGCGCCCGCCCCGCCGCCGACCGAAACCACCGAGGCCGGCTGACGTCGCCAGGACACGGTTTACTCACTGATTGCTATCAGGTTGCTACACAGCGTCCTCGCGGTCCGATAAGTCGAGATGTGACCTATAGCATTCCCCTGGTCCGGCTGTCACTCGTTCGAGGGGAGCTGATCCGTGGCTATCGAAGTCGTTTCCGCGTCAATGATGACCAGCGACGCGACCGCGCACATCGCGCGGTGCGTCGGTGGTGACCTGTGGGTGGTTTCGTGGTTGCCGGGTCGCACTCTCAGTGGTGCGCAGGCGCTGGCCGCGATGACCATCGCCTCGACCGCCGCCCACCACGCCGACAGTGCCGATTCCGAATGGCTTCGCATCGAGGCGCTCTCGCGGGAACTCGGCCTCACCGGCAGAGAAGCGGTGTACCTGGTGGACATCGAATCCCACGAGTTGCGCCGCACGGCGCCACCGCACGTGCAACATACCGAATAACCTCCATTACCCTGGGAGGGCAATAGACGTCCGACTTCGGTCAGACGACCTGAGACCCTTTCAGATCAGGAGCGCGATCGGTGTTCGAATCCCTGTCCGACCGGCTTACCGGTGCACTGCAGGATCTGCGCGGTAAGGGGCGTCTGTCACCGGCCGACATCGACGCCACCGCGCGCGAGATCCGACTCGCACTCCTCGAGGCCGACGTCGCGCTGCCCGTGGTGCGCGGCTTCATCGCCAATGTCAAAGAACGCGCCAAGGGCGCGGAGGTCTCCGGCGCGCTCAATCCCGCGCAGCAGGTCGTCAAGATCGTCAACGAGGAACTCGTCGCGATCCTCGGTGGCGAGACCCGTCGCCTCAACCTCGCCAAGAATCCGCCGACCGTCGTCATGCTGGCCGGTCTGCAGGGCGCGGGTAAGACCACGCTCGCCGGCAAGCTGGCCAAATGGCTCAAGGGTCAGGGGCACCAGCCGTTGCTGGTGGCCTGTGACCTCCAGCGTCCCGGCGCGGTCACCCAGCTGCAGGTCGTCGGTGAGCGCGCGGGTGTGCCCGTGTTCGCCCCGCACGCAGGCACCTCCATCGGTGGCGGCGAGAACCCGCTCGGGATCACCGCGGCCGACCCGGTCGCCGTCGCCGCGGCCGGTATCGAAGAGGCCAAGGCCAAGCAGTACGACGTGGTGATCGTCGATACCGCCGGTCGCCTCGGTATCGACGCCGAGCTGATGCGCCAGGCCGCGGGTATCCGCGATGCCGTGCAGCCCGACGAGACGCTGTTCGTGCTCGACGCGATGATCGGTCAGGACGCGGTCAGCACCGCCGAGGCGTTCCGCGACGGTGTCGGATTCACCGGTGTCGTACTCACCAAGCTCGACGGTGACGCCCGCGGTGGTGCGGCGCTGTCGGTGCGCAATGTCACCGGCGCGCCGATCATGTTCGCCTCCACCGGTGAGAAGCTCGAGGACTTCGACGTCTTCCATCCCGACCGGATGGCCTCGCGCATCCTCGGCATGGGCGATGTACTCACCCTCATCGAGCAGGCCGAACAGGTCTACGACGCCCAGCAGGCCGAGGAGACCGCCCGCAAGATCGGCAGCGGCGAGCTCACCCTCGAGGACTTCCTCGACCAGATGCTGGCCATCCGCAAGATGGGCCCGATCGGCAACCTGCTCGGCATGCTGCCCGGCGCGGGCCAGATGAAGGACGCACTGGCCGCGGTCGACGACAAGCAGCTCGACCGGGTGCAGGCGATCATCCGCGGCATGACCCGCGCCGAGCGGGACAACCCGAAGATCATCAACGCCTCGCGCCGGCTGCGCATCGCCAACGGTTCCGGCGTGCAGGTGTCCGAGGTCAATCAGCTCGTCGACCGGTTCTTCGAAGCCAAGAAGATGATGGCGATGATGGGTCGGCAGATGGGGATGCCCGGCGCACGTCGCAGCAGCACCAAAAAGGGCGGTAAGAAGGGCAAGAAGGGTGGGCGTGGGCCTACCCCGCCGAAGGTCCGTGGTGGGTTCCCCGGGATGCCCGCCGGAATGCCGGGGTTGCCGCCGGGCATGGATCTGTCGAACATGCCGCCCGGTCTCGATCAGCTGCCGCCAGGCCTGGACGGAATCGATCTATCGCAGCTGAAATTCCCGAAGAAGTAGTGGAAACGACTGCGGCGTACCCGCATCGGGCGGCCCACGGCCGAGCCGGTTGTGTTGCGGACCTGGTTTGATCAATACTGGCCACGGCTCGCCGCTGGCGAGCCAGCGTGATCAACGGGGTGGCCGTGTCGGGGCGGTTCCAAAGCCGTGCGGTTTCGTTTCCCACGTCGAGGAAGTACTACGAATGAAGAGGTCTCTCACGCTCGCGTCACTGGCCGGTGTCGCAGCGGTCGGCAGCGTCGCCTTCGCGGGCCAGGCCGCGGCCAATGAGCAGATTGTGCAGCAGTTCTCCGGGTCAGGCTCGAGCCAGGCCTGTCAGAAGGCGGCCCGTGCCTATCCGGCCGGTGTCGCGCACTGCCGCTTGGCGCATGGCACCACCTACAGCTTGTTCGTGGACTGGTCCAAGGAGAACAAGCCGGGGGGCGGCAAGCCGAGCAGCGGCTCGGCGGGCAGCTCCTAGGAATCGACGGAGCTCCGAGCGACTCCGCACCGGGGTGTAGGTCGACCAGCTTCGATCTCTCACAGCTGAAGTTCCCGAAAAGCTGACTTTTTCGCAGTGAAAGCCGTGGTGGTGGGGGGGTTAGACACCCACCCACGCGGTTTTGGGTGGGGGAGCGGGGGCCGGGGAACCACCCATTAAGCGGAGCCCGGGGGTGGGGGGAAA
>NZ_JBHXAQ010000001.1:534575-858826 GCF_042728755.1 Nocardia sp. NPDC060249
CAAACCACACCTTTTCTTTCCCCTAATTCCTCATTTTTACCTTGTTAAAGCGGTGTGGTGGCCCCATAACCCCCACCACCACGGCTTTTCTCGTGCGCTCAGAGGGCGCCGGGAATCAACGCTTTCCGCTTCGCCGGGTAGTCGGCGAACTTCTCCCGGTACCACCGATGGGTAGCGAAGGCGCGCGGCACCAGGTTCCCGGCGGTGATCAAAAAGATCACGACACCGGCCAGCGACCAGGTGAGCAGCGCGAACCCGGCCCAGGCGATCAGTTCGCCGAGATAGGCCGGGCTGCTGACGAAGCGGAAGCCCGCGCCGTGCGGGATGCGGTACTCGGCGGCACCGGGGTTGTTCTTGTCGCGCAGGTTGCGCACGATCGCCTCCGACCGCACCAGCAGGCCGAATCCGCACAGGTACACGACCACGCCGATCAGGAAGCGCGGATCGGTGAGCCATGCGGCGCTGTACTGGTTCATGAAGTCGTTGCTGAAGAACGCACCGTTGAGGTAGCCGTGCAGGGCCGTCACGAACACGCCCGCCGCGACCACTGAGACGTTGAAACTGCTCTTCTTGCCCGGCACCTGCCGGATGGAGAGCGGGAAGAACCAGCCGCGATTGCTGTAGTGCAGTAGCCAGATGGCGGCCAATATCAGCGGCACCGGTTCGAAGCGATCGGGGCCGCTGAGATAGAACACCGCGAACACGACGGTCGCGGGCAGCTCCATCAGCCACCAGCCCAGCTTGGGGTTGAGATTGAAGCCGACTTTGTTCGACGCGAAGCGGCCGTAGGGGCTCTGGGCGAACAGTCCGCCGACGATCACGAACGCGGCGAAGGCGAAGGCGATGGTCAGCACTGTGTCGTAGGTGGTGTTCCCGGTGTACCAGTCCATCGAGATCCTCTTGTCCAACAGGCGTGGGCACGATCGCCGACGCAAAACTAGAACACGTTCTATCATGGATCGCGCAGGGGGAGCGTGAGTATGGAGGACCTACATGCCGTTGGACCGGACCGACGAAGACCTGCTGGCGGCGGTGCGGGCGTCACCGCGTGCCGTGGCGGCGCACGACAAGACCGCCTGGGTCGGCCTATTCGCCGAGCAGGCCGCCGTGCACGACCCATACGGCTCGCGCGAGCACATCGGCCGCGACGCGATCGGGCGCTTCTACAACGTCTTCATCGCGCCGAATTCCATCGCCTTCCGTGTCGACCGTGATCTCGTCGCCGGGTACACAGTGGTGCGTGACCTGCACATCGAGACCACGATGTCGACCGGCGCCACCGTCACCGTGCCGATGCATCTGCGCTACGACCTGGTCGGCACCGATGGCGGCTGGCGAATCGCCCGGCTCGCCGCGCACTGGGAGCTGGGGGTGATGATCGCGCGACTGCTGCGCACGGGGCCGTCCGGACTGCTCGCGGGCGCGAAGCTCGGACCGCAGCTCGTCGCCGAGCTCGGTGTGGGCGGTGCGATGGGCATGATGCGGGCGCTGCGCGGGGTGGGTGGCTCCGGCAAGCGCATCGTCGGCAGGCTGTTCGCCGCGGCCGCATCCGGCGATTCGGGTGGCGTGCGGGTACTGCTCGATGAGCGGACGGTGGTCGAGCTGCCCGCCGGGAACCCGATCTCGGTGGCGGATTTCGCCGATCGTGCGCGAGGCATGGAGTGGGACAAGATGATCGCCGCCGGCCGCACGGTCAGCGTGAGCGTGCGGGTCGGTGCGGCACCGGGCGTGGCGTTCGTCGACTTCGCGCCCGGCTCGGCGCGTATCGCCAGGGTGACAGTTTTTCTCGACGGGAATCCGTCGGGCAGCTAGCGACGCGGCCGGCTCTGCCCTGATGGTTGTCCTCAGCTAGGCCTTCACCGCGCCGACGCCGGAGCAACCGGCTCCGGCGCGGCGTCACCGGCGGTAGGTTGGTGGCGTCGACGGCGAGGAGGTCTTCATGCACGTGCGCGGGGTGGTTCTGCCCGGTGACGAGGAGCGCGACCTGTGGGTCGTCGACGGCCATGTGACCTTCGAGCCGGTCGCGGACGCGGACATGCTGTGCCGGACCGGCTGGATCGTGCCCGGCCTGGTCGACGCCCACTGTCACGTCGGCATTCGCTACGGCGGCGGCGAAGAGACCCACGAGGGCGCGATCGAGCAGGCCGAGACCGAACGCGACGTGGGCGCGCTGCTCCTGCGCGACGCGGGCTCGCCGATCGACACCCGTTTCATCGACGAGCACGCCGAGCTGCCGCGGATCATCCGCGCGGGCCGCCACATCGCCCGCCCCAAGCGCTACATCCGCGAACTCGGCATCGAACTCGACGACGAACGGGACCTGCCCGAGATCGTCGCCGAGCAGGCCCGCTTCGGCGACGGCTGGGTGAAGATCGTCGGCGACTGGATCGACCGGTCGGTCGGCGACCTGCGGCCGCTGTGGAGTGACGACATCCTGAAGCAGGCCATCGACGCGGCCCACGCCAACGGGGCCCGGGTCACCGCGCACGTGTTCGGTGAGGACGCGCTGCCTGGTCTGATCAACGCGGGCATCGACTGCCTCGAACACGGCACCGGCATCACCGACGACACCATCGAGCTGATGGTGGCCAACGGCACCGCCCTTGTCCCCACCCTGATCAACATCGACACCTTCCCCGGCATCGCCGACAGCGCCACGAAGTTCCCGGTCTACGCCGCCCACATGCGCGACCTGCACCGGCGCGTCCGCGACACCGTCGGCAAAGCCCACGAGGCAGGCGTCCCGATCTACGCCGGCACCGACGCGGGCGGCTCCATCCGCCACGGCCGCATCGCCGACGAGATCACCGCCCTGTCCGGCGCCGGCCTGTCACCCCACGAGGCCCTCGGCGCCGCCTCCTGGAACGCCCGCACCTGGCTCGGCCGCCCGAGCATCGAAGAAGGCGCCCCGGCCGACTTCGTCGTCTACGCCGAGGACCCCCGCGCCGACCCGGACACCCTCACCGACCCGCAGTGGGTCGTCCTGCGCGGCCTCGTTGTCAAAACCCCGAACCCCGTCACCGGCCACCGCTGAGCCCCGTCTCCGTCCCGCCGTTCGGGTGCGAAGTACGCGTGCGCACTTCGCGCGTAACGCTCACCAGTTTCGCGCGTAACCCTCGCCCGGCTTATATACAGTGGAGTCGAGCGGTCGGCTGGTGACTACCACGCAGTTCGTTGCCCGCCGCGTACTCTGGTCGACCGCACGAGTTCGGATCGAGCGAGCGCCAAGCGAACGGGAGATCGGACGGAATGACCATGAGCGCCGAGGTTTCGATGATCCACCCGTTGGGCCCGAAGACTGTGGAAGACTGGCTCGCCGAAGAGCAGCCGGTCGATGGATCTCGACTCGAACTCATCTGGGGGTACCTGCACATGACGCCGCCGCCGGGTGGTCCGCATCAGTACGCCGCAGGTGAGTTGTTCGTGGTTCTACGGGCCGCTGTTCGTGCTGCTGATCGCTCAGATCTCACGGCGCTTCCCGCTGTCGGCGTCCGGATCAGTACTCCCTTTCGGATTGGCATCATCCCAGACGTCGCTGTGGTCAGTGTTCCGCCCGACCGCGTCAACTTCGCTGCGGATGACCTGGTGTTGGCTGTGGAAGTTTGGTCACCCGGCAACAGCCGTGAGGAACGAGACACAAAAATCGCGGCCTATGCCTCGGCGCGGGTTCCGTATCTGTGGATCGTCGAGCTCCCCGCTGGCAAGCCCGCACGGTTCTGGGGCTACACGCTGGGCGAGTCCGGCTACCGCCAGGAAGTGTTCGCCACCGATGGCGAGACGGTGAAGGCGCCTGGCCCGGTGCCGGTGGTGGTCGACACCTCGCAGTTGCGGTGAGGTAGCACGCGACTGGCGGAGGCGATTTCCGGCCGCGGCGGGTCGTCTGGCAGAATGAACCCTCGTCCTTCCTGGACAGTGTCAGCCCGTCTCCGGTTCCGTACCGCGCGGCGGTCACGCACGCATGCGCGAAACCGGACCCGCAGACCATGCGGGTCGCCGAATCGCGTGGTGACCAAACTACTGAAAGAAGACTGACCAGCATGGCTGTCAAGATCAAGCTCACTCGTCTCGGCAAGATCCGCAACCCGCAGTACCGCGTCGTCGTCGCCGACGCCCGCACCCGTCGTGACGGCCGGGCCATCGAGTCCATCGGCCTGTACCACCCGAAGGAAGAGCCTTCGCTGATCCAGATCGACGCCGAGCGCGTCGCGTACTGGCTGTCGGTCGGCGCGCAGCCCACCGAGTCGGTGCAGCGTCTGCTGGAGATCACCGGCGACTGGCAGAAGTTCAAGGGCCTGCCGGGCGCCGAGGGCACCCTGAAGGTGAAGGCCCCGAAGACCTCCAAGCTGGACCTGTTCAACGCCGCGCTGGCCGCCGCCGACAACGAGCCCGTTGCCGAGGCCGTCACCCCGAAGAAGAAGGCCGCCAAGAAGGACGAGGCTGCCGCTGAGGAAGCCGCCACCGAGGCTGCCGAGTAATGACTGCTGTTGTTGCCGATGCCGTCGAACATCTGGTTCGCGGCATCGTCGCCAACCCAGACGACGTCCGTGTCGAGCTGCTCACCGGACGTCGTGGACGCACCGTCGAGGTACACGTCCATCCTGAAGACCTGGGCAAGGTGATCGGGCGTGGTGGTCGTACCGCGACCGCGCTGCGCACCCTGGTCGCCGGCATCGGCGGCCGTGGGATCCGGGTCGACGTGGTCGATACCGACGCCTAGATGGAACTCGTCGTAGGTCGGGTCGCCAAGTCGCACGGCGTGCGCGGCGAACTCGTCGTCGATGTGCGCACCGACGAGCCGGACGTCCGGTTCGCGCCGGGTGCCACCTTGCGCGGCAGGATGCCGAAGTCCTCGGCGACCCGTGACTACACCGTGAAGTCGGCCCGAGAGCACTCGGGCCGGCTTCTGGTGTTCGTCGACGGGATCGACGACCGCACCGCCGCCGACGCCCTGCGTGGCACGTTGTTCGTCGTCGACAGCGATTCGCTGCCGCCCTCGGAGGACGACGACGCCTTCTACGACCACGAGCTCGAAGGCCTGCGGGTCGAGTTCGCCGACGGCGCGCTCGTCGGCACGGTCACCGAAGTGCTGCATTCGGCCGCGGGCGAGCTGCTATCGGTGCGCGCCGCCGACGATGGGCGCGAAATTCTCATTCCCTTTGTCACCGCCATCGTGCCGACGGTTTCGCTCGCCGATGGACTGGTGGTCATCACCCCGCCCGAGGGCCTGCTCGATCCGGAGTAATTCGTGCAACTCGACGTCGTCACGATCTTCCCGGAGTACCTCGAGCCGCTGCGTACCGCGCTGCTCGGCAAGGCCGTCGACAAGGGCCTGATCTCGATCGGCGTGCACGATCTGCGCAACTGGACGCACGACGTGCACAAATCGGTCGACGACTCGCCCTACGGCGGCGGTCCCGGCATGGTCATGAAGCCCACCGTCTGGGGCGACGCCCTGGACGAGGTGTGCCCGGACGACGCACTGCTCGTCGTCCCCACGCCGGCCGGTGTGCCGTTCACCCAAGCCACCGCGCAGCGCTGGGCCACCGAGCAGCACCTCGTGTTCGCCTGCGGGCGCTACGAGGGCATCGATCAGCGCGTCTTCGACGATGCCGCCCGCCGTGTCCGCGTCGAAGAGGTGAGCATCGGCGACTACGTCCTCATCGGTGGCGAGGCCGCGGTGCTCGTGATGACCGAGGCCGTGGTGCGTCTGATCCCCGGCGTGCTCGGCAATCAGCAGTCCCACCAGGAGGATTCGTTCTCCGACGGACTCCTCGAAGGTCCCAGCTACACCCGGCCGGTGTCGTGGCGTGGCCTCGACGTGCCCCCCATCCTGCTGTCGGGCGACCATGCCAAGGTCGCCGCGTGGCGCCACGAACAGTCACTGGAACGCACGGCGCGACGCCGTCCCGACCTGCTGCCCTGACCTATCCCGCGATCACGCGGGTGGTGATACAGAACGGGTGCCCGGCGGGGTCGAGCAATACCCGCCAGCGCGGATCCGGTTGTACCGGTGCGGGTTTGGCGCCGATCGCGAGGGCGTGCTGTTCGCACAGGTCCAGGTCGGCGTCGGCGGCCAGGTCGAGGTGCACCGCGGCGGTGCCGGGCCACTGCGGCGGAAAGTAGTCCTCGACGCGTTGCGCGGCGACCGTCAGTCCCGACGGGATGCGGATCCCGACACTGTGCGCGTCGTTCCACAGGACACGGCCACCGAGCAGCCCGAGGTAGAAGCGGGCGAGGGACTCGGGGTCGTCACAGTCCAGTGAGAGGCCGGCCAGTTGAAAAGGCTCCGTCATCGAAGCGACGCTACCGGGCCGAACCAGCACCGAGATTGTTTTGCGCTAAAGACATTTGGGTATCCATCCACGTCATTCTTTGTGCGATCGTCCATACTGAGGGTTGCTGGTTCCATCCGGAACGGGTTCGGGACCGGTGTCCGTCGGCGCGGTCGGGTCGGACACGACGAGGCCGAACGGGCTGTGCGCCGATGTTCCCAGTACAGACCCTGCGGCCCTGGGTGATCGGGCGCTGCCCGAGTGCGCGCTCGGTGACTTTCGTCGTGCGGGTCTCGCGCCCACGGGTGAGACCTTGCCGGTCCGCGCGGCCGGTCCGGGGGCATTGCATCAGATCCGGCGGGCGAATGACGGTGATATATCCCACATGTGGCGCCGGGGTTGACGGAGTCGTGAGTCAGGGCAGCAAGCCGTGCCGACGTGCCCGCGCCACCGCCTCGTGCCTGGTGCCGGCATCCAGCTTGCTCATCGCCTGCCGCAGGTAACTCTTGACGGTCTCGGCGCCGAGCGAGAGCCGAAGCGCCGCTTCCTGATTCGTGCAGCCGAGGGCGATCTGGGCGAGCACGTCGAGCTCCCGCCGTGACAGCCGCGGCGCATCGCCGACGGTCTCGCCGGTCAACACTCCGGTCAGTCGTTCGCACACCCCGGAAAGCCGGTCGCGCAGCGCGAGATCGCCCGTGGTGGTCGCGATGGCGCGAAGCTCGGCGTGGATCTCGCGCAATTCCTCGGTCGCCGCGGGCGTGGTCGTCGTCGGCGGCGTCGCGAACTCGAGCAGCCGGACCCGCCGGTCCACCTCGTCGCGGACGGCGATCTCCGCGGCCAGTCGCTTGCCCGCCTGCAGGATCACCTCGGCGGTGCGGTCACCGAGGGGCCCCGTGCCACGAGTAGCGGCGTAGAGCACGGCGCGGGGTCGGTCGGCGACCAGCACCGGCACGGCCAGCACCGACCGCAACCCTTCGCCGACAACCGCGGCGTCGTAGTGGTGGGTGATCGCGGACGAGCCCCGATAGTCGGCCACCGACGCCGGTCTGCGGTACTCCATGGCCTGCCCGCCGAGCCCGGAGGTGCGCAGCACCGACAGCCCACGCAGACCCGTGGTGAGGGTGCCGACGAACTCGGTGAGCAGCAGGGTGTCCTCGTCCACCGCGCCGCCGAACACCACCGGGACACTCGCCCGGCCCGCCACCCAGCGGATCTCGGCGCGCAGCGCGTCACCGTCGCGCGGGCGCAACAGGGAAGTCATGGATCACCCCTTTTCGGGGGTAGTAGGGAACGTGAGCTATGCCACATTCTAGGACAGACCCGGTGGCCGATACCCGGGTGATGAGGAGAAGCTGCGATGACTACCGATCTGGACGTGCGGGTACGCGACCTGCTCGACCACTACGACCGACCCGAGGCCTGCGCGGCCGATCTGCTCTGCGATCGGCACCCGGCCGGGCAGATCGCGTTCACGGTGATCGAGTCCGACCTGCGCGCCTACGAGCTGACCTACGGTGAGCTGCGGGAGCGTTCGGCCCGGTTCGCCGCCGCGCTGGCCGAACTCGGCGTCGAACCCGGCGACCGGGTGGCGACGCTGATGGCGAAGTCGGTCGAGCTCGTGGTGGCGCTGCTGGGTATCTGGCGCCGCGGCGCGGTGCACGTGCCGTTGTTCACCGCCTTCGCGCCACCGGCCGTCGAGTTCCGGCTGACGGCGAGCCACGCGAAAGTCGTTGTCGCCGATGCCGACCAGGCACCGAAACTCGCGGCGGCCGACTGCCGGACGATCATTGCCGGTGACACCGACCTTCCCGGCGCGCTGCGCTTCGGCGATCTGCTCGACGGGCACCGGTCCGACGACCCGCGTGCGCGGGCGGTGCCGGTCGGTGGCGACGGCCTGCTGGTCCAGCTGTTCACCAGCGGTACCACCGGCACTCCCAAGGGCGTGCCGATCCCGGTGCGCGCGCTGGCGTCGTTGCACGCCTACCAGGAGTTCGCCCTGGACGTGCGCCCCGAGGACGTCTACTGGAACGCGGCCGATCCGGGCTGGGCGTACGGCCTCTATTACGCGATCCTCGCGCCGCTGGCCACCGGCGTGCGCAGCCTGCTGCTGCACGCGGGGTTCTCGGCGCCACTCACCTGGGACGTGCTGCGGCGCTTCGGCGTCACCAACTTCGCCGCCGCGCCGACCGTCTATCGGGCGTTGCGCGCCGACAGCACGCCTGTCCCGGAGGGATTCGCGCTACGCCGGGCGTCGTCGGCGGGCGAGCCGTTGACCCCGGACGTGGTGGCCTGGTCGCAGCGCACACTCGGGGTACCGGTGCGTGACCACTACGGCCAGACCGAGCACGGCATGGTGATCTGCCACGCGTGGCATCCCGCCCTCGATGTGGTCGCCCCGCTCGGTTCGATGGGCAGGCAGCTGCCGGGGTGGTCCTGCGCGGTCCTCGCCGACGACGTCGACACCGAGGCCGCGCCCGGTGAGATCGGTCGGGTCGCCATCGACACCCACCACAGCCCGCTGCTCTGGTTCCTCGGCTACCTCGACGATCCGGAGCGCACCGCGAGCCGATTCACCGCCGACGGACGCTGGTATCTGACCGGCGACGTCGGCTCGCGCGACGCCGACGGCTGTTTCCGCTTCAGTTCCCGCGACGACGACGTGATCATCATGGCGGGCTACCGGATCGGCCCGTTCGAGGTGGAGAGTGTGCTGGTCCTGCACGAGCAGGTCGCCGAGGCCGCCGTGGTCGGGATGCCCGACGAACTGCGCGGCGAGGTGCTGGAGGCCTTCGTGGTGCCACGTACCGGCATCGAGGGCGGCGCCGAGCTGGCCGCCGAACTACAGCAGCTGGTCAAGGACAAGTTCGCCGCCCACGCCTATCCGCGAAAGATCCACTTCGTGGACGGTCTGCCCAAGACGCCGAGCGGCAAAGTGCAGCGGTTCCTGCTGCGCGGCAAGGAGATCCGGTGATGTCAGAGCTCAGCTACAGCTGCGGCCCCGCCGACGTCGCACTACTCGGTGACACGATCGGCGCGAATCTGGACCGCGCCGTAGCGGCCCATCCGACGCGGGACGCCCTCATCGACTGCCCGACGGGACGTCGCTGGACCTACCGCGAGGTGGGTGCCGCCGTGGACGCCGTCGCGACCGGTCTCGCCGCACACGGCGTCGAACCCGGTGACCGGGTCGGCATCTGGGCACCCAACTGCGCGGAATGGTTCCTCGTGCAGTACGCCACCGCGAAGATCGGCGCCGTCCTGGTCAATATCAACCCCGCCTACCGCACCAGCGAACTCGAATACGTCCTCGTCCAGGCGGGGGTGCGCACGCTGATCGCCGCTGCGGAGTTCAAGAGCTCGGACTACGTCGCGATGATCGAGCAGGTCCGGCCGCGCTGTCCCGCCCTGGAACAGGTGCTGATCCTCGGCACCGAGCAGTGGCGGCAGGTGGCCGAGACCGTGCCGGACGACGAACGCCTCGGCGCGATCGCCGAGACGCTGTCGGCCGACGATCCGATCAACATCCAATACACCTCGGGAACAACGGGTTTCCCGAAGGGCGCGACGCTGAGTCACCACAACATCCTCAACAACGGGTTCTTCGTCGGCGAGCTGTGCGGATACACCGAGGCCGACCGGGTCTGCATCCCGGTTCCGTACTACCACTGCTTCGGCATGGTGATGGGCAATCTCGCGGTCACCTCCCACGGTGCGGCCGCGGTGATTCCGGCGCCGTCGTTCGATCCGGCCGCGGCGCTGGCCGCTGTCGCCGCCGAACGCTGCACTTCGCTCTACGGTGTCCCGACGATGTTCATCGCGATGCTGGCCGAACTCGACTCCGGCCCCGACTACGATCTGTCGAGCCTGCGCACCGGCATCATGGCGGGCTCGCCGTGCCCGGTCGAGGTGATGAAGCGGGTGATCGATCGGCTGGGGATGAGCGAGGTCTCCATCTGCTACGGCATGACCGAGACCTCGCCGGTATCCACGCAGACCCGACGCGACGACAGCATCGACCGCCGCACCGCCACCGTCGGCCGGGTCGGCCCGCACCTCGAGGTGAAGGTGGTCGACCCGGAGACGGGGCGCACCGTGGCGCGCGGCGAACCGGGTGAACTGTGCACCCGCGGCTACTCGGTGATGCTCGGTTACTGGGAACAGCCCGACAAGACCACCGAGGCGATCGATGCCGCCCGCTGGATGCACACCGGCGACATCGGTGTCATGGACGCCGACGGCTACCTCGCGGTCACCGGCCGGATCAAGGACATGGTCATCCGCGGCGGCGAGAACATCTACCCCCGCGAGATCGAGGAGTTCCTCTACACCCACCCCGACATCGTCGACGCTCAGGTCATCGGCGTGCCCGACGACATGTACGGCGAGGAACTCATGGTCTGGCTCCGTCTGCGCGAGGGCGCGACACCCCTCGACGCCGATGCCGTCCGCACCTTCTGTACCGGCCGCCTCGCCCACTACAAGATCCCGCGCTATGTGCACGTGGTCGACGAGTTCCCGATGACGGTCACCGGCAAGGTCCGCAAGGCCGAGATGCGCGAACTCGCCAGGGAGATCCTCGGCTGATCTCGGGCGCCGCTCCTTCTTGCTAGCGTGTTCGCGACGGGTGGGCGTTCGCAGACCGGCCGCGAATGGTGATGGGGGAGATGGTGTTCCGTAGGGCAGCAGTTGTGTCGATGTCGGTCTGCGCGTTGGTCGCGACAAGTGTGGGTGGCGCCGACGCGGGGCCGGGTGGTGTCGGCGTTCTCCCGAGCCCCGGTGGCGCCGTGCCGGTCGGCTCTACGACGCTGCATCTGGTCGACGCCGGCCGTCAGGACCCGTTTCAGCCGGACCGTTCCAGGGAACTGATGGTGTCGGTGTTCTATCCGGCGACCGAGGTTCACCGGTACCCGCGAGCGCATTACGCGTCGACGGAGCTGATCCCGGGATTGGAGAAGGAGCTCGGGGTCGAGCTCCCCGGCGCGCTGACCCACGCCTACCGGGGGGCACCGGCGCAGGCCGCGAGCACCTATCCGGTCGTGCTGTACACGCCCGGCGCGGGTGTCTCGCGTGTCCTCGGCACCGGCCTCGCCGAGGATCTGGCCTCGCGCGGATACGTGGTGGTGACTGTCGATCACACCTACGAAACCGGCCCTGTGGTCGAGTTCCCCGGCGGTCGGCTCGTGCGACCGGCCCTGGCGCCCAACGGCTTCGACACCGCGATCCGCGAGAAGTACATCGCGGCACGGCTGCTCGATCTCCGGTTCGTCCTCGACTCCCTCGCCGGACTGGCCGCGGGGACCAATCCCGACGCCGAATCCGACCCCCTGCCCGCCGATCTGGGCCGGGTGCTCGACCTGGACCGGATCGGCGCCGTCGGGCATTCGTCGGGCGGGCACGCCGCCGTCGAGGCCATGCACGAGGACCGTCGGATCGACGCGGCCGTCGACATGGACGGACAGATCGGTGTGGACGAGGCATTCGGCCGCGCGGTGACCGAGGGCGTCGACCGGCCCACCCTGGTCCTGACCAGCGCTCAGATCGAGGAAGTCGGTGATGCAAATCCGTCCCTCGACGCGTTCTGGCAGCGAGCCACCGGCTGGAAACGTCATCTGGCCATAGCGGATTCGGCGCACTACGACTTCACCGACATGGCGTCGCTGGTACCCGCACTCGCCCGGCCCGCCGCGTCGACCTACATCGGCGCCATCGAGCCGGATCGCATGGCGTCCCTCGTGGGGGACTACGTCGCGGCGATGTTCGACAAGTTCCTGCGCGAGCGCACCGACACCGTGCTGGATCGTCCGATCACCGAACCCGAGGTGCGGACAATCCGCTGACCTGGGTGCCAGCGAGGTGTCGGTCATGAGCTGTAGTCTCTGCGGCTGTGACGACAGCGCCCGAGATCGCCGACAGCACGACCACCATCGCCAGCGTAGGCAGGCGGATCGCCGATGAACTGGGGGTGCGCGAGACCCAGGTCCGCGCCGCCGTCGAACTGCTCGACGGTGGTTCGACGGTTCCGTTCATCGCGCGCTACCGCAAGGAGGTCACCGACGGCCTCGACGATGCCCAGTTGCGCCAGCTCGAGGAACGGCTCGGGTATCTGCGTGAGCTCGACGAGCGCCGCGGCGCGATCATCGAATCCATCCGCGGCCAGGGCAAACTCGATCCCGCCCTGCACTCGCAGCTCATGCTCGCCGAGACCAAGGCCCGCCTGGAAGACATCTACCTGCCGTACAAGCCCAAGCGCCGCACCAAGGCGCAGATCGCGCGCGAAGCCGGACACGAGCCGGTGGCCGACGCGCTGATCGGCGACCCGAGCACCGATCCGGCCGCCTACACCGCCGAACAGCTCGACGGTGCCCGCTCGATCCTGGTCGAACGCTTCGCCGAAGACGCCGACCTGGTCGGTGAGCTGCGTGAGCTGATGTGGAAGCGCGGTCAGCTCACCTCGACGGTGCGTGCGGGCAAGGAGGAGGCGGGGGCCAAGTTCTCCGACTACTTCGAGTTCAGCGAGCCCTTCCACAAACTGCCCTCGCACCGGATCCTGGCGTTGCTGCGCGGGGAGAAGGAGGAGATGCTCACGCTGCATCTCGAAGCCGACACCGAAGAACCGGCACCCGGCGAGCGCACCCTCTACGAGGGCCGCATCGCGGTTGCCTTCGGCATCGCCGACAAGGGCCGTCCGGCCGATTCCTGGCTGCTCGACACCGTTCGCTGGGCCTGGCGCACCAAGCTCGCCGTGAGCCTGGGTATCGATACCAGGATGCGATTGCGCCAGGCGGCGGAGAAGGACGCGGTCGACGTGTTCGCGGCGAACCTGCGCGACCTGCTGCTCGCCGCGCCCGCGGGCACCCGCACCACCATGGGCCTTGACCCCGGTTACCGCACCGGCGTCAAGGTCGCCGTTGTCGACGCCACCGGTAAAGCTGTCGCGACCGAGGTCATCTACCCGCACAAGCCGCAGGGACAGACCGAGAAGTCGCTCGCGGTGCTGGCCGCGCTCGTCGCCCGCTTCGACGTGGAGCTCATCGCCATCGGCAACGGCACCGCCTCGCGCGAGACCGATGCCCTTGCGGTGGAACTGATCTCGCGGATCCCGGAGAACAAGCCGACCAAGATCGTGGTGTCGGAGGCGGGCGCCTCGGTGTATTCCGCGTCGGCCTACGCCTCGGCCGAATTGCCCGACATGGACGTGTCGCTGCGCGGCGCGGTCTCCATTGCCCGGCGTCTGCAGGACCCGCTCGCCGAACTGGTGAAGATCGATCCCAAGTCGATCGGCGTCGGCCAGTACCAGCACGACGTGTCCGAGACGCTGCTCGCGCGCTCGCTGGGCGCGGTCGTCGAAGACGCGGTGAACGCCGTCGGTGTCGACGTGAACACGGCCTCGGTGCCGCTGCTCTCGCGCGTGTCGGGTGTTTCCTCGTCGGTGGCGGAAAGCATTGTGGCCCACCGTGATCAGAACGGGCCGTTCAACAGCCGCAAGGCCCTGCTCGAGGTGCCGCGCCTGGGGCCGAAGGCTTTCGAACAGTGCGCGGGCTTCCTGCGCATCCGCGGCGGCGCCGACCCACTCGACACCTCCGCCGTGCACCCCGAGGCCTACCCGGTGGTGCGCCGCATTCTCGAACACACCGGCCGGGAGATGGCCGAGGTCATCGGCAACACCAGCACTCTGCGCGCGTTGAAGCCTGTGGACTTCACCGACGAGAAGTTCGGTGTGCCCACCGTGAGCGACATCATCGCCGAGTTGGAGAAGCCGGGTCTCGACCCGCGTCCGGAATTCAAGACCGCCGAGTTCGCCGCGGGCATCGAGAAGGTCGCCGACCTGAAGCCCGGGATGGTGCTCGAAGGCGTCGTGACGAATGTGGCCGCGTTCGGCGCGTTCGTCGATGTCGGCGTCCACCAGGACGGACTCGTGCACGTGTCGGCGCTGTCGCACACCTTCGTCAAGGATCCGCGCGAAGTGGTGAAGTCCGGCGACGTGGTGAAGGTGAAGGTGCTCGAGGTCGATGTCGCCCGTCAGCGGATCGGACTCACCCTGCGGCTCGATGACGAGCCGGGCAAGCCCGCGCAGGGGGACAATCGTGGGGGTGGCGCGCCGCGCGGTCAAGGTCGTGGACAGCAAGGCGGCCGTGGTCCGGCACCCGCCCGCAACCAGGGCCAGGGGCGCCAGGGCAACGGCGGCGGAAACCAGCGCAAGCAGGCGGCCGCACCGAGCGGATCGATGGCAGACGCCCTGCGCGCGGCTGGTTTCGGCAACAAGTAAGTAGCGACTCGACGACAGGGCGGGCGGCATGCGACGGTGGCTCGAGGAAGAGGTGATCGCGCACGGCCGCCTGCCCCTGCTCTGTTTCCTGCTGGGGTTCATCCTCGGCTTCGTGGTGATCCGGGTGAGCGTGCGGATGATCCGGGCCAATGTGCGCTGGTGGCCCGGCAACGTGAAAGCCGGCGACACCCATATCCACCACATGGTGTTCGGCGTGATCACCGTGCTGCTGTCGGGCATCGGGCTGATCGCCACCGCCGAGGACTCCACCCAGGTCACCTCGAGCGTGCTGGCCGCGATCTTCGGGATCGGCGCCGCGCTGGTGCTCGACGAATTCGCGCTGATCTTCTATCTCCGTGACGTCTACTGGTCCGAACAGGGCCGCACGTCGGTGGACGCCGTCTTCGTCGCCTTCGCGGTGACCGGTCTGCTGCTGCTCGGCGTACAACCGGCCACGTTTCTGGACTACGACGACTTCCGGGCATCGCGCGGCGTCGGGGTGCGGGTCGGGGTGGCGATCACGATCACGGTGAATCTGGTGCTCGCCGCGATCGTGATCGCCAAGGGCAAGATCTGGACCGGGCTGTTCGGCATGTTCTTCACACCACTGCTGCTGGTCGGCGCGGTGCGATTGAGCAGACCGGGCGCCCCGTGGGCGCGCTGGCGCTACGGTCACCGGCCCAAGACCATGAACCGCGCGGTCGCGCGGGAGCGGCGCTACCGTCGCCCGGTCATCCGCGCGAAGATCTTCATCCAGGACCTGATCGCGGGCAAGCCCGATGTCGAGCACGCGCGCACGGCCGCCGAGGCGGAGCTGGCGCGTACCGTTGTCCCAGCGCCCTCCGCGCCGCCGCCGCATCCACACCTGCTGCCGCGCCGCCGAGCCGACCAGACCGACGACGACCAGTGAGGCCCGATTTCGATCAGGGCTACCCGGTCTGGCACAATGAACCGGTTGCCTCGGCCGAGTCATGTCCGAGAGCACTCCTGTTCTGAGCACGAACCGGTCGAGCGCGCGAGTGCCGCCAGGTTCCTCTGTTCACGCAAAGAATCCGAAAAGGTGGAAAATGAACACCCTTGATTTCGTCGACGAGAAGTCGCTGCGTAGCGATGTCCCCGACTTCCGTCCGGGCGACACCCTGAACGTGCACGTGAAGGTCATCGAAGGCTCGAAGGAGCGCATCCAGGTCTTCAAGGGCGTCGTGATCCGGCGCCACGGCGGCGGCATCGGCGAGACCTTCACGGTCCGCAAGGTGTCCTTCGGTGTCGGTGTCGAGCGCACCTTCCCCGTGCACAGCCCCAACATCGACCACATCGATGTCGTGACCCGCGGTGACGTGCGTCGCGCCAAGCTGTACTACCTGCGCGACCTGCGCGGCAAGGCTGCCAAGATCAAGGAAAAGCGCTGATCTCGCAGTAGCACTTGGCAGTACCAGAATTCTTCAGGTAGCCCGGTACCCGACTCACGTCAGGGTGCCGGGCTACTCTGTTCGGCGTGGCAGACGAAAGTGAGTCGGTGTCGGTGTCCGATTCGGGTGACGAAGGTGGGCGGCGCAGAAAGACGCGCGGCGACAAGAAGCAGCGCCCGTTCTGGCAGGAGCTGCCGATACTCGTCGTGATCGCGGCTGTGATCGCCGCGTTGATGGTGACCTTCGTCGGTCGGCCGTATGTGATCCCCTCGCAGTCGATGGAGAACACGCTGCTGATCGGTGATCGCATCTACGTCCAGAAGATCAGTTATTACGGCTCCGAACCCGGACCGGGCGACGTGGTGGTCTTCGTCGGACCGCCGTCGTGGAACGGGCACTACAAGTCGGTGCGTTCGGACAACACCGTCGTGCGCGGTCTGCAGAACTTCCTGTCCTACTTCGGGCTGGTCCCGCCGGACGAGAACGATCTGGTCAAGCGCGTCATCGCGGTCGGCGGGCAGACCGTGCAGTGTTGCGATCCGCAGGGCCGCGTCATGGTCGACGGCAAACCGCTCGACGAGCCGTACATCAAGAAGGACTACCCCTGGTTCACCGATCGCCCCAACGCCGTGTACCCGGCGGGGCGGGTGTTCGGTCCGGTGAAGGTGCCGGAGGGCAATCTGTGGGTGATGGGCGACAACCGCAACGAGTCGGCTGATTCGCGTGCCCACGTCAGCGACGATCTGCAGGGCACCGTGCCGGTGGACAACGTCCGTGGCAAGACGGTGTTCAAGATCTGGCCGCCGAGCCGGATGGGCCCAGTGAAGACCGAAAACGCCCAAGAGAACTAACGCGATGAGGACGAGTGTTCTGGGCCCAGTGAAGACCGAGAACGCCCAAGAGAACTGACACGTTGAGGAGGGGTGTTCCGGGGCGAATGCGCACCCGGAACACCCGGGCGAACTGACGCGACGGGACAATCGAACTGTGGGGCAGGATCGGACCAGCTGGCCGCCGCGGATGGTGATGCGCCGGGCGGCGGGACTACGCACGCTCGAGGCCGCGCTCGTGCGCGGTGGCCTCGCGCCGGTGGCCGGGGTCGACGAGGCGGGGCGCGGGCCCTGCGCGGGCCCGCTGGTGGTCGCCGCGTGCCTGCTGGCGCCCAAGGCCTACGACAAGCTCGCCGGGCTCGACGACTCCAAGAAACTCACGGAGGCGGCTCGTGAGGAGCTGTTCCCGGTGGTTCAGCGATTGTCGCTGGCCTGGAGCGTCGTGGTGGTGCCGGCGTGGGAGATCGACTCGATCGGGATCCACGTCGCCAATATCGAGGGCATGCGCCGAGCCGTCGCCGGCCTCGAACGCACCCCCGGCTACATCCTGACCGACGGATTCAAGGTTCCCGGCCTGCCCGCACCGTCACTGCCGGTGATCGGCGGCGACGGCACCGCGGCCTGTATCGCCGCCGCGAGCATCCTGGCGAAGGTGACCAGGGACCGGATGATGGTCGAGCTCGACGCCCAGCTACCCGGCTACGGTTTCGCCGCGCACAAGGGCTACAACACGCCCGAGCACACCGCCGCCCTGCGGCAGCTCGGACCGAGCACAGAACACCGCCGTTCCTGGCGGAATGTGCGCGAGCTCGAGGTGCCCGGAGGTAGCCGAGTGGCTACGCGCGCGGCACATGCGCGATGATGTCACCAATGAACGCGGCGCTGCTAGCAGGAGGACGTCCCACCCGATGAGTGCTGAGGACCTCGAGAAGTACGAAACCGAGATGGAACTGTCCTTGTACCGCGAGTACAAGGACATCGTCGGCCAGTTCTCGTACGTGGTGGAGACCGAACGGCGCTTCTACCTGGCCAATTCGGTCGAACTGCGTCCGCAGAACGCCGACGGCGAGGTGTATTTCGAAGTGCGGATGAGCGATGCGTGGGTATGGGATATGTACCGCCCGGCACGGTTCGTCAAGCACGTTCGGGTGATCACGTTCAAGGACGTGAACATCGAGGAGCTGGAGAAGCCGGACCTGCGCCTGCCGGAGTAGTTGTCCACAGGGGCGCGGTTATCCACAGGATTTCTGTTTGCCCAGGTCGCGGGTGACAGCGACGCGAGCGTCGGTGGCCATGCTTTCGCTCATGGCACACAAACAGGCGCTCGGCGCGTATGGGGAGAAGCTGGCCGCGCAGTATCTGTGCGAGTCGGGGATGGAGATCGTCGCCCGCAATTGGCGGTGTCGATACGGTGAGCTGGACCTGATCGTTCAGGACCCGTCGATCACCGCGTTCGTCGAGGTCAAGACACGGTCGGGGCTGGGGTTCGGAACCCCGGCCGAGTCGGTCACCTTCAGCAAGCAGCAGCGAATCCGCCGGCTGGCGCTGCTGTGGCTGGCCGAACAGGACGGGCCGTGGCGGCGGATCCGCTTCGACGTCGTGTCGGTGCTGGTCCCGCGGGGCCGCGGCCCGGTCATCGATCATCTGACCGGCGCGTTCTGATGGCGCTCGGGCGGGCGCTGTCGGTGGCGGTGACCGGGGTCGACGGGCTGCTGGTGGAGATCGAGGCCGATATCGGCCAGGGTCTGCCCTCGGTGAATCTGGTCGGCCTGCCCGATACCGCCCTGCAGGAATCGCGTAATCGAGTGCGTTCGGCGGTGGCCAATACGGGGGAGAAGTGGCCGGACGGCCGGGTGATCCTGGCACTCTCGCCTGCGACGTTGCCGAAAGTGGGCAGTGTCTACGACCTCGCGCTGGCCGTTGCGGTGCTCGACGCCTCCGGCGCGGTGCCCGGCGAGCGGCTGGTGAAAACGGTGCTGCTGGGGGAGCTGGCGCTGGACGGCCGGGTTCGGCGGGTGCGTGGAGTGCTGCCCGCGGTGATCGCCGCCCGTCGGGCCGGGCTGCCCACGGTGGTCGTGCCTGCCGAGGCGGTGGCCGAAGCGGGGCTGGTCGAGGGGATCGAGGTGCTCGGGGCGACGAGCCTGCGGGCCGTGGTGGCATGGCTGCGCGGGGAGGGCGAGCTGCTCGAACCCGACGGCGTCGTGCCGGGGACGCAGACCCCCTGCGGTGACCTCAGCGATGTCGTCGGGCAGGACGAGGCGCGCTGGGCGCTGGAGGTCGCTGCGGCAGGCGGACACCATCTGCTGCTCACCGGGCCGCCCGGGATCGGCAAAACGATGTTGGCACAACGTCTTCCGGGCCTCTTACCGCCGCTGTCGGAAGCGGAATCGCTGGAGGTGACCGCGATCCATTCGATGGCGGGATCGCTGACGGCCGAGCACCCGTTGCTCACGCTGGCTCCTTTTGTCGCGCCGCATCATTCGACGTCGGTGACCGCCATGATCGGCGGCGGTTCCGGCATGGCCCGTCCCGGCGCGGTGAGCCGGGCCCATCGCGGGGTCCTGTTCCTCGACGAATGCGCCGAGATCGGCACCAAAGTCCTGGAGGCACTGCGAACTCCGCTCGAAGAGGGGGAAGTGCGCATCGCCCGGCGCGACGGCGTCGCTCGGTATCCGGCCCGCTTCCAGCTCGTCTTGGCGGCGAATCCCTGTCCGTGCGCTCCGGCACGCGATGTGGACTGCATCTGCGCGCCACTGGCACGACGCCGCTACCTGGGCAAACTGTCGGGGCCTTTGCTCGACCGCATCGATATCTGGGTCCAGATGCACGGGCAGGCCGGTGCGACGTTCGGTGACGAACAGGCCGAGAACAGCAGCACGGTGGCCGAACGCGTGGCCAGGGCACGAGCCCGCGCGGCGCAGCGGTGGAGCGAGGACGGGTGGACGACCAATGCCGAAGTGCCGGGCCATATTCTGCGGAAGCGATTCACGTTGCCACGGGAATCGATCGCACCGATAGAGACGGCCTTACGGCTGGGGCGCATGTCGGCCCGTGGTGCCGATCGGGCCGTCCGCGTTGCCTGGACGGTCTGCGATCTGCGCGAAGGGGAGCTGCCCACCGTGCAGGATGTGATGTCGTCGTTGAACTTCCGGCAGCGGGGCGCGCAATGAGCGAGTCGCGTGCGGTCGGCGAGGTGGTGGATCTCGACGGTGATCCGGACGAACGAAGACTCGCCTGGGTGTACCTGTCGCGGGTGGTGCAGGGTCCGTGCGCGCCACTGTCGGCCTTGATCGCCTCGGTCGGGGTGTGCGAGGCCGCGCGCGCTGTCCGTGAGCACGAATTGCCCGCGGCACTGCGTGGACCCACCGCCACGCGGCGGGAGATCGACTCGGCGGCAGCGGATCTGGAAACGATTGCTCGTCTGGGCGGGCGGGTGATCACTCCCGACGACGAGGAATGGCCGGGCTGGCGAATGCTCGGACTCGATCAACTCGACAGCGAGCGTGATCGCGAGGCGGCGGTCCCGCTGGTGCTGTGGGCGCGGGGACCTCTCTCGCTTCGCACCGCGTCCGAACGTGCTGTCGCAGTGGTCGGTTCGCGCTGTAGCAGCGGATACGGGTTGCAGGTGGCGAGCGAGATCGCGTGCGACCTGGCGGGCCGGGGCTGGACCATCGTCTCCGGAGCGGCCTTCGGCATCGACGCGGCCGCGCACCGGGCGGCCCTCGCCGTCGGCGGAACCACCGTCGCGGTCCTCGCCTGCGGCGTCGATCGCCCCTATCCGGCGCAGCACGACCGCCTGCTCGCCGCCATCGCCGAAAGCGGTCTGGTCGTCAGCGAATACCCGCCAGGCGTCTCGGCGCAGAAACACCAGTTCCTGGCGAGGAATCGGTTGATCGCGACACTCGGGGACGGCGTTCTGGTGGTCGAGGCCGGCCTTCGCAGCGGCGCTCGCAACACCGTGAAATGGGCCCGCAGGCTGGGCCGACCCGCCATGGCCGTGCCGGGGCCGGTCGGGTCGGCCTCCTCGGCAGGCTGTCATCGCATGATCAGAGAGGGCGAGGCACTTCTGGTAACCCGAGCCGAAGACATCATCGACGAAGCGGGTCCCCTCCGCCTCCCTGTCGGCGGCAGTGGCTCGGCCGACCCCGCCGGCCACCTCCGCGGCGCCGAAGCCGAAATCTACGCGGCTCTGCCCATCATCGGTTCCCGTCTGCCCCGCGAACTGTCCCAGCAATCCGGCGTGGACCTGGCCACGGTTCGCGCGGTCCTGCCGAGCCTGGAACTCGCCGAACTGGTCGGCTGCGATTCCGATGGATGGTTTCGGACATCCGGTCGACGGGCGAGCTGACGGCGGTGCGCGACCAGCCGGTGATGCGGACATCGACGGTCGGGCGAGCGCGGGTCTGTCCCGGCTGTGCGGGATGTTTCGCGCGGAATCGCGACTGAGCGCTTCACCCGGCAGGGCGACTATGGGTGCGGAAACGAACAGTCCGGCAGAGTGGCCGTTCGGTCGGCTCATCGTCGGCGGCGGCGTGGTGGGTTGCGTGGGGGACGGGGAAGGGTGACGGTGGGGTCATGGATGTGTTGCCCGATGACCTGACCGCGTTGCTCACCGAGTTCGGGCGGCATCTGCGGTTGGGCCGGAATCGGTCGGCGCATACGGTGCGGGCGTATCTGGGGGATGTGCGGTCGTTGCTCGAGCATCTGTACGCACGGTCGCCGGATTCGGCGGTGCGGGAGCTGGATCTGCCGTTGCTGCGGTCGTGGTTGGCCGAGCTGGCGGCGGCAGGGGTGGCGCGGACGACCCTGGCTCGGCGGGCCTCGGCGGCAAGGACTTTCACCGCGTGGTTGACCGAGACCGGCCGGCTCGGTGTCGACCCGGGACTACGTCTGCAGGCCCCGAAAGCCCATCGCGTGCTGCCCGCGGTTCTCGGCCGCAATCAGGCCGAACAGGCCATGGGCGCGGCGGAATCCGGGGCGGCGCAGCAGGATCCGATGGCGTTGCGCGATCGGCTGGTGGTGGAGTTGTTGTACGCCACCGCGATTCGCGTCAGCGAGCTGTGCGGTCTCGATCTCGACGACATCGACCGGGAGCGTCGGCTGGTGCGGGTGCTCGGCAAGGGCAACAAGGAGCGCTCGGTACCGTTCGGTGGTCCGGCCGATACCGCGCTCGACGCCTGGCTGCGGGCAGGCAGACCCTCGCTGGTCAACAGCAACTCGGGCCGCGCCTTGCTCCTCGGCCAACGCGGCCGCCGCCTCGACCAGCGCCAAGCGCGCGCCGTCGTCCACGACGTCATCGCCGCGATCCCCGGCGCTCCCGGTATGGGCCCGCACGGTCTACGCCACACCGCCGCCACCCACCTCCTCGAAGGCGGCGCCGACCTCCGCGTCGTCCAGGAACTCCTCGGCCACGCCAGCATGGCAACCACCCAGCTCTACACCCACGTGTCCGTAGAACGCCTCAAACGAGTCCACGATCAGGCCCACCCTCGCGCCTGATCGTGTCGAGCGGATTTTCGGCCAGTCCCGTCCGCGGCCGACTGGCTGGAGCGGTCCGGGCCGCCTCCTGCGACTGGTCGCCTTGAAACAGTTCACGCCTTCCCTGCCGTCGGCAGGTGACCTCGGCCTGGCCCGCAACGTGCCGATTCTCATGTCCGGTCTGGGGAGTCAGCTCCCGGAACAGTGCCCGGAGCGGGAGTTTCTTGCAGGGCGGGGAACCCTCGCGCGCACGTCATGGAGTGCGCACGATCGGCGCCGCGTTGTCTCCACACAGATCAGCGGCGACAACATGATCGACGCCGCGCTCGTGCGGATCGTCGGTGGGTGGGCCGGGGTAGCGCATGATGGGGACAGGAGGTGGTGGTCGTGACGTTGCCCGAGGTCGGGGCCGAATCCGACGACGGCGAGGAGGAAGTCGACTATCGGTTCACCCTCGCCAACGAACGGACGTTCCTGGCGTGGATCAGGACCGCGATCGGTCTGCTCGCCGGCGGCGTCGCGGTGCACACCCTCGTTCAGCCGACTCGGCTGGCCGGATTCGCCGGTGCCATCTCGATGATCTGCCTGCTCATGGCGCTGGCCGTCGCGCTCGCCGCCTTCCGGCACTGGCGCCGGGTCGATCTCGCCATGCGGGCCGGGCGACCGTTGCCAGGAACTGTCCTGGTTCCCGTGTTGTCGGCCGGTGTGGCGATCGTGGCCATGATCGCCTGTGTGGCGGTCGTGCTCTCGTGACCGCACCGACGCTGGCGATGGAGCGCACGGCCCTGGCCTGGCGACGCACCTCGCTCGGCGCGGCTGCCTGCGCCCTGCTCTTCGTGCACGAGGCGTCTGCCGACGGTGGGCCGACCTGGCCGATCCCGCTCGCCGCCGCCACGGTCGCGCTGCTCCTGGCCGGAGTCGGCTGGTCGCGCGGCCGCGCACTCAGTCGCGGACACTGTGGCACCGCGCACCGATTCGTCGCGACCACCACCCTCGCCGTGGCGACCGTCTCCCTCATCGCGGCAGTCACCGTATTGCTCAACGGGTAGCTCGCGCCCACCCTGCGACGGACTCGGCACCGAGGTCGAGATCGAAGCGATCGTCCGTCGGGAGATCGACGAAAGACGTTCCGCGGCAGCTGAATACGACCGACTCGGTGCGATCGACCGCCGCGATCGGGTGAGCGCAGAAGCCGACGCGCTGGCGGCGCTGCTCTGACTCCCGTACCCGTGCGGGCTGGGACGTCAGTTGGTGGGCAAGGTGTTCAGGTAGCGGTGGGTGAACCAGCGCTGGATCAGCCGGGCGACGGGTCCGCCGAGGCGGACATACCAGGCGCCCGGTTTGGAGAAGGCGGTGATCAGGCCGTAGACGGTGTCGTCGGTCGGGTCGTATTCGACGGCGAACAATTCTTCGCCGACCTCGGGGTGTCCCGGCAGCGTCCCGTAGGCGAAACCCCGGCGGTCGGGTTCGTCGAGGACGTAGACGACGCGGCAGGGCGCGCTGATGTTCAGCGGCCCGATGCGGAGTACGACCGTCAATTCGGTTCCGGGCTGCGCGGTTTCGGTGTCGGCGCCGCGAAAGGTGCCGACGTCCTTCTGTATTCCGAAGCCGAGAATGTGGGTGGCCGCGCGCTCGAACAGCTCGCGGCCGTGGCCGATCGGCCGCCGATTCCGGAACCGGTGGTATCCGCCGGGCATCGTGGCGCGGGTGGCGCCCACGTCGGGGTAGGTGAAAGGCGCTGATTTCTCGGACACGCCTCGATTCTCGTCCACGACCGGATGTCTCGGGGCGGGGTGACCGAGCGTTTCGTCACATCGGCTCCAGCGGTTTCAGCCGGACCGGCACCTCGTGCAGGAGCCCGAGCGGGTCGACGTATTCGCGCCGGTTGTGGGCACCGGACTCGCGGCGGGCTCCCCAGTGCAGGCACGCGGCGACCGGGCACCCCTCGTGTCCGGTCACCAGCGTGCCGATCGCCGTACCCCTGACCACCCGGCTTCCCACCGCGACCTTCGCCGTCACCGGTTCATAGGTGGTGCGCAAGCCGCCCGGATGATCGATGGACACCACCGGTTTGCCCGCCACTTCCCCCGCGAACACCACGACGCCGTCGCCCGCCGCCAGCACCGTCTGCCCGGCGAACCCCGCCAGATCCACTCCCCGATGCCCCGGCAGCCAGTTCCGCTCCGGCTTGTCGAACCGGCGCTCCACCGTCGGCCGCGGCCGCAACGGCCAACCGAACGAGCCCGATTCAGCCGCATCGGCAGGCACCGCCCCACTGAGCACGATCGCCACCGAACAGAGGACCCCCAGAACTCGTCCGAGAACCGACCGCGACCGAGCCGGCGTCCGTCGCAACGTCTCGCGCAGGCAAGCACACGTGCCCCGGTCGGGCACCCCCGGCCGCGCCCTGTGGTGGAGCCGGGACCGATCGACCCGAAACAAGTGGGTCGTCACCTTCGGCCCACCATTGCGACGCTCGACCATCGCGGGCTCAGCGGTGTGGTCGTGGTGCCGGCACACGCTGCTGCGCCGCCAGCGATCGCAGCAACTCCCGCACAACCGCGGGCAGCTCCGCCGCCGACCCGCTCCCGCCGCGGGCTCGGACCATGACCTCGATCTCCGGCCGAGCCCCCGCACCCCGATCGGCCCCCTGCGGCCGCCCCGGTGCGGAACCGAGGTCATGAATCGTCACCTGCACCGGAACAGGGGCGGGAACAAGCTCCCCCCGGGGCACGGTCACCGGAATCGCGGTCGATTCCCGGCCGCAGGAGACGGTGCCGGACGGAGGTTCCCACGGCTGGACAGACAAACCGTTCTTCCGCACACCTTCCGGCGCCGGTCTCGGCGGGAGCACCACAGCTACCGCCGCTCCGAGGATGATGGAGACAGGTCCGCCTGCCGCCGCCGGTTGGCCTGTCGAGGTCGGCGCCTTCTGTGGGTCGGGCGCGGGCGGCGGTGTCGGGACCGCGCCGGGCACGGCCGCACGCTGCGATGGGCGATCCGCCTGGCCGACCCGCTCGGGTGGGCGGGCCGGGACAACAGCCCCGCGCGCCCCGCCGCCGGCGCAGATCGGCGATGGTGGGATCGTCGGTGCGACTTCCGCGGTGGAAGGTCGAGCCGCGGGCGCAGCGCCGCTCTCGGGGTGTGCCGCGGCCGGTGCGGCAGCGACCCCCGCCGCGCAGAGCAACGGAAACGTGGTGATCAGGGTGCGTGTCAAGGTGTTCATGCCCCAACTCTGGGCGGCGGACAACCGCATCGGGACGCCGATTTCGGGAATGTGGACAACTTCCCCGGATGTGGATATCGCGTCCTTCATTCGCGAAATGGGCGGTCGTTGCGCAGGGGCGATTTCGGACCTGGCCCTGCTCCGCGTAGACTGAACAAGCGGTTTGTGCTCAGCAGCCATTGCGTGTGCACAGCACGGACCGACTTCGCGCGCCACCCGTGCTCGTCCATCCGGTCGTCGCTCGCAACGCAGACGGTCCGCAAGGGCAGGTCAGCGCGAGTTCTTCAGCGGATGAACAGGGAAATCGTCGGCTGGTCCCGGATTCTTCGAATCGGGTCCGGCGGTTTCGGTGGCGCCAGGGCAGTCGATCGCCGATCGACTGCGACAACCGGCAACGAAAGAGAGATACGAAGGCTATGCCTGTCGTAACTATGAAGCAGCTGCTCGACAGCGGCGCGCACTTCGGCCACCAGACTCGTCGGTGGAACCCGAAGATGAAGCGGTTCATCTTCACCGACCGCAACGGCATCTACATCATCGACCTGCAGCAGACGCTGACCTTCATCGACAAGGCCTACGAGTTCGTCAAGGAGACTGTCGCCCACGGTGGCACCGTCCTCTTCGTCGGTACCAAGAAGCAGGCCCAGGAGTCGATCGCTTCCGAGGCGCTGCGCGTCGGAATGCCCTACGTCAACCAGCGCTGGCTGGGTGGCATGCTCACCAACTTCTCCACCGTGCACAAGCGCCTGCAGCGCCTCAAAGAACTCGAGGCGATGGAGCAGACCGGTGGCTTCGAGGGTCGCACCAAGAAGGAAATCCTCATGCTCACGCGTGAGATGACCAAGCTGGACCGCACCCTCGGCGGTATCCGTGACATGGCCAAGGTTCCCTCGGCCATCTGGATCGTCGATACCAACAAGGAGCACATCGCCGTCGGCGAGGCGCGCAAGCTGAACATCCCGGTCATCGCGATCCTGGATACCAACTGCGACCCCGACCTGGTCGACTACCCGATCCCGGGTAACGACGACGCGATCCGTTCCGCCGCACTGCTCACCAAGGTCGTCGCTTCCGCGGTGGCCGAGGGCGTGCAGGCCCGTGCGGGCCAGGCTTCCGGCGACGCGAAGCCCGAAGCCGGCGCAGGCGAGCCGCTGGCCGAGTGGGAGCAGGAGCTCCTGTCCTCGGCGACCCCGGCCGCTGAGGCCACCGAAGCCGTCGAGACCCCGGCTGAGGCCGAGGCCGAGGTCAAGGCCGACCCGGCACAGCACACCCCGGCCGACTTCTGAGCTGACCGGTAGCACTACGTTCACCTTGCCGGCCCTTCTGAATTCAGAAGCGGTCGGCAAGGTGGTGTTAACACCCAAGCACCCCACACACGAGGAGGCTCGCCCCCGATGGCGAACTACACCGCTGCTGATGTGAAGCGGCTCCGGGAGCTCACCGGCTCCGGCATGATGGACTGCAAGAACGCGCTGGCCGACTCCGACGGCGATTTCGACAAGGCCGTCGAGGTGCTGCGCATCAAGGGCGCCAAGGACGTCGGCAAGCGCGCCGAGCGCGCGACCGCCGAGGGCCTGGTCATCGCCAAGGACGGCGTCATGGTCGAGATCAACTGCGAGACCGACTTCGTCGCCAAGAACGCCGAGTTCCAGCAGCTGGCCGACGCCATCGTGACCGCGGCCGCCGCGGCCAAGCCGGCCGACCTGGACGCCCTCAAGGCGCTCAAGCTGACCGACGGCACCGTTGACGACGCCGTGCAGGCGCTGTCGGCCAAGATCGGCGAGAAGCTGGAACTGCGTCGCGTCGTGTCCTTCGACGGCTCTGTCGCGACCTACCTGCACAAGCGTGCTTCGGATCTGCCGCCCGCCGTCGGCGTGCTGGTGGAGTACGAAGGCACCGGCGACGCCGCTGCCGACGCCGCGCGTGCCGCAGGCATGCAGGTCGCCGCGCTCAAGGCCAAGTACCTGACCCGCGAGGAGGTGCCCGCCGATGTCGTCGACGCCGAGCGTCGCATCGCCGAGGAGACCGCGCGCGAAGAGGGCAAGCCCGAAGCCGCGCTGGCCAAGATCACCGAAGGCCGCGTCAACGGCTTCTTCAAGGATGTCGTGCTGCTCGAGCAGTCCGCCGTCACCGACTCCAAGAAGACCGTCAAGGCGCTTCTGGAAGAGGCGGGCGTGAACGTGAAGCGTTTCGCTCGTTTCGAGGTCGGCCAGGCCTGATCCGCCTGAACTTCACGAACAGCCTCTTCGGCGCGGTGTGATGCCGCGCCGGAGGGGCTTTCCTCATGGATCGACCGACCCCACTTCCGGGTGACCGCAACCTGATAGGGCAGGATGGATGCCGCCTGCTCGCCCCGCTCTCGACCTCGCCGAAGGAGACCGACACCCATGACCGACCCGGGTAACGACCGCCCTGGATACAACCGGGTGCTGCTCAAGCTGGGTGGGGAGATGTTCGGTGGTGGCGGAGTCGGCCTCGATCCCGATGTCGTGCAGACCGTGGCCGAGCAGATCGCCGAGATCGTCGAGACCGGCGTGCAGGTGGCCGTGGTGATCGGCGGCGGCAACTTTTTCCGCGGCGCCGAACTGGAGGAGCGCGGCATGGAGCGGGCGCGCTCCGACTACATGGGCATGCTCGGCACCGTGATGAACAGCCTGGCCCTCCAGGATTTCCTTCAGCAGCAGGGTGTGGACACCCGCGTGCAGACCGCCATCACGATGGGCCAGGTCGCCGAGCCCTACCTGCCGCTGCGCGCCAAGCGCCATCTAGAGAAGGGCCGCGTCGTGATCTTCGGCGCGGGAATGGGCATGCCCTACTTCTCCACCGACACCACCGCTGCCCAGCGCGCGCTGGAAATCGGCGCCGACGTGGTGCTGATGGCCAAAGCGGTCGACGGTGTGTTCGACGCCGATCCGCGCGTCGACCCGAATGCGAGCATGTTCACCGAGATCACCCACAAGGAAGTGATCGAAAAGGGCCTGAAGGTGGCCGATGCCACCGCTTTCAGTCTCTGCATGGACAACCAGATGCCGATGCTGGTGTTCAATCTGTTGATCAAGGGCAATATTGCCCGCGCGGTCGCCGGTGAACCCATCGGCACCCTGGTTCGGTCGTGACCCCGCACCCGCGGACGATGACGATGACGACGCTGTGGAGGATTCGGTCGTGATTGATGAAGCGCTCTTCGATGCCGAAGAGAAGATGGACAAGGCCGTCACGGTGGCGAAGGACGACCTGGGCAGCATCCGTACCGGTCGCGCCAACCCGGGCATGTTCACCCGTGTGCTGATCGAGTACTACGGCTCGCTCACCCCGATCACCCAGGTGTCGAGCATCACTGTGCCCGAGCCGCGCATGGTCGTGATCAAGCCCTACGAGCAGAGCTCGCTCGGCCTGATCGAGAACGCCATCCGCAACTCCGACCTGGGCGTGAACCCGACCAACAACGGCGACATCCTGCGTATCTCGGTGCCGCAGCTCACCGAGGAACGTCGCCGCGAGATGGTCAAGATGGCCAAGAGCAAGGGCGAGGACGCCAAGGTCTCGATTCGCAATGTCCGACGCAAGGCGATGGACGAACTCGGTCGCATCCAGAAGGATGGCGAGGCGGGTGAGGATGAGGTCGGGCGCGCCGAGAAGGAGCTCGACAAGACCACCGCCAAGTACGTGGCCCAGGTCGACGAGCTGGTCAAGCACAAGGAAGCCGAACTGCTCGAGGTCTGAGCGCCAGATCTCGCCAGTCCCGCTCGTGCGGGGGATGAACGGAACGACGAGTTGAGCGACGGGACAATCGTGGCCGAAGACGCCGCCGCCACCGGGGCGGCACCGGATCCCATGCCGGACAAGGTCGAGGAGACCGCAGCCCAGCCGCAGGACGAGCAGCCGCCCGCCCCGACCTCACGGGCCGGGCGCAATCTGCCCGCGGCACTGGCCGTGGGGCTGACGCTCGGGCTGTCGTTGATCGCGATCCTGCTGTTCGTCCCGAAGGTGTTCATCGCGGTCGCGGGCATCGGCGTCGGCGTGGCGACCTGGGAGGTCACCAAGCGGCTGCGCGAAGCCGATGTGCTGGTGCCGCGGATTCCGCTGCTGGTGGGCGGTCAGGCGGTGTTCTGGCTGGGCTGGCCGTGGGGGGCCGGCGGGGTGCTCGGCGCGTTCGCCGCCACCGCGCTGGTGTGCATGGTGTGGCGTCTGTTCGACCACGGCCTCAGTACCGCGCCGAAGAACTTCCTGCGTGACACCGCGATCGCGGTGTTCACCCTCGCCTGGATTCCGCTGCTGGCCTCGTTCTCGACGCTGCTGCTGCTCGAACCCGACGGCAATCTCCGGGTGCTCACCTTCATGATCCTGGTGGTGTGCTCCGATGTCGGCGGCTACGTCGCCGGTGTGCTGTTCGGCAGACATCCGATGGTGCCCGCGATCAGCCCGAAGAAGTCGTGGGAGGGGTTCTGCGGGTCACTGGTGTTCAGCGTGATCGGCGGACTGCTGACTGTCACGCTGCTGCTCGAGGCGAACTCGATGATCGGCGTGGTGCTCGGTGTCGGCCTGGTGGCCGTGGCGACGATCGGTGACCTGATCGAGTCGCAGATCAAGCGGGAACTCGGCATCAAGGACATGGGGACGCTGCTGCCGGGGCACGGTGGAATCATGGATCGCCTGGACTCGATGCTGCCCTCGGCGTTCGTCTCCTGGCTGGTGCTCAGCGCGCTGATCTGATCGGCTCGGCGTCAGGACGATTTCTTGGCGGCGCGCCGCAGTTGCAGGATGCGCACCCCGCCGACCAGACCCATCACCAGCGCGCCCGCGATCACCGAGAGCAACACGGTGATGCCGAGCGGCAGTTCGAAATCCCAGAACAGCAGGTCGGTGCGGACCTTGTCGAGATTCTGGATGATGAAGATCAGCAGCACGATGCCGAGCAGGGCGGCGGCCAGCAGCGCGATCCAGGTGTAGCCGGTGCGAGATCCGTGCACGGCGTCGCGCGGGACGTGGACGGGCTGGGCCGCAGGTTGCGCCGGTTCGGCGGGCTTGCTGTGCTTGCCGGTGTGCTCGGTCGGCGGCGGGTCGTGCTCGGCCGGTGACGCACCGGATTCCGCGGGTGTACTCATGGTTCGATCATGGCTGACTGCTATGGCTCACGCACGCATCTTCTCGGTAACGTCGCCCGGCGTGGCGGGTCCGACGTGGCGTTTGGGACAATGGTGAAACTATGGCCATCTCCCTGCCCCTTGTGTTCGATGCCCCGCGCCGCGGCATGCCGCCGCGCCACCTCGCCGATCTCGATTCGGATGAACGCAAGGCCGCGGTACAGGAGCTGGGATTGCCGAAGTTCCGGGCCGACCAGTTGGCCCGTCAGTACTACGGCCGCCTGCAGTCCGATCCGGCGCTGATGACCGACCTGCCCGCCGATGTGCGCGCGAAGGTCGGCGAGACGCTGTTCCCGCCGTTGCTGTCGGTGGTGCGCAACATCGCCTGCGACGAGGGCGACACCCGCAAGACGCTGTGGAAGGCGCACGACGGGACGCTGCTGGAGAGCGTGCTCATGCGCTACCCGGACCGCAATACGCTGTGTATCTCCAGCCAGGCCGGGTGCGGGATGGCGTGTCCGTTCTGCGCGACCGGGCAGGCGGGGCTCACCCGCAACCTGTCGACCGCGGAGATCGTCGACCAGGTGCGTGCCGCCGCGGCGTCCCTGCGTGACGGCGAGGTGCACGGCGGTCCCGGCCGACTGTCCAACATCGTGTTCATGGGGATGGGCGAACCACTTGCGAATTTTGGGCGGGTTTTGAAGGCCGTTCGGCGGATCACGTCGCCGTCGCCGGATGGTCTCGGGATTTCGCAGCGGTCGGTTACGGTCTCGACGGTTGGTCTAGCTCCGGCGATCCGCAAGCTCGCGGATGAGGATCTGTCGGTGAGGTTGGCGGTGTCGCTGCATACTCCGGACGACGAACTGCGTGACACTTTGGTTCCGGTGAATAATCGATGGTCGGTGGCCGAAGTTCTCGATGCGGCACGCTACTACGCGGATAAGTCGGGTCGTCGAGTGTCGATCGAGTACGCGTTGATCCGGGACGTCAACGACCAGGGGTGGCGCGCGGACATGTTGGGCAAGAAGCTGCGCAAGGCGCTGGGGCCGTTGGTGCATGTGAATCTGATTCCGTTAAACCCGACCCCGGGCAGCGAGTGGGACGCGAGCCCGAAACCTGTGCAGGACGAGTTCGTGCGTCGTGTCCAGGCGCAGGGCGTTACCTGCACCGTGCGCGACACTCGCGGGCAGGAGATCGCCGCAGCCTGCGGTCAGCTGGCAGCCGAGGGCTGAGCTCGCTCATCGGTTATATCCAGCCTGGCAACTTTCCCTACACGGAAGCTTCTCTGCACTATTCAGGTCGACCGGAGAAGTTCAATCAAGCAACCGACGTTCCGGGTGGAGAGCACATCGACCTGCTCACATGGGCAATCGTCCAGCCTCTCAGGTTCCCTGGACCAGGCTCGCCAGCAATACCGCGACGGTCCGAGCATCGCCGCCCTGGCACGTCAGCTGAACTATGCACCGCCGGTATCGGCATCTTGGCGCGTGCCGATGTCGAGATGTGAGGTCATCAGGCCCAGAGCGTAATGGGGTTCTGCCGTCGGGGAACGGTCTTGTCGACGAGTTCGGCGAGAATGTCCGGGTCGTCGACCAGTTGACCCTGGATCCCGTAACGGTCACCGAAAGGCCCGATGAAGTCGTGGATCCGAATCACCGCGCGGGTGATTCCCGCATGGGCGACTACCGCGAAGTCGACGCCGTGCCAGTTCGCTGGTCTGAATTTCCAGAAGACCCGTGCGGAGCCGAGTAACTCATCGTCGGACATGCCGTGGTAGTAGCCGCTGCCGGTGCGGGTGTGCACACCTCCGCCCCAGGGAGTTTCGTCCCAGGTAGCCGGGCGGTTGGCCCATTTCCCCAGTGTTATGAGCATCAGTCGACGGGTCGTCGGCAACGAGTACTGCGATGCCTCATCGTCGGTCCGCATGTGCGGGTCGACCGGCAAGTCTTTTCGCAGCACCACTTTTCGCAGCTTCTCGCCATTGCGCTGTGGCGAGGTATGGCCCGCTGCATGCCACCATCGGGCGGCTTCGGCCTCGCGCCCGCTGAGCCGAAGCCGGATCGCGAGGTTGTGCATGGCGTTGGTGTCGCCGGTTTCGGCGGCACGCTGATACCAGTATTTGCCGTCTTCGAATCTGCGCTGGATTTCGCTGACCACCGCGACGTTGTACATCGCACCGGGATTCCCAGCCTCAGCGGCGAGGCGCCACCACTGTTCGGCGTGCTCGAGATCTTTCGCGCGGTGGAATCGTTGCGCCAGCTCGATCATTGAGTCGACGTCGCCTTGCTGTGCGGCGTCGAGGACCGCTAGTGCGTCGACATCGACGGGATCAGCGACTGCAGGTGCTGCCGGCGTGGTAGGTGGAGCGAACAGTCTCAGCGCGTGCGCCGAATTGTGAACTCGGCATTGTGGTTCCGGCTGGCTACGGCCCCTCAGTATCTTGGCCGTGCTGGCGTAGAGCTGATCGAGGGTGAGATCGGTGTCCGTCGCGGCGGCCAGCAGGGCCGCGGTGAACGCGGTGTGGCGGCCGTCTGTCGGTGCCAATGAGGGTTTGTTCTTGGGGGACGAGGTGAGCACGTACGTACCCTCGATGTTTTGGGTCTCGAACGTGACGAGGTCGGCGGACGTGCTCATGGTTTCGATGGCGTTGCCGGAGAAGCAACAATCCAGAATGACGATACGCGCCTGCGCGCGGCTCTTGCTGATGTGGCGTTTGACGACGCCGAACGGCACCGAACTCAGTTCGATCTGGTCGGGGTCACTGTCGGGCAAAACCAGATGCAGGTTTCCCGCTTGATCCAGCTTTCCGTGCCCGGAGAAATAGAACAGTAGAACATCTTCGGCCTCGGCCGCTGCCTGGGTGATCGCGGTTCCGACTTGTCCGGGCATGCTCGGGTTGTGCAGGACGGTGCAGTGTTGCTCGGCTACCGCGCCACCGGATGGCGAGGTCAGGCGTTCGGCGAGGTCGTTGATGTTGTTGGCGACGGCGGGCAGATCATGGAAGTCGGGGTGTGAGAAGCGGCTCGCCCCGATCAATACCGTGCGCCACCCGTTGCGGTCCGCGGCACCGGTCACTGCTCGGTCCGGTGGTCGAGGAGCTGGCGCAGGAGTTTCTCGACGTCGGTTCCCGCCCCGACACCCTTCGCGTCAATCGTCATCTCGCCGTCGCCGCGGGTGAACGTCAGTTTGATGTCGGACTGTCGGACGGTGAACCACGTCGACAACGAACTCGCCAGCGCGGTGAGGGTGCCACCCGTGCCGACGGCGACGACGAGGACTTCGGCGAGCCCGCCCATCTCGCCATCGCGAATAGGGCTGTCCACCAATGTCACCCGACCACGCAACGCCCGGTCGTCGTTGAACCACTCGTGCAGGTCGAACAGATCGTCGGCACCGCCGCTGGTGTGGAGCGTGAACTCGCTCTGCGTATCAACCACCGCACCATATTGCCACGGGCGCGACGACGTCGAAACCTGATCGGTGCACTGATTATGTTGCCGCCCAGCAACTTCCGTGTCATCAGCGCGATCGGGCGGCTCGGCTCTGGTGGTACTCCACAGCTTTGGCCAGGTCATCGAAACTGCCGACCTGGCCCACCACCGCCTGAAGATGTTCACGCACCTCGGTAGGAGTGGCGTAGAAGAACTCGCGGCGCTGGTTAACGAGGTTCACCCGCCGGTCGGCGAGTCGCTGATGCAACTGGTCTCTGATGCCGACCGCGTCCTTGTCGTAGAACATCGTGTGCATGTCGTACTTGAACGGTACCGAGGTGTTGCCGAGTTCGCGGATCCGGTCCTCCGGGTCGAACCGCCGGGTGAGGCCGATCATTACCATGTCCTTGAACGCCCCGATATTCGATAGCACGTAGACGAATCCGGCCCGGTAGTTGTCGGCACGATCCTGGATCGTCGCGATGTCGCTCTCGAGCTTCGCCAACAGACCGCGTAGCTGATCGGCGTCGGCGGACCGTGCCTTGCCGATCGCCTCCAGCGCGGCGAGGGATTCACGGCAGCGCCGTTGCTCCTTCTCCAATCGTTCCCGCTCCCTGGACAATTCAGTGTGCGCTCGCCGTTCCTCGCGCAGCCGATCGCGTTCCTCGCGCTCGTGCTCCTTCTGCCGCGCGAGAAACTCCAGGTAGTCGGCCGTCATCTCGAGTTCGCGGCAGCGCAGCGTGTGGTAATGGACGGACACCCGCAGCTGCATGGTCTTGCCGAGGCGTTCGATCGTGGTGGCGATCTTGTTCAGTCGAGTCAGCGCGCTGGTCAACTTGTACGGCTTGAGACTGCGGACGAGGTTGTCCGCTTCGGCGTTGTATGCCCGCAACATCAACTTCGAGTACTCGCGGACCATCTTCCGCCCCTCGGTGACCGAACCGTTGACGGTCCACGTGGTCGATGCCTCGATCGCACCACCGTCGCGGCGCGCCATCGCCTTGATCTCGCCTTGCAACAGCTCCAGCGCCGTGCGGTAGGCCATCGAGTCCGAGAGCGGATGGCGGTACTCGTAGATCCCGATCTCCTGCAGCACCTGCTCGTCGCGGGTGCTGATCACTTCAGCGCGCAGGGCGTCCAGCATGGCCTGATCGTCGGTTACTTGAGTGGCGAGCTGGTCGCGCAGCTGCTGCAGTTGCGCTGTTTCGAGCCCTCCCAGCGCCGTCAATTGTGCTCGGAGCCATTGATTCTCGGCTATCGCGTCGGTGAGTTCGGCGGACTTGCGCTTCGCCAGCGCGCGTGCGCCGAACAACGGCACTTTCGCGGTCGATGCGCCCGGGTTCGGCGCGGCAGGTGCGGCGGCCATCCTGTTGTCGGTCCATTCGATGCCGTTCCAGTACCTGAGGTGGTCGGCGTCGGAGGGGTCCCGGTACCAGTTCGGTGGTGTGTTGCTCATCGCATTTCCCCCTGGCTTTGTCGGCTCCTTCGAGGATGCCAGAACGAGCCTTGGTGGTCGACGGGTTGTCCTCGGCTCGGACGACGAGGCGCGGCCCCCGGGGGCGAGCTGTCGGCCCGATGGAACAGTAAGGGCTACAATCTCTTTCGAGTCCGAGATGCGTGCCGGGGATGGCGCTATTGGTGATCTGTGTTCATGGAATGGGGAATCGTGTACTCAGCGGAGATCAACCGTAGGCAGCCGGCGTTGTTGATGTTGCTGGTAGATCAGTCGTTCTCGATGTCGGAGCCCGCGGGGCAGGGGCAGGGCACGAAGGCTGATGTGCTGGCGCTGGCGGTGAACAACTTGCTCGGCAACGCCGTGCTGCTGTGCAGTCGCGGCGGCGAGCGGATCTACAACTACTTCGAGGTCGGGGTGGTGGGGTACGGCGCGAAGATCGGGCCGATCCTGCATGGCGCCGATGCCGACCGGCGGGTGTTGCCGGTCTCCGAACTCGCTGAGAATCCGCGCCGGGTCGATGCGGTGACCCGCCGAGTGCCGATGGTGCGGGCGGCGTCGTCGCGGTGAACCAGCAGATGCCGGTGTGGGTGGATCCGCTGTCGGATGGCGCTACCCCCATGGTGTCGGCACTGACCTACGCCGAACCGGTGATCGCGTCGTGGTGCGCGGAGCATCCGTCGAGTTTCCCGCCGATCGTGATCAATGTGACCGACGGGGCCAGTACCGATGGTGACCCGCGCGACGCGGCCGACCGAATCCGCGCCCTGTCCACCGACGACGGTGCGGCCCTCGTGTTCAACCTCCATTTGTCGGCCTTCGGTGGGCAGTCGGTGACCTTCCCGGACACTGCGGCGGGTTTGAGCGACCCGAACGCGCAGCGACTGTTCGAGGCTTCGAGCATTCTGCCGCCGTCGATGCTGGAAGCGTCCGCGTCACTCGGGTATTCGGTGAACGCGGGCTCGCGCGGGTTCCTCTACAACGCCGACGTCACGATGGTGATCGACTTCCTCGACATCGGTACTCGCGCGGTCACTCCGACCGGGCTGAAGGAGCTCATGAGCCCGGCCGCCGATGACCTGGTTTCGGATGACGGTGACGATGCGGCCGATGACGGCCAAGACGGGAGTACGCGCGCACACGGCGACGCCCCGACCTGGTAACCGCCCCGGAACACGTTCGGGCACAGGGGGATACGATGACAAATACTCCAGCGGCGCGCCTGGCCACCCGGCACAAGGAAGGACGCGACCCGGACGAGAACGATGATCGCGCGATCGGTGGCACCGGGTCGCGCTTCGCGCTCGCCGACGGCGCGTCGACCACCGCTCGTGCCGAGGAGTGGGCGGAGCTGCTGGTAGCCGCCTACGCGATCGATGGCGTGGACATTCTAGAACTCGCCGTGCTGGATGCGCTCAGGTCGCACTGGCGGGAACGGGTCGACACGGCAGGGCTTCCCTGGTACGCCCAAGAGAAGCTGCGGCGCGGCGGCGCGGCGACATTTGTCGGGGTGGATATCGATGTGGCGCGGCAGCGGTACCGAGCGATCGGGATCGGCGACGCGTGTTTGCTGCACCTGCGTGACGGAGAGCTGATCACAGCGGGTCCGCTGGATCATCCGCGCCAGTTCGGTCGCACCCCGGCCCTGATCACCACCCATTCCGGGGATGTCTCCCATCGGGCGGCGCTCTGGGAACACGGCGATGACTACGCGGGTGGTGATCACCTCGTGCTCGCCTCCGATGGTCTGGCGAAGTACCTGCTGGAACAGAAACGCGGTGGTGCGCTCATCGACGTGAGCATGATCCCCGGTGACGACGACGAGTTCCGGACGTGGGTGGAGCACGCGCGCCGCGCCGGCATGGACAACGACGACACGACGATCTGCGCGGTGCGACTATGAGATTGCCGAGCCTGCTGAATTACCAAAGTGCGGTGGCCAATCCACCGATCGCTTTCCGCCATGTCGACCTGCTTCGAACCGGTGAGCCCGTGCGCAACGCGCAGGGCATGCCGTCAGTCGCCTCGGGCGGGTTCGCGGCGACGTTCGCCATCGACAGCGCTTCGAAACAGCGCTTCGCGGTGCGCTGTTTCCACAAGCAAGGCCATGATGAGCGCCGACTGCGCGAACGCTACGAGCACATTTACCGGTTCGTCGTCGGCCATCCGAATCTGACGTTCCTGATCGATGCGGTGTACCAACCCGACGGGATCATGGTGAACGGCACGGGTTTTCCGACCGTGCGCATGCGATGGTCGACCGGTGAGATGCTCGGCGTGTGGGTGGAGGACTGGATCGAGGGCGACCAGGATCCGGTCGCAATCGAGACGGTGCGGGTCGCGATCGCGGACGCGGTCGTCGCGTTGCGCGCCGCGGGCGCCGCGCACGGCGATCTCCAGCACGGGAACATCCTCGTCGGCCGGGAACTTTCGATCACCCTGATCGACTACGACGGCATGTTTGTCGATACGTTCGCCGGTACCGGGTTGCCGGCAATCGAACAAGGTCACCGCAACTATCAGCATCCCGGTCGCGGTGGCCGTTTCGACAGTGGCATCGACACTTTCGCGGCCGCGGTTATCGATGTCTCACTGCGGGCGCTACGGCACCAGCCATCGCTGTGGGACGACTTCGGCGGTACCGGCGAGAACCTGATCTTCACCGCACGGGACTTCGTCGACCCGGAGAACTCGCCGTTGTTCGCCGCGCTCGCCCGCATCAGCGGAGTCGCCGACGCTGCCGCTGCGTTGAAGCGGGCCTGCCGAACCGACTACGACTACGTCGAAACCGTCTTGGCGGGGACCGGGGCGGGCGCACCGGCTGCGGGCGGTTTCGAACTGACGCTCGGTCAGTTCGTCGCAGGCAGCGAACGTGACGAGCTGCTGAACCGTGCGGGTGAGACCATCACCGTCTACGGGAAAATCCAGTTTGGCATTGTCAACAAGGGATTCCAGGGCCGCGATGTGGCCTTGATCAACCTCGGTGACTACCGGCGGGGCGATTTCACCATCGTCGCCCACGACAGCGTCGCACGTCAGCTCTTCGACAAGTACGGCAGCCACAGCACGCATGGAAAACGCCTCCTGCCGAAGCTGAAAGACTGGCAGATCGCGATCACCGGCACCGTCGTGACCTATGTGAACAAGGGCGTGCCTGTCCCGCAGATCGAACTCGTGCGGGTCGGCCTGCTACGCAATCTCACCGATCAACAGATCGCCGCGCTGAAATCCCCGCCACCCGCTGTCGCACCAGCACCACCCAGGCCTACCAGGGCTCCGAAGAGCGCGGGCGCGCCGCCGATTCCGTCATCGACGCGAGCTGCGGCGGTTGTGCCGCCCACAGATCGTTCAGCGGCACAGGCGCGCAGACAGGCCGAGCTGAGCAGGTTGTACGAAAGCCCTGCCATGAGGGTGCGTCCCCCGGCGGCTCCGGTGCGAACGAGCTCGCCGTCCCCTGCCCCGCCGAGTACCCCTACACCGGACACAGCACCCCAGCAGCCGCGGACATCGCGGTCCGCGCGCCCGGCGCCTACCAATTCGGCCGTACGATCGGCGCCTCCCAACCAGGCCGCGCGCCCATCGCCTGCTGATCCGGCAGCACGCCCGGCACCTCCCAATCCTGCCACCCGGCCGACGTCTCCCAGCCCCGCTACCCGGTCGGTGCCTGGCACCCCTGCCGCACGCCCATCGCAGGCTATCCCGGCAGCACGGTCGACATCCGCAACTACGGCCGAATCGTGGTGGGCCCCGCATCTCCCTCCGTCATCGCACCGTCCGGCCGCTCCGCCGCCCCCTCCTCGGCCACCACAGCCACCCCCACCCGTCACATGGCACCCACCGGTGAACCGCCCGGGACACCAGCGGTCGTCGGTGCGTTGGGACTGGATGGTGTTCGGGCTCGCGATCCTGGGTTTGCTGACCCTGATGATCCTGGTGGTCTAGGTGACGATCAACGCACGTGAATACGCCGTGGTCGTCCGCGAACGGGACGGTAGTTCCGTCGAGAACAAAACCGCCGAGATAGCGGGCTATCAGATCGACGGTCGGCTGATCCACATCAGCTACGCACGCGGCGGCACCTATCGCTACGGCCGTGACCGGGTCTACCTCGCGAACCACCCACGACAACTACCACCGGACCAGGGGACCGAGATCCTCGCCGACGGTGTGCTGTGTGACAGTTCCGGCGGCGCTTACCTTTTCGACACTCCCGATGGTGGCTGGTGGCACATCTTCGCCCGGGACGGGACCTGGCATGCGCGCCCCGCGAGCGAGGTCGAGATCGTTCGCAACGGCGCCGCGATTGCCGAATCTGCTGCGGTACTGCGGTATTGGCGCGAACTCGCGGGTCTACTGCCGGAGACGGGCCATCTCCTGCGGGAGGGGCTCGACCACCTCACCTTCCTTCACCCTGACAGCGTGCTGCATAGGTTTCTCACCGGCGCACGCCTGGAACAGCGCGACGACGCGCCCGATCCGCGAATCTACCCGTTTCACACCAATCCGAGTCAGCGCAAGGCGATCGACAACGCGCTGCGATTTCCGATCTCGGCGGTGGACGGCCCGCCCGGCACCGGCAAGACACAGACCATCCTCAACCTGATCGCCAACATCTTGCTCGATGAGTCCAAGACCGTGGCGGTCGTGTCCTCGAACAACGCCGCGGTCGAGAACGTGCGCGACAAGCTCATCGACGTCCAAATCGGCTATGTGGTAGCCGATTTGGGCCGGTCGGAGAAGCGGCGGGAGTTTCTCGGCAGAGGTACCCAGGACAACCGGAACAGGCTTGTCGCGCACCTTGTCGCGACCGAAAGGGGCGAGATCGGCTCGGCCGAGGAGATCGCCACCCTGGATCGGCGGTTACGCCTGCTCCAAACCACGCAGGGCGAACTCGCCCAACGGCGATCCGAGCGCGACGGTTACCTGCTCGAACGCGAACACTTCATGACCCACTTCGATCGGCAGTCGCTGCCGGACGAGCGGTTGTTGCCGGTGCTGCGCTGGCCCGCGGACAAGATCCTGGACTACATCGCCGACACCGATCCCGGCCTGGCCCAGCCGGGCGTGCTACCCGAGGCCGTCGACCGGATCATCCACTGGATCAGATACCGGTCGATGCGAGCGGTCGACGCCAGCGACGTCGAGGTCGTCTTGCGGCTGCAACGACTGTACTTCGACAAGAGGATCGCCGATCTCGATGCCGAGATCGGCCGGCTCACCAGCACGTTGAGCTCCGCGAAGTTCGACGAGCTGACCGATCGACACCGCGAGCGCTCGCTGCGGTGGCTCACCGACCGCTTGCGTGACCGCTACGCCCAGCACCGGCCGGGTATCTACGGCCACAACTACCTGCGCGAGTGGCAGCGGTTCAGCCGCGACTATCCGGTGATCCTCAGCACGTGTCATTCACTACAGCGCAGCATCGGGCGCGGCCGGATGCTCGACTACCTCATCATCGACGAATCCTCGCAGGTGAATCTGCTGGAGGCCGCGAACGTGCTCGCGTGCTGCAAGAACGTGATCGTCGTGGGGGATGTGAAACAGCTGGCCCACATTCCGGGTCTCGAGTCGAAGGATTGCCCGCCCCCACCGCGCCCTGTGTACGACTTCCACCGGCACAGCATCTTGTCCGCGTTGATCGAGCTGTACGGTGCCGCGCTGCCGCGCACCATGCTGCGTGAGCACTATCGATGCGCTCCCGACATCATCGGATTCTGCAACAGCAAGTTCTACGACGACGAACTGATCACCTTCACCACCAGCACCCCCGGCTGGGAATCGATGATCGTCGCGCGGACCGTCGAAGGCAATCACATGCGTCGTCACAGGGAGAGCCGGTCCAACCAGCGAGAGATCGACGTGATCGAACGCGAGATCCTCCCGACGTACTGTGCCGGCTTCGCGGCGACGGACATCGGCGTCACCACGCCCTACCGCAAGCAGGTCAGCAAGGTCACAGACGCGCTCCTCGGTGCTGTCGAAGCCGACACGATCCATCGATTCCAAGGTCGGGAGAAGGACGTGATCGTGATGACCACGGTCCTCGACGAGACATCGGACCCCGAGGAGAAGGGCGGGCTCGGGTTCCTCGACGACCCACTGATGATCAATGTCGCCGTCTCGCGGGCGAAGAAGCGGTTCGTGCTCGTCACCAACCACGACATGCTGCCGCGCAGCAGCAATCTTCGCGACCTCATCGGCTACATCGGCTACCGGAATCCGGGCAGCACCGTTTTCGACAGCTCGATCGTGTCGGTATTCGACCTGCTCTACCGCGACTACTCCGCGCGACTGCGACCGCTTATGTCCCGAATCCGGCGACGTTCCCGATTCCTGTCGCAGGACATCGTCGCCACCGTGCTGGAAGAGGTTGTGCAGGAGCAGAAGTACCTTGGCCTCGGCATCCGGGCCGAGGTACTGGTTCGAAACCTACTGCCCGACACAACCGAGCTGACCGTGGCTGAGGCACGATTCGTGAACAATCGCGCGAGCTTCGACTTCGTCGTATTCAACCGTGTCACCCGTCGATGGGTCTGCGCGGTCGAGGTCGACGGATACGAATACCACGAGAACAACCCGGACCAGCTGGCCCGCGACGCGCTGAAGAACAAGGTCTGCGTCAAGTACCGCATCCCACTGCTGCGCCTACCCACCACCGGAAGCGCCGAGATACCTCGCATTCGAGCCGCTCTCGACAGGGTGCTCACGCCCGGGTTCAACATTGGCGGGTTGCTATGATGCCAGATTGTGCGTTGGAACTGTTGATTGGTCTAACCGCACATACGGACAGCAATTTTCGGCCGTTGAGGGGTCACTGCATACTCCCGACGATGAGCTGCGGGATACCTTGGTTCCGGTGAACAACCGTTGGTCGGTGGCCGAAGTCCTGGACGCGGCACGGTATTACGCGGATAAATCGGGTCGTCGAGTGTCGATCGAGTACGCGTTAATCTGTGATGTCAACGACCAAGGTTGACGCGCGGACTTGCTGGGCAAGAAGCTGCGTAAGGCGTTGGGGCCGTTGGTGCATGTGAATCTGATTCCGTTGAACCCGACCCCGGGCAGCGAGTGGGACGCGAGCCCGAAACCTGTGCAGGATGAGTTTGTTCGTCGTGTTCAGGCACAGGGTGTGACGTGCACCGTCCGTGATACTCGTGGTCAGGAGATCGCGGCAGCCTGTGGTCAACTTGCGGCCGAGGGTTAGGGGCAGCCGGACCCTCATTAGCTTGGAGCCCGCTGTGGGTGGCGCTCGTGAACGGGCGGTTTGCTTGACCAGGTCACTCGGACGTAGCACAAGCACCCATAGCCGTCGACGCTCCGCGATTTGGCGTAGCTGGGTGAGCTGGATGATGCGGCCAGCGTCGGCGGCGTCCTTTCGGGATTGTTTCCCATATCTCCACGTGCCAATTTGGTTGCAGATCAATAGGATTGCGCCATGACACCACCAGACCAGATCGATTGGGCGTCCTTCGATGTGAACGTCAACATCTCCGCACCCGTGGTTGGCCATTACAACGACCCGGGGCTGATGCAGTGGACCAGGACTGCCACGTACGCCGTCAGTTCCGTCGACGACATCCCAGCCGACGGGCCTCCAGGTAGTCCACACTAACGAACGTGGCGAACCAGAGAAGCGATGGACGGTGCTGAGGATGCACGGTCTGCTGGTCGATCCATACATCGTCGGGAGCCGCATTGATGACCTCCTTGACGGCCTGTCCCAGGACTACTCACATTTCACGCTTCTGTTCGGCGGCGACCTGAGGCGAACCGCTCGCGAATCTTCGTCGGGCTATTGCTGCCGTTCGGCGGATCACATCGCCGGTGCCGGATGGTTTCGGTATCTCGCAGCATGCTGTGACGGTGTCGACGGTCGGTTTGGCTCCGGCGATCCGCAAGTTGGCCGACGTGGACCTGTCAGTGAGACTCGCTGTCTCCCTTCACACTCCGGACGATGAGCTGCGGGACACGTTGGTGCCGGTGAACAGCCGCTGGCCGATCGCAGAGGTTCTTGACGTCGCGTGCTATTACGCCGACAAGTCGGGCCGGCGGGTATCGATCGAGTACGCGCTGATCCGCGATGTGAACGATCAGCCGTGGCGCGCGGACATACTGGGCAAGAAGCTGCACAAGGCCCTGGGCTCGGGCGTGCACGTCAACGTCATTCCACTCAACCCCACTCCCGGCAGCAAATGGGACGCCGCCCCTAAACCGGTCGAGCGCGAGTTTGTTCGCCTTGTGAACGAACTGGGCGTGCCCTGCACTGTCCGCGACACCCGCGGTCAGGAGATCGCCGCCGCCTGCGGACAACTCGCTGCGGAAGCTGACACGCTGTTACGTCGTCGGCACCGTGGGATGTAGGCGTAGCATCGCTGGAGTGTCGGTTCACCGTCAGCTTATGCCGAAATGTGGTGGACGTAGTACCTTCGTATCTGGTTGTGCTGCATTCTCTTAGGGGTAGCTTTGGCTGAGCTTGACCGGTCCGTGTTTGAGAACATCCATGAACGCGACCGCTTCGCAACTGATTTCGACGCAGCTTATCCAGTCGGATGGAGCTGGACGGTCCTCGAGGATCGAGTGGTGGCACCAACCATTACCCTCGGCTATCCGGTCGACCTCGACCGTGGAATTCTGGAGCTGGCCTCGGCGGACTCGGGATGGTCGATCCATACAGTCGGCTCAGCTCGCTGGTTTCCTACGTTTACGTTCGGCGAAGAGGTCGACGAGACCAACGCTATCGAGCGGATCGAAGCTGCCGCGCCGGGAACGATTCCGGAGGGAGCTCTCGTTGAAGCAATCGTCGCTGAGTTACGGCTCGTGGCCCAGCCCGAAGACGGCGACGACGTGCCCGACAATGTGAGCCAGGACGAGGGCGAAAGGATAGGAGGCGGTTGGGCGACGTGTGCTCGTTTCGGCTCAGCGAGCGTGGCTTTCCATCCGGAATGGGATAAGTCCCTTCTCTCCCAGCTTGTCGCTCATCCGGTTGCGTCGTTCGCCATCCCCGAGGGCTTTGGAAACATGCACGCCGACGGGCATGGATCGTCCGTAGTTGCTGTGCCGTTTTGGGCGGATAGTCGAAACCTATACGCCCTGCTGCACGAGCTTGGCATTTGGGATCCGTCGGTACTTGACCGCGATGAGGAAGACTAGCTCGCTCGCGAACTCGACAACCGGGTCGGAGAATTGGACGGAACAGAACAGGATCTGAAGCTTGAGTAAGAAGAAGAGGAATAAGTCCAGCAACAGTAAGAGAGACAAAAAGGGTTATAACCTGTTTATGGCAGCTGCGGAAGACGTCATCGAGGCCACCGTGAAACCTGCACTCGGTGACATGGTCTTGGGTGATTTGGACGCCGACGCCATAAAGTCGCTGCGGGACGACCTTCTGGTAGAAGGCTACTCAGACTTGTATGCCGACCTGGTCCGATTGATGCTGTGCGACATGCTCGATCTAGCCGAGGTTCGCAACGTAATCACTAACAACGTGGCAGCAGAATTATCGCCATCTGTCGGAGGCTTCGCGAACTTCTTTCAGAGGCTGGAGTCTGGACACGAAATGATCGAGCAGGAGTCATTCCGCAATCTGATCGTCCATATCCTCCGGCGGTATGTCCTTCCAATTCGCACGGGCGCCACACCCGATATGAATCTATCCGACGCGTGGGTGGAAGTTGAGCGCATTGCAGGCGATACCTCCGATCTTTATGCGGATTTTGTGAAGGTCGTGTTCGCCGAGGCTGTCGTGGCGGGGCATCGTGACGGATATGACCCAGCTCAGATCTTTGACGCTTCTGGTAGTGCGGACGATCCGTACCAGAACTTGATCACCGTGCTGGAGCAGCTGCGTGAGTCCGATGGGGGGATGGAGAGGTTTGAAGAACTGGCCTCAAGTCCGGATGACGATGTGAGCAGCGCCGTTCTGATCGCGATGTTGACCAACGAAGTCCTCAAGCAGTTCGATCTACAGACCATGCCGTCGCACAAGCGGTTGCACCGGGAGGTGGTTGAGTTCGTGGCCGGTCTGCACTGGGGCGATGTGGATCTTGACGCGAACGAGTTGGCCATCCCGGAAGGTTTGGCCATTCGGCTAGAAGCCGAGCGTGATCGAGTGTGGGGGCCGCAAGGCTAGTGTCACACCCGGCGCGACCTCGTGCCAGCCTTGTGGTGTGTTGACGCTACACACCTCCCTGTGTAGCATATACACATGACGACCGCAGAAGCGCGAGACAAGCTCTCTCCTCGGCATGTGACCCTTATTGGAGATCGCGAGGACCTGCGCGCGGCTCTGCCGGGTACCGACCCGGACGACAGTCGTATTCATGCCTATCAGTACCACGCGCCTGGAATGTACTATCAGGTCTCCGATATTTCGGAGGACTGCCGACTCATTGAAGAATGTCTCGGCGTCGATGTTGAAGAAGAGTTCGGTGGTCTCACGGAAAGGGGGTGGGATGAACGGACTCGCATCTTCTACCGGGTTGATGGCAAGGATGAGGCGGTTCAGGATGTGCGACGCATGTTTCTTACCCGATCTATCGAAAATGGTGCCGTCTCATTCCTTTCCGGCTTTCGGCATCGAGTTGTCGCGATAGTCCCTGAGATCGGCGGTAGTATGAAGGAAACCAGAGTAATGCGTACGGACGATCGCGGCGACATTGAATGCATACACAGCTACAACTCCATGGATGCATTGACTCAGTACGCCACTTGGGTCCACGCGCTCGCTCTTGAGTTTGGTAGCGGAGACGAGCATTCATTCGGCCCGATCTCGCGTGAGTGTTCTTACGCGGGAATCGATCCCGGAATCGTCCAGGCATACTTGGTTCGGGAGGCGTCTGACGTGCTTCTCGTTAATGCGCGCCATCAGCTGAAAATGCGGCTGGGTGGCTGGAAAATGAGTAGCGGAGAGAATGCCAACATGTCAGAATTGGCCCGATCGCTACATGCCGACCGCCCCAACTTGTTGAAGCTCGTTCGTGAGTCGGAGAAGTACATGGAGAAAGAATTGGGACGAATGAAAGAAAAATATCCTGATTTCTTCTAGTTTAGCGAAACGAAACGCAGGTCAGCCCAGCAGTCGCCAATCAGGTGGTGGTTAGATGTCGGCGGCCTGAGCTTCGCGCTTTGCGCCCCTTTCGCTCGGCGAGCTTGTGCCCCGAAATTCGCCTGCGCTGGCCTCGCCCTGTCATGGAAATAGGACCTGACCTGCAACAAGAATGGAGAACGGTGCTCTGATCTGCGACAATTCGACTTGCGACAGTTGAATTTCTCGAGGGTCTGGAGCGCCTTTCTGGTGAGTGAGTCTATATCGCCGTATCCGCGGCTGGCCATCGACGGTGACGGCACCGTCTCGTGTCACACGCTGGTGCGGTCCTGCTGCTGCGGACTGCCGAGAAAACCGGGTTGACCAGCGAGTTGACGGAGCAGCTGAAGCCGTGGCGCAAGCCGATGGCCAGCCACGATCCCGGCAAGATCATCCTCGCTCTGGCAGTTGCGCTCGCGATCGGTGGCGACTGCGCTGCGGACCTGGCGTTGCTGCGTGCCGAACCGGGCGTCTTCGGTTCGGTCGCCTCGGATCCGACGGTATCGAGGCCGATCGCCGTGCTCGCTGCCGATGCGAGGAAAGCGTTGTCCGCCATCGGTTCCGGTCGAGTGCACGCTCGGGCGCGAGCGTTGGAACTGGCCGGGGGGCAACGCTGTCGATCATCAGATCGGGATCAGCAATCCGGTGATCATCGATCTCGATGCCACCCTCACCGACGCGCACTCTGAAAGGCAGCACGCGGCACCAATCTTTAAGCGTGGGTTCGGGTTTCACTTCCTATGGTCGTTTTCGATCACGGACCCACCGGCACCGGTGAGCCTGCGGCGGTGATGCTGCGCCCGGGTAACGCCGGCTCCAATACCGCCCAGTTGCCGGGGCGACGGTCATGACGGATCGGCCGGAACGTGTTGGTCCGCACCGATTCCGGCGGTGGCACCCATGAGTTCCTCGACTACTGCCACCGCCGCCGACTCGGGTACTCGATCGGGTTCACCCTCACCGACGACATCGTTACCGCGATGGACACCCACCTGTCGGATCGGGATTGGACTCCGGCCTACGATGCACAAGGCCAGGTCCGGCCCGGTGCTTGGGTCGTCGAGGTCACCGGCATCACCGACCTGTCCGGATGGCCACCAGGGATGCGGTTGTCGGTGCGCAAAGAACGCCCTCATACGGGTGCTCAGTTGCGGTTCACCGACCGTGACAGGCTCAGGTTGACCGCGTTCGTCACCAACACCAGCCGAGGTCAGTTGCCCGATCTCAAGTTACGCCACCGTCGTCGGGCGCGCTGCGAGGACCGGATCCGGAATGCGAAAGACACTGGGCTACGCAATCTTCCGTTCCATTCCTTCGATGCGAACCGGATCTGGTTGGCCGTGGTCGCGCTCGCGATGGATCTGACGGCGTGGATGCAAACCTGGCCTTGCACGATCACGACGCGCATCGTTGGGAACCGAAAACATTGCGTTCGCGGTTGTTCTCCGCTGCGGGCAGGATTGTCCGTCATGCCCGCAAAACCCGGCTCCACCTGGTCAGACACGGGCCATGGACCGACCTACTCACCACTGCGGCAGCCGGTTACAGCCCGGCTGAGCAGACAGGCAATTGTCCCTACTCTTCGAGGAATCGATCGTTCCGGGCTCGTGGAACCCGGCAGCCAGCCCGCTGCGCGGGCCGTCTGCCGCACCCGCAACCGGGAAACTACGATCGAAATACCAATCCGAAGCTGCTCAGGCCAGCACTTCAGCGCCGAGAAGGATCGAGGCTAGGCCGACTCGGCATTGGGTTTGGGCGGGAAGCGGGTCTCCTTCCATAGCTGTACCAGCTGCTCCGCCTGATCTGCGGTGATTACGCCGCAGTTGCAACCGAGTTGAAGGAGCTCGTCAATACGATCGCCCGCGAGGTCATCCTCGATGACTCGAATTTTGTCGGAATGGTTCTGGTACCCACTGTGGCCGTAGAGAAGGTCGCCAGGTTCGACCGTAACTTGTTCACCAGCCATATAGTGAGCACCGCTATCGATGACTACCTGAACATACTTTCGCCCGAAACCTGCCACGGCGCCATGCTTACCGCGCCCTAAATGGGCGCGACCTGCAATCGCCCCAACCAGCGTAACTGGGTCTCCGATCGCAAGGTTGCGACCATCCGCATCGAGCCACAAAGTTGGCGACCTCCGACTGGTTGCTGGTTCGAGCCTATTCTTCTTGGATTGTAGCGGCGGATGCCTTGCGGTCTAGGCACCGATTGCCGTCAGCACTCCCTTCCTCCGGGCACCGCTTGCAGTCTTGAGAGTTTTATGCCAGTCCCAGATGACCGTGCTGCGACGTTGCGCACTTGGCCGTTTCGGTCAGGGGCAGAGCTGGTCGACCTCGTTGAGGACGACAGCCTCTTGGATCCCGTCCTTGACCGAGGAATCGGAAATGCCGCCGTTTCGTTTCCGCTGGATGCCGGATAGCGTCGCGGTCATGGGAGGCCGAGATGCATTGCTGTCACCTCGGTTTCAGATCCTGAACTCACCCCAATTGTAGTAGCGTCTACTCGAATAGGATCTCAGTCAGTCCCGGATCGCTTCTAATCCATTGCCACCGAGGTGCGTCGCCGAGGATCAGTAGCACGGTGTCGTGGTAGTTGAATGGGTCGGATTGCAGCCGACGCAATTTCTGTAGGTCATCCTGTATATCTTTAGCAGATTTCTTGATTTCCACTGCCAGTAGATTCGACTCATTGGTGCCGCGGACATGGATCACTAGGTCTGGTCTCTCGCCGACCAAGCCGTTACTGCGGATCATCTTCGGTCTTGTGCCCTTGCGGTTGTACTCTGGATCTACGCGCAGCCTGCTACCCGGCCGTTCGACTGAATTGGCGAGGCGTAGACCAATCCGGGATCCGAGGGTTTGCTCGTGGACATTGGAGTCGATGAGTTCTCGCTCGTCCCGATACAGTGCCAAGACTGCGCTGTGGAGGTGTCTGTAGACATCCTCGTGCGTCGGGTAGCCATCTTGGATGCGTTTCCTGTCACGAGACTCAACGGCTGATCGAAGTACTTCACCTGATGAACTCACGGACTTTGAAGCTCCCGTCGCCAGGTGGCAAATCGGCGGCGCATGGCGGTGATGAGGTCTGGTGGTACGTCGTACTCGGCGAAGGCGTCGTCGGTGATCTGGGTGAGTGCGCCGAGTGCGTCTGCGAAGAGGTGGTCGTCGAAACCGCTGTCAGCGTTCTTGGCCAAGTCGAGCAGTCGGTTGTGGTCGTATCGGCCGCTTGTGATCGCGGCGTCGATGTCGAGGAAGTCGCGGGGTAGAGCTCGCCCGAACAGTGCACACATTTTGTTGGCGACCGCGTCATCGGGGTGAAGGACCGGCCCGACGTCGAGCAGAACCGGAGGGTGGGCTCGCCAGTCGGCCGACATCTCAAGTTTGTCGGGTTCTAGGTTGAGTTCTTTCGCGGAATGAACCAGCAGGCGGGCGAAGGTTTCGCCGGTCATCGCGGTAGTCACGACATATCCGTGTTCTTCGAGAGCGGCGACTACGGCTTTGACGGCACCAGGGAAGTCGGCTCTGCGATGCCAATCGGTGAAGAGGTCGACGTCGCCGCTCGGCCGGTTGCCCATGCCATGGGCTCGGATCGCGTAGCCGCCGGCCAACGCGAATCCGTGATCACCCGCAACGGACAGTGCAATCGCCGTGAGTCGACGGTGGCGCGGTTCCACGCGTCTACGCCGACGCCAGGCGGCTGAGTTCAGCAAGTTCAGGGAAGCTGACTTCCCAGACGCGCCTGGTTGCCGCGGGCAGCCAGATGTATGACCAAAGTTGTTTGAGCACCGCTTGATTGAGGTAGGTATGAAGATCGCTCGGGCTCATGGCCTCGTTGATGACTGCGCGGTAGAGATCGACGATTCGACCTGGCCGGTCCAGGTCGTAGTGGGCGTTACCCGACCAATCGAGGTGACTGGGAAGGTGCACGATCCCGCTGGTAGGGCCCTTGAGGAGCACCAGATTCTCCGGGACCACGACAGGCTTGCTGTACTTCCTGTCTGGCATTGCCCGCTCCTCGTCTTGTCAGTTGGCCGTTCGCACAAGCCTACCGTGCTCGAAGGCTGTTGAGCAGGGATGCGGCTGGTCAGAGCGTTTGTAAAACGGGGGCATGGGCGAACCACTAGCCAATTATGGGCGTGTGCTACCAGCTGTTAGGCGCATCACCTCGCCGTCGCCGGACGGGCTCAGGATCTCGCAGCGCTCGGTGACGGTATCGACGGTTGGTCTAGCCCCGGCGATCCGCAAGCTCGCAGATGAGGGCCTGTCGGTGAGGTTGAAGGTTTCGCTACACACTCCCGGCGATGAGCTGCGGGATAGCTTGGTTCCGGTGAACAACCGTTGTCGGTGGCCGAAGTTCTGGACGCGGCCAGGTATTACGCGGATAAGTCGGGTCGTCGGGTGTCGATCGAGTATGCGTTGATCCGTGATGTCAATGACCAGGGTTGGCGTGCGGACATGCTGGGCAAGAAGCTGCGTAAGGCGTTGGGGCCGTTGGTGCATGTGAATCTGATTCCGTTGAATCCGATTCCGGGTAGTGAGTGGGATGCGAGTCCGAAGCCGGTACAGGATGAGTTCGTGCGTTTTGTTCAGGCGCAGGGCGTGTGACTGGGCCCCGATTGCGCCCTGCCATGTCGATCAGTGTCCTCTCTCGGCCCTCACCAGGCCAAACAGGACTCTAATGCCGGAAGGTCTTATTCACTGGGGACGGCCCACGAGGACCAAACGGACGGCCTTCTCGCGAACCTCGGGCGGGTAACGCTTGGTCATGATGGGACCCATCTTCCACTAGGAAGAAGCGGCCCCAAACCCGTGACGGTTCAGAGCCGACCGACTCCAATCTGTTGGCGGCGAGCCTAACGAGATCAACCTTGTTCCTTCCGATTGATCTCGTTGCTTAGAGCTCCTAACAGGTTCTGTCGGGTAGTGACGAGTCCTGTTGTAGTGCAGGATGTTTCGTCGTGGCAGCGCCGTGGATCGTAGACGACCAACTATGGGCGGTGATCGAACCGCTACTTCCGGTCAAGGCGGCGGGAACGCCGGGACCAGCACGGATGAGTGATCGGCTTGTCCTGCAAGGGATTCTGTTCGTGCTGATCACTGGTATCGGGTGGGAGGACCTGCCCCAGGAGCTGGGATTCGGTTCCGGGATGACCTGCTGGCGGCGGCTCCGCGACTGGCAGGCCGCCGGGGTGTTCGAGGCCATGCACACCACGATGCTCGCCCACTGCCACCACGCGGGATTGATCGATTTCGACCGCGTCATCCCCGACGGCTCGCACGTGCGGGCGAAAAAGGGGGCGCCGACACCGGTCCCAGCCCGGTCGACCGCCGCAAAACCGGAGCGAAGCACCACATCCTGACCTGTGGCAACGGGCTTCCGCTCGCGATCGTGCAGTCAGCGGCCAACGTCAACGACCATCTCGTGCTGCCTCAACTGCTCGATCGCGTGCGGCCGCTGCGAGGGCGTCCTGGCCGACCACGCGAGAAGATCACGACCCTGATCGCGGACAAGGGCTACGACTATCCCCGGGTCTACGACGAACTTCAGCAACGACAGATCACCGGCTACATCCCGCGCCGCGGCACCCGCGACAAGGTGACCGCCGGCCGCTGGATCGTCGAGCAAACGCTGGCGTTGCTGCACCAATACCGACGGTTGGCCGTCCGCTGGGAACGCGGAACCGACATCCATCAGGGATTCCTCGACCTCGCCGCTGCGCTGATCTGCTGGCGACGACTCAGCAATCGAACCTGTTAGGAGCTCCTAGCTGCTCTGCCGCGAGCACGGCGATAGTTCGTGGAGATCGTTGACGCGCTGCAGCGCGTCGAAGCCCGGGCATCGCAGCCGGTTTGAACCCAGGGCACCGACGACCTGTCGGTGTCGGCTGACAAAGTTGACCATATCCGGAGACCTCGCCGTGCCACCATAAATCGGCGCGCTGATCTCTTGGTTCGAACGGCGGGGTCGCCTCGCGGCGCTGCGGAGGGCGCCACGCTTTCGACCTCGCGGCGACCGGTGGCGGTGGCTTATGCCGGCTTGCGAGCGCGGCTTCTTTGCCGTTCCAGCTGGTCAGAGCGTTTGTAAAACGGGGGGCATGGGCGAACCACTGGCCAACTACAAGCGGGTGGTGAACGCGGTCCGCCGCATCACCTCACCCGCCCCCGACGGTCTCGGCATCTCGCAGCGTTCGGTCACGGTCTCGACCGTCGGCTTGGCGCCTGCGATCCGCAAGCTGGCCGACGAGGACATGTCGGTGCGCCTGGCGGTGTCGCTGCACACTCCCGACGACGAGCTGCGTGACACCCTGGTGCCGGTGAACAACCGTTGGTCGATCGCCGAAGTCCTCGATGCCGCACGCTATTACGCCGACAAGTCCGGTCGCCGCGTGTCGATCGAGTACGCGCTGATCCGCGACATCAACGACCAGCCGTGGCGAGCGGACCTGCTCGGCAAGAAGCTGCACAAGGCCCTGGGCCCGCTCGTACACGTCAACCTGATCCCCCTCAACCCGACGCCGGGCAGCGAGTGGGACGCCAGCCCCAAACCTGTTGAGCGCGAGTTCGTTCGGCGGGTGATCGCGCAGGGTGTGTCGTGCACGGTGCGCGATACCCGTGGTCAGGAGATCGCTGCGGCTTGCGGACAACTCGCTGCGGAGGGCTGATTCGCTCGACCAGGAAGTAGGCGCTTTGCTGCGCCGGCGTCGAGGTTGCGAAGGCCCGTTTCCGGTTCCCTCGGCACGTCGAACACGGCAGGATAGGCGATCACGTGGAGTCTTTCCGGTCGGCGACGGTTTTGTGGTGAAGCACGTCTACCTGGGACTCCACGTCCGTGTCTGGGGATTGCGTATTGCTCCTGATCGACCGAATCGGCCACTGGGGCAACGACCTTGGTCAGATCACCTCAATGGATGGCCAAGTCGTTCCAGCCGAGGTTCGCGGAACGTGGGTACCGCAGTTGCGGATGGTCGAAGTGTGGTGGCCGGCGCCGACGGTAGGCTCGGTACATGGACGACGACTCACCTGCGGATCGGCTCCGGCTTGCGATCGATATGTTCGAGTTCGGCCTGGGTATGCAGCGCGCTCGACTTCGTCGTGAGCGGCCGGATGCGGATGAGTCGGCGATCGATTCAGCGATTGACGAGTGGTTGCTGTCGCGACCGTTCGAGCCACTTGGCGGAGGGCGAGGCCGACCGTCGGCCAGGTTCGCATGAATCCGCTCGAGGCTGCGCTCCGGAAGGCTGCTTCCGATCTTGATCAGCGCGGATGTCGGTGGTCGATCGTTGGCGGGTTCGCGGTGTCGGCCCGATCGAATCCAAGATTCACGGCAGATATCGACATCGCTGCTGCGGTGGTTGATGACACCCAAGCCGAAGGGCTGGTGCAGTCGCTGATAGCGGCCGGATACCAGTTGTTCGCTTCGGTCGAGCACGATAACGGTCGGTTGGCGACTGTCCGGCTCAAGCGGCGTATCGACGGGGTTCCCGTGGTGGTTGACCTGCTTTTTGCCAGTTCGGGCATCGAGCCGGAGATTGTTCGTGCGGCGGAGCCGCTCGAGATATTTCCCGGTCTGGTCATGCCCGTTGCTCGCACCGGCCATCTCATCGCGTTGAAACTGCTTGCTCGCGACGACGAGAGCCGTCCACAGGACAGTGCGGATCTCAGGAGCTTGGCCGCGGTCGCAACCATGGAGGACATGGCAGATGCTGCTGAGGCGATTCGGTTGATCACCGAGCGGGGCTTCGATCGGGACCGCGACCTGGCTCAACTGCTGGCGGAAATGCAGAGGTCACCGAGCGGCGGTTAGCTCTCGGCGTGATGTGCCAGCGTCAGCGTTGGCCGGAGCGTTTGTAAATCAGGGGGGTTGGGCGCCGCCCTGCGGTCAGCTCGCCGCCGAGGGCTAGGGCCGCTCCCGCCGTGTCGAGCTCGGGGGACATGTTCGAGCTCAGACGATGCTCGTCGGTGTGAGGAAGTCGTCGTAGGGGAGGGGGCCCGCGACGAAGGCGTTGACCGACATGAAGTTCAGGGTGATGTCGCCGCCGTGGTTGTCCAGGAAGGCGATGTCGGAGGCGTCGCGGCCGGTGGCGATGCGCACCAGGCTCGAGCGCGGCGCGAGGCCGGTCGGGTCGTAGGTGCGCCACTCGCCGTCGATGTAGGCCTCGCAGACCGCGTGGAAGTCCATCGGCACGCAGCCCGGCGCGTAGACCGCGGCGACCCGGGCGGGGACGCCGACGGCGCGCAACAGCGCGACCATCAGATGCGAGAAGTCGCGGCAGACGCCGGTGCCGGAGAGCAGGGTTTCCACCGCGCCGTCGATAGGCGTGCTACTGCCGGAGACGTAGGTGATCCGTCGGCCGATCCATGAGGAGACCCGGTTGGCCACCTCGGGATCGGCTATGCCGTAACCGAATTCGGCCGCCGCGAAGCCGAGCAGCTTGTCCGACTCCGCATAGCGGCTCGGCCGCCGGTACAGCGCGAGGTCGTAGTCGGTGGGCGGCGCGAGGAAGGCGGTGCCGAGGACGGTCGCCTGATAGTCGATCCGGAGGGTGCCCGCGCGCACGTCGAGCACGTGGATCCGGGAACCGTGCGCACCGACGACTTCGCGCGGCGTGTGGAACTCGCCGTCGAGCGAGCATGTCATGGACTCGATCAGATCGAGTCCCGGCTGGCGGGCGACAGCGATCTGACACTGCAGCACCGAATCGGCATGGACCGCTACCTCCAGGCGCGCGGAAACGTCCCGTTTCACGCCCACAGACTGACAGGCGAATCGGGATCAGGCGAACCGAACCGCTCGAGCGGGTTGCGGCCCAGGCGTTATCGTCGTGGGACCGGATCGACGCGTGCGTCCGAGATCGTTGACTATGGCGCGCGAAACAGCCTCTGTCACAGTCACTCTCGAGCTCGAAGCGGGCAATGCCTCGCTGATGATCCTCGGCAAGATGCTCGGTCCGACCGGTGTCGCACCCTTCGAGGTCAAACGGCGCTACGACGCCGCCACCGCGGATCGGCGTGGCGAGATCATTCCGGCCGTCATCACCATCGATGCCCGCAAACGCTGGACGATGCGGCTCAAGACCCCACCGACCGCGTCCTTGATCCGGAAGGCGCTCGGCCACCCCGGCTCCCCGCAGCCCGGGCACAAACCGGTCGGGGCGATCAGCCGGGACCAATTGCGCCGCATCGCGATCCGCAAACTGCCCGACTTGAACACCACCGACGTGGAGGCCGCGATGCGCATCGTCGCGGGCACTGCGCGGTCGATGGGTGTGCGTGTGGAGGAGTGAGGCGAACACGCTCTCCCCGCTGTCGAACAACGAGTGACAGCGGGGCGCCGCGGTAGCCTGCCGAGTCGACGTCCCGACTGCTGGTCCACGCCGTTTGGTAAGGTCCAGGCCGTCGGACGAAGAGCGAGATGCGGGGGTCAGAGTGGTTTCTGACGGGACGGTGTTCGCCGGCTACACGATCGACCGGCAGCTGGGTCAGGGCGGGATGGGATCGGTGTATCTGGCCAGGCACCCGCGCCTGCCCCGATGGACGGCGCTCAAGCTGCTCAATCGCGAATTGTTCTCCGACAAGGAGATCCGGGCCAGGTTCGAGCGGGAAGCCGACCTGGTGGCCCAGCTCGATCACCCCAATATCGTCACCGTGTTCGATCGCGGCGTCGAGGGCGATCAACTGTGGATCAGCATGCAGTACATCGACGGGATCGACGCCTCCTCGCTGGATTCCCGTTCTTTGCCGCCGGACCGGGCGTTGCAGATCATCGGCGAGACCGCCGCCGCGCTCGACTACGCGCACCGCGCGGGGGTGCTGCACCGCGACGTCAAGCCCGCCAACATCCTGCTGGCGCGTTCCAGCAGCCAGGAGCGGGTCTATCTCACCGACTTCGGCATCGCGCGGCTGCGCGACGATTCGGGTCACCTCACCGAGACCGGATCGTTCACCGCCACGCTGGCCTACGCCGCGCCCGAGCAGCTCACCGGCGCCGCCCTGGATCACCGCGCCGACCAGTACTCCCTCGCGTGCACGCTGTACACGCTGCTGACGGGTAGCGCACCCTACGAATCGACCAGCCCGGCCGCGGTCATCACCGGTCATCTGCAAGCGCCGCCGCCGCTGATCAGCCCGCGTCGCGCGGGCCTGCCGCCGGTGCTCGACGCTGTGATGGCGCGTGCGCTGGCCAAGCGACCCGCCGACCGGTTCACCTCGTGCGAGGAGTTCGTCGACGCCGCCCAGCGGGCGGTGCGCACCGGAACCACCGGTGCCCGCCCGATCGCCCGGCCCACCTCGGGTGCGCACCCGCAGCCGTTCGTCGGCATGCAACCCATGCGGCCGGTGAGCTCGACGGGCACTCCCATCCCGCAGTACAACCCCGCGCCGATGCCCCCACGGATGCCGCAGCCGCAGTACGCGCCCACACCGCAGTACTGGCAGCCGCAACCGGCGCCGATACCGAATCCGCCGCCGCAACGTGGCGGCTGGGGATCAGCGCTGGGCACCTATGCGGTCCTGGTGGTCGTCGTCATCGTGATCGCCGGCGTGATCGCGCTGCTGGCCAACCTCTGATCGGCTCGCCGACCTGATCGGCGGGTGCCATATTCTGGTCAGAATGAGCGACTTCGACGTCTCCGCCGCCGACTCCATCGACCTCGACCGGTTGCGCCGTTTCGTCGCCGTCGCCGAGGAGTTGCACTTCGCGCGCGCCGCCAAGGCCCTGCGGATCCCGCGGCAGGCGCTGAGCGCCACCGTGATCGAGCTGGAGCAAGAACTCGGCACCCGCGTCTTCGTGCCCGGCGCCTCGCCCACCCAGCTCACCGATGACGGCAATGCCCTGCTCGCGCGTGCCAGGGACCTGATCCGGGTGCGGGAGCAGGCCGAACGGGAGCACAAGCCCGACGCCCCCGCGAGCCTGCGGGTGGGGTTCGTGCCGGGGGTGACGGTGTCGAAGTGGGTGCGGATCTGGGGTGAGCGGCTGCCCGATTACCCGCTCGAGGTCGTCGGCGTCGCGCAGGGCGAGCAGGAATCGGTGCTGCGCGAGGGGCGCGTCGATTTGTGCTTCGTCCGGTTGCCCATCGACCGGACGGCGACCAACGCGATCGCGCTGTGGCAGGAGACGCCCGTCGCGGTCGTGCAGAAGGACGACGCGCTGTCGCTGCTCGAGTCGATCAGCCCGGCGGATCTGGCCGACGAGACGATCCAGGCCGGCGCCGATCTCGATCAGGCCGTCGATACTCTCGCACTGGTCGCCGCCGTCGGCGGGGCGGCGATCATGCCGCAGTCGATCGCGCGTCTGCATCACCGCCGCGACCTGGTCTACCGCCCGATCAGCGACACCGAGTTCACCGAGATCGCGCTGGCGTGGCCCGCCGGGACCGACAGTGATCTGCTCGAGGAGTTCGTCGGCATCGTGCGCGGCCGCTCGGCCAACAGCTCACGCGGCGGCGTCTCGGAACCGGAGCAGCGCGCCGCGGCGCCCGCCCGCAAACCCGCGGCGAAGAAGCCCGCGGCCAAGAAACCGGCGCCGAAGAAGCCGGTCGCGCGTGGCCGCAAACCGGCCCGGCGCGGCCGCTGACACACGAAAACGCCTGCGGCGCTTGGTGTGATTGCCGCAGGCGTGGACGTACTTGTCGCCGAAGAGCTACTTCGGCATCCGCCGGGTGAGCGAGTCGGCGACCAGGATGAGCGCCATCACGCCCGCCAGGCCGACGAGGAAGATGTCCTCGACATGGCCCTGGTGGTTGCCGATGGTCATCCCGAGCAGGGCCACGATGACGACCCACGCCGCGATGCGGAAGGTCTTGCGCGACTCACCGCTCCAGCCCCATGCTGCCGAGGGCACCTCGGCGGGGTCGACGCTGGTGGCGACGGCACGCTCGGTGCTGGCTTTGTCGAGGTCCGTGGCTGCCACGATCGCTCCTAAGGGCTCGAGTTCTGGTTGGGCGAGTGAGCATATCGTGGCATACGACCGTCCGTCGTAGCCAGCAGCCCTGCCACAATGGGCCCGTGTCCCACCCCGCAACGCGTGCCCCGCACGACAGTTTCCCGTCCACCGATCGGGTGAAGGTGCTGCTTCTCGGCAGTACCGGCTCGATCGGTACCCAGGCGCTCGAGGTGATCGCCGCCAACCCCGACCGCTTCGAGGTGGTCGGACTGGCGGCGCGCGGCGGCAACCCCGCCCTGCTCGCCGAGCAGATGACCGCCACCGGCACCCGCAATGTCGCCGTCGCCGATCCCGCCGCCGCCCAGGCGCTCGGGCTGGAACTCGGTGGCCCCGACGCCGTGACCGAACTGGTCCGCCGCACCGACGCCGATGTCGTGCTCAACGCCCTGGTGGGTTCGCTGGGTCTGGAACCCACACTGGCCACCCTGCACGCGGGCACCCGCCTGGCGCTGGCGAACAAGGAATCCTTGGTCGCGGGCGGCTCCCTGGTGACGCGCGCGGCCGCACCCGGCCAGATCGTGCCCGTCGACTCCGAGCACTCGGCGCTGGCCCAGTGCCTGCGCGGCGGTCGCGCGGAGGAAGTCGACCGACTCGTGCTCACCGCGTCGGGCGGGCCGTTCCGCGGCTGGACCACCGAGATGCTCGAATCGGTGAACCCCGCGGAGGCGAAGACCCACCCGACCTGGTCGATGGGCCCGATGAACACCCTGAACTCGGCCTCGCTGGTGAACAAGGGCCTGGAACTGATCGAGACCCACCTGCTCTTCGGTGTGCCCTACGACCGCATCGACGTCACCGTCCACCCCCAGTCGATCGTCCACTCGATGGTCACCTTCACCGACGGCTCGACCCTGGCCCAGGCCAGCCCCCCTGACATGAAACTCCCCATCGCCCTGGCGCTGGGCTGGCCCGACCGCATCCCCGGCGCGGCCGCCGCCTGCGACTTCGGCACCGCCTCCACCTGGACCTTCGAGCCGGTCGACGACGAGGTCTTCCCCGCCGTCCGGCTGGCCCGACAGGCAGGCGAAGCGGGCGGCAGCGTCACCGCGGTCTACAACGCCGCCAACGAGGTCGCCGTGCAAGCGTTCCTCGACGGCAAGATCACCTTCCCCACCATCGTGGGCACCGTCACCCGCGTGGTAGAGGCCGCCGACCGCTGGCACGCCGAACCCGATACCCTGGACGACGTCCTCGCGGCCGACCGCTGGGCCAGGGAGTACGCGGCAGAAGCCATCGCTGGTAGCGCCACGCCCTGACCCGACGAGCAAGCGAGACCACCACGTTTTCGGCCGCCCCGGATCCGAGGGGCGAGACGGAATGCCGAACGCGCAGTATCGCCCCTCGGATCCGGGGTTACGAGGCCGAAAACACGCGGCGCCAGCCGCCAAGAACACAGGAGTCACATGGTTTTCGCGCTCGGGTTCGCACTGTTCGCTCTCGGCATCACGATTTCGATCGCGCTGCACGAGTGCGGGCACATGTGGGCCGCGCAGGCCACCGGCATGAAGGTGCGCCGCTACTTCATCGGCTTCGGGCCGAAGGTGTTCTCGTTCCGGCGCGGTGAGACCGAGTACGGGCTCAAGGCGCTGCCGCTGGGCGGCTTCTGCGATATCGCGGGCATGACGGCGCTCGACGAGCTCGAACCGGAGGAGGTCGACCGGGCGATGTATCGCCAGTCGACCTGGAAGCGCCTGGTCGTGATGTTCGGCGGCATCGGCATGAACTTCCTGCTCGGGTTCATCCTGCTGGTGGCTCTCGCGATCGGCTGGGGTCTGCCCCAGCTCGAGCAGCCGCCCGCCACCGCGCTGGGCACCATGAGCTGTGTCGCGCAGGAGACCCCGGAGAAGACCCTCGCCCCCTGCACCGGCGACGGACCCGCCCAGCGCGCCGGTTTGCAGCGCGGTGACGTGGTGAAGGCCGTGAACGGTGTCGAGGTGAGCACCTGGGCGCAGTTCCAGGCCGAAACCCAGAAACAGACCGGCACTTTCACCTACACGATCGACCGCGACGGCACCACGCTGACGGTCCCGGTCACCCCGGAGCGGGTCATGCGCTCGCCCAAGGAAGGCGCGAGTCGTGAGGTGAGCGCGGTCGGGGTCGGCCCCGACTACGCCGAGCCGAAGCAGTACGGCCCGATCGCGGCGATCCCGGCCACCGTCTCGTTCACCGGTGATTTCTTCGTCGAGACGGTGAAGTCGCTCGCCAAGATGCCGCAGAAGGTGTCGGCGCTGTGGGAAGCGGTCACCGGTGGCGAGCGCGACCCGGAGACCCCGGTCAGCGTGTACGGCGCCAGCCGCATCGGTGGCGAGACCGCCGAGCGTGGCCTGTGGGGCATGTTCATCCTGGTCCTGGCCAGCTTGAACTTCTTCCTTGGCGCCTTCAACCTGCTGCCCCTGCTGCCCCTGGACGGCGGGCACATCGCGGTGGTGCTCTACGAGAAGATCCGGAACACGATCCGCGGCTGGCTCGGCAAGGCTCCGGCCGGTCCGGTCGACTATCTGAAGCTGCTCCCGGTGACCTATGTGGCGGTAGTGATCGGTGGTGCGTTCATGGTGCTGACCTTGGCCGCCGATATCGTCAACCCGATCCGCTTGCCCTGACGGTGAGGTGCCCCTCACAGGGCGCCCGGTCACCCCGCGCGACTAAGCTCGGCAACAACAACCCAGGTCGATCCGCGAAACGTACGAAAGAAGGCAGCCGAACGTGACCAGCACAATCGGATTGGGGATGCCGGCCGCCCCCGCTGCTGTTCTCGCACCCCGGCGCAAGACCCGCCAGCTGATGGTGGGCAACGTCGGCGTCGGTAGCGATTCGCCGATCTCGGTGCAGTCGATGACCACCACCAAGACCCACGACATCAACGCCACGCTGCAGCAGATCGCCGAGCTCACCGCCTCCGGCTGCGACATCGTGCGAGTGGCCTGTCCGCGCCAGGAAGACGCCGACGCGCTCGCCACGATCGCGAAGAAGTCGCAGATCCCGGTGATCGCCGATATCCACTTCCAGCCGCGCTACATCTTCGCCGCCATCGACGCGGGCTGCGCCGCCGTTCGCGTCAACCCGGGCAACATCAAGGAATTCGACGGTCGCGTCGGCGAGGTCGCCAAGGCCGCGGGCGCCGCGGGCATTCCGATCCGCATCGGCGTCAACGCCGGCTCGCTGGACAAGCGGATGCTGGAGAAGTACGGCAAGGCCACCCCCGAAGCGCTGGTCGAGTCGGCGCTGTGGGAGGCGAGCCTGTTCGAGGAGCACGGCTTCGGCGACATCAAGATCTCGGTCAAGCACAACGACCCGGTGATCATGGTCGAGGCCTACCGCCAGCTCGCCGCGCAGAGCGACTACCCGCTGCACCTCGGCGTCACCGAAGCGGGCCCGGCGTTCCAGGGCACGATCAAGTCCGCGGTGGCCTTCGGCGCGCTGCTCAGCGAGGGCATCGGCGACACGATCCGCGTGTCGCTCTCGGCCCCGCCCGCCGAGGAGATCAAGGTCGGCGCCCAGATCCTGCAGTCGCTGAACCTGCGCCCACGCAAGCTCGAGATCGTGTCCTGCCCGTCGTGTGGCCGTGCCCAGGTGGATGTGTACACCCTGGCCGACGCGGTCGCCGCCGGTCTGGACGGCCTGGAGGTGCCGCTGCGCGTCGCGGTGATGGGCTGCGTCGTGAACGGGCCCGGCGAGGCACGGGAGGCGGACCTCGGTGTCGCCTCCGGAAACGGCAAGGGTCAGATCTTCGTCAAGGGCGAGGTCATCAAGACCGTGCCCGAGCACCTGATCGTGGAGACCCTGATCGAAGAGGCGATGCGCATCGCCGAACAGATGGACGAGCAGCCGGGTGCGGAGCCCGTCGTCACCGTGAGCTGAACCGGCCTGCGCACACCGTCGTCCGCCGGATTCGGCGGACCCGTACCGCTCGGCGTGCTTTCGTGGCAGGCTGGTGCCGTGCGGAGTCTGCTGGAGCCGACGCGACGGTCCAAAACCGCTCCCGCGCGTCCGGTGGCCGTGCGAGATCTCGGTGAGGTGCTGCGCGTCCTCGACGCCGACCCCGTGGCGTCGTGCATGATCGCCGCCCGGGTCCAGGAATTCGGGATCGACTCCCGGACCGGTGCCGGTGAGCTGTGGAGCCGCGGCGGGCCGGCCGACTCCCTGTGTTTCTCCGGGGCCAATCTGGTGCCGCTGCGCGGTGACCAGCAGGCATTGCGCGCGTTCGCCGATCGGGCGGGCCGCTGGCCTCGGGTGTGTTCCTCGGTGGTCGGCAGGCAGGAGCTCGCCCTCCCGCTGTGGGAGATGCTGCTCCCGGCCTGGGGTCCGGCCAGGGAACTGCGCGCCGATCAGCCCCTGCTGGCACTGGCCCGGCCCGCCGCCGCGCGCGCCGACGGGGGAGTGCGCCGCGTGCGGCCCGACGAGATCGACCGCTACCTGACCGCCGCGATCGCGATGTTCATCGAAGAGGTCGGCATCGACCCGCGCACGGGCGACGGTGGGCGCGGCTATCGGCGGCGGATCAAGAGCCTGATCGAATCCGGCAGGGCCTGGGCACGTTTCGAGGACGGTGAGGTCGTCTACAAGGCCGAGATCGGCGCGCTGTCGCGACGCACCGGCCAGATCCAAGGCGTGTGGGTGCATCCCGAATTTCGGGGCGCGGGGGTGGGTACCGCGGGCACCGCCTCGGTCGCCAATGCTGTTGTGGCAACGGGCCGGACGGCGAGCCTCTACGTCAACGACTACAACCGGATCGCCCGCCGCGCGTACAGCCGGGTGGGGTTCCGTCAGATCGCTACCTTCGCAACCGTCTTGGTGGACTGAAACTTTGGCGCGTGGCGCCGAGGTCGCGGCGCTTTTCGCCGCTACCATCGGTGCCGATGAGGACACGGATGCTCACCACGTGCGCGGTGGCCGCCCTCGCTGTCGCGGCGACCGCCTGTTCTTCCGGTGCCCAGGGGCCGGTGCCCGCCGCCGACGCCTTCGCCGAGGCATTCGCCGGACACGATCTCGCCGCGGCCGCGGCGCTCACCACGGCACCCGAGAAGGCCACGGCGGCACTGACTTCGACGTGGCAGGCGTTGCAGGCGGAGAAGCTGTCGATCCGCACCGGCGACGCGCGCGTCAACGGTGATACCGCCACGGTCGACTACACCTACGAGTGGACCCTGCCCAAGGGCCGTCAGTGGACCTACTCCGGCGAATTGCAGATGGGCCGCAGCGACGGGCGCTGGCTGGTCCGCTGGAGCTCCGCCGACATCCACCCCAAGCTCGGTGACACCCAGAGCATGGAGCTGCGCACCCGTCCCGCCCCGCGCGCCAGGGTCAACGAGGCGGCGGGCAGTGATGTGCTGGTGCCGGGCAAGGTCTCGCGGGTGAAGTTCACCGTGGCCGACGCTGCCGACCCGACCCGCGTCGCCGGTGCGCTCGCCGCGGCCCTGAGCCGCATCGACCCTGTCGCCTACACCCCGCAGTCCATCCTCACCTCGGCGCGCAAGACCGACGGCGCGCACACCGTGATCCTGCTCAACGAGTACGAGGCCGAGACCATCGGCGGTGAACTGATCGGCCTGCCCGGCGTGACGCTGACCCAGGAGTGGGACATGGTGCCCACCGACCGCAAATTCGCGCCCGACCTGCTCACCCAGGTCCGCAAGACGGTGATCGCCGAGGTGGACGGGAAGGCCGGCTGGAGCGTGGTCACCCGCAATGCCGACGGCGCCGACCTCGATGTGTTGCACGAGGAAGCGGCCGAACCCGCGCCGTCGTTCGCGCTGAGCATCGACCGGTTCGTGCAGAATTCCGCCCAGCACGCGGTGGACCTGCGCACCGAGCAGGCGATGATGGTGGTGCTCCGCCCGTCGACCGGTGCGATTCTCGCGGTGGCCCAGAACAAGTTCGCCGACCGCGACGGTCCGGTCGCCACCAGTGGTCAGTACCCGCCGGGCTCGATCTTCAAGACGGTCACGGCATCGGCGGCGATGGCCGCCGGGCTGGCCACGCCCGACACCGTGCTGGCCTGTCCGAGCAGCACCATCATCGGCGACCGCACCATCCCCAACTACAACATGTTCACCGTCGGTGACGTGCCGATGGCCACCGCCTACGAACGCTCGTGCAACACCACCTTCGCCAGGCTGGCCAGCACACTGGCGCCCGACGCGCTCACCCAGGCCGCGGCGCGCCTCGGCGTCGGCCAGGACTACAAGGTCGAAGGTCTACCGACGGTGTCGGGTTCGGTGCCGGCAGCCGAGGGGCTCGTCCAGCGCGCCGAGGACGGTATCGGTCAGGGCCGAGTGGTGGTGAGCCCGTTCGGGATGGCGGTGATGGCCGCGACCGTCGCCCACGGCACCGCGCCGGTGCCGTATCTGATCGCGGGCAGGCCCACCGAGATCACCGGTGATCGGCCCGCGATCGCGCCGGAAGTGGTCGAGGGGCTGCGGTCGATGATGCGCATGGTGGTCACCGGCGGCACGGCCGAGCGCATCAGAGATCAGGGCGAGGTCTACGGCAAGACCGGCGAGGCCGAGGTCGACGGTGGATCGCACTCGTGGTTCATCGGCTATCGCGGGGATATGGCGTTCGCGACACTGCTGGTGAAGGGTGGTAGTTCCGACAACGCCGTGGCCGTCACCAGGGACATGTTCGCCGCACTGCCCGCCGGCTACTGATCACGCCGGTCGGACAGGCGTTCGGGCCCTACGGGATTCGTGATGGTGCCGGGTCAGTTGGCGTTCTCGGTCGCCAGCAGACCCCGCACCACCGCGAGCGATGTGCTGTCGGTGTGGGATGACGCTGTGTCGTGCAGCACGTTGTAGCTGACCACGGGCTCGGGTGCGGCGGTGGCCGCGCTGTCGAGGACGTCGATGGCGGCCGCGCCGCCGAGGATCATCCCCGCCGTGGTCAAGATCAAAGTAGAACGCCTCATAGTTCGTCTCCCTCATTCAGGGTTTCGACGTGTTCGCGGAGCAGGTCGTTCGATTGTCTGGGGATTAGCTGATGCACAACCGTAGAACGGCGGTTACGTCGGCAACAGGCGACGGCAGCAAGCGACACACAATTGTTGCCCTATGTGCGGGCGTGTTCGAACGCAACTGCTACCGGGCCGTGATGAAAAGGTGAATTATCGGTTTCGATTCGGCAAAGGCGCTGATCAAAGGTTGTGCTCGGGTAAATGGCGATAATGCGCGTGCCTCAGCCGCGTTGCAGAGTTGCCGCCAGATGATGCTGCAAAGATTCGCCGACCGCCGCCATCCGTAGCGTGTACTCGATGGTGTCGCCGGTCACATGAAATGAGCGGCCGACGGCGGTAACCGGCTTTGCCGATTCGCTCAGACCGATATTCGTGGAGTTCAATTCCAGGCGAATCCCGTCCACCGTTTCGGTGATCGTGCCCTCGCAGACCTCGGTGATTCCGGTCGGGTGGGCGAGGATCAGTTCGACCCGGCCGGGCGCCGGACTGCGCAGGTATCCGGTCTCCGCGTGCAGCGGCCTGCCGTCGGAGCCGGCCTTGGTCCGCTGCTTGTAGGTGAGGAAGGGTCTGCCCAGGTGCCCGAAGGTGATCTCCTCGACGTAGTCGAAGGATTCGATGGTCGGGTATTCGCCGTGCCCGCGACCGCGCCAGGTGCCGAGTAGTGGTGCCAGGGCGGCGATGTCGGGATGCGGGGCGATGTTGGGGGAAGGTTCGACCACGGCCGACAGCGTAGCCCTGTGGTTCCTGCGACGGTCACGGCACACCACCGCATCAGCCACGATAAGGTCAGCCTCGCCTGAACGCCGTCCGGCGGAAGGTCGAAAGGACAAGAACGTTGAACGGACATGTGAGGGGCACCCGCGGGGTGCGGTCCGGGCTGGTGCGCGGTGCGGTACTCGGCGCGGCAGTGTTGCTCGCCGTGGCGTGCTCGAACACCGAGCCCTCGGCCGACGATGTGGCGGCGCTGGACGGCAACCGCTACGGCCAGACCAACCTGGCCGCCGACAAGGACTCCTATCACGCCCAGTTCACGCTGCCCGGCATGGTCAACGCCTGGGGGCTGGCCGACCGGCCGAAGGGCGCGGGCGGGCATTTCTGGGTCGGCGCGGGCGGCAAGTCGTTCCAGTTCCTCGGTGACGTGCAATCGTCCTCGGATCCCAAGCTGCAGAAGCTGACCCAGGACCAGCTCAAACTCGTTGGCGTCCCCGGCGCCGACGCCGACACCTCCGACAAGAGCATCGGCAAGGTCACCGGCGTCGTGTTCAACCCGGCGCCGATCACCTCGGATCTGTTCACGTTGCGCGACCAGTGGGTCGATGTGGACGGTATGCCGATTCCGCTCGGCGGTTCCTCGCGCTTCATCTTCGCCACCGACTCGGGCAAGATCTCGGCCTGGACCGAGCAGGCCCCCGACGGCGCGATCGTGCGACGAGACGGCGGCGCGAACCAGGTGTTCGACGGAACCGCCGCGGGCATGGCCTTCTTCGGGATCGCGCTGGCGCCTTCCGGTGACAAGCTGCTGGCCGCCGATTTCGGTGCCGACCCGCAGGTCCGCACCTTCGACAAGTTCTGGCAGCCGGTCGCGACCACCGGTTTCGCCAACCCGTTCGCCACCGGCGAGGTGATCGACGCGTCCTCGCCCGAGAAGGGCAAGAAGGCAAGGCCCGGCGATCCCGCGCCGTTCAACATCACCACCCTCGGCAGCCGGGTGTTCGTGTCCTACGCCGTCACTCGGCCCGACGCGGACGACCCGAAGGCCTTCGACAAGGGCGAGGAAGCCTCGCTCGACGCCGACCAGGACAAGGATTCCCACGGCAAGCCCGACAAGGGCAAGGTCGCCGAGTTCGACGGCGCGGGCAAACTGGTTCGCATCATCGACGACGGCGGCAGGCTCAACGCGCCGTGGGGTGTGGCGATCGCACCGTCGAACTTCGGCGCGCTGTCGGGCAAGCTGCTGATCGGCAACTTCGGTGGCCTCGGCCGGGTCCTCGCCTACGACGACACCACCGGCACCTTCGTCGACTATCTGCGCGACGGTGAGGCCGAGCCGGTCGAGATCGCGGGCCTGTGGGCGTTGATGTTCGGCAACGGCGAAAGCCTGGGCGACGCGAACGCCCTCTACTTCACGGCAGGCCCCGAAGACGAGAAAGACGGTCTCTTCGGCAGCCTGCGCGTGCAGTAGGAAGCCGGGGCGCGGCGGACACGAGGCGGCGAAGCGGACAATTTGGATGTCCGGTGCCCATTCGCTTCCGCCGACGGGCCGTTGTAGGGGACAGTGGTGGCGGAATGGTTGCCGGGTGGATGCGATCGGTGTCCACCCGGCGTGTTCCGTCCGCACGCGATGGCGCCTCCACCGGGGTGCCGTGCCCGAGCCGGAGGTGTGCCAGATGAAGTTTTCCCGTGTTGACGTCGTCGGTTCGGCGGGGGAGCGGTGAAATGCGGCACGCGGCACGAGAGGCGATGCTGCCCGGCCGGGACGTGCTCCTCGCGGCGTTCCGTGGTTTGCCACACGATGACCACCCCATCCTCGATGCCGCCGGGGAGCTGGCGCTGCTGCACCAGTTGCGCGAGCGCGCCCCACTGAGCGAGTCCGAGCGCATCGACCGGCGCCGCACCCAGTTGATGCGGGCGATCGACCGCTGGGTCATCCTCGCCGCTCCCGTTCCACACGCCGCGGCCGACGAACACTGCGAAACCCTCGGCGGCCTGGTCGATCGCCTGGCCATGCACTGTTCCCAGGCGTTCGTCGCCCTGGCAGGCGCTCCCGAGTCGGTGTTCTACGACGAATGGGTCCGCCTCGACGACCTCGCCGACAGCTATGAACGCTTGATCGACGATCTGTGGTCCGGTGTCCGCAGTCTTCCCGCGTACACGTACTGACACCAAGGGTGGATTCACCGCCACCTGGGTGGGTGAGACCGGGCCCCGGGGTTGGTGGGGGCCGGGGCCGTCCTGCGCCACAGTGGAACTCATAGCCTCTGTGGTCGGGTCGGCGAAGGAGTTCGAATGCGAAGTCGGTCTGCGGCGGAAGCCCCCGAAAGTATTGGGCTGCTGGGTGTTTCGCGCGACGTACCATGCGTTGTGAGCACTCGTGACGATCCGGCCGAGCTGCCGCCCGCCTGCGGGTGGACGGCTGATCGGCCCGAATCCTGCTCGGTGGACACGGCCCTCGACGAGCGCGCCGAGTCCGCGGCGACGGCCATCGTGCTCCCGATCCGCCCGCGCACCGCCTACGTCGACGGCGCACCCCTGTTCTGCCTGGCCGGTGAAGCGGTTCTGGCCTGGAACTATGTGGGCCTGGTCGCCCATATCGATCCCCGTGTCCCGATCTACGGTCTGCAGGCGAGCGCCGAACCGCGCACGATCCGCGACTACGCCACCCGCTACCTCGCCGAGATCCGCCGTATCGCCCCGCACGGCCCGTACCAGCTACTCGGTTGGTCCGCCGGGGGTTTCGTCGCCCACGAAGTCGCGGTACGACTCCGCGCGGCAGGCGAGCACGTCCGTGTCGTCGTCCTCGCGACCGACCCCGAGGCCCCCGCTCCGGCGCCCGCCGACTGTGTCGCCCTGCTGCTGGGCGACCGAACCCCGGCTTTCGCCGCGGCTGTCGAAGGCGCGACGAACCCGTCCTCCGACGACACCGCCGCGGCGATCAACGCCGCCATGGCGGGAACGATCGACGTCACCGGCGACGATCTCGACCGCCTCGCCGACCTGAGCGCCACGGCCGCGCGCATGGTGTCCGGACACCGACCCTCGTGGCTCCCCGGCGACCTCACCGTGTGCATCCCGGGCCGCGAACCCGGCGGCACCGATCGCCTCGACCCCGGCGCCACGGTTCGCCGGTGGCGCCCCTATGTCGAGGGCGCGGTCACCGGCTTCGTCCTCGACGCCACCCCGGACGAACTCACCGCACCCGACGTCCTGCCCGAGATCGCCCGGATCCTCGCGACCGCCCCGCCCTGCGCGCGCACGACATGCTGACCGGGTTACCTGGTCCCACCGCGTACATCGACCACGATGGGGGCGTGCAGACCGCCGGCGAGCTCGCGACCGACCGCGCGCCGACGGTGGCGTTCACCCAGTGGTGGGTGCTCGCGCGACGGTTGATCCGCCCGGCATGGCGCACAGGTGAGATCGTCACCGCTCTGCTCGCCCCCGCGGTGTTCACCCTCGGCTTCTACGTCCCGCTCAACCTCGTGATGACGGTCTACGGGCACGGGCTGAGCAGTTACGCCCAGTTCCTGATGCCGATGATCGTCATGCAGGCTGTGGCGTTCTGCGCCATCTCGGCCGCGTTCCGTGCTGCCACCGATGCCCGCGACGGCCTCGACGTCCGGTTCGCGACCCTGCCGATGCCACGCTGGGTTCCGTTCGCGGCCAGGATCACCGTGGCCGCCCACCGTGCGGTGATCTCGGTCGGCGCCGCGCTCGTCTGCGGCGCCGTCATCGGTTTCCGCTTCTACGGAAGCTGTTGGCACACGGTCGGTTTCCTCGCCTTCTCGCTGCTGATCGCGACGGCCCTGTGCTGCGGCGCCGATCTGCTCGGCAGCATGTCCTCCAGTCCCGAGGCCACCACCCAGATTCTCGTGCTGCCACAGCTGCTCTTCGGCATGGTGTCCACCGGCTTCGCGCCCGCGAGCCAATTTCCCGGCTGGATCCAGGGTTTCGCCCGCAACCAGCCCGTCTCCCAGTTCGTCGACGGCCTGCGCGCGCTGGCGGGCGATGCCACTGGCGACGCGGGCACCGTCGACCTCGCGACGCTGGGTCCCGGCCTGGCCTGGGCGCTCGGCATCCTGGTGGTCTGCGGCGGCCTGTCCTGGCGTCATGCCGCCCGGCGGACCGCATGACGACCCTTCCCCTGCCCGCTCTCGCGCGGCACAGCGAGTCGCTGCGAATGCTGCTGCCGCAGACGGCGATCCAGACCCGGCGGTTGCTGACACGCTGGTGCCGTGACCCGTTGACCGTGATGCAGGCCCTGCTGTTCCCGGCGCTGCTGCTGGTGATGCTCAATGCGGTGCTGGGCAAACAGGTGTCGTCGTTCGCGGGCGCTGACGCCCTCTACGGTTCGGTCCCGATGATCTCCCTGGTCGGGGTGATGTCGGGTTCCCTGGCCGGCGCCGTCACCCTGGGCCGCGAGCGCGATGCGGGCCTGTTGTCCCGATTCTGGGTACTGCCGGTCCATCGCGCGTCGGGTCTGCTGTCGCGCGTCCTGGCCGAAGGCGTCCGGATTCTGGTGTGCACCATGGTGATCTTCGCGGTCGGCATCGCACTCGGATTTCGCTTCACCCAGGGCCTGCCTGCCACGATCGCCCTGTTCGCCGTCCCGGTGGTGTACGGACTCGGCTTTGCGACGATGGTCACCGCACTGGCGGTCTACACCGCCAAAGCCGCACTGGTGGAGGTCGTTTCGCTGGGCTCATCGTTGCTGATGTTCTTCAGCACCGGGTTCGTCCCGCTCGCCGCCTACCCCGGCTGGGCGCGCCCGATCGTGGAGCACAATCCGCTCACACACGCCATCGACACCATGCGCGGACTCTCGCTCGGCGGGCCGGTGCGCGACCCGTTGCTGGCCACCCTGGCGTGGTCGCTCGGCGCGATCGCGGTCTTCGCCCTACCGGCCGCGATCGGTTTCCGGCGGGCCAGCCGCTACTGAGCGGACGCGGACCGGGTGATCGCGTCCCGTGCTTCGGTGATCAACTTCGCCGAATCGCGAGGACTCAGCGCCATGGCCCGCAGCTGGTCGAAGATCACGCCGAACCGGCGGATCTCCGAGTGCCCCTCGACCAGGTCGTGTACGGACATACTCTCCACGTACACCAGTTCCGGGTCGACGGGATTGCGGAAGTCGAGCAGCGTGAACGAGCCGGCCATGCCGGGGTGCGCGCCCGCGTCGAACGGAAGTACCTGCAGGATCACGTTCTTGCGCTTGGTCTCGTCTAGCAGCCGGTCGAGCTGACCCGCCATCGTCGCGGGTCCGCCGACCACCCTGCGGATCGCCGCCTCGTCCATCACCACCCACAATTCCAGCGGGTCGTCCTTGGTCAGGTTGATGGCGCGGTCCATGCGCGCCTGCGCCCTGCTCTCCATCACCGAGGCGTCGAGGCGCGGCATCGAGGTGTCGATCACGGCGGCGGCGTACTCGAAGGTCTGCAGCAGGCCGGGCACCGTCGAGGTCTGGTATTGCCTGGCCGACAACGCTTCCGCTTCGAAGTTGATGTAATTCGCATACACCTCCGACACCGCGCCTTCGTAAGGGCGCGACATGCCGGGTTTCAACGCGTCGGTCAGCAGACTGAGTGCTTCCTCGCGCATTTTGTCGTCGACCTGATACAGGTCGAGCATGGCGCCGAGAGTGCGACGTTGTGGGCGCGCCTGCGCCATTTCGATCCGGTACAGCGTGGTGACGTTGATTCCGGTGCGCGCGCTGACGTCTTCCTTGCTCAGCTGGGCACTTTCGCGCAACTCGCGCAGCATGGCCGCGAGCCTGCGGAGCCGGACGGTCAGGGTCGTGCGCTTGCCTGCCATGAAACGCATTATTGCGCTGCAAGGCCGCTCTGTCACGCGTTCGGCGAAGACGGCGGCATAGGTCCTGCCATGGTGCTCGGCGAGTCCGCGAGGCACGCCGGAAGACCGTGCGGCGCTGCGCATGTGACTCCTGGTTCTGTCAGGGCGGCTTTACTGCAGGAGTGATAACGCAATCTTGCGTTTCGCCTTCTGAGCGAGCATGATCCAGTTAGCCTGGTTGCGAACAATCCAAACAGATGACCGGGATAACCGAATCGAGAGCCAATCATGTTGGTAGACAAATCTTGGGTGTCGGGTGAATTCGGGGCAGTGCGATGAGCGCGCCGGTGATGGGGGTACTGCCCACCGCTCCGCAATTGTTGTGCGCATTTCAGGGGCGGCGATTTCAAGATCGCGAATTGTTGCGGTCAGCGCACGCGCTCGCTGAACTGCACGAACGGCGGGGGCAGGTGCGTGATACGGCATTGATCGCCGAGATCGATTGCCGTCGAAGTGAACTCGTCGACGATATCAACGACTGGTGTGTCCAGGAGATCCCGTTGCATCGCAACGGTGCCTCGCTGCACACCGAAAGTCTCGGTGCGGTCGTCGACCGGATGGCGCGTAGCTGGGTGGATGCCAATCAGGCGATCGATATCGACGGCGCGCGAAGCGACAACACCCACAAGCACTGGTACCACCTTGCCGAGCTTGTGGATGGTTACACAGATCTGGTCACCGATGTGGCCGGTGGACGGCGACGGCTGCCCGAGCAGTAAGGGGCTACGCCGGCTCCGGTGACAGTCTCGCCTCGAAGGCGATGCGGTCACCACGGTAGAGCGAGCGCACCCGTTCGACGGGTGCGCCGTCGGCGTCGACACTGCGCCGGTGCAGCAGCAACATCGGTAGTGCGGTGGTGCATTCGAGCAGACCCGCCTCTCGCGGGGCGGCGAGTACGGTTTCGATGCGTTCGCGCGCACCGGCGAGTTCGACGCCGGTGGCGCGGATCGCGGAGTACAGCGACGTGGTGGGGTCATAGCTGCCGCGCAGGGCGGCGAAGCGGTGCAGCGGCAGGTAGGTGCTCTCCAGTCCGACACGTTCACCGTCGGCGAGCAGTACCCGCTCCAGGTGCATCACCTCGGTGCCCGGCTCCACCTCGAGGTCGGTGGCCGTCGCCGCATCCGCGGCGACGTCTTCCCATGTCACCAGGATGCGGCCGGGGGTGCGGCCGAGGCTGATCGCGCCCTCGGTATAGGAGCGCAGCGACAGTGGCTGGGTGAGTTTGGGCCGGGAGATCACCGTGCCGCGGCCCTGGCGGCGAATCCTGCCTTCCACCAGTAGTTCTCGCAGTGCCTGCCGTACGGTTTCGCGGGCGACGCCGAAGCGGGTGGCGAGGTCGCGTTCGGAGGGCACCGGGTCGCCCTCGGTGAGATCGGCCAGGAGCAGATCGATTTCGGTGCGAACCAGGAACACCTTCGGAACCCGGGTCGTCTGCGGCGAATCCATGCCGCCCAGCGTACCCGGATTGGTCTATACCAAAAATTAACTTGCCGTTCTCGCGGCCCACACCTATCGGTCTAGACCATTTGCCACTATCGGTGGCATGCGATTGGTCATCATCGGTGGAGGGATCCTCGGCACCGCACACGCCTGGGCGGCGATAGCCCGTGGGCACGAGGTCGTGCACCTCGAACGCGAACGCGAAGCCCGCGGCGCGACGGTCCGCAACTTCGGGCTGGTCTGGGTCTCGGGCCGGTCGGCGGACGAGCTCGAGCTGACGCTGCGCTCGCGCGAATTGTGGGAGGAGATCGGCGGCCGGGTCGCCGGCGTCGGCTTCCGGCCCGCCGGTTCGATCACGCTGGTGCGGACCCCCGCCGAACTCGCTGTCGCCGAGGCCGCGGCGGCAGGCGACTCCGCCGATGCCCGCGGATTCACCCTGCTCGACCCCGATCAGGTGCGCGCGATCAACCCCGCGGTGCGCGGCAAATACCTGGCGGGCCTGCACTGCTCGACCGATGCCGCGGTGGAGTCGCGTCACGCGCTGCCCGCGCTGCGCGCCCACATGGCCGCGTCCGATCGCTACACCTTCCATGAGGGCACCGAGGCCCGCGCGGTTCTCGACACCGGTTCCGGCGCGGTGGTGGTCGACGATCACGGTCGCCGTCACGAGGCCGACCTCGTCATCCACTGCCCCGGCGCCGCCCACTCCGGGCTCACCCGTGAGCTGGCGGGCGAACTGCCGGTGCGCCGGGTGCGGCTGCAGATGATGCAGACCGCCCCGCTGGGCGAACCGCTCACCACCGCGATCGCCGACGGCGACAGCTTCCGCTACTACCCGGGTTTCGCGGGCCCGCAAGTGGATTTGCTGGCCGCCGAGCAATCGCAGACCGCGACCGCCGCCGAGCACAAGATGCAGCTGCTGTGCGTGCAGCGCCTGCACGGTGGCCTGACGATCGGCGACACCCACGAGTACGCCGAACCGTTCGCCTTCGACGTCGACGAAGCGCCCTACGACCACCTCACCGAGGTGACCGAGGAATTGCTCGGCCGCACGCTGCCGCCGATCGTGCGGCGCTGGGCGGGTGTCTACAGCCAGAGCGTCGACCCCGGCGTCGTCGTCACCCGGGTGCGGGCCGATACCAACGTCTGGGTCGTCACCGGCCCCGGCGGTCGCGGTATGACGCTCGGCCCCGCCATCGGCGAACAAACCGCCGACCAGATCGGACTGTGAGGAACAACTGTGCCGGACAACAAGATTCAGCTAGCCGCCCTCGACATGGCGGGCACCACCGTCGCCGACGGCGGACTGGTGTTGCGCGCCTTCGAGAGCGCGGCCACCACCGCCGGAATCGAGACCGAGGGCCCGGGCCGGGAACAGGCTCGCCGCTACGTGATCGACACGATGGGCCAGTCCAAGATCGAGGTGTTCCGCGCGCTGCTCGACGGCGACGAGACCGCCGCCCACCATGCCAACCGCGCTTTCGAAACCGCCTACGAGGCGCTGGTCGACGAGGCCGACATCGCGCCGATTCCCGGTGCGGTGGAAGCGATCACCGCACTGCGCGATGCCGGGGTCCGGGTCGCGCTCACCACCGGATTCAGCCGGAGCACGCAGGACAAGCTCCTCGCCGCACTGGGCTGGGCCGACCTGGTCGACCTCACCCTCGCTCCGTCCGACGCCGGACGCGGCCGCCCCTACCCCGACATGGTGCTCGCCGCCGCGCTGCGCCTCGGCGTCGACGCCGTCGACCGGATCGCCGTGCTCGGTGACACCACCAGCGATATCGCCACCGGCCTGGCCGCCGGCGCGGGCATCGTCGCGGGCACCCTGACCGGCGCGCACACCGCCGAGCAGTTGCGCGCCGCCGGCGCCACCCATGTCGTGGCGTCGGTCGCCGAGTTCCCGGCGCTGGTGCTTGCTCCTTGAGAGCTGGGCTCAATGACCTGCCGTCGCGGTATTCGCCGCGGCGTCGCCCTCCGATCCACCCGTCCCTGCGATTCCCCCGACATCTGAAATGAAAGTTGCTGTCAACGTGCGTACTTCCCTCACCGCGCGCCGCCTGTCCAAGGCCGCGCTGTTGCTGGCCGGCGTCACCGCCGTCGCGTTCACCGGCGCCTGCGGTGGCACCGGTACCGAATCCGCGGACGGCAAGACCGTCACCGTGTACTCCGCCGACGGTGTCGGCGGCTGGTACAAGTCCCAGTTCGACGCGTTCACCAAGGAGACCGGCATCGCGGTCAACCTCGTCGAGGCGGGCTCCGGCGAGGTCGTGAACCGGGTCGACAAGGAGCAGTCCAACCCGCAGGCCGACGTCGTCGTCACCCTGCCGCCGTTCATCCAGAAAGCCAAGCAGTCGGGTCTGCTACAGCCCAGTGGCATCGACACCGCCGCTGTACCCGCCGCGGCCAAGGACGCCGAGGGCACCTATGTGACCCTGGCCAACAACTTCCTGTGCTTCATCGCCAACCCGGCGGTCGACGCCTCGGCGCTCACCTGGGAAGACCTGTTGAAACCGGAGTACAAGGGCAAACTGCAGTACTCCACGCCCGGCCAGGCCGGTGACGGCACCGCCGTGCTGGTGCTGCTGCAGCAGTTGCGCGGCAAGCAGGGTGCTCTCGACTACCTGGCCGCGCTGCAGGCCAACAATGTCGGCCCGTCGTCCTCGACCGGCAAGCTGCAAGCCAAGGTGGACAAGGGTGAACTGCTCATCGCCAACGGTGACGTGCAGATGAACCTGACCACGGTGAAGGAGAAGGGCTCCAAGTTCAACGTCTTCTTCCCGGCCGCCGCGGGCAAGCGTTCCACCGTGGCCGTTCCGTACATGATGGGTTTGGCCAAGGGCGCGCCGCACAAGGACGACGCCACCAAGCTGATGAGCTTCCTGATGGCCCCGGCCGCTCAGGCGAAGCTGGGCCCCGAGGCGTTCGCTGTGTCGCCCCGCACCGATGTGCCCGCCCCGGCCGACGGCGGTCCGGCCGCCGCCATGACGGGTGTCGAGGTGGTCCCGGTCGACTGGAACAAGGTGCTGACCGAGCTGGACGCCGATGTCGCGGCGTACCAGAAGGCCACCGGCAGCTGACTGCGGCTGTGACACAAGGGAGTTGACGATGTCCGACGGTGACCTCCAGATGAAATCCGCCACCTCCGTGGCGGCAACCACCGAACCCGCGATCGTGTTCGACCGGGTCGGGGTCAGCTACGGCCGCGGTCGCAAGGCCGCGGTGGCGCTGGCCGATTTCACCCTGCGCGTCGCCGTCGGCGAGACCGTCGCGCTCCTCGGCCCGAGTGGGTCGGGCAAGTCGACCGCGCTCAAGGCCCTGGCCGGTTTCGTCCGGCCCACCTCGGGCGCGGTCCGACTGGCGGGCCGCGACGTCACCGATCTCTCGCCCGCCAAGCGCGGGATCGGTGTCGTCGTGCAGTCCTACGCGTTGTTCCCGCACATGAGCGTGCACAGCAATGTGGCGTTCGGCCTGAAATCGCATCGGGTGCCGCGTGCGGAGATCGCCGCACGGGTCGCCGAGGCGCTCGACATGGTCGGCATGGGCAGCTACGCGCAGCGGCTTCCGCGGGAGTTGTCCGGTGGCCAGCAGCAGCGGGTGGCGATCGCCCGCGCACTGGCCATCAAGCCCAGCGTGCTGCTGCTCGACGAGCCGCTCGCCGCACTCGACGCGCAATTGCGCCACTCGATGCTCGGCGAGTTGCAGGCGCTGCGAAAAGCGTTGCCCGACACCGCGATGCTGTACGTGACCCACGATCAGGCCGAGGCGCTGGCGCTGGCGGATCGGATCGCGGTGATGCGCGATTCCCGGCTCGTCGACATCGATACCGCCGAAAACCTGTGGCAGCGACCGCCCACCGACTTCACCGCAGGATTCCTCGGCGGCGCGAACCTGGTGCCCTGCACCGTCGATCACGTCACCGGGACCGCCGCGCTGGTCACCGCGGGCGCCAACACCCTGCGCGCCCAGGCGCCGCAACCCGGTGTGGGACTGGCGGAGTGGGCGCCCGGCGACGATGCCCTGCTGTGCATCCGCCCGCACACGATCACCGTCGGCAAACCCGGCGAGCGGGATGCCCTGCGCGCCACTGTGTCGACCTCGGTGTGGCGTGGCGCCACGACCAGGGTCGAGCTGTCCGTCGACGGGTTGCCCGGCACGCTCACGGCCGACGTGCCAGGGCATTTCACGACCGAAGTCGGTGCTGTTGTCGGGGTGAAGCTTCCAGACCCGGCGGGTGTGCTGATCCCGCGCGCCATCGGCGCGACACCTACTACGGCCGGCGATTCCGTGCGCTCGGCGGATGAGTCATGACAGCGATCGTGCGCGAAGCGGGCACCAGCGAGGTGCTGTCGTGAGCGCTGTCGTTCTCGACCGGCCCGACCCGTCGCCGCCGACGAAAGATCCCGCATCTCGTCGGTCGTGGTTGCCGGTGCTCTGGACCTTGCCGCCAGTTCTCATGGTGCTCGGGATCGCGGGGTATCCGATTCTGCGGGTACTCACCGAGTCCACACAGACGCCGACCGGGCGTGGCACCGAGGTGTGGACCTCGGTACTCGGGTCCGAAGCGTTTCGGGAAGCGTTGTGGCGCACCGTTTCCATCGCCGTCTGTGCCACGGCGGGATGTCTGGTGCTCGGCACGTTCCTGGCGATCGTGCTGGCCTTCGTGCCGTTCCCCGGATCCGGTCTGGTCGGCAGGCTCATCGACACGATCCTGACGCTGCCCTCGTTCCTGATCACCCTCGCCTTCACGTTCCTCTACGGGACGGCGGGCGCGGTGAACGCCCTGATCGCCGAATTGACCGGCGCCACCACACCGGTCATCGACTTTCTGACGACCCCACTCGGTGTGATCCTGGCCGAGATCACCTACTTCACCCCGTTCGTGGTGCGCCCGGTGCTGGCCGCGTTCGCGCAGATGCCCCGCGAACAGCTCGATGTGGCGGCGAGTCTCGGTGCTTCGCCATGGCGGGTGCTGCGTCAGGTGGTGCTGCCCGAGGCGTGGCCCGCGCTCGCGGCGGGCGGGTCGCTGGTGCTGCTGCTCACGCTCAACGAGTTCGGCATCGTGTTGTTCACCGGCGCCAAGGGCGTCATCACGCTGCCCGCGCTGATCTACACCCGGGGCATCGTCACCTTCGACCTGCCCGGTGCGGCGGTGCTGGCCTCGGTGCAGGTGCTGCTGTCGCTGAGTCTCTACCTCCTCTACCGGTTCGTGTTCGCCCGGTTCATCGCCCGCCCGAAGGAGCAATGATCGTGCTCGTCTGGACTCCCCGCGGAAAAGCGCTGGTACTCGGCGTGTTCGGGCTGGTGGTCGCGGTGGTCTTCGTCGCCCCGATCGCCACCGTGATCGCCGCCGCCCTGGCAGGTAGCTGGACCGGCCCACTGCCGTCGGACCTCGGCTTCACCAATATCGGCAACGCGCTCAGCGGTGAGCAGGCGGCCAGCCTCTCGGTGAGCCTGCAAACCGCCCTGCTCGCCGGCGCGATCTCTCTCGTTCTCGGCACCTGGGCCGCCCTGGCCTCCCGAGCGGCGCCCACCTGGTTGCGCCGACTCACCGACGCCGTCTTCCACCTCCCGGTCGCCGTCCCCTCGGTCGCGGTCGGTCTCGGCGTCCTCATCGCCTTCAACGAACGCCCGTTGCTCCTCGGCGGGACCAAGTGGATCGTCATCGTCGCCCACGCGGTCCTGGTGCTGGCCTACGCCTTCAGCGCGGTCTCCGCCGCCCTCGATCGGCTCGACCCCGTCTACCGCCAGGCCGCGCAATCCCTGGGCGCGGGCCCTGTTCGCGTCCTCTGCCAGATCACCCTGCCGCTGCTGCTACCCGCCCTCGGCGCGGCAGCAGGCTTGGCGGTCGCCCTCTCCATGGGCGAGCTCGGCGCGACCATCATGGTCTACCCCGCCACCTGGAAGACATTGCCCGTCAGCATCTTCGCGCAGACCGACCGCGGCGAGGTCTTCGACGCCGCGGCCGGAACCACGGTCCTGGTCGTGGTCACACTGGTGGTCCTGGTGGTGCTCGGCCGAATCCGGGGACGCGCAGCGCTGCGCTGAGCCGAACGATCTCGCTCCACTCGATGGCTACAAGATCGCCGATGTGCCGACTGCGGTGAGCCCGCCGTCGACGCGAAGGTCGTGGCCGTTGACGAAGGCGGCATCGGACGAAGCCAAGAAGGCCACAGCGGCGGCGACGTCGTCGGCGGTGCCCACACGACCCGCGGGGGACAGGGCAGCGACACCCTGCTGCGCGGCTTCGGAGAGCTCCGCACGGAAGGCGGGGGTGTCGATGTAGCCCGGGCTGACCGAATTCACCCGGATTCGGCGGGGCGCCAATTCCGCTGCGAGAGAGCGGGTCAGGTTGTGAACCGCCGCCTTGCTCGCGGAGTACAGGGCAGAGCCCGGGACGCCGAGGTGTAGTCCGAAGGAAGCATTGATGACGATCGAGGCATGGTCGGGGAGTAGCGACAGAGTCTTCTGAATGGTGAAGAAGGCACCCTTGAGGTTGCTGCCGATCACCTGATCGAAGAGTGCGCCGGTGACCTGCTCGATCGTCTGGAACGAGCCGACGCCCGCGTTGGCGAACAGGAGATCGAGTTGCCCGAAACGGTCGGCCACCGCCGCGGCGAGGCGATCGAGATCATCGAGATCGGTGGCATCACCGGCGATTCCGTGTGCCTGCCCACCGAGCTCGGCGACAGAGGTGTCGAGCCGCTTCTTGTCCCGGCCGGTCACCACGACTCGAGCCCCCTCCGCGATCAGACGATGCGCGGTAGCCAATCCCATTCCACTGCTACCGCCCGTGATCAGCGCGGTCTTGCCATCGAATCGAGAACCGTTGTGCGTCATGGATTCAGCCTGGTGGGTGGCAGCTCGAGCAGACAGTGCGCAGTTATCAGAGGTGTGCCACCACCAGGATCGTCGTCACCCGGGACGGACGGCAACCGCTGCGCCCGCCTGTGACCTGCGAGGCGAAGTCGATCGACACGCGCAGAGGATCGTCACGCGGATTCGGAGAGGTGCAGTCGGGGGAGGGCAGCCAGGCGTTCGGCGGTGCCGGTGTTCGGTTTCGGGTTGTAGAGCACCAGTGACCAGTGGGGATGGTCGGCGACGGTGAGCGTGGTGGCGTCGAAGTAGAGATTCCCGGCTTCTGGATGGCGCAGGGCGTTCACGGCTTGGAGCGGCGCACCGACATCGTGGCGTGCCCAGAGTTCGGCGAACGCCGGCTCGGAAGCAGCGAGTTCATCTGCTACACGCTGGAATTCGTCGTCGTGTGGGACCAGGGCCGCGTCCGCGCGATAGGCGGCGACGACACCAGGCGCGGCCTCGGCCCACAGGTCGGGCAGCCCGCGATAACGCGGGCTCGTGAAGAACGTGACCAGGCAATTGTGCGGCTCGCCGTCGTCACACCCGAACACCCGCCCCGCAAGCACGTTGCACGCCACGATGTTCCAGTACCGATCCCGCACCACAGCGGGTCCGCGCACCCACCCATCGATGAGGGCCCGAATCTCCGCGGTCACCTCCCCCGCAGACCCCCACGCCACCGGCGGATTAAGCCCGGACAACACATACAGATGCGCCCGCTCCGCCATACTCAACCGCAACACCCCCGCGACCGCGTCGAGCACCTCACCTGACACTGTGATGTCACGCCCCTGCTCCAACCAGGTGTACCAAGACACCCCGACCCCGGCCAGCATGGCAACTTCTTCCCTGCGTAGGCCAGGTGTCCGCCGTCGCCCCACGATCGGCAAATCCACCTCAGCCGGACTGAGACGCTCCCGCCGTGATCGGAGGAAATGACGGAGCTGTTCGCGGCGGTGTGTCGACGATGCGCTAGGCATGCCTATCAACGTAGCCGGTACGAGTGTCGGTGGCTGTCGGCGTGTGAAGCAGATGAAACTACTCCTCCCGCAACGGAACCGGTGCGAGCCTGCCCCTATGGCGGCAGCATTGCCGAGCGGCCGGGCTGCTACCTATGGGTTTGGTATCGGCGGGGTTTGGTATCGGCCGTCGGCGGCGGCGGTGAGTTGGTGGGCCAGGGCGCGGACGGCGTCGTTGAGGGTGTCGGGGTGCTCGATGACGAACGGGCGGTTCAGGCCGGCGAGCAGGGCGGGAATCCAGTCGAGTTGTTCGGCGCGGATTCGGATCCGGACCCACGGGTCGGGGTCAGTGGGCTGCGAGTCGATCTCGTGCACGGTCGCGATTGTGGCGGGGAGCAGCGGGCGGACCTGGGTGGGTGTGCCCTGGACTCGGATCGATACCTCGTGCCGATAGGGCGCGGTGGCCATTGCGGACAGCAGATGCGCGGCGGGTTCGAATTCGGTGGGCGGAGCGAATGTTCCGGGCTGTGTGGTCGCCGCGGTGATGCGGTCCAGCCGGAACTGGCGTAGTTCGTCGCTGTTGCTGTCCAGCCCGGTCAGGTACCACCGGCCGGAGTGCTCGACTAGCCCGTAGGGGTGCACGGTCCGTTGGCTGGAGCGCCCGTTTCGGTCGGTGTACCCGATGGCGACCGGTCGGTGCTCGCGGGTGGCCTCGGCGAGCCGGAGCAGGACGGCGGTCTCGACAGCGACTTCCGGGCGTGCGTCGGCGGTGAATTCGACGGTGTCGATCAGTGCGTCCAGCCGGGCCGTCAGCCGTTGGGGGAGGACGCGGCGGAGTTTGGCCGTCGCGCTGTCGGCTGCGCGGGCAGCCGCTGTCGGCCGGTCGGCGCCACGGCTGGTGAGGAGCCCGAGTAACACGGCTACCGCCTCGTCGTCGGTCAGCATCAGCGGTGGCATTCGGTATCCGGGAGCGAGCCGGTATCCCCCGTAGCGGCCCCGCACCGATCGGACCGGGATATCCAGGTCGGTGAGATGGGTGACGTATCGCCTGACGGTGCGTTCATCGACGCCGAGCCGTCCGGCGAGTTCGCCGACGGTATGAGTCCCGCCGGTCTGCAACAGCTCGAGCAGAGCCAGCACTCGGGCGGTGGGGCGGGTCATCGCGAAATTGTCGCATCCATACCGGGCGGAAACTGTCCGGTATCGGCTCTACCGTGGCGTGCGGCGGTGGAACCTCCACCTCATCCGACAGCAGGAGCACACAATGAAGCTCGTCTCGATCCGTCTGATCACTGACGACATCCAACGGCTGGTCAGTTTCTATCAGCACGTGACCGGCGTCGAAGCAAACTGGGCTACACCGGATTTCGCCGAGATCGTCACACCGGCCGGCACCCTCGCGATCGGAAGCACCCGCACCGTAGCGCTGTTCGCTGCGGGCAGCGCGCACCCAGCCGACAATCACACGGCGATCATCGAATTCCTGGTCCCCGACGTCGATGCCGATTACCGGCGGTTGCGAGATGCGGTCGAGGATTTTGTCAAAGAGCCAACGACAATGCCCTGGGGGAACAGGTCGTTGCTGTTTCGCGATCCAGACGGCAACCTGATCAACCTCTTCACCCCGGTCACCACGCAGGCCGCCGCGAAGTTCGCCCGGTGAAATCCGCTCATCGGCATCTCAGCCGGGGTTTCGCGCTACGCCTGAATGACCTCGATGCCGACCAAGGCGTTGAGCGAGTCGCAGCTGGCCCATGACTGGTTCTGTCCGTACTGTGCGGGGCCGTACTTCCAGTAGACGAACGGGACCGGCCACGCGACACAGGTGAGTTTCACCTGGTGCCAGGTCGGCAGCTCGCAATTGGCCATTCCGCCGGTGTTGAAGATGTTGTAGACGTGACAGTTGGCCTGCCACACCGGAACGTCGGCCTGCGCCACGCCGCCACCGGCGATGACGGCGGAAGCGGTGGCGGTGGCAACGAGGGCACCCGCGGCGAGTCTCTTCACAGAAAGCATGTCGACCTCCTGAATCGATGTTGTCTGAAAAATCGCCAGGTGATCGAAAACGTTACTGGGATGATTGTGTGCGGGTGAATTTCCCTGTATTTCGATGTGTGGAGGCAGGTTGCTGGGGGTGAGCCGGAGAAGAGTGTCCGGCCTTGGTTATTCGGCGGCGCGACTGGTGAAGTCGAAAGATCCGCCGTCGATGCCCCAGGAGATGATCCGTTCGGGGCGAATTCGGATGATCGCGCGTTCCTGGTGTTCGAACGGTGGCTGCTCGTCCTCGAGCGCGTCGGCGGTGCCGCGTACCTCGATGCCGCGAATCACGTACGGCTCCCAGGAAACCTGTTGGTCGATGACGAACGAGACCCGGCTGCCCGCCACGACGTTGCGGTATTTCCGGCTGCCGCGCATCCGCATACCCCCGATATCGATCGTGCCGTCGGGGTTCACCCGATAGGCGGTCGGGTTGTTCTGTACAACGCCGTCGAGCGACACCGTGGCCAACCGGCCGATCCCGGCTTCCGCGAGAAACTGCTGTTCATTGCTGGTGAAGGTCATGTCGGATACTCCTCGGTGAAGTCGGGATCAGAACAGGATCAGTGCGGCGCACAGGCCGGCGATGGCGACGAACTGCAGGGTGGCCCGGTACTTCAGGATGCTGTCCCACTTGTCTTGCAGCGCACGGGCGTCGGCCGGAATGATGCCGCTCTGTGCGGCGGCGGTCTGCTGGGCATTGATCGGCTTGGCGATGCGGACGTAGAGGGCGAGCCAGGTGAGCAGGGCGGCCACCGCGATCCCCGCCGCGACCGCGGCGCCGATCTGTCCGGCCAGCAGCGCGATGAGCAAGGTGAGAACCGCGGTGATCACACCGCCCGCGCCGACCACCGGCATGCGCCGGTCGCCGTAGTAGTGACCCCAGCCCGCGCTGATGGTGACGGTCGCGTCGTCGAGCTTGCGGTACACCGACCGCATGATCACGGCCGCGCAGACATCGGTGCCGTAGACGACGGCATTGGCGAGAACTGCGGCGGTGGCGATGATCTGGCCGGTGACGATGAGCATTTCGGCTTCCCTCTCTCGATATCTAGCAGCGCTAGATGATGGAGCAAAGGTAACAGTTGCTCGCTAGCGTGTCTAGCGATGCTAGATATCGACGCCGGACGTCATTGCCGCGCGGTGTCGGCAGGCGGGCTTAGGCTGAGCGGGTGTCGGTGCTCCCTCTGATCTTCACCGCGGGCTGGGCCAGCGGTATCAACGCGTACGCGGTGGTGTTTCTGCTGGGATTGTTCGGGCGGATCGGATGGGCGGGCGATGTGCCGCCGGGGCTGCAGCGCACCGATGTGCTCGTCGCCGCCGGGGTGCTGTTCCTGATCGAGGCTGTCGCGGACAAGATTCCGTACCTCGACTCGTTCTGGGACGCGGTGCACACGGTGGTGCGGCCCGCGTCGGGCGCGGTCGTCTCGGCGCTGATCGCGGGGCAGGACGATTCGCTGCCCACGATGTTCGCCGCGGCGGTGGGCGGGACGACCGCCTTGCTCAGCCACATCGTCAAAGCGGGCACCCGGATGGCGATCAACACCTCGCCGGAACCGGTCACCAATATCGCGGTGAGCACCGCCGAAGACCTCACGGTCGGCGGCGTCCTCACCCTGGCGGTGTTCTTCCCGGTACTGGCCGCGGTGATCGCCGCTGTCCTGTTGGCCATCGGTTTGTGGGTGGTCTACCTGTGCGCCAGCCGAATCAGTCGGTACCGTCGGCGACGGCGAGAGCGCCGGACCGCCGGCATCGACCCGGCGCTCGAATAGGCCCTTGTCAGCGCACCTGCGGCGCCACCTTCGCGCCCAGCAGTTCGATGCTGTGCAGCACCTGCTCGGGCGGCAGCGTCCCCACGCTGGTGTGCAGCATGAACCGGTCGAGGCCGAGGGTGTCGCGGACCTCGGCGATCTTGCCGGCCACGTAATCGGGGGTGCCCACGAACAGCGAACCGCTCTGCGAGCGCAGCGCGTCGAACTGTTCGCGCGTCATCGGGCCCCAGCCACGCTCCCGGCCGATGACCGACATCGCCCCGGCGTAGGGCTCGTAGAACTCGGCGACGGCTCGCGCGTCGGTGTCGGCGACATAGCCGTGCGCGTGCACCGCCACCGGCTGCTTCTCGTGGCCGCCTTCGGCGAGTGCCCGGTGGTACAGCTCCACCAGCGGCTTGAATCGCGCGGGCTGGCCACCGATGATCGCCAGGGCGAGCGGCAGGCCGAGCAGCCCGGCACGGATCACCGATTCGGGACTGCCGCCGACGGCGATCCACACCGGCAGCGGTCGATCGTCGGTGCGCGGGTACACCGTCGCGTCGTGTAACGGCGCCCGGAATCGGCCCGTCCACGTGACCGGGCCTTCTTCGCGCACGCGCAGCAGCAGCGCCAGCTTCTCCTCGAAGAGCGCGTCGTAGTCGGACAGGTCGTACCCGAACAGTGGGAACGACTCTGTGAACGACCCGCGCCCCGCCATCAGCTCCGCCCGCCCGTTCGACAGCCCGTCCAGCGTCGCGAAGTCCTGGTACACCCGCACCGGATCATCGGAGCTGAGTACGGTCACGGCGCTGGTCAGCTGGATGCGCTCGGTTCTGGCGGCAGCGGCGGCCAGGACGACAGCGGGGGAGGACGCGGCGAAATCCCGGCGATGATGTTCGCCCACGCCGTACACGTCGAGCCCGGCGGCCTCGGTCGCGACCGCCTCGTCGACCACCTGGCGCAACCGCTCGGCAGCGCTCGGCGCGGGCCGGTCGGCGGTCGGGTACAGCTCGGCGAAGGTGGTGAGCCCCAGTTCCATGTGAACCTCTCTTCAGGATGCGGTTCTCTTCTAAACGGACCGTAGTCCGATAACATTCCCCCGAATTATGGATAGATGCGGATTATCTATGACAAAACTATAGTGAGCGCTATGACTGCCCTGGCGACGACGCGCACCGCACCCGACCTGTCCTTCCTGCTCGACCGCACCAGTCATGTCCTGCGCACGCAGATGGCCGCGGCGCTGGCCGAGGTCGGGCTGACCGCCCGCATGCACTGCGTGCTGGTGCACGCGCTGGAGGCCGAACGCACGCAGGCTCAGCTCGCCGAGCTCGGTGATATGGACAAGACGACCATGGTGGTCACCGTCGACGCCTTGGAGAAAGCCGGTCTGGCCGAACGGAAACCATCGAGCACCGACCGCCGCGCTCGCATCATCGCGGTGACTCCGGCCGGTGCGGAACTCGCCGCGCGCAGTACTGAGATCGTCGATGGGGTCCATCGGGAGGCGCTCGGTTCGCTGTCGAAAACGGAGCGCGAATCCTTGCTGAGCGCGCTGAATCACCTGGTGGACGGGCATCTGTCGACGGTGGTCGAAGCCGCGCCCACGCGTCGCGCGAGGCAATAGTCCGTTATAGATTGTCTGCTACGGAACTATCTAGTACGGTCTCTCTTGTTCGCTTCGAGCAGGAGATGACCCATGACCAAGTCCCAGCGCACCGCCCTCGCGGTGCTGTCGGCAGCGATGCTGATGACCATCCTCGACGGCAGCATCGTGACCGTCGCCATGCCGGCGATCCAGGAGGATCTCGGCTTCACGCCCGCCGGTCTGAGCTGGACCGTGAACGCCTACCTGATCGCTTTCGGCGGTCTGCTTCTGCTGGCGGGACGCCTCGGTGACCTGATCGGCCGCAAGACGATGTTCGTCACCGGCACCGTTGTCTTCACCGCCGCCTCGGTGCTGGCAGGCGTGGCGACCACCCCCGCCGTGCTGGTCGGGGCCCGGTACCTGCAGGGCGTCGGCAGCGCGATCGCCGCCTCGGTGGTCCTCGGCATCCTGGTGACGATCTTCACCGAGCCACGCCAACGGGCCACGGCCATCGGTGTTTTCAGCTTCACCGGTGCCGCGGGCGCCTCGATCGGACAGGTGCTCGGCGGCGTGCTCACCGACGCGCTGAACTGGCATTGGATCTTCCTGATCAACGTGCCGATCGGCGTGCTGACCGTGCTGGTGGCGGTGCGGGCACTGCCCACCGACCGCGGCCTCGGCTGGTCCGCCGGTGCCGATGTGCTGGGTGCCGCTCTGGTCACCATCGGTCTGATGCTCGGCATCTACACCGTCGTCGAAGTCGAACGCTACGGCTGGGTCTCGGCGCACACTCTGGGCCTCGGCGCGCTCGCTGCCGCACTGCTCGCGGCCTTCGTCCTCCGGCAGGCCACCGCCGCGAACCCGCTGCTGCCGCTGCGTATCTTCCGCTCCCGCACGGTCTCCGGCGCCAATGTGGTCCAGATGCTCACTCTCGCGGCCATGTTCGCCTTCCAGATCATCGTCGCGCTCTACCTGCAGAAGGTGCTGGGCTACAACGCCTTGCAGACCGGCTCGGCGATGCTGCCCGCCGCCGTCGCCATCGGCGGGGTGTCGCTGTTCGCCTCCGCCCGCCTGATCACCCGCTTCGGCGAGCGGTCCGTGCTCATCGCCGGCCTGGTCCTGCTGCTGGCCGGGATGTCCTGGCTGACGCGGCTCCCGGTCGACGCCGGTTACCTTACCGACGTGCTGCCGGTGATGGTGGCCGTCTCCGGTGGCGGTCTGGTGCTGCCTGCGCTCACCGCGCTGGGCATGTCGGGCGCCGACGCCGACGACGCGGGCTTGGCCTCGGGGCTGTTCAACACCACCCAGCAGGTCGGCATGGCGATCGGTGTGGCGGTGTTGTCCACCCTCGCCGCCGCGCGGACAGGCACCGAACTGGTAGCCGGTGCCTCCGATCCCGCTGCTCTGACCAGCGGTTACCGGCTGGCGTTCACGGTCGCGGCCGGACTGCTCGCCGCGGCCCTGGTCATCAGCGTCACCGTGCTGCGCACGCGGCACACATCCGGGGACGCGTCGGTCGCGCAGGCGGTCCCGGCCTTCTGACGCGACGAATCGCCGGGAACCACCCCCGCGATTCACCCCCCGGGTGGATGTCCGCCCGGGGGGTTCGGTGGTGTCCTCGAAGGATGCTGACCGATCGCACGACGTTGACCCGATTCCTCATCGAAGAGCGCCGGCGTCATCCCGGTACCAGCGGTGAGCTCAATTCCCTGATCCTCGACGTCGCGCTGGCCTGCAAGGCGATCGCCAAGCGCATCGCCTCCGGTGCGCTCACCGGCGTCCTCGGCGGCGCCGGGGTGGTGAACGTGCAGGGTGAGCAGCAGCAGAAGCTCGACGTGGTCGCCAACGACCTGTTCCTGCGCGCCAACGAATGGGGCGGCCAGCTGGCGGGAATGGTGTCGGAGGAGCTCGACGACCCTTATCCGATCCCGCCCGAATATCCGCGTGGCAAATACCTCCTGGCCTTCGATCCGCTCGACGGCTCGTCCAATATCGATGTGAATGTCGCGGTGGGCAGCATCTTTTCGATTCTGCGCGCACCGGCCGCCGGCATCGACGCGACGACGGCGGACTTCTTGCAGCCCGGCACCGAGCAGGTCGCCGCGGGCTACGCGATCTACGGCCCCGCGACGCAACTCGTGCTCACCGTCGGCACCGGCGTGCACGCCTTCACCCTCGACCCCGAACTGGGCGAGTTCTTCCTGACGGGGCAGAACCTGCGGCTGCCGGAGACCACCTCGGAATACGCGGTCAACAGCTCCAACAGCCGCTTCTGGGAACCGGCCGTGCGCCGCTACATCGACGAATGCCTGGCGGGCGCGACGGGCCCGCGCGAGAAGGACTTCAACATGCGCTGGGTGGCGTCGCTGGTGGTCGAAACCCACCGCATCCTGACCCGGGGCGGGGTGTTCCTGTACCCGCGTGACTCGAAGGACCCGGCCAAGGCGGGCCGACTGCGGCTGCTCTACGAGGCCAACCCCATCGCGTTCCTGATCGAGCAGGCCGGCGGTCTCGCCTCGACTGGTCGCGAGCGGATCCTCGAGATCGCCCCCACCGAACTGCACCAGCGGATCGCGTTCGTTTTCGGTTCCCGCGACGAGGTAGCGCGGATCGTGAGTTACCACGCCGACGCGGCCGAGGAGCCCGACGGCCGGTGGAGTCCGCTGTTCGGTCTGCGCGGTCTCTACCGTTCCACCACCTGAGGAGGAGATTCATGTCCGCCAAGCACCCTGTCGTCGCCATCACCGGGTCATCCGGTGCCGGAACAACGTCGGTGATGCGCACGTTCGATTCGATCTTCCGCAGGGAAGGCATCGACGCCGCGTACGTCGAGGGCGACAGCTTCCACAAGTTCGACCGGGCAGGCATGAAGGAGGAGCTGGCGCGAGCGCTGTCCGACGGTGACCACACCTTCAGCCATTTCGGTGCCGAGGCCAACCTGTTCGAAGATCTCGAGAAGCTGTTCCGCGGCTACGGCGAGACGGGGACGGGACGGGTGCGAAAGTACCTGCACGACAAGGACGAAGCTGCGCCGTACGCCCAGGAGCCCGGCACCTTCACACCGTGGGAGGACCTTCGCCCCGGTACCGATCTGCTGTTCTACGAGGGGCTGCACGGCGCGGTCGCCAACGAACAGGTCGACGTGGCGCAGTACGCGGACCTGCTCATCGGGGTGGTGCCGGTGATCAACCTCGAGTGGACCCAGAAGTTGCACCGCGACAAGGACAAACGCGGCTACTCCACCGAGGCGGTGACCGAGACGATCCTGCGCCGCATGCACGACTACGTGAACTTCATGTGCCCGCAGTTCTCCCGCACGCATGTGAACTTTCAGCGGGTACCAGTGGTCGACACGTCGAATCCCTTTGTCGCCCGGACTATTCCGACGCCAGACGAGTCGATGCTGGTGATCCGGTTCGCCGACCCGCACGGCATCGACTTCCCGTATCTGCTGTCGATGCTGCACGACTCGTTCATGTCGCGCCCGAACACGATCGTGTGCCCGGGCGGGAAGATGGACCTGGCGATGCAGCTGATCTTCACGCCGATGCTGTTGCGGCTCATGGAACGTCGCGGCCACACGCGCTGAGCCCGATTCGACGGCCACCTCACGCGAGGTGGTCGTCGAACCACGTCACCAGCTCCGGGTCGTCGAGCCCGTCGGCGACGAGCACCGCCGCCGAGAGGTCGTCGGTGCGCGTGTAAGCGTTCTGAGCGGCCACACACCGCAGCCCCGCGGCCACCGCCGACCGCACGCCGTTGGACGAGTCCTCCACGGCCACTGCCTGATCGGGGGACAGCCCGGTCTGGATTAGTACATCCAGATACACCGCGGGGCTCGGCTTCAAGACGGGCACCTCGGTTCCGGTGGTGACGGTGTCGAACGGCTCACCGAAAGCGTGTTTCAGCAGGGGTTCGACCCACGCGCGGGTGCCGGTGGTCGCCACGTGCAACCGGACACCGTGGGACCGGAGCCGTTCGATCAGTTCGCGCGCGCCCGGACGGGCCCGGATCTGCCCGTCCGCGGCCATCTGCCGCATGACGCGGGTCTTGGTGCGGTGCAGCTGATGCGCGAGCGCACGCGCTTCCTCGACGGGCCTGCCCCGCTGTTCGAACCAGAACGCCAGCCGTTGTGCGCCACCGGCGACCTTCAGCAGCTGCCCGTACTCCTCGACCTCCCAGCGATCAGGCAGACCCGCCTCGGCGAAGGCCGCGTTGAAAGCCACCCGGTGGCCGTCGCGCTCGCTGTCGACCAGGGTGCCGTCGACGTCGAAGATCACCGCGCGCAGCGCAGTCACGGCGCACCGTCGAGGTATTCGCGAATCCGGTCGAGGACGGCCGACACGGTGAACCCGTGCCGGGCCATGACCTCGTCACCGGGGCCGCTGTGGCCGAACTCGTCGAGACCGATCGCCAGGTCGACCAGCCCGGCCCAGCCCGCGGTACTTCCCGCCTCGATGCTGACGGTGTGCGCCCCGGCGTCCGGGGTGTAGCGCGAACGATCCATCACCGACACCACCCGCACGTCGAACCCTTCGGCCCGTAGCTGCTCGGCGGCGGCGAACGCCAGCGCGACTTCCGAACCGGTTGCGGCGATTTCGATGCCGCGCAAGGCGACGGTGGAGGAATCGTCCGCCGCCGCTTCGGGCGAGGGCAGCGCAGTCTCGGTGGCCGCTGTGCGCGGCCGGGTGCCGCCCTGCGTGTCCTCCAGCTGGGGGAGTGCCTGGCGGGACAGGATCAGCGCGGTCGGTCCGTCGACCCGGCTCAGCGCGAGTTCCCACGCGAGAGCGGTTTCCGCGTCATCGGCCGGTCGCAACACTTGCAGCCCCGGAATCACCCGCAGCGACTCGACCTGCTCGACGGGCTGATGAGTCGGTCCGTCCTCGCCGACCGCGATGGAATCGTGGGTGAGCACATAGATCACCGGCTGCCCCATCAACGCCGACAGCCGCAGGGCGGGACGCAGATAGTCGGCGAACACCAGGAACGTACTGCCGAAGACCCGGAACCCGCCGTGCAGGCTCATTCCGTTCAGCACGGCCGCCATCCCGAACTCGCGGATGCCGAAAGCGACAGCGCCGGGGCTGAAGTCGTCGCGATGCACCACCTCGCCACACACGGTGCCGGTCGACCCGGCCAGGTCGGCCGACCCGCCCACCAATTCCGGCATCACCGACAGCGCCGCGTGCAAACACGCCTGCGAGGATTGCCGGGTGGCCCGCGGTGCCTGCGCGGCAACGGCTTCCAGTGCGTCCGGCAAACCTACTGGCAGCAGTCGCGCGAGAGCGCGCCGGAACTCGGCGGCCCGGTCGGGCGCGACCGTGTCGAACGCCGCGAACTCCGCGAGCCAGGCCGCATGCTCGGCACCACCGATCGCGGCCAGCACCGCGCAGGTCGCCTCGACCTGCTCGGGCACGGCGAATGGTGGAAGCGTCCATCCCGCAGACTCTTTGGCCTGGGCGAGTCGCTCGGCACCCAGCGGCGAGCCGTGGGCCGTCGACGTCCCGGCGACGCCGGGCGCACCATGCCCGATCACCGTGCGCACCGCGAGGAAACTCGGCCGGCCATCACCCTTTGCCCGGGTCAGCGCCGCGTCGATCGCCTCGACATCGGTCCCGTCGGTCACCACCTCGGTATGCCACCCGTAGGCCGCGAACCGCGCCACCTGATCGTCACTGCACGAACGCCCGACCGCGCCGTCGATGGTGATCTCGTTGTCGTCCCACAACACGATCAACCCGCCGAGCCCCAAATGCCCTGCGAACGACGCGGCTTCGTGACTGACACCTTCCATCAGGCAGCCGTCGCCGACGATCGCGTAGGTGCGATGCCCGGTGATCTCCGGATAGCGGGCGGCGGTCATCCGCTCGGCGAGGGCCATCCCCACCGCCATCGCCAGCCCCTGACCCAGCGGCCCGGTGGTGCACTCCACGCCGGGCGTGTCACCGAACTCGGGATGACCGGGCGTGCGCGACCCCAACTGCCGAAAGCGCCGCAATTGCTCGACGGGCAGGTCGTAGCCGAACAGGTGCAACAGCCCGTACAGCAGTGCCGACCCGTGCCCGGCCGAGAGCACGAACCGGTCCCGATCGGCCCACTCGGGATCGGCCGGATCGTGGCGCAGGTGCCGGCTCCACAGCGTCCATGCCATGGGCGCCGCTCCCATCGGCATGCCGGGGTGACCGGACTGCGCGGCCTCCACCATGTCGGCCGCGAGGAACCGCAGGGTGTCGACGGCGAGCTGGTCGGTCGCCACCGACGGCACGACAGCCGTTGGCGCGATGTCGGTCATCAGGCTGCCCGTCCCGCCACCGTGGCGGCATCGCGAAGCCGCTTGACCGCGGCCGCTTTGCCTTCGGGACAGCCGTACATCCACGATCCCGAGATGAACACGTCGGCGCCGGCCGCGGCCGCCCCGCCGATCGTGTCGCCGGTGATCCCGCCGTCCACTTCGAGCTCGACGGGGTGCCCGGACTCGTCGATCATCCGGCGCAACCGCGCGATCTTCGGTTCGACGGCCGGAATGTAGGCCTGCCCACCGAAGCCCGGATTCACGGTCATGGCCAGCACCAGGTCGGTCTCGGCGAGCACGTGCGCGACGACCTCGGCGGGGGTGTGCGGATTCAACGCGACACCGCTGCGCGCACCCAGTTCGCGGATCCTGGCGAGCGTGCGATGCAGATGCGTACAGGCTTCGGCGTGCACGATGATCAGCTCGCAACCCGCGTCGATGTACGTGCCGAGCAGCCCATCGGGGTTCATCACCATGAGGTGCGCCTCGAACCCCACGGTGCTGTGCGCACGCGCCGACGCGATGACGTCGGGACCGAAGGTGAGGTTGGGGACGAACACGCCGTCCATCACGTCCCATTGGATCCGGTCGACGCCCGCCGCGCACAGATCACGCACTTCCGCACCGAGACAGGCGAAATCGGCGGGCAGGACCGACGGCACTATGAGCGGCCGACGAACTGAGGACTCCGGCATGGCGCGGCCTTTCTGATCGGGTCCGTTCATCGGACCGCACCGGCGTACCCGCCGCACTCCCCCTCGGGGGTGGGGGCCCGGGTGAGATCTCGTCAATGCCCGTAACCCCCGTGCGACTCGCCGTAGGGTGGAGTCATGCCGGAGTTACCTCCGACCCCGTTGAAGCTGGTGCTCGTCGACGATCACGAAATGGTGCTGCACGGGCTCGACGCCATGCTCGGACACTTTCCCGACGAAGTGGTGATCGTCGGCCAGTCCACCACCGACACCGCCGCGCTGCGGATAGTGGCCGAACATCGGCCCGATATCGTCCTGTGCGATGTGCGGATCGGCAAGGCCAGCGGCCTGGATCTGTGCCGCCAGATCACCCTGCAATATCCCGAGACCAAGGTCGTGCTGCTGACTGTCTACGACGACGAGCACTACCTGTACCAGGCACTGCGCGTGGGGGCGTCGGGCTACATTCTCAAGCGGGTCGACGGGCGCGAACTCGTTGCCCAGCTGTGCCGCGTGCGCGACGGCGAGACGGTGGTCGACGCCGCACTGGCCGGTCGGGTGGCGCTGGCCGCGGCGCGGCTCAGCGCGGGCCAGTTCTGGTCCGGCGCGCATCTCGGGCTGACTCAGCGCGAGTCGGAAGTGCTGGGGCTGTTGGTATCCGGTCACTCCAATCGCGCGGTCGCGAGCAAGCTGGTGGTCAGCGAGGACACCGTGAAGACCCACATTCGTGGGCTGTATCGCAAGCTGGGGGTGTCCGATCGCAGCGGGGCGATCGCGGTCGCGTTGCGCGAGGGCCTGTTCCGGTGAGCTTCGCGCGCGGCGCGGTGCCCACGGCAGCGGAGCTGGCTCCACTGCTCGGCGCCGAAGGTGTGCTGCTCTATGCCGTCGACGGCCAGGATCTGAGCATCGTCGATCTGTGGCCCCCGCACCCCTCGGCGGGTTCCTTGCGGTTGCAGGTCGGATTCGGGGTGACCGGGCTGGTGGCCCGCACCCGTGCACCAGTGCTGCTCGACAACGATTCGCCGCGTAATGCCCTGCACCGCAGGCTTTTACGTTTGGAACCGCAACAGACGGTGGCGCGGATGTGTTTGCCGCTGCCGGGGCTGGAAGGTGAGGTGGTCGGTGTGCTCGCCGTGCACCGCGATCCGCGCGACCCGTTCGCCCAGCGCGACCTCGACGCCGCGCGACAGTACGCGGGCGTGCTCGGCCTGTGGCTGCACGCGCAGCGGCTGTTTCGCACCGTCAACCGGCAGCGCACCGAGCGGGACCGCCTGGTCGAGCAGGCGATCACCGCCCAGGAGGCCGAACGCAGGCGCATCGCCTTCGATCTCCACGACGGCGTCACCACCGCCCTGGCGTCGATGTCGTTTCACCTGTCCGCTGCCGACCTCACCGTCTCCGAACTCGTCGCCCACGTCGACGTCACCGACGAGGCCAGTCTGCGCGACCTCGCCAGGGCCCGGGCCGAACTCGTCAGCGCACGCGAACTGGCCGATTTCGCCTACAACCAGACCAGGGCGGCGATCTCGGGTCTGCACAGCCTCGTCCTCGACGACCTCGGCCTGGTCGCCGCGATCGAATCGCTGGTGCGCGCGGTGAGCGGCGAAGGGCCGCCGACGATCGAATTCCTCGTCGATCACGCCGCCGCCATCGACGACATCCCCGACCACGCCGCCGCCACCCTGTACCGGATCGCCCAGGAAGCGCTGGCCAACGCGGTGAAACACGCTGATGCGCAACGGATCGTGCTCTCCCTGCGCCGGGTCGGCGACTCGGTCATCTTCGGATGTTCCGACGACGGTGCGGGTTTCGACCCGGCAGCGCAGCGCGCGCATCGCGCCGCCGACACCGACGGCGAACAACACTTCGGCTTGAGCTCGATCGCGGAACGCTGTGCCCTGATCGAAGCCTCGCTGCGCGTGGAATCGATGCGGGGACGCGGCACCACCTTGCTGGTGGACCTACCGCTGAAATAGTGGCCGGCACCGGCCGGCGAACGCAGCAGCGGTGCCCGAGGGGTAGCGCCGCTGCTGCGCGTTGCCGCCGCGCTCAGGACGGCTGCCGAGCGGGACCCGCCTACGCGGCGTGCTCGGCGGCAGCCGAGGCGTTGCGGCAGTTCTGGAGCAGAACACGGTGTGCTGCGGGAACTTCGGAGTTCGTTCCACCCCAAGTGTGCAGGGCCGCGCTCACGAGCGCGCGTCCGAACGAGAATGTCACAGGCCACGGCCGCCCGTCGACGGCGGCGAGCTCGCTCAGGTAGGCACAGACCCGCGAGGTCGGATGCCCACCGGACAGGAACGCGATGCCCGCCACCTCGGCGGGCACCAGCTCACGCAACACCGCGAAGGTAGCGGCCGCGACGTCGGCGGCCGGGGCAGCCGCGGCGTCCAGGCCGGGGGTGACGAAGTTGGGCTTGAGCACGATGCCGGTGAGATCCACCGCGGCGTCGACGAGTTCGGTGAACACCGCGCTCAGGGCCAGGCGGGTCGCCCTCGCCGAGGTCGCGAGGTCGTGGTCGCCGGTGCACAGGACCTCGGGCTCGACGATCGGGACGATGCCGTGCTGCTGACACAGCGCGGCGTAACGGGCCAGCGCGTGCCCGTTGGCGCGGGCGGAGTAGGGGGTGATGGTGTGCACGTCGAACACCGCCCGCCACTTGGCGAACGCGGCCCCTCGATCGGCATAGGAGGCCAGCCGTGCGCCGAGCCCGTCGAGCCCCTCGGTGATCAGCGCACCGCCCTGGCCGGGTAGCGCGGTGGTGCCGGTGTCGACCTTGATGCCGGGCAGGATGCCGAGTTCGCGCGCCGCGATCGGGAACGGGCGTCCGTCGGCGAGGTGCTGGCCGAAGGTCTCGTCGCACAGGATGATTCCGCTGATCGATTCCGGCAGGCCGCCGGCGGTGAGCAGCAGTTCGCGGTAGTCGCGCCGGGCGGTCGCGCTCGCGGGCACTCCTTCCTGTTCCAGGCGCGAAGACATGGTCTTGATCGACTCGTCGGCGGCGAGAATGCCACGGCCGCCGCCGGTCAGCTGCTGGGCGATGTCGGCGAGGGCGCTGGCGGAAAGTGTCGTCATGACGACCAGCATGCGAGCGCCTCGTCTCCGCCGTCCTCACCCTTTCGGGCGAGACCGGGTGTGAAATGCGGCCGCGCCCACCTGCGCCGGATCGCACAGGTGCGCCACGAACAAGCGGGTCGCCGCGGTCGGTTCCTGGGTCGTGCAGACGTGCCACGGCCGGTCGAGCGGTGTTCCCGGCACGCCGTAGGACACCAGTTCCCCCGAGGCGAGTTGCTCGCGCGCCGCCTCCTCGTGCACGAGGGTGACGCCGAGCCCTTCGCGTGCGGCGGCCACGGCGGCGCCCGAGGTACCGAGGGTGAGCAGCGGTGGCGCGGCCTGCAACCGGCTCAGCAACGACAGCGTGGTGTCTCGGGTGCCGGAGCCGATCCCGGTGAGCAGCCAGGGCGTGGTGAGCGGATCGTCGACCAGTCCGGGCCGCCCGACCAGCAACAGCCGGTTGGCCCGCTGAGCGGCGGTCACCAGCCCGGAGCCCCGCGGCGGTCGACCCGCCAGGGCGATATCGAAGACGTGGTCGGCGGCGCGGGCGAACAGCTCGCCGCGCGTGAGCACCGACAGCGACAGTTCCACGTGTGGATGGGCTTGCGCGAAGGTGGCCATCAGCGCCGGCAGCACGTACTCACTGGCCGTCGCGACCGCGCCGATGCGCACCCGCCCACGATCGGCGTCGTGCACCGCGCCGGCCGCCTCCGCGAGCAGCCCGAGCAGCTTGCGCACGTAGCCGGCGAAGATCTCACCCGAATCCGTCGCCACGATGCCCCGGCCGGACTTGGCGAAAAGTGTGGTGCCCAGCGCCTCTTCGAGGGCGGCGAGCGCGGCCGACACCGCCGGTGGCGTCACGTGCAACGTCTGCGCGGCGGCACGCACGCTCCCGGTGTCGTACACGGCGAGAAAGGTGCGCAGCCGACCCCAGGTAGCGGCCGCGGGCAGGTCGGGGCTGGCGAACATCGTTCAATGATGTCTTAACAATGCTCAGGAAACATTCCATTGTCGCTGAACAGTCACGCCCACACACTGAAAGTGCTTCATAGGCGTGACCCGAAAGGAACGGCGATGACGACGATCGACAGCGACGGCGCGGCGACCAAAGAGCGTTGGGATCCGGGCGTACAGAGCTACGCCGGAATGGGCTACTGGAACCCTGATTACATCCCCAAGGACACCGACGTGCTCGCCGTCTTCCGGGTCACCCCGCAGGACGGCGTCGACCCGATCGAGGCCGCGGCCGCCGTCGCGGGTGAATCGTCCACCGCCACCTGGACTGTCGTGTGGACCGACCGGCTCACCGCCAACAACCACTACCAGGCCAAGGCGTACCAGGTCGACGAGGTTCCCGGCAGGCCCGGCGAGTACTTCGCCTACATCGCCTACGACATCGACCTCTTCGAGGAAGGCTCCATCGCGAACCTGACCTCCTCGATCATCGGCAACGTCTTCGGTTTCAAGCCGCTCAAGGCCCTGCGCCTGGAGGACCTGCGCATCCCCGTCGCCTACACCAAGACGTTCCAGGGCCCCGCCCACGGCATCGTCATGGAACGGGAGATGCTCAACAAGTACGGCCGTCCGCTGCTGGGCGCCACCATCAAACCCAAACTGGGTTTGTCGGCCCGCAACTACGGGCGCGTCGTCTATGAGGCCTGTCGCGGCGGTCTCGACTTCACCAAGGACGACGAGAACATCAACTCCCAGCCCTTCATGCGCTGGCGTGACCGCTTCCTCTACGCGATGGAGGGGGTGAATCGGGCGATGGCCGAAACCGGCGAGATCAAGGGCCATTACCTCAATGTCACCGCGGGAACGATGGAGGAGATGTACCGGCGGGCCGAGGTCGCCAAGGAGCTCGGCAGCGTGGTGGTGATGATCGACCTCACCATCGGCTACACCGCCATCCAGTCGATGGCGCACTGGGCCCGCGAGAACGGCCTGCTGCTGCACCTGCACCGGGCCGGGCACTCCACCTACACGCGGCAGAAGACGCACGGGGTGAGCTTCCGGGTGATCGCGAAATGGTCGCGGCTGATGGGTGTCGACCACGTGCACGCGGGCACCGTCGTCGGCAAGCTCGAGGGCGACCCGGCCACCACCCGTGGCTTCTACGACACGTTGCGCGACAACACCGTCGCGCGCAATCTCGGCAACGGCATCTTCTTCGATCAGGACTGGATCTCGATGCCCGGCGTCATGCCGGTGGCCTCCGGCGGCATCCACGCGGGCCAGATGCACCAGCTGCTCGACCTGTTCGGCGACGACGTGATCCTGCAGTTCGGCGGCGGCACCATCGGGCACCCGTACGGCATCGCCGCGGGCGCCGAGGCGAACCGGGTGGCGCTCGAGGCAATGGTCAAGGCGCGCAACGAAGGTCGCGATCTGCTGATCGAAGGACCCGACGTGCTGCGCGGGGCGGCCAAGCGCTGCACACCGCTGCAGGCCGCCCTGGACACCTGGGGCGACATCACCTTCGACTACACCAGCACCGACGCCCCCGATGTGGTGGCGACTCCGGTGCCCTCGATCTGACCAGGAGCACCCGATGAAACTGCGCTACGGAACTTTCTCCTACCTGCCCGACCTCACCGACGACGAGATCGCCGCCCAGGTGAAGTACGCCCTCGATCACGGCTGGCCGGTATCGCTGGAGTACACCGACGACCCGCACCCGCGCAACGTCTACTGGGAGATGTGGGGGCTGCCGATGTTCGACCTGGCCGAACCCGACGGCGTGCTCGCCCAGCTCAACGACTGCCGGGCCACCTTCCCGCAGCACTACATCCGGCTGCTGGCCTACGACGCGGCCCTGGGCAGGCAGTCCACCGCGATGTCGTTCCTCGTTCAGCGACCCGCGCACGAGCCCGGCTTCCTGCTCGAGCGCGTGGAGGGCCCCGACCGCACCCAGCGGTACTCGGTGAAGTCCTACGCCACCGCCCGTCCGACCGGCGATCGGTACACGGGCGAGTGAACTGATGGACACACCAAAGGGATTCGGGTTCCACCGACCGTCGGCAGGCGGCGCGGCGCAGACCACGGCAGTCGAGGAGCAGACGCCCGAGCCTGCGATTCTGGGCGACGACGAGGTGCTCGATCTCTCGGCCGACGAGGCCGCGGCCAGGGTGAGCGACACCCTGGCCGCACTCGACGCCGAACTGGTCGGCTTGGCCTCGGTCAAGCGCCGGGTCCGCGAGATCGCCTCGCTGCTCCAGGTCGACCGGGCACGCCGCCGGTTCGGGCTCACCACCACCCGCCCCACCTTGCACATGAGCTTCACCGGCGGTCCCGGCACCGGCAAGACCACCGTCGCGCTGCGGATGGCGGCGATCCTGCACGCGCTCGACTACATCAGGGCGCCGCGCGTGCACACCGTCACCCGCGACGACCTGGTCGGCCAGTTCATCGGCCACACCGCGCCCAAGACCAAGGAGGCGATCGCCCGCGCCGCCGGGGGAGTGCTGTTCATCGACGAGGCCTACTACCTGTTCCGGCCGGAGAACGAGCGCGACTACGGACAGGAGGTCATCGAGATCCTGCTCACCGAGATGGAGAACGAGCGCGGTGATCTGGTGGTGATCTTCGCCGGCTACCCCGACCGGATGGCGACCTTCTTCGCCGCCAATCCGGGCCTGAGTTCCCGTGTGCCGCACCATCTCACGTTCGCCGACTACGACCATGCGGAGCTGACCCAGATCGCGGGACTGATGGTGGAGTCGGAAGGATTCGCCTTCGACGACGACGCGCACAAGGCGTTCGCCGAGTACCTCACGCTGCGCATGGAGCAGCCGAGGTTCTCCAACGCACGCAGCGTGCGCAACGCCATCGAACGCTGCCGGCTGCGGCAGGCCCGCAGGCTGGTCGCACTCGACCGGCCACTGGGCAAGTCCGACCTCATCACGCTCACCGCCGAGGACGTCTACGGCAGCAGCGTCTTCGAGCCGGCGCCGGACTGAGTCACGCGCGGAGCGGGAAGCCCGATCACCGGCATCTGTCGGGTGATCGGGCTTTCCGCTTTGACAAGGGTGGACAATATGAGAAGCCTGGTGTCAGAGATGCCGAACGCGCGGGTACCGCGGGACTGAGAAGAAGCTGACCAATGACCTCGATCGAGGACCCAGAAGACGATCTGAGCGTGACCCCACCCAAGACCTGGGCGGTCGGCGTTCCCGCGGTGGCGCACGCGATCGAGTACTCGCTCTCGCAGAACTCCCCGGCCCGCACCGCGCTCACCTTGCTGAACATCAATCAGACCAAGGGCTTCGACTGTCCCGGCTGCGCGTGGCCCGAGCCGAAGCGCCGCCACCGCAACGAGTACTGCGAAAACGGTGCCAAACACATCAACGACGAGGCCACCACCCGCCGCGTGACCCGGCAGTTCTTCGCCGAGCATCCGGTCGCCGAACTCGGCACCATGTCCGACTACTGGCTCAACCAGCAGGGCAGGCTCACCGAGCCGATGGTGAAGCGGCCCGGCGCCACGCATTACGAGCCGATCGGCTGGGACGACGCCTTCGGCGTGCTGGCCGACGAACTGCGCGGGCTGGCTACCCCCGACGAGGCCCTGTTCTACACCTCGGGGCGACTCAACAACGAGGCCGCGTTCCTGCTGCAACTGTTCGCCCGCGCCTTCGGCACCAACAACCTGCCCGACTGCTCGAACCTGTGCCACGAGTCGAGCGGTTCCGCGCTGACGCAGACCATCGGCGTCGGCAAAGGCAGCGTGTCCCTCGAGGACATCTACGAAGCCGACCTGATCTTCGTCGTCGGCCAGAACCCCGGCACGAACCATCCGCGCATGCTGACGGCGCTCGAGGAGACCAAACGCAACGGCGGCAAGATCGTGGCGGTGAACCCGCTGCCCGAGGCCGGGCTGATCCGGTTCAAGAACCCGCAGAAGGCGCGCGGAGTGATCGGGCGCGGCACCGAGATCGCCGATATCTTCCTCAAGATCCGCCCCGGCGGGGACCTGGCCCTGTTCCAGATGCTGAACAAACTGCTCCTCGACGCCGAGGACGCGGCGCCGGGCACGGTGCTCGACCACGCCTTCATCGCCGCGCACACCAACGGCTTCGATGCCTTCGCCGAGCACGCCAGGACAGTGAGCTGGGAGCACGCGCTCACCGCCACCGGGCTGGCGCGCGCGGAGATCGAGGCCGTGCACCAGCAGGTGCTGGCCAGCAAGAAGGTCATCGTGTGCTGGGCGATGGGTTTGACCCAGCACAAGCACGGTGTGCCCACGATCCGCGAGATCGTCGACTTCCTGCTGCTGCGCGGCAACCTCGGCCGCCCCGGCGCGGGGGTGTGTCCGGTGCGCGGGCACAGCAATGTCCAGGGCGACCGCACCATGGGCATCTGGGAGCGGATGCCGCAGTGGTTCATGGACGCGCTCGGCAAAGAGTTCGACTTCACCCCGCCCGCGGCCCACGGGCTGGACGCGGTCGGTTCCATTCGTGCGATGCGCGACGGCACGGCGAAGGTGTTCGTCGGTGTCGCGGGCAATTTCGTGCGGGCTACGCCCGACAGCGAGGTCACCGAGGCCGCCCTGCGGCAGTGCTCGCTGACCGTGCAGATCTCCACCAAACTCAACCGCTCTCACACGGTCTGCGGCGAGACGGCACTGATCCTGCCCACGCTGGGCCGCAGCGATCGCGACCTCCAGGCCACCGGCGAGCAGTTCTACACGGTCGAGGACTCGATGAGCCAGGTCCGCACGTCGCGGGGACGGCTCGACCCGGCCTCGCCCGATCTGCTGAGCGAGGTCGCGATCATCTCCCGGCTGGCGCGCGCCACGCTGGGGGCGGAGTCCACGATTCCGTGGGAGGAATTCGTCGCCGATTACAGCACCGTGCGCGACCGCATCTCCCGGGTCGTGCCCGGTTTCGAGAACTTCAACGAACGCGTCGCCGGGCCGGACGGCATGCTGCTGGTCAATCCGGTCAACCAGGGCATCTACCGCACCGCGAGCGGCAAGGCCGAGTTCACCCGCAACGACTTCGACATGATCGACGCGCCGCCGGGATACCTTGTGCTGCAATCACTGCGGTCCCACGATCAGTGGAACACCATTCCGTACGCGGGCAACGATCGCTACCGCGGCATCCACCACGCGCGCCGGGTGGTGATGGTCAACCCCGACGACCTGGCCGAGCGGGGGATCACCGACGGGGAGGTGGTCGACATCGTCAGCATCTGGCACGACGGCACCGAGCGGCGGGCGGAGAATTTCGTCGCCGTCGGGTACCCGGCCAGCCGTGGTTCGGCGGCCGCGTACTACCCGGAGACCAATGTGCTGGTTCCCCTCGACAGCGTCGCCGACATCAGCAACACGCCGACCTCGAAAGGCATCATCGTCCGTCTGGAGCCGGTGGTCCGACCGACTGGTACGCACGAGGATGCGCGCGCATAGATACACTGCTCTTATGTCCGTGCGCACCCGTCAGCCACTAGTTCCCGGCACCCAGTCGCCGATCCGGGAAGTTCCCCGCTCCATCGAGCGGCCCGAATACGTGTGGAAGAAGACCGCGAACGAGGGCAACGAGCCCTGGGTACAGACCACCGAGACCATCGAGAAGATGCGGATCGCGGGCCGGATCGCGGCGCGGGCACTCGAAGAGGCGGGCAAGGCCGTGGTTCCCGGCGTCACCACCGACGAACTCGACCGGATCGCCCACGAGTACATGTGTGACCACGGCGCCTACCCGTCGACGTTGGGCTACAAGGGTTTTCCCAAGTCCTGCTGCACCTCGCTCAACGAGGTCATCTGCCACGGCATCCCCGACTCGACGGTGGTCGAAGACGGTGACATCGTCAATATCGACGTCACCGCCTTCATCCACGGCGTGCACGGCGACACCAACAAGACCTTCCTCGCCGGCGATGTCGACGAGGAGGTGCGCCTGCTCGTGGAGCGCACCGAAGAGGCCACCAACCGGGCGATCAAGGCGGTCAAGCCGGGTCGCGCCCTGAACGTGGTCGGCCGCGTCATCGAGGCCTACGCCAACCGCTTCGGCTACGGCGTGGTCCGTGACTTCACCGGCCACGGCGTCGGCCCCACCTTCCACAGCGGCCTGGTGGTGCTGCACTACGACCAGCCCAACATCGAGTCGGTGATCGAGCCCGGCATGACCTTCACGATCGAGCCGATGATCAACCTCGGCGGCATCGACTACGACATCTGGGACGACGGCTGGACCGTGGTCACCCAGGACCGCAAGTGGACCGCGCAGTTCGAGCACACACTGGTGGTCACCGACACGGGCGCGGAAATCCTCACGCTGCCGTGAGCGCGCCCCTGCGCGGCGCGCTGCTGATCGCGGGTACCACCTCCGACGCCGGGAAGAGTGTCGTGGTGGCGGGTATCTGCCGGATGCTGGCGCGGCGCGGGGTGCGGGTGGCGCCGTTCAAGGCGCAGAACATGTCGAACAACTCGGTCGTCACCCTGGACGGCGGGGAGATCGGGCGCGCCCAGGCGCTGCAAGCGCGAGCCTGCGGGCTGGAGCCGAGCGTGCGGTTCAACCCGGTGCTGTTGAAGCCGGGGAGTGATCGCCGCTCGCAGCTGGTGGTACGCGGCACCGCTGTCGGAACTGTCGGCGCGCGTGACTATTTCACTCGCAGGCAGGAACTGCGTGAGGTCGTCGCGGCCGAACTGGACTCGTTACGTGACGAATTCGACGTCGTGATCTGTGAAGGGGCGGGCTCGCCTGCCGAGATCAACCTCCGGGCGACCGATCTCGCGAACATGGGGTTGGCGCGTGCCGCCGATATTCCGGTGCTGGTGGTGGGCGACATCGACCGCGGTGGCGTCCTCGCCCACCTGTTCGGCACCGTCGCCGTGCTGGAACCCGACGACCAGCAACTCATCGCGGGCTTCCTCATCAACAAATTCCGCGGCGACGAGTCCCTGCTGCGACCCGGCCTCGACCAACTCCTCGCGCTGACCGGCCGCCCCACCCTCGGCGTCCTCCCCTTCGCCGAAGACCTCTGGCTCGACGCCGAAGACTCCCTCGGAACCCTCTCCGGCGCCCCCGTCGGCCGCCCTGGCCCGCCGCACGGCACCGACTGGCTCACCGTGGCCGCCGTCCGCCTCCCGCGAATCTCCAACTCCACCGATATCGAGGCTCTCGCCTGCGAACCCGGCGTCTCGGTCCGCTGGGCCGACAGCCCCCATCAACTGACCGGCGCCGACCTCGTGATCGTTCCCGGTAGCAAGGCGACCGTCTCCGACCTGAACTGGTTGCGCGCCAACGGAATAGCCGATGCGCTCCGCGCTCGCGCCGTCGCGGGCCGTCCCGTCCTCGGCATCTGCGGCGGCTACCAGATGCTCGGCACCCGCATCGTCGACGGCGTCGAGCACACCGCGGCAGCGGGCCGGGCCGATGTCGGCGAATCGGTGTCCGCGCGGCCCTGCGTAGTGGACGGCCTCGGTCTGCTCGACCTCGACATCGAATTCGCGGACCCCAAGATCGCCCGGCAGGTGTCGGGCATCGCGGGCGCGGACCCCCTGCACGGCTACGAGATCCATCACGGCCGAGTCACCCGCACCGCCGACCCCGCCTGGCTGACCATCGACGGCGACCCGGAAGGCAGTGTGCGAGAAGCGGTCTGGGGCACCCATGTCCACGGGCTCCTCGAGTCCGACGAGTTCCGCCGCACCTGGCTCACCGAGGTGGCCGCCCGCGCCGGGCGCACCGGCTTCACCGTCGCGCCCGGCACCTCGGTCGCGGCCGTCAGGTCCGCGCAGCTCGACCTCCTCGCCGATCTCATCGAGAAACACGTCGACCTCGCGGCGCTGGACCAGGTGATCCGCGACGGTGCCCCGGCCGGCCTTCCGGTCATCCGGACCGCCCGGTGACCCAGCGCGCTGCGGACGCGGCGGTGTGCGGCCCGTCTCGCCTCACAGCCTGAGCGGCGGCGTTGTGACAGGTTCGGCAATTCGGGCGTTGTGGGCAGTGAAAGCCCAGTACACGGGGGTGTGCGGATCGGCGGGGCGGGCCGGAACAGGCCGCGTTGTTCAGGCTGGACGTGTACCGTAACCCGGCATGAAATCTCGGCAGATCACGGTCGGTGACCAGGCCTGGACAGTGCGGGTCGACGGACCTTCTTCGCGGCACAATGTGCTGCTGCTCCCCGACGCGGACGACCCTGCCGACGTGTTCGACAAGGTGTGCACGCGGCTGCACGAATCCGACCTGCAGACGATCGTCGTGGAGTCCGTCGAGGGGCTCGATCCGGCGGGCGTGCGCGCGATTCTCGACGAGCTCGAACTGCCCTACGTCAACGTCGCGGGCCGCGGGTCGGGCGCTGAGCTGGCGTGGCGGGTGTGCGCGGGCCGGTTCGGTCGGTTCATGAGCCTGGTCGTCGCCGACTACGGGCACCCGGCGGTTCCCGACGCCGACGGCCGGGTCGCCGACGCGACCTGTCCGCCGCTGGAACTGCCTGTCACGATGCTGGTGACCAAGAGCCTGCCCCGCGCCACCGCTGACGCCTCCGGCCGCTATGTCTACGGCGAATTCCGGGTCGTCCCACTGGAAGTGGACAACATCGCCACCGAGGCGGGCCACGAATTCGCGACCGAGATCGTTCTGCGCACCAGCCTCTGGTAGGCCGCCGAGATCACCGGGCGCTGACGCGGATCGCCGTTCGCGCGATCCTTGCGTGAGCGCCCGGTGAGCGGCCCTTCGGCTCAGGACTTCCGGTAGGTCGCCAACCAGTCGAGCCAGTTGTCGGTTTCCTGGAACGCGTTGGCGCGCACGGCTTCCGAGGACAGGAACACGTCGTGGCGGGCGCCGTCGATCGGGACGATCGAGGTGCGCTCGCCCAGGCAACCCGCCCAGCGCTGGATCTGCTTCACATCGAGCACGGCATCGGCCACGTCGACGGCGGGGGAGTGCTCGCGGGCGAACTTCGTCAGTCGCGAGCGCAGGATCAGCGCGGGCACGCCGATGGTCAGTCCCTGGTGCAGACGCGCGTGTCCCTGGCGGATGGCGCGCAGCCAGCCCAGCCGCACCGGTTCACCGTTGAGCGGCTTCCAGTCCAGGTTGTAGTCCCACTCACCCGAGCGGCTGGTGTGCAGGCTGTCGCCGTACGCGGTGCTGACACCGCCGGGCAGCTGGGCGAAGGCGCGGAAGCGGCCCACCGCGTTGATGACGGGGGTGCCCACGGTGCGGTAGAAGGACGGTCCCTGCAGGTCGAACCAGGGACTGTTGAGCACGACCCCGGCCACCCCCGCCGCCGCGCTGCCACCGGCCGCTTCGAGCCGGTCCAGCCACAGCGGCACGATCAGGCCACCGGTCGAATGCGCGACGATCAGCACATCGTTGCCGGTCTCCTCGCGCGCGATCCGCAGCGCCTCGGTGAGCTCGTCGTCGTAGAGCGCCAGGTTGCTCACGTAGTGCGCGCTCTGCCCCGCTCGCCGCGAGCGCCCGCATTTGCGCAGGTCGAGCGCGTAGAACCGGTGCCCGCGCGCCGCGAAATGCTCGGCCAGGTGCTCCTGGAAGAAGTAGTCGGTGAACCCGTGCACGTAGAGCACGGTCGGCTCGATCGCCGGTGCCGCGGCATCGGGCAGATAGCGCACGAGCGTGGCCACCACCTCGCCCTCACCGTCGGGGTCGATACCGAGCGGGAGGGTCCGCTGCTGATAGGCGGTACCGAGAACATCGGGTTGCCACTGCTCGTCGGTGCGATCGGCGAGGGTTTCGTTCGTCACACTGCTCAATCTATCCCGGGGTCGCGGCGACGTGCAGGCTTGCTTTTCATCACATTCGGGAGGTCCGTTGCAGAACCGTGCTCAGCTGAGGTGCACAATTGGCAGAAGGTGAACGACGGGTAACCTACCTCCCGGCGATTCACCGCGAGTCGCATGAACACCGCCAAAGCGCCCGCGCCAAGCGAACTCACCTGCCGGTGGGTAGCTGAGAAGGACAAGGAAGTCGATCTACCCGTGCCGAACGCTGCGAAGAGTGAAAAGACCGATGTAGTTCTCATCGGCGCAGGCATCATGAGTGCCACGCTGGGCGCGCTGCTGCGGCAGCTACAGCCGGACTGGACGATCTCGGTGTTCGAGCGGCTCGACGCCGCCGCCGCGGAGAGCAGCGACCCGTGGAACAACGCGGGAACCGGCCACTCGGCGCTGTGTGAGCTCAACTACAGCCCGCAGAACGCCGACGGCTCGGTCGACGTGAGCAAGGCCGTCGACATCAACGAGCGCTTCCAGGTCTCGCGCCAGTTCTGGGCCTCCGCCGTCGATGCCGGTGTGCTGGCCGACCCCGCGGGTTTCATCAACCCCATTCCGCACGTGAGCTTCGTCCACGGCGCCGACAACGTCGACTACCTGCGCAAGCGCTACGAGGCGCTGTCGCCGCACCCGCTGTTCCGCGGCATGGAGTACATCGACACCCCCGACGAGTTCGCCGCGCGCCTGCCGCTGATGGCCAAGGGCCGCGATTTCAGCGACCCGGTCGCGCTGAACTGGTCCGACGGCGGCACCGATATCGACTTCGGCGCGCTCACCAAGCAGTTGCTGGCCTACATCGGCTACTCCGGCGGCGAGATCGCCTTCGGCACCGAGGTCCGCAACCTCGACAAGCAGTCCGACGGATCGTGGAACGTCACCGTCCGCAACCTGCGCACCTACCAGTCGCGCACCATCAACGCGAAGTTCGTCTTCGTCGGCGCCGGTGGTGGCGCGCTGCCGCTGCTGCAGAAGGCCGGCATCAAGGAAGCCAAGGGCTTCGGCGGCTTCCCGATCAGCGGCCAGTTCCTGCGCTCCACCAACCCGGAGCTGATCGCCGCGCACGAGGCCAAGGTGTACGGCAAGGCCGCCGTCGGCGCGCCGCCCATGTCGGTGCCGCACCTCGACACCCGCGTCATCAACGGCCAGAAGGGCCTGCTGTTCGGCCCCTACGCCGGCTGGACTCCCAAGTTCCTCAAGGACGGCTCCAACGCCGACCTGTTCAAGTCGATCAAGCCGAACAACATCGGTTCGCTCGTCGGCGTCGGCCTCACCGAGCTGGGTCTGACCAAGTACCTGGTCGAGGAGCTGCTGAAGTCGCAGAACGGCAAGGTGGGCGTGCTCGGGGAGTTCCTGCCGCGCGCGCAGGGCCGCGACTGGGAGCTCATCACCGCCGGTCAGCGTGTGCAGGTCATCCGCCGCAAGGGCGCGGGTGGTGTGCTCGAGTTCGGCACCGCGGTCATCTCCGCCCAGGACGGCTCCATCGCCGGTCTGCTCGGTGCGTCGCCGGGTGCGTCGACCTGTGTCACCGCCATGCTCGACGTGATGCAGCGCTGCTTCCCGGAGCAGTACACCGGCTGGACGCCGCGGCTGCAGCAGATGATCCCCTCCCTCGGCCAGAAGCTGTCGGAGAACCAGGCCCTGTTCCAGGAAGTGTGGGACTGGACCAGCAAGTCGCTGAAGCTGGACGGCAACAACGCCCCTGCGAACGAGCAGGTCCAGAGCTACGCGCAGGTGTGAGCGCCGAACTGAGGCAGGCGTGGGCGGCGGATCTCGACGCCGCCACCCTCTACCGGCTGTTGCGCCTGCGGGTCGATGTGTTCGTCGTCGAGCAGGAATGCGCCTATCCCGAGCTGGATGGGCGTGACCTGCTGGCGACGACGCGACATCTGTGGCTCGACGACGGTGGCGTGCTCGCCACGTTGCGCCTGCTCGACGAGTCCGCCGACGGGATCGCCTGCTACCGCATCGGCCGGGTCTGCGTCGCGCAGTCCGCGCGCAAACACGGGTACACCACCCAGCTGATGCGGGCCGCACTGGCCGAAACCGGTTCGGCCACTGTGCGATTGGATGCCCAGTCGCACCTGGTCGGGATGTACGCGAAGTTCGGTTTCGCCGTCGACGGGCCCGAATACGACGACGACGGGATCATGCACGTGCCGATGCGGCGCGCCTGAGGCGGTGCACCGCCCGTCGATGCCCGGGGGAGGGCCGGGAATGTCGCGCGCATAGAGTTGGGGCGTGCCTGGTTTTGCTGATGTTGCCGCTGGTCCGCACACCGCCGCCCGTGCGGCGGGTGAGGCGGGGTTCCCGTTCTCCGCTGTGGTGGGGCAGGAGCGGTTGCAGCTGGCGTTGATCTTGTCGGCCGTGCACCCCGGGATCGGTGGGGTGCTGGTTCGGGGTGAGAAGGGCACGGCGAAGTCGACCGTGGTGCGCGCGCTCGCGCAATTGCTGCCGCCCGTGGTCGACGAGACCGGGGCTCGGCCCGCCCGGCTGGTGGAGTTGCCGGTCGGCGCCACCGAGGACCGGGTGGTCGGCTCACTCGACCTCGAGCGGGTGCTGCGCGACGGGGAGCAGGCGTTCCGTCCCGGGCTGCTCGCCGCGGCCCATCACGGCGTGCTCTACGTGGACGAAGTGAACCTGCTGCACGACCACCTGGTGGACGTGCTGCTCGACGCGGCGGCGATGGGACGCGTGCACGTCGAGCGCGACGGTGTCTCGCACTCGCATCCGGCGCGGTTCGTGCTGGTCGGCACGATGAACCCCGAAGAGGGCGAGTTGCGCCCGCAGCTGCTCGACCGGTTCGGGCTCACGGTCGACGTGGCGGCCTCGCGCGAGGTCGACGTGCGGATGGCGGTGGTGCGCCGTCGCCTCGACTACGAGGCCGACCCGGCCGCGTTCGCCGCCCGCTATGTCGACGCCGATCAGGTGGTGGCCGAACGCATTCTGACCGCACGCGACCGGTTGCCCGAAGTCGCGCTGGACAACGCGGAGCTGCGCCGGATCGCGGCGCTGTGCGCGTCGTTCGATGTCGACGGGATGCGCGCCGACCTCGTGGTCGCCCGGACCGCGACCGCGCACTCGGCGTGGCGCGGGCGGGATCGGGTCACCGAGGACGATGTGCGGATCGCCGCGGAACTCGCACTGCCGCACCGTCGTCGGCGGGATCCGTTCGACGAGCCCGGAATCAGTGAGCAGCAGCTCGACGAAGCGATGGACGCTGCGGCCGCCGAGGTCGACAAGGCTTCGGGGGACGAGGAATTCGACGGTCCGCGGGGATCGGGTGACGCAGGCAACGACCACAGGGACGAGCTCGACACCGACGGTGATGAGTCCGCGCGCCCAGATGGCCCCGGTGGCCTCGATGACGAGCGGTCGCGGGACAACGGTCGTGAAAGCGGTCCGGATAGCCTGGGTCCCGACGATGGTCCCGATGACGACGGCGGCCCCGCCGGCGGCGGCCCGGACGACAGAGGACCTGACGGCGGTCCTGACAACGGCGGACCGGGAGGTGGCGGGTCCGGCGGCGACCGCTCGGACAGCTCCCATCAGGACAACGCGGGCAACGGTTCGCGCCCCGGACCTGAAAAGCTTTCGGGCACACCGGCTTCGGCCGCCAAGCCCGCGCCGCGCTGGGAGGTCCCCGGGATCGGCGAAGGCGCGCCCGGTCGCCGTTCGCGAGCCCGGACCCGGACCGGCCGGACGGTGCGCCCCGACGCCGACCCGTCGACCGGCCTGCACCTGCTCGGCACGATCTTCGCGGCCGCGCCGAAGCAGTTCGAGCGCGGCAGGTTCGCGGGCCCACTCGCCCTGGAAACCGAAGACCTGCGCGGCGCGTATCGCGAAGGCCGAGAAGGCAATCTGGTCGTTTTCGTCGTCGACGCGTCCGGCTCGATGGCCGCGCGCGACCGGCTCACCGCCGTCACCGGCGCGATTGTCACCCTGCTGCGCGATGCCTATCAGCGCCGCGACAAGGTGGCCGTGATCAGCGTCCGCGGCAGTGCGGCCGAACTCGTTCTGCCGCCCACCTCCTCGGTCGACATCGCGGTCCGCCGCCTGGCCGGGATGCGCACCGGCGGCAAAACACCACTCGCCGCGGGCTTGCAGAAGGCTCGCGAGGTGATCGCCCGCGAACACGTCCGCGACCCCCGCCGCCGCCCGATGCTGGTCCTGCTCACCGACGGCCGTGCTACCGGCGGCACCGACCCGCTGCCACGGGCGCGCTCCGCCGCCAAGCTGCTGGCCGCGCAAGGACACACGGCCATGGTCATCGACTGCGAGCGCGGCATGATCCGGCTCGGCCTCGCCGCCGAACTCGCTCGCGACCTGCGCGCCCGCTACCTGCGCTTGACCGAACTCACCGGCGAGACAGTCGCCGACGTGGTCCGTGCCACGGGTCTGCCAGCTCGAGCGGCGTAAAGGTTCCAGCCCGTCCGGCGTAGGGGTCGAGCCCTGTGAGTGTGCCGGGCGCACCCTGATAGAAAGGGTGACGAACCGGCACGCGCGGCCGGCCCGAGAGGTACGGGTCGCGGAGCGGGCTTCGACATTCGAGCGCGCCGGCGTGCGACAGATTTCGACCGCGAGGTCGTGCAGAACGCGCACCTCGTGTGCGTCGAGAAGAGGAGTTTCCGTGCCCAAAGGTGTTCCGGAGAGCGTCCCCGAGGACGGTCTGACCACCCGGCAGCGACGCAATCAGCCGGTGCTCGCCGTGCACACCGGTCCGGGCAAGGGCAAGTCCACCGCGGCGTTCGGGATGGCGTTGCGGGCCTGGAATCAGGGCTTCGACGTGGCGGTCTTCCAGTTCGTGAAGAGCGCGAAGTGGAAAGTCGGCGAGGAAGCCGCTTTCCGTACCCTCGGCACCCTGCACGAGGAGACCGGCGCGGGTGGCGCGGTCGAGTGGCACAAAATGGGCGAAGGCTGGTCCTGGACCCGCAAGCACGGCACCGAGGAAGACCACGCGGCCGCCGCCCTGTCCGGCTGGCAGGAGATCTCCCGCCGCCTCGCCGCCGAACAGCACCGCTTCTACGTCCTCGACGAGTTCACCTACCCGCTCAAATGGGGCTGGGTCGACATCGACGAGGTCGTCGACACCCTCACCCACCGCCCCGGCAACCAGCACGTGGTCATTACCGGCCGCGACGCACCCCCGGCCCTGATCGAGGCCGCCGACCTCGTCACCGAGATGACGAAGGTCAAACACCCGATGGACGCGGGTCGCAAAGGCCAACGCGGTATCGAATGGTGAGTGCTCCCGCTGTAGTGATCGCGGCCCCGGCGTCGGGGAGCGGCAAGACCACGCTGGCCACCGGGCTGATCGGTGCGCTGCGGCGGGCCGGGCACCGGGTGGCGCCGTTCAAGGTAGGACCGGACTACATCGACCCCGGCTACCACGGGCTCGCGGCGGGGCGGCCGGGGCGCAATCTGGATCCCGTTCTGGTGGGCGAGGATCGGGTGGTGCCGCTGTACCGGCACGGCGCGCAGGGCTGCGATATCGCCATCGTCGAAGGCGTGATGGGCTTGTTCGACGGCCGGATCGACGAGAGCCGCACCGACGCGATTGCCGAGGGTTCCACCGCGCAGGTGGCCGGCCTGCTCGGAGCACCGGTGGTCCTGGTCGTCGATGCTCGCGGTCATTCCCAGAGCCTCGCGGCGCTCCTGCACGGCTTCGCCACCTATGACTCCTCGGTCCGCCTCGGCGGTGTGATCCTCAATCGGGTCGGCAGCGAACGCCACGAACAAGTCCTGCGCGCGGCCTGCGACCGTGTCGGCCTCCCGGTTCTCGGCGCACTGCCTCGCATGGCCGAATTGGAAGTCCCCTCCCGCCATCTCGGCCTCATCCCCGCCGTCGAACACGGCTCCGCCGCCACCGCCGCAGTCGACGCCATGACCGAACTCGTCGCGGCACACGTGGATCTGCGCGCCATCGTCGGCCTGGCCGGCGGCTCGGTACTCGGCGACGCGTGGGAGCCACACATCGAACTGGCCGCCGCCGCTGAACATGGCACGGGCGGAACAAGTCCCGGGGGCGATGGCCGCGCGGACGACACGCGCGCAACGGACGCGGCGATGGCCCACCAGCAGCCGACCTCGGTCGATCCCGCTCCGGCATCCGCTGCCGAGTCCTCGGCCGCGTGGTTCGGGGCAGCCTCGAGCAGCGATCCCCTGATCGCGATGGCAGGCGGTCCGGCCTTCACGTTCGGCTACGCCGAGCATCGGGAACTGCTGGTCGCGGCCGGCGCCAGGGTGGAGGTCTTCGATCCACTGTCCGACGAACTCCCTGTCGGCACAGCGGGATTGGTCCTTCCCGGTGGGTTCCCGGAGGAGCACGCCGGGCAGCTGTCAGCCAACGAGAAACTCCGCGCCGCAGTGGCCGACGGTGCCTTGCGGGGCCTGCCGATCCACGCCGAGTGCGCGGGCCTGCTCTACCTCACGCGCTCCCTCGACGGCCACCGGATGGCGGGGGTCATCGACGCCGACGCCGAATTCGGCCCGCGCCTGACCCTCGGCTACCGCGATGCGGTCGCGCTGCACGACTCGGCGCTGTGGCGAGCGGGGTCCCGGGTACGGGGCCACGAATTCCACCGCACCCGGCTGGTCCGCACCGGCGCGGAGAACCCCGCCTGGGGCTGGCGCGCATCGGGTTCCGTCGCCGAGGGCGCGGTGGTTCGCCAGGTCCACGCCTCCTACCTGCACACCCATCCAGCCGGAAACCCCGATGCGATCGCGCGATTCGTCACCGCCGCACGTCGATTCGACCGCTGATGGCGTGCGGCGGCATACGGCGACGATGACGACTTCCGACGGTGAGCGACAACCGGCGACCCGTGATACGCCTTCAGGTTCCGCGCTGGCCGTTGGCATCGGCGTACGGCCGGGCACCGAGGCCGGGCGGATCGTCCGCGCCGTGCGGGCGGTAGTCGGCGACACCACCATCAGCTGCTTGGCGACCCTCGATCGGCGTGCGACCGAACCCGGTGTGCTGACCGCAGCGGCGATCCTCGGTGTGACCGTGGTGGCATTCACCGCCGAACAACTGGCCGAAGTCGACGTGCGGCACCGTTCGGACCACGTGTCGGCGGCGGTCGGCACGCCCAGCGTCGCGGAAGCCGCGGCTGTGCTCGCGGGCAGTGGCGAACTCGTCCGCGGCCGAACAATTGCCGACGGAATCGTGGTCGCCGCGTCGACTTCGCCGGGATCGCCAATGCGCGGAGATTAATTCGCTGGGCAAGATCGCCGGTGCGCAGTAAGTTCATTTCAGCAGTTGCGAGGCGGACCGGATCTGATCGGTTACCACTCTGGATGGGGATGTCGCAGGTTCGAATCCTGCCCGTGATCGGAAGATTGCGGTAGCTCAGTTCGGTAGAGCACCTTGCCGGTCAGGACACACATGTCCGCTGAGCAACTGTCCACCGTGAACGAGCAGGACGGACCGGATTCGGTCGGTTATCCGGCACGACCTCAGGGTCCAGTGGGGTCGAACCCCGTGGCGGAAAGTGATTTCCGCGTCAGCACCTGCCCCGGTCGGGTCCCGGGTCCGAAACATCAACGCCGGTACACGTATCGGAGGGGGAACAATGAATATCTTGTCGCGCTTTTCTCGTCGCGCCACGCCGCAGACCGTGCCCGCCGATCACCGGCAGGTCGTCGACAACGCGGGCGGCTACGTTTTCGAGATCACCCCGCAGGCGCGGGTGCGCCGTTTTCTCACACTCGGCACCGAATCCGGAACTTTCTACGTCAATGCCAAGGCGCTGACAGTGGACAACGCCGAATTCATCATCGAATACGCCGCCGAGCACACCGCCGATCTGGTTCGCGAGATCGTCGAGATCTCCACCTCCGGGCGCGCGCCGCGCCAGAACCCGGCCCTGTTCGCGCTGGCCGCTGCCGCGTCGCTCGGTGACCTCGACGGCCGCCGGGCCGCCTTCGCCGCCCTGCCGCTGGTCGCGCGCACCGGTACGCACCTGTTCCTGTTCGCCGGCTATGCCGAGCAGTTCCGTGGCTGGGGTCGCGGGCTGCGGCGTGCCGTCGCGAACTGGTACCTGGACAAGCCGATCGACGACCTGGCGTTCCAGGTGGTCAAGTACCGGCAGCGCGAGGGCTGGTCGAACCGCGACCTGCTGCGTCTGTCGCACCCGGCGACCACCGACGACGATCGGCGCAGACTCTTCGACTGGATCTGCGGTCGCACAACGGAACTCGACGGTCTGGCACTGGTCGACGGTTTCCAGCGGGCGCAGACCGCACCGGTGGCCCAGGTGCCGGAGCTGGTCCGTGCGTACCGGCTCAGCTGGGAGATGCTGCCCGACGCCGCGCTGAACACCGCGCCGGTGTGGGAAGCATTGCTGGACAACGGCATCCCGCAGACCGCTCTGCTGCGACAGCTGCCGCGGCTGACCCGCCTCGGCCTGCTCGATCCGCTCGGACCGCGCACCGCGGCGATCTGCGCGCAGCTCGCCGACCCGGCGCGCCTGCGCAAGGCTCGGGTGCACCCGGTGTCCGTGCTGATCGCGTTGCGCACCTATGCGTCCGGGCGGTCGGCTCGCGGCGCGGGCACCTGGACACCGTCGGCTCCGGTCGTGGACGCCCTCGATACCGCGTTCTACGCGGCCTTCGAGTCCGTGCGCCCGACCGGCCTGCGTCACCTGCTGGCGCTGGACGTCTCGGGTTCGATGACGACCAGGATCGGGGGACTGCCGATCTCGGCGCGCGAGGCTTCGGCCGCGCTCGCCCTGGTCACCGCACGCACCGAGCCGCGGCACGAGATCGTCGGGTTCACTTCCCGCGGTACGGGGTGGGAGGGGGCGCGTGGCCTGTCCCCGCTGTCGATCTCGCCGCGGCAGCGTCTCGACGACGCCGTGCGAGCGATCTCGGGGTTGCCGTTCGGCGGCACCGACTGCTCGCTGCCGATCCTGCACGCGCTGGACCAGGGTATCGAGGTCGATGTGTTCTCGATCTACACCGACAGCGAGACCTGGGCGGGTTCGGTGCACCCGCACCAGGCGCTGGCCCGGTACCGCCGTGCGGTGAATCCGCGGGCCAAGCTCGTGGTGGTCGGCATGACCGCGACGAACTTCAGCATCGCCGATCCCGATGACGCGGGCATGCTCGACGTCGCCGGATTCGACGCTGCCGTGCCCTCACTCCTGGCCGACTTCGCCACGGCCGCATGAGAAAGCGGAGCCGCCGCGACCTCGTTGTCGCGGCGGCGCCTTTTCTTCTCGCGCGAAAGAGTTCCGTCAAGGGGCGACGGAAGACCAATCGGCGAAACCCGTGGGGTCGTGGCGGCCCATGGAGGCGTGTTCGAACAGGCCCCAGCCTTCGAGATCGCCGCAGCGGGCGTAGCCGATGTGGTCGATCACGCCGAAGGGGGTACGGCCCTTGATCGCGGGGTCGGTGAGGTCGTAGGCGCTCGACAGCGACCAGTTCTCGCCCATCCAGCGGCCGTGGGTCCAGTCGGGGTCGGCGCCGTAACCGCAGCCGACGTGCAGGGCGATCCCCGGGCGCGACTCGATCTCCACCTCGAGCGGCTTCCCGTCCGGGGTGGTCATGTCGAGGCGCACCGACTTCGGGTGCCGGGTGCCGGACTCGTAGGTCCAGTGCATGCGCGGCCAGCCCAGTTGTTCCTTTCGGCCGTCGTTCCAGATCCGCACCGCGTTGTTGAGGGTGCGGGTGCCGTCGGGCTCCTCCTGCACGATCACCACGATCGAGAAATCCTGGAATCGCAGCGGCGCGTACAACCACCAGAAGCCGTCCATGCCGGTCGGCCTGCCCGCGGGTTCCGGCTCACCGGAGGGCCGGATGCCCCAGGATCGGTCACGGCTGCCGGTCCACACCGCCGGGTCGACCGTGTAGTCGATGCCGTCGACCGCGAGAGTGCCCTCCCACGAACCCGATTGGGCGAAGCGGGAGGCCTCGATGATCGGCTTGGTGCCGGACAGGATCAGGTGCGGCTGCTCCTGCACGGCGGGCTGCGCGCCGGTCCAGGTCAGATCGAAACCGAGATCGTCGTGTTCGCAGACCAATCGGAGCTTGTGGAGCGGCTCGATCACCTCGATCCGGTAGCCGCCGACGGCGGTGGTCAGATCGCGCGAGGTGAGCGCGTCGGAGAAGCGGACGCTGCGCTGGGCGTCGCCGTGGCGCACCGTCGCGAACGCGTCGACCACGCCGAGGTTCGGGTACACGCCGAACCCGGTGATCAGCATCGCGTCGCCGGCCGGGTCGAAGGCGTTGAAGTAGTAGCGGTCGTAGAAGTTCCGGTCGCTGGTGGCAACCCTGGCCAGCGACAGCGGGGTCTGATGGACCGGGTATTCGTCCAGGGGGACGGGCATGATCGCGCGCACAGTCAGTCCCATTCGTAGGTGCCGTCGAGCAACGCCTCGAGGGTGAGACGGTGCATCACGTAGTCGTCGAGTTCGGCGGGCACGGTGTCCTCACCGAAGTGGATCATCCGGCACTTGATCCTGGCCATCACGATCGCGTGCCGCAACGCGGCGTAGACGATGTAGAAGTCCAGATTCCGGACCGAATGTCCGGTGAGCTCCTCGTATTTCGCCACGACCGCGTCGCGGCGCAGGAAGTCCGCGAGACCGGGCTGGTCGAAGCGGGTGGCGATGTCCTGGAAGAACCGGTGGATGAAGATGGTCCAGCCCAGATCCAGTTCGCGCGGCGCGAACGTCGCCATTTCCCAGTCCAGAACCGCCGCCGGGGTGAAGCCTTCGAACAGGATGTTGCCCGGGCGGGCGTCGCCCCAGTTCAGCACCTCGGGACCGGGATCGGCGGGCCAGTGGGCCTCGAGCCAGTCGAAAGTCCGCTCGATGAGCGGCACTTCGACGCCGTGGTCGGTCAGCGCCCACTTGTACCAGGCGCGCTGGGCCTGGAAATGCCTGCGCAGCGCGGTGCCCGCACCGTCGAGCAGCGGAAAGCGCTCGGCCACTGCGTCGATGGCGTGCACCTGGGCGATCACCTCGACCGTCGCGTCCGCGACCAGTTCGCGCTCGGCGACGGTCGCGTCGAACAGCCAGCCGAAGAACACGTACGGCGGATTGTCCGACGGCGCCCTGCCCTCGACCCGCTCCATCACGAGGAAGGGGGAGCCGAACACAAAATCGTCGAGTTCGAGCCAGCGCAGCGGCGGCACGGCGATCTCGGAGGCCGCGGCCACCCCGGCCATCACCTCGTACTGCATCGCCAGGTCGTAGGACTCGAACACCGGGAACGAGCTGTCCTCGGGCGCCATCCGGATGACGAAGGACCCCTGTTCGGCGACCCCCTCCGCCGACCATTCGGCGTCGAACAGGATGGTGGTGCTCGACATGCCGCCGCTGGACGGCTTGTCCAGATTGCTGACCGTCACGTCGGCACCGACCTTGCCGGTCAGCCAGCGCGCCAGCTTCCCGGCGAGCTCGTCCAGATCGCGCTCGCTGACGGTGAGCGACATCTGAGCGGCCGGATCCTGATCTTCGGACATCTACGCGGTACCCCTGTCAGCCGAAACTGTAACGTGTGTCACTTCTGAGTACCGGACGGCCGACCGGAATGTAAGGGCGGCATCGCTGAGTGAGACTCAGGGTTGACATCGCAAAGATCGGGGTTCTCCCCGACGCGCTCCATCACATCTTCCGGTTAGCTTCGGTAACAACAGAACTCGATGAGGAGGCGTGGGTGACCGCAGGGACCATTGATCGTGGGCGCAACAATATAGCGACCCCGCCGTCACCACCGATGTGGCATCCGATTACCCGGCTCGCCTTCCGATTCAGTGTGGCGTACCTGGGGCTTTTCTGTCTGTGGATGGCTCAGATCACTTTCGTTTTCCTCGGGGTGATTGCGCTGCGGTTGCCCGAGGAAGCCGTGCTCTGGCAGATCATGGCCCTTGATCCGGTGAGTAGCTGGATCGGTGAGCACGTGTTCGGGGTGGAGGCCGAGCTGGCGATGAACGGCAGTGGCGACCAGGCCGCGATCTGGATTCAGTGCGGTCTGCTGCTGGTGGTCGCGGTGTTGATCACGGTGGTGTGGTCGGTGCTGGACCGGCGCCGGGGTGCGTACCCGCGACTGCTGAGCTGGTTTCTCACCGCGCTGCGGCTGTGTGTGGGCGGACAGATGCTGTTCTACGGCTTCGCCAAGCTGATTCCGACACAGATGCCCGAGCCCGCGCTGATCACGTTGCTCACCCGTGTGGGTGATCTGACGCCGATGGCGATGCTCTGGACCCAGGTCGGCTCGTCACCCGCCTACGAGATCGCTTTGGGCACAGCCGAAGTGCTCGCCGGTCTGCTGCTGTTCTGGCCGCGGACCGCGACGGTGGGCGCCATGCTGGGCGTGATTAGCATGGCGCAGGTGTTCCTGCTCAACCTGACCTTCGATGTGCCGGTGAAGATGCGGGCCGGGCATCTGTTGCTGATGGGGCTGGTGCTGCTCGCCCCGCAGGCGCGCAGGCTCGCGAATTTCCTCGTGCTGGAGCGTGATTCGGGACCGGCCGTGCAGCCCCCGCTGTTCTCCTCGTCGCGGGCGAACCGGTGGGCGGCGGTGGCGCAGGTCGTGATCGGACTGTGGATCACGGCGGGCATGGTCGACGTGGGAATGCGGAGCTGGCGCGAATACGGTGGTGGCGCACCGAAACCCGAGCTGTACGGCATCTGGGAGGTCCGCGAGTTCAGTGTCGAAGCGGCCCCGGTCCCACCGCTCACCACCGATCCGGTCCGCTGGCAACGCCTCGTCGTCGATGTGGGCTCGGCGGGCTACCAGCGGATGGACGACGCAGTCGTGCCGGTGCTCGCCACGACCGACCTTGCCGCGCACACGATGGCTCTCGCCGCCGTCCCCACCAGCCCGGACGAACCGCCCGCGCCCTACGCGACATTCACCGTCGACCACCCCTCGGACGACACGCTGACCCTGCGCGGCGAACTCGACGGCCGACCCACCACGATCACCCTCGAACGTCTCGACCTCGAGCGATTCCCCTTGCGCAGCACGAACTTCCGCTGGGTCCAGAACCAGCCGTACTTCAGCTGAACGTGAAGGCGTCGCACCGAGCCGGGTCGACCGAGACGATGCCGCTCATCCGGGTGCGTCCTTCGCCGGCGCGACGCCGATGTCCTCGAACCACAGGTCGGGGCGCTCGGCGATGAAGTCGGTCATCAGCGACACACAGCGCGGATCGTCGAGCACGATCACCTTGACCCCGTGTTCGGCCAGCCAGTCGTGGCCGCCGTGGAAGGTCTGCGCCTCGCCGATGATCACGGTGCCGATCCCGAACTGGCGGACCAGACCGCTGCAGTACCAGCACGGCGACAGGGTGGTGACCATGATCGTCGGTCCGTAGTCGCGGCGGCGACCCGCGGCGCGGAAGGCGTCGGTTTCGGCGTGCACGCTCGGATCGTCGTTCTGGACGCGGCGGTTGTGGCCGCGTCCGAGCAGGGTGCCGTCGGCGGCGAACAGGGCCGCGCCGATGGGGACACCGCCTTCTGCCAGCCCGCGCAGGGCTTCGTCGTAGGCCACGTCGAGGAGTGCGTCCGGCTGGATCATGGACTCCACTGTCCTGCCTGCCCGCCCGGTCGGCAACGTACGCGCCGTGGACCACCGGGATCCGTCGAGCCCGGGCCGCCGACGGACAGATCGTCGTGCGGCGCGGCATCCTTCGGCGGGTGCGTTCGGGGCGCACCGAGCCAGGAACTAGGCTGGGACACTGTGCCGAACACCGCAGACACCGCATCGACCCCGCCCGCAGGCGACCCGAACTACCTGGTCGGGCTCGATCTGCGTGGACGCAGAGTAGTGGTGGTCGGCGGCGGAACCGTCGCCCAGCGCCGACTCGGCCTGCTCGTGGCCTCGGGTGCGGATGTGCACGTGATCAGCCGGGCGGTCACCCCGGCGGTGGAGGGCATGGCTACGGCGGGGCAACTCACCGTCGAACTGCGCGCCTACGCCGACGGCGATCTCGACGGCGCCTGGTACGCGATGGCCTGCACCGACGAACCCGAGACCAACGCCGCGGTGGTCGCCGAAGCCAGCGCCAAGCGCATCTTCTGCGTCCGCGCCGACATCGCGCGCGACGGCACCGCGGTGACGCCCGCGACCGCCCGTTACGACGGGCTCTCCCTCGGTGTGCTCGCCGGTGGCGCGCACCGCCGCTCGGCCGCCGTGCGCAACGGTCTGCTCGAAGCGCTGCAATCCGGTGTGGTGACCGATGATTCGGAACCGGTGACCCCCGGCGTCGCGCTCGTCGGTGGCGGCCCCGGTGATCCCGACCTGATCACCGTGCGCGGTCGCAGGCTCCTCGCGCGCGCCGATCTGGTCGTCGCCGACCGGCTCGCCCCGCCGGAACTGCTCGCCGAACTGGGCCCGCACGTCGAGGTGATCGACGCCGCGAAGATCCCGTACGGCCGGTCGATGGCCCAGGAGGCGATCAACCTCGCGCTCGTCGAAGGCTTCAAAGCGGGCAAGTTCGTGGTCCGGCTCAAGGGCGGCGACCCGTACGTGTTCGGCCGCGGCTACGAGGAACTCGAGGCGTGCACCGAGGCAGGCATCCCGGTGACGGTGGTGCCCGGTGTCACGAGCCCGATCTCGGTGCCCGGTGCGGCAGGCATCCCGGTGACCCATCGCGGTGTGACCCACGAATTCGTGGTCGTGAGCGGACACGTCGCCCCCGATCATCCCGATTCGCTCGTCGACTGGTCGGCGCTGGCCAAGCTGCGCGGCACCATCGTGCTGATGATGGCGGTCGAGCGGATCGACAAGTTCGCCGCCGCCCTGCTCGCCGGTGGCCGCCCGAGCGATACTCCCGCCGCGGTCATCCAGGAGGGCACCCTGCGCACGCAGCGGGTGGTACGCGCCGATCTCGCCACGGTCGCCGACCGGGTCAAGGAAGAGGGCATCCGCCCGCCCGCGATCATCGTCATCGGCCCCACGGCGGGCTTCGGCCTGGACTAGCTTCACCGACGGCGCGCCCACTCGTTGCCGGTGCGCCAATTACACTGCCTGACTGTGCTCGATAAACCCGCTGCGACGATGCAGTATCCGGTGAAGCAGCGGGCGTTCGGCCTGGCCATTCTCGTGCTGAGCGGTCTGCAGTTCATGGTGGTGCTCGACGGCACCGTCGTGATCTTCGCCCTGCCGCGCCTGCAGCAGGACATGGGGCTGTCCAGTTCGGGCAGCGCGTGGACGGTGACCGCCTACGGCCTCACCTTCGCGGGGTTGATGCTGCTCGGCGGCAGGCTCGGCGACGCGTTCGGCCGCAAACGCATGCTGATCTACGGTGTCGGCCTGTTCACCGCGGCCTCGCTGGCCTGTGGTCTGGCCACCGGTGAGGCGATGTTGCTGATCTCGCGCGCCTTCCAGGGCGCGGGCGCCGCGATCGCGGCACCGACCGCGTTCGCGCTGGTCGCGACGACGTTCGCGCCCGGACCGGCCAGGAATCAGGCGATCGCGATCGTCGGCTCGATGGCAGGCATCGGTTCGGTCGGTGGTCTCATCGTCGGCGGTATGCTGACCGAGGTCGGGTGGCGCTGGATCTTCCTGATCAACGTCCCGATCGGCGCGCTCATCGTGCTCGGCGCGATCTACAAGCTCACCGATACCGCCCACCACCGCACTCCGCTCGACGTCAAGGGCGCGATTCTGGGCACCCTGGCCTGCGCGACGATCGTGTTCGGCGCCACCGAGGGCCCGGCCATGGGCTGGACGAGCCCGCTGATCCTCGGTTCGCTGATCGGCGGTTTCGTGCTGCTGGTGATCTTCGTCTTCGCCGAGCGACGCGAATCCGATCCGCTGCTGCCGTGGTCGCTGTTCGACAGCCGCGACCGGGTCGCCACCTTCATCCTGATCTTCCTGGCCGGCGCGGTGCTCGGCGCGATGACGTTCTTCGTCGCCCAGCTGCTGCAGAACGTGCTCGGCTACAGCCCGCTGCTGGCCGGTGTCGCCTCGATCCCGTTCACCATCGGCATCGGTGTCGGCGGTGCCGTGGCGTCCAAGGCCGCGTTGGTGATCGCGCCGCGCTGGCTGCTCGCCACCGCGGGTGTGGTGCTCGCCGTCGGCCTGTTCTTCGGGTCGACGCTGGACCGGCACGTGCAGTACCTGCCGACGCTGTTGGCACTGCTGCTGGTGATCGGCTTCGGTGTCGGGATGGCGATCGTGCTCGCTCCGCTCTGCGTGCTGGTCGGGGTTCCGCCGTCCAATATCGGGCCACTCTCGGCGGTCGGCCAGATGTTCATGAGCTTGGCGACGCCGATCGCCATCGGTCTGCTCAGCCCGATCGCGGCGTCACGCACGCTGTCGCTCGGCGGCAGCGATACCCCCGGCGCGAACACCACGCCCGCCGAGATCGAAGCCCTCAACAGTGGCTACACCCTGGTGCTGTTCATCTGTGCGATCATCGCCGCCGTCGCCGCGCTCGTCGCACTGACCGTGCGCTACACCCCGCAACAGCTGGTGCAGGCACAGCACGCGCAGGAAGAGGCCCAGCGGAGCTGACTCCGCCGGGCCGCCGGGCTCAGAAGCGTCCGGTGACCTTGGTCGGGGTCACGCGGATGACGACGCGTTCCGCGTCGTCCACCGAGGCCGGGTTGAACTCGCGGTACGGCTTGCCGGTGTACTTGAGCGACATCTCGTCCGGCAGTGCCCGCTCGGGATCCGGTGTGGTGGTAGCGGTTCCGCGCACCTCGGCGTACAGGAACGGCCGCTCCGGCGGGTTCACCATCACGGTGATCCGCGGATCGCGGACCAGGTTCTTGGCCTGCTGACGGGAGACGGTGGTGGAGAACAGCAGCTCATCACCCTCGCGCTTGATCCAGACCACGGTCAGATGCGGATGCCCGTTGGGCCCGACCGTGGCGACGGTCGCATAGACCTTCTCGTCGTCGAGGTACGACTTCAGTTCATCGGAAAGCACTGCGGTATCGGTCACGCTCTTGGACAACGCCCCACCCGCGCCGGGAATTCCGGCGCGGAATCGACAGCGGGACAGACGTTGCCGGAACACATCGACCGCACCGCGCGGCGCGCGGACGAAGCCGACGGGCGCGGTGCCGGTGTGTCCGCGCCGGGACGTGGTAGACGTAGCGGCCATGAGTCGCATGGTGGTGTGGGTCCTGGAACTGGGGCTGACCGGCCTCGGTGTGGTCTGGTTGCTGCTGTTCTCGTGGACGACCGGCGGGATCGGCCTGCTGCTGATCTGGAATCTCCTGGCCGTCGCCTACGTGGCGGCGGGCTGGCTGCTGTTGCACCGCGACCTGCCCGACGACTCCGTCGACTGGATCGGTCCACGCTGGTACACCACCACGTTCGCGGTGGTGGCCAGTGGCGCCGGGCTGGCAGCCGGGATGATCATGATCGGTGCCCGCGACAGCGATGCCGACAACGCCGTCGCGGCGGCCACGGTGCTGATGTCGTGGTTGCTCCTGCACACCGCGTTCGCGCAGATCTACACGCGGGCCCAGTTCACCGACGGGGGACTGCGGTTTCCGGAGTGCCCGGTGCCGCAGCTGTCGGAGTTCGTGTACTTCTCGTTCACCATCGGTACGTCGTTCGCGGTGTCGGATGTCACGGTGGTGAACCGGTCGATGCGTCGGCGCGTCACCGCCCACAGCGTGCTCAGTTTCTTCTTCAACGCCGCCGTCGTCGCCATCGCGATCGACTGGATCAAGGGATAGCGGCGAGGAAATCACGCGGTGTACGCGTCGGCGACGGTGAGTGCGTGATCGAGGATCGCCAGCCCTTCCTTGGCTTCGGCCTCGGTGATCACGCAGGGCGGGACCACGTGCAGGCGGTTGAAATTGACGAACGGGAGCATCCCGCCGGCGCGGCAGGCCGCCACCAGTTCGTTCATCGCGGGGCTGGTGCCGCCGTAGGGAGCGAGTGGCTCGCGGGTGTCGCGGTTGCGGACCAGCTCGACGGCCCAGAAAACCCCGAGCCCGCGGACTTCGCCGATGCTCGGATGCCGTTGTGCCAGTTCGCGAAGGCCGGGTCCGATGACCGTAGCGCCGATGTCGGCGGCGTTCTCGACGATGCCCTCCTCGGCCATCGCGGTGATCGTCGCGACGGCCGCGGCGGTGGCCAGTGGATGACCGGAATAGGTGAGCCCGCCGGGATACGGGCGGTGGGCGAAGGTCGCCGCGATGGCCGCGTTGATCGCCACGCCGCCGAGTGGGACATACCCCGAGTTCACGCCCTTGGCGAAGGTGATCAGATCGGGCACGACATCGAAATTGTCGATGGCGAACCATTTTCCGGTCCGGCCGAAGCCCGCCATCACCTCGTCGGCGATGAAGACGATGCCGTGCTTGTCGCACAGTGCGCGCACGCCACGCATGTACTCCGAGGTCGGCACCATGATGCCCGCGGTGCCAGGAACCGGCTCCAGCACGATCGCGGCGATGGTTGCCGGACCCTCCATCTCGATGGTGCGTTCGAGATGCGCCAGCGCGCGCTCGGTTTCCTGCGCCTCGTCGGTCGCGTGGAACTCCGTGCGATACAGGAACGGGCCGAAGAAATGCACGGTTCCCGTGTTGCCGTGGTCGTTGGGCCAGCGGCGCGGGTCGCCGGTGAGGTTCACCGCGGTCTCGGTGCCACCGTGGTAGGAGCGGTAGCGCGAGAGCACCTTGTAGCGGCCGGTGTGCAGTCGCGCCATCCGGACGGCGTGCTCGACGGCGTCGGCGCCGCCGTTGGTGAAGAAGATCGTGTCGAGGTCACCGGGAGTGCGTTCGCTGATCAGGCGGGCCGCTTCCGAGCGGGCGTCGTTGGCGAACGAGGGTGCGACAGTGCACAGTTTGGCCGCCTGCTCCTGGATCGCGGCGACGACCTTCGGATGCTGGTGCCCGATATTGGTGTTCACCATCATCGAGGAGAAGTCGAGCAGGCGGTTGCCCTCGCCGTCCCACACGTAGCACCCCTCGGCGGCGGTGAGCACCATCGGCGTGAGAGTCGCTTGCGCGGACCAGGAATGGAAAACGTGGCGGCGGTCGAGCTCATAGGCGCGAGCGGCCTCTTCGGAAAGCGTCATAGCGAAGTCTCCTGGAGTCACTTGTTCTGTGGGAAACCGAGTTCCAGCCCACCGTGGCTGGGGTCGAGCCAGCGGGCGGTGACCGCTTTGGTGCGGGTGAAGAAGTGCACGCCGTCGGTGCCGTGCGCGTGTGAGTCGCCGAACAGGGAATTCTTCCAGCCGCCGAAGCTGAAGTAGGCCATCGGCACCGGGATCGGGACGTTGATGCCGACCATACCCACCTCCACCTCGTGCTGGAATCGTCGTCCCGCGCCGCCGTCGTTGGTGAAGATGGCGGTGCCGTTGCCGTAGCGGTTCGCGTTGATCAGCGCGACCGCTTCCTCGTAGGTGCCGACCCGGACGACCGACAGCACCGGGCCGAAGATCTCGTCGGTGTAGACGCTCATGGCCGGGGTGACGTGGTCGAGAATCGTAGGCCCCAGCCAGAATCCGTCCGGTGCGCCGTCGACGGTGAGGTTGCGTCCGTCGAGCACCACCCGGGCGCCGGACGTTTCGCCCGCGTCGATGTAGTCGGCCACCCGGTCGCGGTGCGCGCGCGTGATCAGCGGGCCCATCTCGGCGCCGCCGGTGCCGTCACCGGTGACGATGCTCGCGGCTCGCTCGCTGATCTTGGTGACCAGATCATCGGCCACCCCGCCGACGGCGACGACCACGCTGATCGCCATGCACCGCTCACCCGCGGACCCGAAACCGGCGTTCACGGCGGCATCGGCGGCCAGGTCCAGGTCGGCGTCGGGCAGCACCACCATGTGGTTCTTCGCGCCGCCGAGGGCCTGCACCCGCTTGCCCGCCGCGGTGCCGCGCTGGTACACGTACTTGGCGATCGGGGTCGAGCCGACGAACGAGACGGCCTTGATGCCCGGGTTGTCCAGGAGTTCGTCGACAGCGACCTTGTCGCCCTGCACGACATTGAACACCCCGTCGGGCAGCCCGGCCTCCTGCCACAGCCGCGCCAGCCACAGGGCCGCCGAGGGATCCTTCTCGCTCGGCTTGAGCACCACCGTATTGCCCGCGCCGATCGCCAGCGGGAAGAACCACATCGGCACCATGGCGGGGAAGTTGAACGGCGCGATGATCGCGACCGGGCCCAGCGGCTGCCGGATCGAGAAGATGTCGACCTCGGTCGAGGCATTCTCGGTGAAGCCGCCCTTGAGCAGATGTGGTACGCCACAGGCGAATTCGACGACCTCGAGCCCCCGGGTCACCTCGCCGAGCGCGTCGGCGGCCACCTTGCCGTGTTCGGCGGTGATCACCGCGGCCAGTTGGGTCTTGCGTTCGGACAGCAGCTCCCGGAAGCGGAACAGCACCTGGGTGCGGCGGGTGAGCGAGGCGTCACGCCAGGAGGCGAAGGCCATCGTCGCGGCGTCGATCGCGGCGCGGGTATCGGCCACGTTCGCCAGCGCCAGTTCCCCGGTGACGGCGCCGGTGGCGGGATTGGTCACCGGTGCGGTGGTCTCGCTGCTGCCGCTGACCGATTTGCCGTCGATCCAATGGCCGATGGACTGCATGAATGCCTCGATTCGCCGGTGGTGTGATGCTTCCACCCTGGTCCATCCGGGCCCTGGACCCGGCCGACGATATGTACATAATTGCGGCATTCATATTACGATTCGTAGGTGCTGTTGACCGTGGCCGATGTGCTCGCGACGCCGGTGATGCAGGCCGGGCAACCCGAGGTCATCTGTGCCGCGAACCTGGACCGGCCGGTGCGCTGGGTGCATGTCAGCGACCAGGCCGAGGTGGCCGACCTCCTGGTCGGCTCGGAGTTGATCCTGACCACCGGGCAGGCGCTCGCCGCTCCTGAACAGGCACGGATCGTCTACTTGCGTTCGCTGTCCGCCGCCGGCGTCGCGGGACTGGTCGTGGAACTGGGCAGCTATGTGAGCGAGCTCGGTCCCGTCGTCGCCGCTACGGCCGCCGAACTCGGGTTGCCGGTGATCGTGCTGCACCGGGTGACCCGCTTCGTGGAGATCACCGAAGCCGTCCATCGGGCGATCGTCGCCGACCAGTACGCCGAACTCGAGTTCGCGCGCACCGTGCACGAGACCTTCACCGAGCTCAGTGTGCGCCGCGCGGCGCTGGCCGAGATCGTGCAGACCGCCGCGAGCATGCTCGACGCGTCGGTGGTGCTGGAAGACCTGTCGCACCGGGTGCTGGCGGCTACCGCCCGCCACACCAGTTCGGCCGCGCTGCTCGATGATTGGGAGTCGGTGTCGCGGATGCTGCCCGACGGATCCGGCGTGGTCGGCGTCGGACCGCACACGCGGCGCTGGGGCAGGCTGATCCTGCGCACCGAGCGAGCCCCGACCGCGCGGGTGGGTATGGTCCTCGAACGCGCCGCGCAAACCATCACCCTGCACCGGATGATCGACAAGGACCGCTTCGGCCTGCACCGGCAGGCCCAAACCGGCCTGATCGCCGATCTGGTGGAGGGGCGGGTGAGCGACGAGCGCGACGCACAGGCGCGCGCGGCCGCCCTCGGTCTGCACCGCCGGGCCCACTATGTGCCGCTGGCGATCGAGATCGACACCGAGCCGGCGTCGGATCCCGTTGCGGCGCAACGACGGAGCGAGGCCATCGTCGAAGCGGTGACGCATGCGCTCGGCCTGGTCGCCGCGTCGGCGCTCAGTGCGGCGCAACATCGGCGAACGCGCGGTGGCGCCGACGGGGAGCAGGTCACCGTGATCCTCGCGGTGACGCGCGGCGGCGACGTCGACGGCCTGCTGGCAACGGTGTGTTCGGCGGTGCTGGCCGAGGTCCGCCGGGTCGACGGCGTGCGTCGTGCGGTCGTCGGCGTCGGCGCCGACGCCGATTCCCTCCTCGACACCGCGGGCAGGCTCGCGCACGCCGCGGGCGTCGCCGAGGTGGCACTGTCGATGACCGCGGCACCGAATCGGCTGTTCTTCCGCAGCGCGGATATTCGCCTGCGCGGTCTGCTGTCGCTGATCCGCGACGAGCCCGGCGTGCAGAGTTTCGCCGAGGCCGAACTCGGGGCACTGCTGCGCTACGACATCCGCCACACCGCCGACCTCACCGGCACGCTACGTCGCTTCCTCGACCTGGCGGGCAACAAGACCGAGCTCGCCAAGGCGCTCGCGATCAGCAGGCCCACCCTCTACGACCGTCTCGACCGCATCGAACGCATCCTCGCCGTCGACCTCGACGACGGTGAATCGCGCACCTCCCTGCACGCCGCGCTGCTCGTGCGCGACCTCACCGCGGGCGGCGAGAAGCCCTAGGCCGCACGGATCAGCGGGTGAGGACGCCGCTCGACTCGACCGCGGCGACGATGAGATCGGCGACGCCACGCTGACCGGCGAGGGTGGGGTGATAGGGGAGCAGGGTCCGATCGGCGAGAATCGGATCGAACCAGCGGACCGCCGGGTCGGCGCACATCCCGAATTCGCGGGAGGCGGTGACGGTATCGATGTACACGGCCCCGTGGTCGGCGGCCGCCCGCGCGACGACGGTGTTGAGGCGTTCGAACTTGGACTGGATGTAGGCGGCGTCGGCGGGAAGCAGGCCGAGCATGGCCGGGCAGCTGGTGTTCGTGAGATAGGTGGGCCAGCCGTCGACGAAGACGGTCGCCTCGGGCGCCCGCCGGGTGATGTCGGCCAGCGCGGCGGCGTAGGCAGGCGCGATCGCGTCGATCTTGTCGTCCCACTCCGGATCCGCCGAGGCGGCGCAACCACCGCTGAGTGCCCCGGCGTGGCAGTGACCGAGGATGAACCGGGTCATGTCGGCGTCGTTGGCGCCCATGTGCAGGGTGACGATCTCGGTGGCGGGACCGAGTGCGTCCAGTTGGGGGTCGATTCCGGCGCCCTGCGACCCGTACAGATCCGGGATCTTCGCCGAGCTGCAGGTCCGGTCGTCGAGCGCCAGCCCGAGTCGTTCGGCGACCAGCTTCGGCGCGTTGGAGCTGGAACGCACGCAGCGCAGCGGAGCCGTCAGGTCGAGATCGACCGCACCCGTCGTGGCCGCCCCGGAATCACCGAGCGCGACGTAGGTGGCGCCCGGCCGTACCTCGGCCCGCGCCACCGCGTAGGTCGACACCGAAACCATCAGCGTCACAGCACCGGTGAGCAGCAAGCTCTTCAACGAGAGCGGATGAGACACCATCGTCCCACGCTATCGGGCGGTGGAACCGGTGACAATGGCGGCAGTGCGGGGAACAACCGTGCGGTTCGCCCTGCCCATCTCCGGCGACGACCTCGATGCCGAGAAGCTCGCGACCGACCTCCTCGATGCCCTCGCCGCCGCCGAGGTCTGAGAGCTGACTGTCGTCCCGCCGGGCGACAGGATCGGGGGGTTGTGGGTGTCGGTGCCGACGACGAAACTTGTTGTATGAGTGCGTTGTCACAGAACCTGATGGGCCGGTGGATCGCATTGGCCGGGATCGAGGCCGAACAGATCGGTGCCGGGGTGGTGGGGCGCTACAGCGAACCACACCGCCGCTACCACACCGGCACGCATCTGGCGGTGATGCTCGCGGCCATCGACGAATTGGCCGATGCCGCAGCCGATATCGACGCCGTGCGCTACGCGGCGTTCTTCCACGACGCGATCTACGCCGTCGCACGGGCCGACAACGAGGAGCGCAGCGCCGACCTGGGCCGTGACATCCTCGAATCACTCGGTGCCGCACCGGAATTGGTCGAGGAGGTGGTGCGGCTGGTAGTGCTGACCCGCGGGCACCGTCCGCAGCCGGGCGATGCGAACGGCGCGGTGCTCTGTGATGCCGATCTCGTCGTTCTCGGCGGGACACCCGAGGACTATGCCGCCTACACCACCGCGATCCGCGCCGAATACGCCCACGTCCCCGACGACCTGTTCCGGGCCGGGCGCGCCTCGGTGCTCCGCAATCTGGCCGATCAGCCCCGGCTTTTCCGTACCGACCTCGCCCACGACCGGTACGAGGCGATCGCTCGCGCCAATCTCGCCGCTGAACTCGCCGACCTCACCGCGGTGAGCGGCTGACCGGCTCCCGGTTTCAGAGCGCAGCGAGCATTTCGGTGGCCAGCGGGCCCGCCGAGGCGGGGTTCTGGCCGGTGTAGAGGTTGCGGTCGACCTCGATGTGCGGTGCCCACGGTTCGCCTTCGCGGTAGTCGGCGCCGAGCGCGACCAAGCGGTCCTGGAGCAGCCACTTCGCCTTGTCGGCGAAGCCCGCCTGGGTCTCCTCCGCATTGCTGAACGCGGTGAGCCGGTAGCCGGCGAAGGGGGAGCTGCCGGATTCGGCGGTGGCGAGCAGCGCGGCGGGGGCATGGCAGACGATGCCGAGCGGTGTGCCGGCAGCGAGAGCGTCATTGAGCAGGGTTCCGGAGACCGCGTCGACGGCGAGGTCTTGCATCGGGCCGTGTCCGCCGGGGTAGAAGACGGCGTCGTAGTCGGCGAGGTCGACCTTGTCGAGCGACAGCGGACTGCGCAACGCGGTGGCGCCGGACAGGATCGCGGCGACCGCTGCGGCACCATCGGCGCCGCCGTTGACCTCGGGGGCGAGGCTGGCTCGGTCGACGGTCGCGACGACGCCGTCCGGAGTCGCCACGGTGACGGTGTGGCCCGCGCCGGTGAATGCCTCGTACGGTGCCGTGAACTCCTCGGCCCAGTACCCGGTGGGGTGCTCGGTGCCGTCCGCCAGGGTCCAGTGGTCCGCGCCGGTCAGGACGAACAGGATGTGTGCCATCGGATTCCTTCTCCATTCAACGGGTTCGGGGCGAGCGCCGATGTCGTCGTCGGGTCGCGTCGTCCACGCTAGGGTCGGTGGCATCTTCTGACCAATAGGATGGCCTATATGAGACATAGGTCAGTCGATGGCTCGATGGATCTGGTGCAGTTGCGGACCTTTCTTGCCGTGTTCCGCACCGGCTCGCTCACCGCGGGCGCGGTCCAGGTCGGGCTGTCGCAACCGACTGTCACCACGCAGATCCAGGCGCTCGAACGGCACCTCGGCAGGCCGTTGTTCGAACGCTTGCCGCGGGGGGTGACGCCGACCGCCGCCGGTCACGAGCTGGCGGCGCGGGTGGGCGGTCCGCTCGAGGAGCTGGAGGCGATCGTCAGTGGTGCGGCGACCGACCGGGCGGCCCCGGCCGAGCCGCCGGTGCTGCTGGGTGGACCGGCGGAGATGCTCGCCGCCAAGATCGTGCCCGCGTTGTCGCCGTTGGTCGCCGACGGCGTGCGGCTCACCGTCAGTACCGGCATGACCGACGAGTTGCTCGCGCGATTGCATTCGGGGGCATTGGATCTGGTCTTCGCCACCACCCGCCCGCGCGGGCGGATCGTGCTGGCCGAACCGCTCGTCGACGAAGAGTTCCTGCTCGTCGCCGCACCGTCCATCGCCGACCGGATCGACATCGAACGGCTGCGCGCCGAAGGTCCGATCGCGCTCGACGGCATTCCGCTCGTCAGCTACGCCGCCGATCTGCCGATTCTGCGCCGCTACTGGCGCCACGTCTTCGAGACCCGCCTGGAAACCGAGCCCGCCCTGATCGTCGGCGATCTGCGCGCGGTACTCGCCGCTGTCACCGCGGGGGCGGGGATCAGCGTGCTCCCGCACTACCTGTGCGGCCGGGAGCGGGCCGACGGGACGCTGGTCACGTTGCTCGATCCCGCCGACCCGCCGATCAACACCGGTTTCCTGGCGCGTCGGGTCGGCGCACCGTCGCGACCGCACGTCGACCTGGTCCGCGCCCGGTTGGTGGAGGCGGCGCGAAGTTGGCGAGCCGGATGTGGCGTGTGACAGGCAAGCGAGCGCTTGCACTTGACAGGCAAGTCCGTGCTTGCCTATGGTTCGAGGGGAGTGGACGGAGAGTGCCGAGTGACCGACATCTTCACCGCCTTGGCGGATTCGACACGACGCGCGCTCCTCGACGAACTGGCCGATCGCGACGGGCAAACCCTGTTCGAACTGTGCGCCCGCCTCGTGAGCAAGCACGACATCAGTTCGTCACGCCAGGCGATCACCCAGCACCTGGCCGTACTCGAGGACGCCGGTCTCGTACATACCCGTCGGCAAGGCCGATACAAGTTCCATCACGCCGATTTCACGCCGCTGCGCGCGGTGCCGGTGCGATGGCCGATCCCTCAGGAGGACCCATGATCCGCATCGGAGTGACCAGCGTCTTCGTCGACGACCAGGCCAAGGCCGAGACCTTCTACACCGACGTGCTCGGCTTCCAGGTCAAAGACAAGGTCCCGGTCGGTGAATACGACTGGCTCACCCTCGTCTCGCCCGCCGACGTGGACGGCATCCAGCTGCTGCTCGAGCCCGACCAGCACCCGGCGGCCAAGGCCTACAAAACGGCGCTGAGCGCCGAAGGCATCCCCGTGATCGTCTTCACCGTCGACGATCTCGACGCCGAATACCGTCGCCTGCTCGACCGTGGCGTCTTCTTCACCCAGGCCCCCGCCCCCATGGGCCCGGTCAGCACCGCGGTCTTCGACGACACCTGCGGCAACCTCATCCAGCTGATGGCGCCCGTTACCGAGTGATGATCAGAAGTTCGGTGGGGGAGGCGATTTCGGCGCGCAGACCTGCCTTGGTGGCTACCCGGGCAACGGCGCGGATGTCGGTGGGGTCGGCGCGGGTGAGCACCAGCGCGCGGGCGAGCAGGCCCTTGTGATGCTTGTTGAAATGGCTGACGACGGTACGTGAGCCGTCCGGGTGTTCGGTGAGGACATTGGCGGTGATGGCGTCGGGGACTCGGCCGAGCTGCTGGTAGGTGCCCGAGCGCAGGTCGATCACGAGTTCGCCCGCGGCTTCCGCGTAGAGGGCGTCGGGCAGCACATCGCGCCAGACTGCCGACAGTGTCGCCAGCCCTGGGAGCTTGGTGCCGCCGGAGAGGCGGTAGGCGGGAATGGGGTCGGCCGCGCGGACGGCGCCGAACAGGGCCGAACCGATCCCCAGTCGCGCGTAGGCCTTGGCGCGCTGCGCCGTGGTGAACGATGTCGCGTCCAGCGCGTCGTAGAGGACACCGGTGTAGCGCTCCAACGCCGGGCGCGTCGCCGACGTGCGCAGGCTCGCGTTGCGGGCGACCTCCGCGTCCGCGCCCTTACCCAATCCGAGCACGGCCGCCGACTGCGCGGGGTCGGCCGCCAGCTGCACCACCTCGGTGATCAACTTGTCGCGGACCGCGCTGAGCTGCGGCATCGCGAGATCGTCGAGGTTCAACGGCGCACCCGATCCGCCGTCGGATTTGGTTTCGGAGGGAGGCAGCAGCACCAGCACGATCGTCAACGGTAATCGCCGGACGAACTGCCACCTCGCCCCGCCCCGACGTAGACCGGCTGTCGCTGTCAGCGACTTCGCCCGTGCGCGCACAGCGGCACCGGAGCCCGCCCCGAGTTGTGTTCAGCCGCCGCCGAGTTCAGCGCACCGCCTCCAAGAACTTCCGAGTGCGCTCGTTGGCCGGAGCTTCGAAGATCTGCTCCGGCGGGCCCTGCTCGACGATGCGACCGGAGTCGAACATCAGCACCCGGTCCGACACCTCGCGGGCGAAGCGCATCTCATGGGTGACGATCAGCATGGTGATATCGGTGGTTTCGGCGATGGTGCGCAGGACGTCGAGGACGTCGCCGACCAGTTCCGGGTCCAAGGCCGAGGTCACCTCATCGAGCAGCATGACCTTGGGGTCCATCGCGCAACACCGCGCGATCGCCACCCGCTGCTGCTGACCTCCCGACAACTGCGAGGGGTGCGCGTCGGCCTTGTCGGCCAGCCCGACCACCTCCAGCAGATGCCGAGCACGCTCGCGCGCTTCGTCTTTCGACTTGCCGAGCACGTGAATCGGCGCCTCGGTGATGTTCTCCAGCACCGTCATGTTCGGAAACAGGTTGAACTGCTGGAACACCATGCCGATCTTGGTCCGTACCGCCCGCAGATGTTTCTCCTTGGCGGGTACCAGCTTTCCGCCGCGCTCGGTATGGGTGAGCGGTTCACCGTCGACCCAGATCACGCCGTCGCTGATCGTCTCCAGGGTCATCAGCAGCCGCAAGATGGTGGTCTTGCCCGACCCCGACGGCCCGATCAGCGTGACCTTCTCCCCGCGTCGCACGCTGAAATCGAGGTGATCGAGCACGGTGAGGTCGCCGAAGCGCTTGACCACCTGATCGAATCGGATCATCTCGTCAGTAGTAGGCAAGTCGCTTCTCCAGTCTTCTGATCAGCACAGACGTCGGGTAGCTGGCGACGAGGAAGAACACCCCGGCCATTGTGATCGACTCCAGGTACGCGAAGTTGCGTGCCCCGAATTGCTGTGCGGCGGTCACCAATTCGACGACCGAGATGGCGAACAGGAACGGTGTGTCCTTGAACATCGAGACGGCGTTGGTGCCGAGCGCGGGCAGGCTCGCCCGGATCGCCTGCGGCAGCACCACCGCACCCCAGGTACGGGTGGGCGGCAACGACAGCGCACGCGCCGCCTCCCACTGTCCCTTCGGCACCGCCTCGATCCCGGCCCGATACACCTCGGCCAGATAACTCGAATAGTGGATGCCCAGCACCACGATGCCGATCTGCAACGCCGAGAACTGCGTGAACAGTGTGTAGGCGAACAGCAGTTGCACGACCAGCGGGGTGAGCCGGACGAACTCGCTCACCGCGTGCACCGGCGCGGCGATCGGGCGCGGCATCGTGCGGCGGACGATCGCGATCACCAGCCCGAGCACCGCGGCCAGCGCGAAGCCCAGCACCGTGGCCAGCAGTGTGATCTGGAAGCCGTCCCACAACACCGGCAGCGCCTCGCGAGCGCGCTCCCAACTCCATTCCGCCCTCATGGCGCCACCTTCGTATCGTCGGGCGCCAGGCTGAGGACCTCCTTGAGCGACGCCCCGCGACCCAGCTTGGTCTTGGCGCGGGTTTCGAGCAGGTTCATGCCCAGGGTGAGCAGATAGCCGAGGACGAAGTAGATGACCAGGCCGACACCGAAGGAGAACAGCGTGTCGCTGGTGGTCTTGCGCAGGTCACCGATCTCGTAGGTCAGGTCGTGCAGGGTGATGTAGGACGCCACGGCCGTGCCTTTGAGCAGGTGGACGAGCAGATTGGTCAACGAGGGCAGCATCAGCGCCCATGCTTGCGGGAACAGCACCCTGCGCATCCGCTGCCACGGGCTGAAATTGAGCGCGACTGCCGCCTCGAACTGCGCGCGCGGTACCGCGTTGAGCGCGCCGCGCACCACCTCGGCACCGTAGGCACCGTAGTTGAGGCCGAGCGCCAAAATGCCGCAGAACAGTGGATCGAGTTTGTAGCCGAGCAACGGCAGTACATAGAACAGCCAGAAGATCTGCACCAGCAGTGAGGTGCCGCGGAAGAATTCGATCATGACCCTGGCGCTGCCGCGTGCCGCGAGATTGCGCACGCGCGCGGTGGTGCCGAGGGCGAGGGCGAGGACGAACGCGAGGAGCGCGCCGCCGATGGTCAGCTCCAGCGTGACCACGATGCCCTTCCACAACGAGGGAAGGGCATCGCGCAACGCGTCGAGATTGCTCATGCGTGAATCAGATTTCGCCCTTGCACAGCTTGGCCGTCGTGTACTTCGGATCCGGCAGTTCGCGCTCGGTGAACCCGAACTTCCCGACGATCGACAGGTACTTGTCCTTGTCGCCGGTGATCTTGGCCAGCTCGGCGTTGTAGGCGGCGAGCAGGTCGGGGTCGGTGGTGCGGAACACGGTGCCACCGGCGCCGACCTGCGGCTTGCCGTCGATGACGGCCACGAACGACGGTGTCACGTCGACTGCGGCGTTGGGGGTGTGGCTCTTCAGCCAGTTCAGCGAGATCGCGGTGAGCGCGAACACGTCGGCGCGCCCGGAGGTGACGGCGTCCATGCCGTCCTGCGGGGTGCCGACCTGGGTGGCGTCGATGCCGAGCGAGCTGGCGTAATCGGATTCGATGGCGCCGGTCATCGCGGCCATCTTCGCGCCACTGGCCTTGATCGACTGCATATCCGTCAGATTCATCGGATTACCGGGTTTCACCATCAGCGCGGTGGTGTACATGAATTCCGGTTCGCTGAAAGAGGCCTGTTCACAGCGTTTCGGCAGGATCGACATGCCGGCGCTGACCGCGTCGAATCGGTTGGCCTGCAGGCCGGGGATCAGTGCGCCGAACTCGGTCTGCACGCCGTCGACGGTCTCGATGCCGAGGTTGGCGAAGATCTCCTTGTGCAGGGCCACCGTGGCGCCGGTGAGCTGGCCGCCCTCTTCGAACGAATAGGGTGCTTCACCGGCGAAACCCACGGTGATCGTGCCCTTGTCCTTCAGTGACTGCAGGAGCTGACCGCTCTCGGTGGTCTCGGTCTTGGTGCATCCGGCGAGGGCCGCGGCCACCATCGCGGCACCGGCGAACACCGCTGTACAGCGCTTCGACATAGATTTCGTCTCAGCCATTGTGACCTCTCGCAAGGGCAGCGTCGCCGCCGCCAATTTTCTGTTGTAAGTGGGTAATTGACTTATGGGGAAAATCTAGTCACCCAAGAATTGCCAAATGCGGTTACGTTATCAGGTTGTTATCTGATGATTGAAATATATTTGTACTGGGTAACCCGATATGCGCTGTTTTGCCGGAACCGGTTTTCGCGGGCTCGATAGCGCTCAGGTGGCAATCGGCTGTCGCCCCGCCCGGACCAGGGACTACCCTGTGCATCCGTGATCACCCGCCTCTCCCGCCTGTTCCTGCGCACCCTGCGAGACGATCCCGCCGACGCCGAGGTGCCCAGCCACAAACTGCTCGTTCGCGCCGGCTACGTCCGTCGGGTCGCCCCCGGCGTGTACTCGTGGCTGCCGCTCGGTCTGCGCACGCTGCGCAAGATCGAGGACGTGGTGCGCCAGGAGATGGACGCCACCGGCGCCCAGGAGATCTCGCTGCCCGCCCTGCTGCCGCGCGAGCCCTACGAGACCACCAACCGGTGGACCGAGTACGGGCCCGGCCTGTTCCGGCTCAAGGACCGCAAGGGCGGCGACTACCTGCTCGGACCCACCCACGAGGAGCTGTTCGCGCTCACCGTGAAGGGTGAGTACAACTCCTACAAGGATCTGCCGGTCACGCTCTACCAGATCCAGACCAAGTACCGCGACGAGGAACGCCCCCGCGCGGGCATCCTGCGAGGCCGCGAGTTCGTGATGAAGGACTCCTACTCCTTCGACATCGACGACGACGGTCTGACCAACAGCTACGCCACCCACCGCAAGGCCTACGAGGCCATCTTCGAACGGCTCGGCGTCGAGTACGTGATCGTGGCCGCGACCTCCGGCGCCATGGGCGGCAGCGCGTCCGAGGAGTTCCTCGCCGCCAGCCCGGTCGGTGAGGACACCTACGTGCGCTGCGTCGAGTCCGGCTACGCGGCGAACGTGGAAGCCGTGGTCACCCCCGCGCCCCCAGCGCTGCCCATCGAGGGTCAGGCCGACGCGGTCGAGTACGACACCCCGAACACCCCCACCATCGCGACGCTGGTCGACTGGGCCAACTCCGCCGACGTTCTCGGGCGCACGGTGACCGCCGCCGACACGTTGAAGAACGTGATGGTGAAGCTGCGCCACCCCGACGGCAAGACCGAGATCCTCGGCATCGGCGTCCCCGGTGACCGCGAGGTCGACGACAAGCGGCTGGGCGCCGCGGTCGAACCCGCCGAGGTGGAACTGCTCACCGAGGCCGATTTCGCCGCCAATCCGTTCCTGGTGAAGGGCTACATCGGGCCGAAGGGTCTGGCCGCCAACGGTGTTCGCTACCTCGTCGACCCCCGCGTCGTCGACGGCACCGCCTGGATCACCGGCGCCGACGTGGCGGGCAAGCACGTTGTCGGCCTGGTCGCCGGGCGCGACTTCACCCCCGACGGCACCATCGAGGCCGCCGAGGTCCGCGACGGCGATCCCTCGCCCGACGGCGCGGGCCCGCTGGTGTCCGCCCGCGGCATCGAGATCGGCCACATCTTCCAGCTCGGCCGCAAGTACACCGACGCCTTCGACGTCGACGTGCTCGGCGAGAACGGCAAGCCGGTCCGCCTCACCATGGGCTCCTACGGCATCGGCGTCTCCCGCATGGTCGCGGTGATCGCCGAACAGCAGCACGACGAGAAGGGCCTGCGCTGGCCCGCCGAAGTCGCCCCCTTCGACGTGCACGTGGTCATCGCGAACAAGGACGCCGCCGCCCGCGACGGTGCCGAACACGTCGTCGCGGGCCTGGACGCCGAAGGCCTCGAGGTCCTCTTCGACGACCGCACCGCCTCCCCCGGCGTGAAGTTCAAGGACGCCGAACTCCTCGGCATGCCCTGGATCCTGGTCATCGGCCGCGGCTGGGCCGAAGGCAAGGTCGAACTGCGCAACCGCTTCACCGGCGAAGCCGAGGAGATCCCCGCCGAAGACGCCGTCAGCGCGGTCACCGCCAAGATCCGCGGCTGACCTCGTCTCCCCGATCGCGCTGTCCCACTTCCTGCGGGGCAGCGCGATTTGGTTGTTTCAGGCGGCCGAGGCCTGGTAAATCATCGCAGCGGCGCAAGGTGCGACAGAGGCCGGAATCAGATCTGCGACGGCGTAGGCGTGGATCGTCATGGGGGCATTGTGGGTAGGTATCGGAGTACGTCTGAGTTGCCGTTGCCGGGGGAGTGGAAGCGGAAGGCGTTCGGCGCGTATCGGTATGTGGTGTTGCCGTTCGCGTGTGCGCTGGTTTTGTGGCCGGTGACGCTGGGACTGGTCTCGGCGATGGTGACGGAGCCGGGATCGGTGGGGCCCGGGCTCTTCGGGCTCGTGCTGCTCGGTCCGCTGACTGCTGTTTTCACCGGCTGGGGATGGTCGGAGATCCCGCGAGCCGCTCCGGTGGCCGCCGAGATTCGGGTCACCGACGGTGGCCCGGCACTCGTGCTGCCGGTGCCGCGGCCGTCCTCGACCGGAAGTCTGGTGGCCATAGCGTTCGGAGTGGCAGTGCTCGGGGCTGGGCTGTGGCAGTTCGTCGCATCGTTGAACGACGACTGGTCGACGGGAGCGGCGCTGTTGTTCCTCATGTCCTTGCCTGCCTTGGTTGCCCTGCTCCTCGGCTTCGGCACGTACCGCCCTCGCAAGACCCTCGGCGACATCGGCATCGAACTCACCCCGCAGCACATCTGCATCGACTACGGCAACGGCCCGACCAGAGTTGCCTGGCAGGACGTCTCGGCGGTCGGCGCCCGCAGCCGCCGGGAAGGGTTCCGATTCGGTAGCGGAACCAACGTGATCAGCCTCGTCACCGGCGATGCCGATACCGGCTACCGAACCATCGACATCGTTCACACCGACCTCGAGACCGACCCGACCCGGGTGTATCACCTGTTCCTGTTCTACGTGCGCAACCCGGGGAGGCGAGCCGAGCTCGGGACCGAACTCGGGCTGGATCGCTTCCGGCGCGCCGAATACGCCGGCGAACACCCGACCCCGGCGGCACTGTGATGCCCAGCGCCGGGCGCCGTCGAACAGGACGAGGGAGCGTTCGAACTTACGGCTACGTAGGCGAAAGTGCTGGTAGTGGGGTCGAGGGTCGGCGTGGCGGGTGGGCGGCGCTGATAAGTTAACGGGCATGACGAGTTCGCCCAGCCTGCTGTTCAACCCGGCCACCTACGACCCCCAGCATTTCGATGCCGAGACGCGGCGGCTGCTGAAGGCCACCATCGAGTGGTTCGAGTCCAAGGGCAAGGCGCAGCTGCTGGTCGAGGATCGCGACGCGGTGTGGACATCGGAGTTCCTCGAGTTCGTCGGCAAGGAAAAGCTGTTCGCGACCTTCCTGACCCCGGCCGCCTACGCCGACGGCGACCCGAACAAGCGCTGGGACGCGGCACGCAACGCGGCACTGGCGGAGATCTTCGGGTTCTACGGGCTGGCGTACTGGTACGCCGAGCAGGTCACCATCCTGGGCCTCGGCCCGATCTGGCAGAGCGGCAACGAGATCGCCAAGCGCAAGGCCGCCGCCGACCTCGACGACGGTCAGGTGATGGCGTTCGCGCTGTCCGAACGCGACCACGGCGCCGACATCTACAACACCGACCTGATCCTCACCCCGAGCGAGCCGGGCAGCGCCGACGCCGAGGCGGGCATCCTGTTCCGGGCGAGCGGCGAGAAGTACTACATCGGCAACGGCAACGTCGCCTCGATGGTGTCGGTGTTCTCCCGGCGCGCCGACGTGGAGGGTCCCGACGGCTACATCTGGTTCGCCGCCGACAGCCGCCACGGCGACTACCACCTGATCGAGAGCGTTATCCACGGTCAGATGTATGTCAGCCACTTCCGGCTGGAGAACTACCCGGTGACCGCCGCCGACCTGCTCCACGAAGGGCCCGAAGCCTTCTCGGCCGCGCTCAACACCGTCAATGTCGGCAAGTTCAACCTCTGCCACGGCGGCATCGGCATGGTCGAGCACTCGTTCTTCGAGGCCATCACCCACGCCAACAACCGCATCCTCTACGGCAACCCGGTCACCGACTTCGCCCATGTGCGCGGCAATTTCGTCGACGCCTATTCGCGGTTGATCGCGATGAAACTGTTCAGCGACCGCGCCGTCGACTACTTCCGCAGTGCCTCGCTCGAGGACCGCCGCTACCTGCTGTTCAACCCGATGACCAAATCCAAGGTCACCTCGGAGGCCGAGGTCGCGATGACCCTGCTGCTGGATGTGCTGGCGGCCAAGGGTTTCGAGAAGGCCACCTACTTCGCGCAGGCCTCGCGCTACATCAACCACCTGCCGCGCCTCGAGGGCACCGTGCACGTGAACGTGGGCCAGATCCTGAAGTTCATGCCGAACTACCTGCTCAACCCGAAGGAATACCCGGCGATCGGCACCAACCTCGAAGCCGGCGACCAGCCGTTCTTCTGGCAGCAGGGTCCGGCCCGCGGAGCGGGCAAGGTGCAGTTCGCCGACTGGACCCCCGCCTACGAGCAGGCATCCGAGGTCCCGAACGTCGGCCGGTTCTACGAGCAGGCTCGAGCGCTGCGCAGCCTGCTGCTCACCGCGGCTCCCGACGCGGCCCAGCAGAAGGACCTGGACTTCATGCTGACCATCGGCCACCTGTTCTCCACGGTGGTCTACGGCCAGCTGATCCTCGAGCAGGCCGAGCTCACCGGGCTCGACCGTGATGTGCTCGACCAGATCTTCGACTTCCAGATCCGCGACTTCAACACCCAGGCCTCGGCGCTGCTCGGCAAGCCGTCGGTCACCGACGCCCAGCGCGCGTGGGCGATCGGGGCCCTGCGCAGCCCGGTTGCCGACGCCGAGCGTTTCGGCCGGGTGTGGCAGCAGGTAGCGGCCTACGACGGCGCGTACGCGATGCGCCCGTAGTCGGGGCCTACGGTTGCGGGCAGGTCGCTGATCTGCCCGCAACCGCCGACTCGGTGTCCTACGCCCGCCCCGGGAACGCGACGGTGACCGGGACCGATCCCAGAATCGTCTGCCAGCGGGCGCGGCGAACGGCGGCTTCGGTGAGCGCTTCCGTCGCGATGGCGCGCACCGCCTCGTCGTTCGCGTTCTCCACGACCGTGTACCACGCTGCCGCGCAATCGGATTCGACGCTCACCGCGAGATGGGCCGCGGGAATCGGATCATCGACGGGGGCGGGCGGGGTGTAGGCGGCACGGGGCGCGTCCGGTGCGGTGCCCTCCGCTTCCAGGAGTTCGACGGTGCTGTCCCGACGGGCTCGGTGCGCGGCGCTGAACTCGGCGACCAGGCGGGACCGGTCGGCATTGGCGTACGCGGCGATCAGGCCGTAGGCGTAGACGGCGGCGTACTCGGCGTCGAGCGCGCTCTGCAACGCCGTTCGCTGTTCGGTCATGTCAGCAGGACTCCTGCCTGGGTGGCGCAGGCCGCGCTGATCGACGCGAGAAGACCTGCGCGATAACCGGATTCGGTACGGGCCAGGGCTGCGGCGGACTGTTGGGAACGGACCAGCTGATCACGCACCTGCGCGACGGTGGCCGGCTGCGCGGACGCGGTCTCGACCTCCGAGGCCGGGACCGGCGATCCACCGGGGCCGGGCACGGTCAAGACGCCCGTGCGATGGACGGGCGTGGTGCCGTCGCCGTACACGCCGATCACCCGGTCGATTTCGGTGCGAAGCGCGTCGGCGTGGGCGGTGCGCTCGGCGGCGATCGTGCTCAACGCGGCATTCGCCTGAGGTGCCAGCGCGATCGCCGCGGTCGCGGCCGCGGCGTCGGCACGGGCCAGAACTTCTTGCGCGGCAAGGGGATCCGGCGCGTGCACGGTATCGTCTTCGGTGCAGGCGGCCAGTGTGGCCACCACGGGAAGGCCGATCGCGCTCGCGCCGGCGAGTCGGAGCAGGGTGCGGCGGCGCCAAGTCGGCCCGGTGTCGGCCCGCGCGGTCGCGGATAGCGAAAGCTGCTGCCCGGGTGTGGGATGTGGCACTACGGCGGGCGGCTGCGACGCGGTCGCGCCGGCGGGAACCGGCGTCGGCCCGGCGAGGTGCGCGGTGGCAGGCTCGACCCGTAACCGAGAGGGTTCGTGCCGGTCGGAACGCATGCCGGAAGGTCGCCCGGCTCTCGGCGGGACGGAATGGCGGTGGGGCACGTGCACCATCGTGCCAGATCTCGCGCGGGTAGTTCGCGCGCGTGGTGACACGGCTCTGGCACGCCGAGTCGGACCGGTGCGCGGTGCTCAGGGCCTGGTCCTTTACACTCTCTGAGCGCGTTACGCTAGACCTTCGGCGTAGATATTTCCGATCGCGTCACAACTGAACCAGGAGCCGCCCATATGCCGATGCCCACCGAGGAAAGGGTGAGCCAGCTAGTCGCTGAGCTCGTCGCACGCCGGGGATTCGACCTCGAGGGCGTCGCGATCGCCGCCGCGGGCAATGGCGAGCTGGCTCCGGTTCGCGTGCAGGTCACCGTCGACAGCGACGGCCCCGCCGACCTGGACACCATCGCCGCGCTCAGCCGTGAGATGTCCGAACTTCTCGATGCCGCAGGCGATTTCGGCGAATCCGCCTATCTGCTCGAAGTGACGACACCCGGCGTGGAGCGCCCGCTCACCACCGAACGGCATTGGCGGCGCGCACAGGGCCGCAAGGTCCGCGTGAAACTGGCCGACGGCGCCGAGCGGATCGAGGGCAAGGCTCGTTTCGACGCACGCGTCGGCCTGCTCGCCGACGACGCCACCGGCACCTCCACCATCGCGCTCGTCATCGGCGGCAAGGTGAAGCCGCATCGCGTGCACGTGCCGGTCGCCGATATCGCCGAGGCTGTCGTCCAGGTCGAGTTCAACGCACCGGGCGCCGCCGAACTCGAGCTCGCGGGCGGCATCGCCCCGGGCCGCCCGGTACCGGGCGAAGAACCCGCCGACCTCGCCGCACCAGGACAACACAGTGACACTCCCACCGAAGGGGTTGCGGAATGAATATTGAAATCGAAGCCTTGCGGGCGATCGTCGCCGACAAAGGTATCTCGATCGAGACCGTGATCTCGGCGATCGAGTCGGCACTGCTCACCGCCTACCGGCACACCGACGGCCACGAGGCCAACGCGCGCATCGACATCAACCAGAAGACCGGTGTGGTGCGGGTGATGGCCCGCGAACTCGACGCCGACGGCAACCTCGTCTCCGAATGGGACGACACCCCGGAGGGTTTCGGCCGCATCGCCGCGACCACCGCCCGCCAGGTGGTGCTGCAGCGGCTGCGTGACGCCGAGAACGAGAAATCCTTCGGCGACTTCGCCACCCACGAGGGCGAGATAGTCGGCGGTGTGGTCCAGCGCGACGCCAGGGCCAACGCCCGCGGCATCGTGGTGGTGCGCATCGGCAGCGAGGCCAACGGCGCCGAGGGGCTGATCCCGCCCGCCGAGCAGGTGCCGGGGGAGACCTACGAGCACGGCGACCGGATCAAGTGCTACGTCTACGGCGTCTCGCGTGGCCCGCGTGGCCCGCAGATCCAGCTCTCGCGCACCCACCCGAACCTGGTGCGGCGGCTGTTCTCGCTCGAGGTGCCCGAGATCGCCGACGGCTCCGTCGAGATCGTCGCGGTCGCGCGCGAGTCGGGACACCGCTCCAAGATCGCCGTGCAGTCCACCGTGCCGGGTGTGAACGCCAAGGGCGCGTGCATCGGCCCGATGGGTCAGCGCGTGCGCAATGTGATGAGCGAGCTGGCGGGCGAGAAGATCGATATCATCGACTACGCCGAGGATCCGGCGACATTCGTCGGCAATGCGCTCTCGCCGTCGAAAGTGGTTTCGGTCACCGTCGTCGATCCCGACGCCAGGGCGGCACGCGTGATCGTGCCCGACTTCCAGCTCTCCCTCGCCATCGGCAAGGAGGGCCAGAATGCCCGCCTGGCTGCCCGTCTGACGGGCTGGCGCATCGATATCCGCAGCGACGCGGCTCCGCAACCGGACGACTCCAGTCGGCCGGAAGCGCACCGTAGCTGATCCGAACACGTCGAATCCCGACCGGCGGATGACATGTTCGTAACTTCCGGAGGGGAGGGGTTCGTCGTTATGACCGGGTCACCGGTAGAGTGGGTACAGGACCGGCCCGCGCAATCCGTTCGCACCTGTATCGGATGCCGTCAGCGTGAGCCGTCTGCCGACCTGTTGCGGATCGTGGCGCAGCATCGGAACACCGATGTCGCGATTGTTCCCGATCCGCGGCGCAGACAGCCCGGACGGGGTGCATGGCTGCACCCCGTTTCAGTTTGTTTGCGTTCCGCAGAGCGGCGCCGAGCATTCGGCAGAGCCCTACGAGTGTCCGGAAATCTGGATATCTCAGCCCTGGAGCAGTACCTCGAGAACAGGCACGAGCACTCATGAGCACACCGTGAAGCACCAACGATGAACGTCCGTCGGAGATAACCCGAGGTCGTGCGGGCCCGCCTTACCTAGGCGGCGTCACTGCTCGGCCTCTCAGTGAGGAGAGCAGTGGCAGGCAAGGCCCGCGTGCACGAGTTGGCTAAAGAGCTCGGTGTCACAAGCAAGGAACTACTCGCGAAGCTCAAGGAGCAAGGCGAGTTCGTGAAGTCGGCGTCCTCGACGGTGGAAGCACCCGTCGCACGTCGTCTGCGCGAATCTCTGGCGTCGAAGTCCGCTCCGGCGGCCGATGCCAAGTCGGCGGCCCGTCCCGGCCCGTCGTCGGCAGCAGCAGCCCGTCCGGCTGCCAAGCCCACCCCCGGTGGTGGCCCTCGCCCCGGTCCGCGTCCGGCTCCGGCCGCTCCCGTCCCGGCAGCCGCTGCCGCGCCGGTCGCGCCGAAGCCCGAACCGGCCGCTCCGGTCGAGGCCAAGCCCGCTACCCCGGCACCCGCGAGTCCCGCTCCGGCCGCCGCGCAGTCGGCTCCGGCCACCAAGCCCGCCCCCGCGCCCGGCCCGCGTCCGGCTCCCGCCGCGCCGCGTCCGGCACAGCCTCCCGCTGCGGGTCAGACCCGTCCGGGTCAGGCGACTCCGGGCGCTGCCGCCCCCGGTCCGCGTCCGGCCGGTCCCGGCCCGAAGCCGGGGCCCAAGGCTCCGCGCGTCGGCAACAACCCGTTCAGCTCGGCGCCCGATCGTGAGCGTCCGGCACCGCGTCCCGCCCCGCAGGGTGGCCCGCGTCCGACTCCGGGTCAGGGCGGTCCCCGTCCGGCTCCCGGTCAGGGTGGCCCGCGTCCGGCTCCCGGTCAGGGCGGTCCCCGTCCCGGTCAGGGTGGTCAGGGGCAGGGGCAGCGCCCGGCCGCCGCGCAGGGCGGCGCCCCGCGTCCCGGTGGTCCCCGTCCCAACCCGGGTTCGATGCCTCCGCGTCCGAACCCCGGTGCCATGCCCGCGCGCTCCGCACGTCCCGGCCCCGCGGCCGGTGGCCGCCCGGGTCGTCCCGGTGGCGCTCCCGGCGGTGGCGGCGCAGGCCGTCCCGGTGGTGGCGGCGGCGGTGGCGGCTACCGCGGTGGCGGTGGCGGTGCCCCCGGCGCTCCCGGTGCCGGTGCTCCCGCGGCCGGTGGTTTCCGTGGTCGTCCCGGTGGCGGTGGCGGTCGTCCCGGTGGTCCCGGTGGCCGTGGTGGCGCAGCCGGTGCGTTCGGTCGTCCCGGCGGCGCGGTCCGTCGTGGCCGCAAGTCGAAGCGGGCGAAGCGCGCCGAGTACGAGAACATGCAGGCTCCCGCCGTCGGCGGCGTGCGTCTGCCCCGTGGCAACGGCGAGATCATCCGTCTCGCCCGTGGCGCCTCGCTGTCGGACTTCGCCGAGAAGATCGACGCGAACCCCGCAGCTCTCGTGCAGGCCCTGTTCAACCTCGGCGAGATGGTCACCGCGACCCAGTCGGTGAACGACGAGACCCTCGAGCTGCTCGGCGGCGAGATGAACTACGTCGTCCACGTGGTCAGCCCCGAGGACGAAGATCGCGAACTGCTGCAGTCGTTCGACCTCACCTACGGCGAGGACGCCGGCGGCGAGGACGACCTCGAGCACCGTCCGCCGGTCGTGACCGTCATGGGTCACGTCGACCACGGTAAGACCCGACTGCTCGACACGATCCGTAAGGCCAACGTCGCCGAGGGCGAGGCCGGTGGCATCACCCAGCACATCGGTGCCTACCAGGTGCTCACCAACCTCAACGAGGAAGAGCGTCTGATCACCTTCATCGACACCCCGGGTCACGAGGCGTTCACCGCCATGCGTGCTCGTGGTGCGAAGGCCACCGATATCGCGATCCTCGTGGTCGCGGCCGACGACGGCGTCATGCCGCAGACGGTGGAGGCGATCAACCACGCCCAAGCCGCCGATGTGCCGATCGTCGTCGCGATCAACAAGATCGACAAAGAGGGTGCGAACCCGGACAAGATCAAGCAGCAGCTCACCGAGTACGGCCTGGTCACCGAGGAGTACGGCGGCGACACCATGTTCGTCAACATCTCGGCCAAGCAGGGCACCAACATCGATCAGCTGCTCGAAGCCGTGCTGCTGACCGCGGATGCCTCGCTCGACCTGCGGGCCAACCCGGACATGGACGCCCAGGGTGTCGCCATCGAGGCGCACCTCGACCGCGGCCGTGGCCCCGTGGCCACCGTGCTCATCCAGCGCGGCACGCTGCACGTCGGCGACTCGATCGTGGCGGGCGACGCCTACGGTCGCGTCCGTCGCATGGTCGACGAGCACGGCGAGGACGTCCACGCGGCGACCCCGTCGCGCCCGGTCCAGGTCATCGGTTTCACCTCGGTGCCCGGCGCCGGTGACAACCTGATCGTGGTCGAGGAAGACCGCATCGCCCGTCAGATCGCCGATCGCCGCAATGCCCGCAAGCGCAACGCGCTGGCCGCTCGCAGCCGCAAGCGGATCAGCCTGGAAGATCTGGATGCCGCACTGAAGGAGACTTCGGAGCTCAACCTGATCCTCAAGGGCGACAACTCCGGTACCGTCGAGGCCCTCGAAGAGGCCCTGCTCGGGATCGAGATCGACGACGAGGTGCGTCTGCGCGTCATCGACCGCGGTGTCGGTGGCGTCACCGAGACCAACGTCAACCTGGCGTCGGCCTCCAACGCGATCATCATCGGCTTCAACGTCCGCGCGGAGGGCAAGGCCACTGAGCTGGCCAACCGCGAAGGCGTCGACATCCGGTACTACTCGGTCATCTACCAGGCGATCGACGAGATCGAGAAGGCCCTCAAGGGCATGCTCAAGCCGATCTACGAAGAGGTCGAGCTGGGCCGGGCGGAGATCCGCGCGATCTTCCGTTCGTCGAAGATCGGCAACATCGCCGGTTGCATGGTCACCTCGGGCTCGGTCAAGCGCAACGCCAAGGCGCGCCTGATCCGGGACGGTCGCGTGATCGCGGAGACGATGACCATCTCCTCGCTCAAGCGGGAGAAGGACGACGCTCCTGAGGTTCGCGAAGGTTTCGAGTGCGGTATGACCGTCACCTACAGCGACATCAAGGACGGCGACATCATCGAGGCTTACGAGCTTCGTGAAAAGCCGCGCGACTGATCAACGCACTACCGCTCGATCCACGCCGCATCCGATTCTTCGGGTGCGGCGTGGGTTCTTGCGTGAACCCCATCTACCAGGAGGTGAGCACCGCTGTTCATCGGTGCGCTCGAATTCGATCTACTGCTCGGTGACGTGCATTCGCTCAAGGAGAAGCGGTCGGTGATCCGGCCGATCCTCGCCGAGCTCCAGAAGCGCTTCGGCGTGAATGCCGCCGAAGCCGGAGATCAGGACCTGCACCGCCGGGCACTGCTCGGTGTGGCCATGGTCAGTGCGGAAACGGGACACCTGAACGAGGTGCTCGACAAGTGTGAGCGGCACGTTGCCGCGCGTCCGGAGATAGAGTTGCTGGCAGTACGCCGCCGGATCTTCGGACCCGAAGACTAGGGAGGTTCAGCCATGGTTGATCAAGCCAGGGCACGCCGGCTCGCCAAGCGGATTTCCGCGATCGTGGCCACCGCGATCGAATACGAGATCAAGGATCCGCGGCTGCGGTTCGTCACCGTCACCGATGCCAAGGTGACCGGGGATCTGCGCGAGGCGAACGTCTATTACACGGTGATGGGCGAGACCATCGACGCCGAACCCGACTACGCCGAAGCCGCCGCCGGGCTCGACGCGGCCAAGGGTGTGTTGCGGTCCAAGGTGGGCGCGGGTACCGGAGTGAAGTTCACCCCGATCCTGTCTTTCACTCTCGATAAGGTGCCCGAGGTGGCCCGCGAGATGGAAGAGTTGCTCGCGAGAGCTCGCGCCATCGACGACGAGGTGGCCAAGGTCGCCGCCAACGCCAAGCACGCGGGCGAGGCCGACCCGTACAAGGCCGATCGCGACGACGAAGACGAGTAGGCAGGCATGTCCGGTCAGCGCCCAGCTCGAGTGACCACGCAGGGTACGTCATCCCGCCCGGTGGGCACAGCCCTGCCGGGCCGACGGCCGGTGCCCGTCGTGGACGCCGGATGACCAGCGTCCGCGACGGGACCGAACTGGGCGCGGCTGTCGCCGCATTGGCGGCGGCGCGCTCGGTGACGATCCTGTGCCACGTACAGCCCGATGCCGACACCGTCGGGAGCGGGCTGGCGCTGGCGCTGGCGCTGCACCGGCGCGAGGTACCGGTGTGTGTGTCCTTCGCCGAGCCCGCCGAGCTGCCGGCTTCGTTGCGCACGCTGCCCGGTGTGCAGATGGTCGTGCCGCCCGCGCAGGTGCCGGACGAGGTGGACCTGTTGATCGTCGTCGATTGCGGCGCCCGCAGCCGTCTCGGTGCTCTCGCCGATCGATTACCCGGTGCGACAATGACATTGGTGATCGATCATCATCGGGCCAACGACGGCTTCGGCACCGTCGACCTGATCGACGAGACCGCGGCCTCGACCACCGAACTGGTGACCCGGCTCCTCGACGCCTGGGGCGTGGAGATCGACGCCCCCATCGCGCACTGCCTGTTCGCGGGCCTGGTCACCGACACCGGTTCGTTCCGCTGGGCCCGGCCCGGCAGCCACGCCATGGCCGAGCGCCTGCTCGCCACCGGCATCGACGGCACCGAGATCACCCGGGTCCTGCTCGATACCCACCCCTATGCCTGGTTGCCGATGCTGTCGAAGGTGCTGTCGACCGCCGTGGTCGTGCCCGCCGCCGCCGGTGTCGGCCTGGTCTACGCGCTGGTGCGCGCCGCCGACACCTACGACGTGGGCCCCGAAGAGGTCGAGAGCGTGATCGACGTCATCCGCACCACCGCCGAGGCGGGCATCGCCGCCGTCTTCAAGGAAGCCCGCGGCCCCAACGACCGCTGGACGGTCTCCCTGCGCTCGCGCGACTCCGCCCCCGGCCGCACCGACGGCATCGACGTCGCCGCGGTCGCCGGCGTTTTCGGCGGCGGCGGCCACCGCTTCGCCGCCGGCTACACCACCTACGGCAACGCCGAGGATGTCGTCCGCGCCCTGATCACCGCGCTGGGCTGACCTGGGTTACCGCGCTTGTCTTCTCGCGGCGTAGACGCAGGGCGAGGGGGACGCCGAGGATCGTGGTGGTGGCGCAGAGGGTGAAGGCCAGGGCGGGCCGGTCTACGAGCAGGCCGGTCAGGCCTGCTACGACGAGGCCGCCGAGATTGCCGGTCATCCAGATGAGGCCCGCGGCGGTGCCTTCGGCGGCGCCGGTGTGACGTTCGGCCATGGCCAGGACGATCGGGAGGGCGGGGAGCAGAGTCAGGCCGATGAGGACGAAGGCCAGGAAACCGGTGGCCAGCCCGGGGGCGAGGGCGACGAGCAGACAGGCGGCGGCGCTGGCGGTGAGACTGACCATCACGGCCGGGAGTTCGATACCGCGCCGCAGGACCGCGACCGGAATCACCGCGCAACCGACGACACCGGCGAGGACGTTCACCAGCAACACGACACTGGCCACGTCGGCGCTCACGCCGGACGGTTCCAGCAGTGCCTGGCCATAGGTCGCCAGCGCGACGAACGTGCCGAAGGGGAAGAACACGGCGACGCAGAGTCGGCGCACATACCGGTCGCCGAGAGTCGCTCGGAGCGCGGCGAGCGAGGTCGAGGTGCTCGCGGCGGGTCCGGTGCCCGCGCGCATCAGTTCGACCGTCAGTGCGACCGCGGCCAGGGCGGCGAAGATCGTGCCGATCGCGGTCAGGGTGGTGAGCTGGCTGTGCGCAGGCAGCGCCGCGCCGAGCACGAACGCGGCGGCCATCCCGGCGAAGGTGCTCGCCGTGCCCACCGCGATACCGGTCGGCCGGTCCTTCTCGTCGAGATAGTGCCCGGCGATGCCGGTGATCGCGTTGAGCACCAGCGGTTGCGCGATGGCGACGACGGTCTGACCGATGAGCACGATCGCGAACCCGCCGTCGAGCAGGCGTAGCGCGGCACCGATCGCGGTGAGTACCGCGCCGGCGATCAGGCTGGGGCGGAACCACCGATCGAGTGCGATCCCAGCGGGCACCGCGAGCACGACGTAGAGCAGCGGGAACATGTTCGCCAGCCACCCGATCGCGGATTCGGACACACCGAAGTGCTCCGCCGCCACGGTCGTGACCGGCGCGTAGGTGAGCCACACCAGCTGGGTGGCCGCGCCGACCAGGGCGAACGCCGTGATCACCCGCCATCGCTGCACAAGCACCATGGTCGATCCTGAGTTGTCCGGGCGAACCAGGCGTCCGCGGTGTGTCATCGTCCCACCCGAGCTGGGCAGACGACCAGTGTCGTCACTCATCCTGCCTGTCGTCCACACTTCGTACCGCGATTTCGTGCCGATGGGTAAGTGCGTCCGCGATCGGCGGTGTGGGTGGGGGCGTCGGTGCACGACCACCGCGACCATGATCATGCCCGGCGAACGGTGAGATCGCCGATGCACGTGATGGGCGATGTGTCGGTGGCGTGTGCCACCATCGGCAGGTCGGCGGCGCGTCCGATGAGTTCGTGGTGACCGTGGGAGGTCGGTGTGGGGTCCGCTGAACCGAGGGGCGAAGCCATGACCGGCGATGAGGTCGATCAGGTCGGGCCGCGGCGAATTCTCGGAATCGCCGTGCCCACCCTGGGTGTGTTGGTCGCCGAGCCGCTGTATCTGCTCTTCGACATCGCGGTGGTCGGCAGGCTGGGGGCGCTGGCACTGGCCGGGCTGGCCGTCGGCGCGGTGATCCTCGGGTCGGTGAGCACCCAGCTGACGTTCCTGTCCTATGGGACGACCGCGCGTGCGGCCCGCAGACACGGTGCGGGGGATCGGACAGGTGCTGTCGAGGAGGGCGTGCAGGCCAGCTGGGTGGGTGTGGCGATCGGCCTGGTGATCGTCGCGGTGATCCAGTTGTTCGCGGTGCCACTGTGTTCGGTGCTCTCCGGCGGTGGGGAGATCGCCGACGAGGCATTGATCTGGGTGCGGATCGCGCTGTTCGGCGTGCCGTTGATCCTGCTGTCGATGGCGGGCAACGGGTGGATGCGCGGCGTGCAGGATGTGCGACGACCACTGACCTACGTGGTGGCGGGCCTGGCGTTGTCGGCGGTGCTGTGTCCGGTTCTGGTGTACGGACTGCTCGGCGCGCCGCGCATGGAACTGGCCGGTTCGGCGGTGGCGAATCTCGTCGGCCAATCGGTCTCCGGCGTCCTGTTCGCCTATGCTCTGTTGCGTGAACGTGTTTCGCTTCGACCGCGCGTCGTGGTGATGCGCGCTCAACTCGTTCTCGGGCGCGACCTCATCATCCGCAGTCTGTCGTTCCAGATCTGCTTCGTCTCCGCCGCCGCGGTGGCCGCCCGTTTCGGCGCCGCGTCCGTGGCCGCCCACCAGGTGGTCCTGCAACTCTGGAATTTCCTCGCCCTGACCTTGGACTCGCTCGCCATCGCCGCACAGGCCCTGGTCGGCGCGGCCCTCGGTGCCGGTAATGCCCACGGCGCCAAGGTGATCGCGCGCCGTGTGACGGTCTGGTCCGAGATCTTCGCCCTGCTCCTCGCCGCCGTCTTCGCCGCGGGCGTGACCGCGATCCCGCTGCTGTTCACCGACGACCCCCAGGTCCTCGAACGCACCCACGTCATCTGGTGGTTCTTCGTCGCCATGATCCCGGTGGCCGGCGCGGTGTTCGCCCTCGACGGCGTCCTGCTCGGTGCGGGCGACGCCGCGTTCCTCCGCACCGCGACCCTTGTCGCCGCTCTGACCGGCTTCCTGCCGTTGATCTGGCTGTCGCTGATCTTCGACTGGGGCGTGGCGGGAATCTGGACCGGCTTGGTCGTGTTCATGCTGGCTCGGCTGCTGGCCGTCATCGCCCGCGCACGATCCGGCCGCTGGGCCAAGGTGGGCGCCGAACTCCCACAGGGTGCCGCCTAGTTCTACGGAAAACCCCTGTGACGCAGCGCATTCCATGGTGTTGATGAATACGGCGGTGCTTCTCGGCGGTCGATCGCCTACCGTCGGAAGGACGGACACGAGGATCGACGATGGAGGCGCCATGGCCGTGCACGATGTGATTGCCCAGGGCGGCCGGGTGGTGGTGGCCGCGGCGCTGGTGCTGATCGGTGCGGTCGGTGTGGCGCCCGCGGCGCAGGCGGTGCCCGTCGCGCCGGGGCAGCTCGTTTCCCATCTCGCGCAGCCCGCGGGCTGGGGTGAATGGTCGCGGGCGGCGATCGTCGAATATCGCACGGAGGGCGCGACGCGCGGCATCACGAACGCGTCGGGGCTGTTGCTGCTCCCGGATTCGCCCGCCCCGGAAGGCGGTTACCCGGTGGTGGCGTGGGATCACGGGACCAGTGGGCTGGGGCCGCAGTGCGGCCTCACCACCGACAAGGCGCGGCACGAACGACCCCTGCTGCGCGCGTTCCTCGATCGTGGCTGGGCGGTGGTCGCGCCGGATTACCTCGGCCTGTCGCCCGGCTCCGACACCGTGCACCCGTACCTGCACACTCGCACCGAGGCCACCGCCACGATCGACCTGGTTCGTGCCGCGCGGGTCGCCGAGCCGAGTCTGGCGCCGACGTGGGCCGTGGTCGGCGGTTCGCAGGGCGGACACGCCGCGCTGGGGACCGGCAACCTCGCCGGCGACTACGCGCCCGAACTGGACTTCCGCGGCACCGTGGCGCTGGCGCCGGAATCCAATTACGAGCAGATCCTGACCTGGCTCGATACCGGCGTCCCGAACCTCCCGATCGTGGACCGGCTCGTCGGCCCGTTCGCGGGCATGCTCGCCGGGCTGCGCGCCACCCGGCCCGACCTGGATGTGAACGGTCTGCTCAGCGCTCGGGGGCGCGAGGTGGTCGACGCGATCGCCACCAGCTGTGTCGACGATTTCGACCGGGCCGTCGGCGGCGCGTCGATCGGCGCGCTGCTGGCGAAGCCCGTGGCCGCCGACGGTCTCGGCGCGGCCCTGCGCGACTACATGGTCGTCCCCACGCTCGGCTATCGCCAGCCGGTGCTGATCGCGCACGGCGCGGCCGACACCGTGGTCCCGCTGCCGCTGACATTCGCGCTGCTCGCGCAGATGCGGTCGGCGGGCACCCAGGTCGAGTTCGCGCAGTACCCGGGCGGACACGAACAGATCGGTGTCGAATCGCAGGAACGAGTGCTGGCTTTCGTCGACGGCATACTCACCGCCTGACCAGGGCGCGGACCGGTTCAGCGGGGATAGGGACTGAGCATGTCGATCCAGCGAATGTCCAGGTCGCGGGTCAGGTAGTCCAGGCGGGAATTCCAGAACCCCTGCATGTGCGGCAGGGCCGGGTGGCGGTCGAGCTCCGCGAGGCGGGGCTGGTCCGGCAGGTGAATGACGGCAATCGCAGGTCCGTCGTCCTGCGACCTCGACGCGCGGTTTCCTGGGCTGCTAGATCTCCTGGTGGCCGAGGCAGTCGACGCGCAGGGGTGAACCCGCCGGTGCCGCGCGCCCGGGGTGTGCCACTGTGGACAGGTGATTCCGAAGTTGATGGCGGTCAGCGATGTGCACGTGGGGCATCAGGGCAACAAGCCCGTGGTGGAGCAGATCGTTCCCGATTCGCCCGAGGACTGGCTGATCGTCGCCGGTGATGTGGGGGAGAAGGCCGAGGAGGTGCGGTGGGCGCTGGAGTTGCTGCGCGGCCGCTTCGCCAAGGTGATCTGGGTGCCGGGCAACCACGAGCTGTGGACCACGCCGAAGGACCCGGTGCAGATGCACGGCGCCGCCCGCTACGACTATCTGGTCGCGATGTGCCGTGACCTCGATGTCGTCACTCCCGAGGACCCGTTCCCGGTGTGGACGGGTCCGGGCGCCGAGAAGTACGGCGGCCGGGTCACCGTGGCGCCGATGTTCCTGCTCTACGACTACTCGTGGCGACCGGCAGGCACGAAGACCAAAGCGGAGGGTCTGGCGCTGGCGCGCGAACGCAATGTCGTGGCGACCGACGAGTTCCTGCTGGCCCCCGACCCGTACCTCACCCGCGACGCCTGGTGCCACGCCCGCGTCCAGTACACCCAGCGCCGCCTCGACGCGCTGCCCGCCGACACCCCGGTGGTGATGATCAACCACTTCCCCCTGGTCCGTCAGCCCACCGATATCCTGTTCTACCCGGAGTTCTCGCTGTGGTGCGGCACCGACCTGACCGCCGACTGGCACACCAGCTACAACGTGGTCTGCTCGGTCTACGGCCACCTCCACATCCCCCGCACCACCTACTACGACGGCGTCCGCTTCGAAGAGGTCTCCCTCGGCTACCCCCGCGAATGGAAACGCCGAGGCATGCCGGAACCGCTGCTGCGCCAGATCCTGCCCGACCCGGTCTATGCCGAAGGCGACCTGAACTCCTGGGGCGGCCACTTCAAGGTCACCCCGGAGATGGAAGCCGCGGCCGCCGAGATGCGCGAGAAGGCCGAGCGCAGGCGCGGCATCTGACAGCGAATTTGCACGAGAACCCCACGCCTGATTTCGTAAGAACATCGGTAACTCACCGGGCACGAGCACACCCGCCCACCCCGGTACCGCCAGACCTCGACGCTGACCCAACCAGCGCCGAGGTCTGGCCACAGGACGCGGAGAGGCGGACAAGCAGTGCTGGAGAGGATTTTGCCGAGGAGTGTGGCGTCGGCGGAGTTGCTGGTGTTCCCGGAGGATCTCACGGCGCATCCGGCCGAGGAACACCTCATCGCCAAAGCCGTGGAGAAGCGGCGCCGCGATTTCATCGGCGCCCGGCACTGTGCTCGCCTCGCCCTCGAACAGCTCGGTGAACAGCCTGTCGCGATCGGCAAGGGCGAACGCGGCATGCCGTTGTTCCCGCGCGGCATCGTCGGCAGCCTCACCCATTGCGACGGTTACCGTGCCGCCGCGATGGCGCACTCGCTGCGTTTCCGTTCGGTCGGTATCGACGCCGAACCGCACGACACTTTGCCCGAGGGAGTGCTCGATTCGGTCAGTCTGCCCGCTGAACGGGAGTGGCTGTCGGACACGCCCGGGGAGGGCCTGCACCTGGATCGGTTGCTGTTCTGTGCCAAAGAGGCCACCTACAAGGCCTGGTTCCCGCTCACGCTGCGCTGGCTCGGTTTCGAGGACGCGCACATCACCTTCGAGATCGACTCCCGCACAGACGATGCGGGTTCGGGCACCTTTCATACGAAGGTGCTCGTGCCCGGGCTGACGAATGACGGCGGCGCCGCGCTGACCGAGTTCCACGGCAACTGGTTGATCGCCGACGGGCTGATCCTGACCGCGATCGCGCACGGCTGATGGCGGCACGGGTGTCGCGGGTCGGCGAGCTCGGCGGTCTCGTGATCGTCGACAAGGACAGCGGTCTCACCAGCCACGACGTCGTAGCGCGCAGCCGAAAGCTGTTGCAGACCAAGAAGGTCGGCCATGCGGGCACTCTCGACCCGATGGCCACCGGGGTGCTGGTGCTCGGGGTGGAGCGGGCCACGAAGCTACTCGGCCAGCTGCTGCTCACCACCAAGGCCTACACCGCCACGATCCGCCTCGGCCAGGCCACGAACACCGACGACGCCGAGGGCGAGGTCACCGCGACCACCTCCGCGCTGCACGTCACCGACGACGAGATCGCGGCCGGTGTCGCGGCCCTGACCGGTGACATCGAGCAGGTCCCCGCCACGGTGAGCGCCATCAAGGTCGACGGTGAACGGGCTTACGCGCGCGTGCGCGCCGGCGAAGAGGTGCAACTGGCGGCCCGCCCGGTGACGGTGTCGCGCTTCGACATCCTGGCCCGACGCGACGTCGCCGACGGTGAGTTCGTGGATCTCGACGTGGCGGTCGAATGCACCTCCGGCACCTACATCCGCGCTCTGGCCCGCGATCTCGGCGCGGCCCTCGGTGTGGGCGGGCATCTGACAGCCCTGCGCCGCACCAGGGTCGGTCCCTTCACCCTCGAACACGCCCGCACCCTCGAACAACTCGCGGCCGCCGTCGACGCCGAGCAGCCCCTGCTCAGTCTCGATATCGACGCCGCCGTCCGCACCGCGTTCCCGCTTCGCGACATCGACGAATCGCAGGCCACCGACCTGCGGACCGGCCGCTGGCTCGAGCCGGTCGGCATCAAGGGCGTCTATGCCGCGATCGACCCACGGGGCCGGGCTATCGCACTGCTGGAGGAGAGCGGCAAACGCGCGGGCTCGGTGATGGTGGTGCGTCCGCGAGGAATCGGCGACTGACGAGCTCCTTGCCGGGCGAGCCCGCCGGAAACCGCCCGCCGGAAACCGCCTGCCGGACAGCGGTCAGATACTCACGGGCAGCGCTTCGCGCCGCAATCCTGCTTCCTTCGTCAGGTGCTCGGCCAGCAGTGCCGCTTGCGCGGCGAGGCCGGGCGGGTTCGTGGCGATGAACATCGAATCCGCCGCCAGGTTGCCGAGGACGTGCCAGGTGCCTGCACGCAGCGCCCGTGTGCGTGGTTCGGCAAGGAGGCCACCGGTGGGCGCGAGTTGCGCTGTGCCACTGTCGAGCAGGCGCGCCATCAGCGACTCGGTGTCCTGCGGGGTGACATAGGCGGGCGGGTTGACGGCATTGATCACGATGTCGGCCGTCCAGGTGGATTCGCCGGTCAGCGTGAAGCCGGTGTCGCCCGCCGCGATCGCCGTGAGTCCCGTGCGCAACCGGACCCGGCCCGCATCCAGCAGGCGCAGCAGGATTTCGGCGTTGTGCGGGACCATCGGTGAGCTGAGGCTGCTGATCGTGCGGTAGTGCTCGGTCCGCAACAACATCCGGTCGGCGTCGGTCAGCGCAGGCCACAGGATCGGGCCCATCGTGCGAATCGCCATCGTGAGCAGGCGTCGGCCCAGCCGGGTGGAGTCGACCTCGGCGAGCTGACGGCGTAGGCGAAGCACCGGGTCCTCGGAGCCGGTCGCGCGGATCTCGGCGGCGAACTCGTCGAAATCCTCACCCAGGTCGGCCAATTCGGCCCGTAGCAGCGCGACCACCTCGGTGAACTCGACCGCTCCGCGCGCCGCCAGGTCCACTGCGGCGGCCGGGGTGAGATGGCGCGGCGACAACGGTCGTGGACGTTGCTGGACGAACGGCAGGATCCCGCTGCGCGAGAGCAGCGTGATCGGACCTCGATGGCCGTTCTCGGTCAGCGCCGCCGTGATGTCGACCGCGGTCAGGCCGCTGCCGATCACGGCTACCCGGGCCTCGGGTTCCACTTCGGTGAGGGTGCGCGCCAGCGGATACGGCTCATCGAGATAGCCGCGAGCGCCGGTGAGTCCGTACTGGTCGCGGGGACGGCCGCTGCCGACGCAGAGCACCACGCGATCCACCGGATAGCTCACGCCGCCCCCGGTGCGCAGGACCACCGGCTGTTGCTGCGCGACGCCGGTGACCCGGTCGTTCACGACGTCGACCTGCCATCCGTCGCGCCGCAACCGGTCGATCGACGCCCGCGCCGACTGTTCCAGGTACTCGCCGTACATCGCGCGCGGCACGATCGGCTGCCCCAACCCGGGGTCGAGGAAGCGCCTCGCATCCGGTCGCTGCGCGAGCCAGTCCTGGAAATGCCCACGATCGCTCGCCCGTGCGGACATCAGCGGGGGCGGGGCGTTCACGCGCACCGCGGGCACATCGCGCTGATAGGCCCGGCCGCGCCACAGCGCCGCGGACCCCTCGAACACGGTGATCGTGCCCGGTGCGCCGTCGGCACACGCGAGCGCGTCGAGCAAGCCGACCGCGGCCACTCCCGCACCGATGATCCCGATTCGCATATCGACTCCTGTCCTCGGAGGGCGTTGCCGCGCACTCTCATTCGATGGCGAGCACGACGTCGTGCCCGCTCTGTGACCAGCGTGCTCGCGCCGGAGCCGCCGCGAAATCCCGCGTTTGCGGGATGCGGCGGCTCACCGGGTGCCTCGGAGGCGGGCTCTCGGCGGTGCGGGATCGCCACAGGCACCCCCTCGATCGTGGGATGGTCCCGAGCACTGAACGCGGCGACAATGGGCACATGACCGCCCCGGCTTCGCCCGCCATGACCGCCTTGCTCCGCGGGATCGACGCGGCGCCGGATGCGCACGCGCTGTTCGAGCGGACTTCCACCCGACTGCGCCGGTCCGTGGGGTTCGATGCCGCGGTGTGGGTGGCCACCGATCCGGTCAACGGGCTGACCACCGCGCCGGTGCGGGTGGAGAACCTGCACGAGGGCGGCTGCGGGACCTACTGGGAGTCAGAGCTTTTCGCCGAACACGTCAACCTGTTCCGCGATCTGGCCGTGGCGCCGGTGCCGGTGGCCGGTTTGCGCGCGGTGACGGGCGACCGGCCGACACTGAGCCCGCTGTACCGAGGTTTCATGCGACCCCGCGGGTTCGGTGACGAACTGCGGGCCGTGCTGCGCGTGGACGGTCAGAGCTGGGGGCAGGTGAGCTTGTTCCGGGAACGTGGCAGACAAGCCTTCGCCGCCGCCGAGGTGGCGGTGCTGCACGCGGTGTCGGCCCCGATGGCACGGCGTCTGCGCGGCTTCGCCCGACCGGCGACCACGGGTTCGGGCGGCATCCACGCGCCCGGCCTGCTGCTGTTCGGCGCCGACGGCGCGCTGGTCTCGGTGAACGACGAGGCCCGCGAGCTGCTCGCGCTGATGCCGCCGGGTCCGTCCACGACCACCGGCGCCGGGCTCGAATTACCGTTGCCGGTCTGGATCCTCAGCACCGCGGGACGCGCGCGGCTCACCGGCGACAGTGCCCGCATCCGCATTCGCACTCTCACCGGCCAGTGGCTGGTCTGCCACGCCTCGTGTCTGCGTGACGCGAACGGCGAAGCGGCCACGACGGTGCTGGTGATCGAACACGCGGCGCCCTCCGACGTCGCCGCGCTCATCGTCGCCGCCTATGAACTGACCCGCCGTGAACTGGAGGTCACCGAACTCATCGCGGCGGGACTGTCCACCGCCGCCATCGCCCGGCACCTGCTCGTCTCCGCCCACACCGTGCGCGACCACGTGAAATCCATCTTCGACAAGACGGGTGTCGCCAGCCGTGGCGAGCTCGTCGCGGCCCTGTTCACCGAATACCGGCAACCGGCGGCCGAATCGGTCACGCTGCGGGTCCTCGACGGGCACGCCGGCTGACCGCCGCGCTCGCGGACGGCCTGGCCGACTCCCGGTGCGCCGCAGCCACTCCGGCGAATCCGTAGAGTGGCGGAAACCGGCCGGTGGCCGGCCGTGGAAGAGGGATCGTGAAATGAGTGCAGAGTCGGTCGACACGTTCACACTGTGGGATCGCGACGGTGACGGACTGGTGTCGGTGGACGACATCGCCGACGGAATCCGGTCGGCGGGAATCGATGTCGACCGGGAGGCCGTCGAGCGGATGGTCGCCGCCGCGGATACCAACGGTGATTTCCTCGTCTCCCGCGCCGAATTCGACGCCGCCGTCGTCGAGGGGCGGATCGACGTCACCGACGCCGACGCGGCGTTCCGGGTCTTCGACACCAACGCGGACGGCCGGATCTCGGTCGCCGAGCTGGAATCGCTGATCCGTCACGTGGGTGCGGGGCGTATCGACGAACCGGCCGCCGACCTGCTCGCGGCCGCCGATCAGGACGGCGACGGCTACCTCTCGCTCCCCGAATTCCGGGTGCTGCTGGATTTCCTGTCGCGCTGACGGTGCCGTGTTCCCCTGTCAGGGGCGCTGGACGGCGGATAACACCCGGCTCCGAACGGGCGATAGCGAGGATGTATGGCTTTCGCGTCGGAGGGGCAGACCATGGCTGCGATCAGGACGATCTGGATCGGTGCCGTCGCCGGTGTGACGGTAGTGGTCGCGGCATGCGGAGGCGGCGATCCGCAGACGCCGGGATCGAGCGCGGCGCGTCCGGCCACCTCGATCACCGCGCCGATCTCGATCACCACGCCCGGCGCCACGCCCGCCGGTCGCCCTGGCGCCGTCCCCGCGCCGTCCGTGGGCGCGCCCACCGCCCCGGCGAAGACCGCGAGGCCACCCGAAATCGCGACCGGCACCGTGGTGCTGCGCACCGTGACGTTGTCCGGGAACCCCGTCCCCGGTGTGCCGGTGTACTTGTCGCTGCAGCAGCCGTGTGATCCGTCGGGCAACGACATCCCCGTCGGCGAGACGGCGGAAACCCTGCGCCGCGACGGGGTCACCGACGAGCAGGGCCGGGCGGCCTTCGTCACCGAAATCGGTTGCTATCGCTTCGGGATGACCGCGTCCGCCGGAACGAACCCGGTCCCCGAGGGCATGCACTCGCTGTTCCTGGTCACCGCGGGCGGCACGGCCACCGGTCAGTTGCGCTTCCAGGACACCCCACCCGATCCCGCGCCCGCCTGCGCCGAATCCACCATCGAAACCGAACTCGGCGTCGATGCGGGACCCGTCGCCACCATCGCCGACTGTGACGGGCAGTGGGGTGTCATCCGCTGGGATACCCCCGGCGACAACCAGCGCGTCATCACTCGCACCTCGGGAACCTGGACCACCTACGTCGGATTCCCCCACGACATCTGCTGGTCCGCCGCCGTCGCCGACGGCGTTCCGGACCGCCTCCGTACCTACTTCAACTGCTGATCACTAAGCGGTGAGCCAAATCGCTTCGGCGGCAAGGGTTCCCAGCTCGGTGGGGGCTTCGGACGAGGCGATGCGGACGGCGATGGTGCCGGCGAAATCGCGGCGTTCGGCTACTTCGATCGTGGTGTCGAGCGCGATGCCGACGGAGTCGAAATAGCGCAGCATCGCGGGATCGGAGTCGGAAATGCGGGCCACCCGGCCGGATTCGCCCGCGGCGAAGTCGCTGAGCTGGCGGGCGGGGGGAGTGGGCACGGCGCCGTCGGTGGAGGGGATGGGGTCGCCGTGCGGGTCGCGGTCGGGGTGGCCGAGTTTCGCGTCGATGCGGGACATGAGCAGATCCGAGACGGCGTGTTCGAGTACCTCGGCCTCGTCGTGCACTTCGTCCCAGCCGTAGCCGAGTTCGTTCACCAGGAAGGTCTCGATCAGCCGGTGCCGGCGCACCATCGCGACCGCGGCGCGACGGCCGTGTTCGGTCAGGGTGATCGCGCCGTAGCGGGCGTGCTCGACCAGGCCCTGATCGGTGAGCTTGCGCACCGCCTCCGACACCGTCGAGGCCGACACGCCGATCCGCTCGGCCAGTAACTTGGTCGACACCTTCTCCTGCGACCACTCCTGGGCGGTCCAGATGACCTTCAGATAATCCTGTGCCACCGCCGACAGTTCGGGCACGATCGTCGCGGCGAGTTCGGCCTGCTCGGCGGGTTGCGTGAGCGCGCTGCGGGTCGCGACATCTCGTTTGGCTGGCACCTCACCAATGTTAGGCATCCCTGGCCCGAATGACACATCGGCGAACCGGCACGCCGCGCACCGGCGATCCGATCACACCGGAATTCTGTTCGGGCACCGCTTTGCGTAGGCTTCGCTCTGTGCAGAGATGGCGAAGTCTCGACGACGTGCCCGCGGACTGGGGGCGTTGCGTTCTCACGATCGGCGTGTTCGACGGGGTACATCGGGGGCACGCGCAGCTGATCAGCCGCGCGGTCGCCGCGGCAGAGAAGCGTGGCGTGCGCTCGGTTCTGATGACCTTCGATCCGCACCCGATGGAAGTGGTGCGACCCGGTTCGCATCCCGCACAGCTGACCACGCTGACCCGCCGCGCGGAGCTGGCCGAGGAGCTCGGGATCGACGTGTTCTGCGTGATGCCGTTCACCCAGGAATTCATGAAGCTCACCCCGTCCGAATACGTGCACGACCTGCTGGTCGAACGTCTGCACGTCACCGAGGTCGTGGTCGGCGACAATTTCACCTTCGGGAAGAAAGCCGCGGGCACCGTCGACACGATGCGCGAACTCGGCGAGCGGTTCGGCTTCGAGGTCGACGGGGTGACCCTGCTCGGCGAACACGCCGTCACTTTCTCCTCCACCTACATCCGGGCCTGTGTCGACGCAGGCGATATGGCCGCGGCCGCCGAGGCGCTGGGACGTCCGCATCGCGTCGAAGGTGTCGTCGTGCACGGCGACGGTCGTGGTCGCGGGCTCGGATTCCCGACCGCCAACGTCGCCCCGCCGATGCATGCCGCGATTCCGGCCGACGGGGTGTACGCGGGCTGGTTCACTGTGCTCGGGGCGGGCCCGGCCATCGGCAACGCCGCACCCGGCGAGCGCGCGATGGCCGCGATCTCGGTCGGCACCAACCCCACGTTCTCGGGCCGCTCACGGACCGTCGAAGCGTTCGTTCTCGACGGCGAGGCCGATCTCTACGGCCAGCACGTCGGTGTCGATTTCGTCGAACAACTGCGCGGGATGCGCAAATTCGACACCATCGACGATCTGGTCGAGGCCATGGGCCGCGATGTCGAAGCCGCGCGCAAAGTCCTCACCGCCGCCGACGCCTGAGGCAGGTGCAACCTCACCCCCGTCGGGGTGTAAGGTGGCTCCTCGGGTTTGCTGCGGTCCGCGGTGGCGCCCATCCCGGGTAACCGGACCTTCGAGCGCGGAACTGAAAAATAGGAGTCGAGCCACATGGCGCTGACCACTGAGCAGAAGTCGGCGATTCTCGCCGAATACGGCCTGCACCCCACCGACACCGGCTCGCCGGAGGCGCAGATCGCGCTGCTGTCGAAGCGGATCTCGGACCTGACCGAGCACCTGAAGCAGCACAAGCACGATCACCACACCCGGCACGGCCTGCTGGCCCTGATCGGTCGTCGTCGCCGCCTGTCGAAGTACCTGCAGGCCAACGACATCAACCGCTACCGCTCGCTCATCGAGCGTCTGGGTCTGCGTCGATAATTTTGCGCGCTGGCGCGCGGTGTTCGCGGCCCTGAGGGCCCGCTGTTGCGGCACCGCGGCTTGCTCCTTCGTCGCCTACGCCCCGGCACCGCAACAGCGGGCCGGCCGCGAACGGCCCCTCCTCGGGGTCGGGGGTGCGGTGGTTGCGTTTCTTTGACACGCCTCCCGGTGGAGGCGGTCGGCGGGTAGCCAACGGGAAGAAGTACACTTCTTCTCGTTGGCTATTCGTGTATTCGGGGACCATCGGGTTCCCGGCTGCATTACAACATGTGACAGCCGTGTGCATCCGTCCGCGTGGCGTCGGTCTTCGGTAGTGGCCTTTCGGCAGGCGTTTCTCGCCGCCGTCGGGCTTCGATCGATGATCGCCTCCGCGTCGCCCCTCTTGTGGAATGTTCCAGCCAAGGGGATCCGGCCGGGTGCTGCGCGTGGCAGCCAGGAGGGTTTCCACGTGTCCGTGTCCGGTACGGCTGACGAATAGCTGGTTCGCGCCCACATGGTGCTGCGCTCCAGCGAGACGAGAGGTCGAGAGAAGAGAATATGACGCAGACAACTGAACGCCCTTCGACTGCGGTCGAGGTCGAGCCCGGAGTTTTCGAGTCGGTCGCGCTGATCGACAACGGTAGCTTCGGCACCCGCACCATCCGCTTCGAGACCGGCCGTCTGGCCAAGCAGGCCGCGGGTTCGGTCGCCGCCTACCTCGACGACGAGACCATGCTGCTGTCGGCGACCACCGCCGGCAAGTACCCCAAGGACCAGTTCGACTTCTTCCCGCTGACGGTCGACGTCGAAGAGCGCATGTACGCCGCGGGCCGCATCCCCGGCTCGTTCTTCCGTCGTGAGGGCCGCCCCTCCACCGACGCGATCCTGACCTGCCGCCTGATCGACCGGCCGCTGCGCCCGACCTTCATCGACGGTCTGCGCAACGAGATCCAGGTCGTCGTCACGGTCCTGAGCCTCAACCCGGCCGACCTCTACGACGTGGTGGCCATCAACGCCGCCTCGGCGTCGACGCAGCTGTCCGGCATCCCGTTCTCCGGCCCGATCGGTGGCGTCCGCGTCGCCCTCATCGGTGGCCAGTGGGTCGCGTTCCCGACCGTCGAGCAGCTCGAAGGCGCCGTGTTCGACATGGTCGTCGCGGGCCGCGTCACCGACACCGGCGACGTCGCCATCATGATGGTCGAGGCCGAGGCCACCGACAAGGTCATCGCGCTGATCGAAGACGGTGCGCAGGCCCCGACCGAGGCCGTGGTGGCCGAGGGTCTGGAAGCCGCCAAGCCGTTCATCGCGCGTCTGGTCCGCGCCCAGGCCGACCTGGCCGCGCTGGCTGCCAAGCCGACCCAGGAGTTCCCGCTCTTCCCGCCGTACGGCCCCGATGTGTTCGAGGCTGTCGAGGGCACCTCGAAGGTCGAGCTGAACCAGGCGCTGAGCATCGCCGACAAGCAGGCCCGCGAGGCCCGCATCGACGAGATCAAGGCCGAGGTGCTCTCCCGTCTGGGTGAGGACTTCACCGGTCGCGAGAAGGAACTGGGTGCCGCGTTCCGCTCGGTCACCAAGAAGCTGGTGCGTCAGCGCATCCTCACCGATGGTTTCCGCATCGACGGCCGCGGCCTGGCCGACATCCGTCAGCTCTCCGCCGAGGTCGACGTGATCCCGCGCGCCCACGGTTCGGCGATCTTCGAGCGTGGCGAGACCCAGATCATGGGTGTCACCACCCTCGACATGGTGAAGATGGCGCAGCAGGTCGACTCGCTCGGCCCGGAGACCTCCAAGCGCTACATGCACCACTACAACTTCCCGCCGTTCTCCACCGGCGAGACCGGCCGCGTCGGTTCGCCGAAGCGCCGCGAGATCGGCCACGGCGCGCTCGCCGAGCGTGCGCTGATGCCGGTGCTGCCCTCGCAGGAGGAGTTCCCCTACGCCATCCGTCAGGTCTCGGAGGCGCTGAGCTCCAACGGCTCCACCTCGATGGGTTCGGTCTGTGCCTCGACGCTGTCGCTGCTCAACGCCGGTGTGCCGCTGAAGGCGCCGGTCGCGGGTATCGCCATGGGCCTGGTCTCCGACACCATCACCAACGACAAGGGTGAGGACGAGGTCCGCTACGTCGCGCTCACCGACATCCTCGGCGCCGAGGATGCCTTCGGCGACATGGACTTCAAGGTTGCCGGCACCCGTGACTTCGTCACCGCCCTGCAGCTGGACACCAAGCTCGACGGCATCCCCTCGCAGGTACTGGCCGGTGCGCTGAACCAGGCGCACGATGCCCGCACCACCATCCTGGACGTGATGGCCGAGGCCATCACCGACCCGGACGAGATGAGCCCCTACGCCCCGCGCGTGACGGCCATCAAGATCCCGGTCGACAAGATCGGCGAGGTCATCGGGCCCAAGGGCAAGATGATCAACCAGATCACCGAGGAAACCGGCGCCAACATCTCCATCGAAGATGACGGCACCGTGTTCGTCGGTGCGACCGATGGGCCGTCGGCCCAGGCCGCGATCGACCTGATCAACGCCATCGCCAACCCGCAGCTGCCCAAGGTCGGCGAGCGCTTCCTCGGCACGGTCGTCAAGACCACCGCCTTCGGTGCGTTCGTATCGCTCCTGCCGGGCCGCGACGGTCTGGTGCACATCTCCAAGCTGGGCAACGGCAAGCGCGTCGCCAAGGTCGAAGACGTGGTCAACGTCGGCGACAAGCTGCGCGTGGAGATCGCCGATATCGACAACCGCGGCAAGATCTCGCTCGTCCCGGTCGAGGACGAGGCCGCTGCGGCCGAGCCGGCCGCCGCCGAGGAGACCACCGAAGCCGAGTAGGCATCGCTGCGGCTGATTGCCGAAACCCCCGCCGTTGTACGGCGGGGGTTTTGTCGTTTTCCGGCGCCGAGCACGTTCGTGATCTGGATCACGATGATGCAACGGTGATGCAACGTTGTCTCGTTTAGTGTGTCCGGACACAGTGTGAATCTGTGCCGACAGCCGTGACGCCGCCCATCGAGAGCCCCGCGTCGACCGCTGTCGGCTCGGCGTACGCGGTCGGATCGCTGGACCGTTCTCAGAGCCGAAAAGTGAGTCCTCCCGCCGTTATTTTGACTGAATCTGGTCCGGTTTATTATTGAAACGAATACGCTTCTCCTCGTGTTCGGACGCGTGTTTCAGGTGTCGGGGTTGACGATGGAGGTCGGGAGATAACCGAGTCATTGCTGGTTGCGTGGCGGCGAGCCGGATTGCCGCGATCGTGTCATAGCCGATCGCGCTGAATCCGGGGTGAGTGGGCGGATTTCGGGCAGGGTGCCCGAGGTGGGCCGCCCCCGCGCCGATCCACCTCACCCCGGTGCGAGCCCGGGGAGTTCCGAGAGTTTGTGCGGCCGCGTGGCATTACCCGCGGCCGGTAATGGAAGGCAGTGTGCGATGACCAACCCCACTCCGGCGCGCGCGGAAACAGAACAGCTGGCAGCGCTGGTGGCGACGGTCGCGGCGATGGATCCGGCGCGGATCGCGGTCGAGTTCGACGGCACCGCGGTGTCCTATGCCGATCTCGACGCCCAGCTCACGCTGATGGCCGAGCTCACCGGTGGGGCGCTGGACGCGGACACGCTCGTGCAGGTGGTGCTCGCCGAGCTGTTCCCCGGCGTGGTCGATGCCGCCGAGGGGACTTTCGGTGTGCTGCTGGATTCGCTCGCGGCGGACGCGATGGCGGCGCTGGGGATGGAAGTGGTGGCCCCTGCGACACTGGTTGATCGGTTCGCCGCGCAGGTGGCGCGCACGCCCGACGCTGTCGCGGTGCAGTTCGGTGACCGCACGCTGACCTATGCGGAATTCGATGCCAGGGTGCGGGTGCTGGCGGCGCGGTTGGCCGAATCGGGTGTCGGGCCGGAGTCGCTGGTCGCGGTGGCGCTGCGGCGCGGTGTCGAGCTGATCGTCGCGGTCCACGCGATCGTGCGGGCGGGCGGTGCGTATGTGCCGCTGGACCCCGATCATCCGGTGGACCGGTTGCACTATGTGCTCGAGGTGGCGCGGCCGGTGGTGGTTGTGACGCGGGCCTGCGACGAGCCGGATCTCAACGGCGCGCCGGTGCTGCGCACCGATGACATCGACTGGGTCGCGGTGCCCGGCGAGGTGGTGTCCGGCGTGCGGGCGGCCAACACGGCCTATGTCATCTTCACGTCCGGCTCCACGGGCCGGCCGAAGGGCGTGGCGGTCACCCACGGCGCGATCGTGGCGAACCTGGATTGGCGGCAGCGCCGCTACGGCATGACCGATGCCGATGTGGTGGTGCAGAAGACGCCCTACACCTTCGATGTGTCGGTATGGGAATTGTTCTGGCCCTTGCAGATCGGCGCTCGGCTGGTTGTCGCCGAACCGGGTCGCCACGGTGATCCCGCGTATCTGGCGGCGTTGATCGCGCGGCATCGGGTCACCGTGACTCATTTCGTGCCGTCGATGCTGGCCGCGTTCGTCGGTGACGTGGGCCCCGAGGCGGATCTGACGTCGTTGCGGATGGTGTTCGCCTCCGGTGAGGCGTTGCCCGCCGCCACGGCCACCCGGCTGCGCGCGTTGTCGTCGACGGCGCTGCACAACCTGTACGGGCCCACCGAGGCGGCGGTCGACGTCACCGCGCACGAGGTGACCGCTCTCGACGAGGTGTCGGTGCCGATCGGTGGTCCCGCCGACGACACCGGGCTGCTCGTGCTCGACGAGAACCTCGACCAGGTACCCGTCGGGGTTGTCGGCGAGCTGTATCTGTCGGGTGTCCAAGTGGCGCGGGGGTACGTGGCGCGGCCGGGGCTCACCGCGGATCGGTTCGTCGCCAATCCCTACGGCGTGCCCGGTGAACGCATGTATCGCACCGGTGACCTGGTGCGGGAGTCGCGTGGCGAGCTGGAATACCTGGGGCGCACCGACTTCCAGGTGAAGTTGCGCGGTCTGCGGATCGAGCTGGGGGAGATCGAGGCCGTGCTGGCCGGGCATCCGCGCGTCGGCAACGCGGCGGTGGTGCTGCATCGCCATGCCGCCGGTGAGGCGCTGGTCGGCTATGTGGTGAGCGTCGACGGCGCGGTTCTCGACGAGGCCGAGCTGATCGAGCACGCCAAGTCGTCGATGCCCGAGTACATGGTGCCGTCGCTGCTGGTGCAGCTGGACGCGATGCCGATCAATGCCAGCGGAAAGCTGGATCGGAAAGCATTGCCGGAACCGGACTTCCGGGTGTCCGCCGCCGAGTTCCGGGAGCCTCGCACGGCGACCGAACGCAGTGTCGCCGCGTTGTTCGCCGAGCTGCTCGAGGTGGACGTGGTCGGCTTGGACGACGACTTCTTCCGCCTCGGCGGCAACTCCCTGATCGCCACCCGCGCCATCGGCCGATTGCAGGCGAATTTCGGTGTGCGGGTGGATGTTCGCGACTTCTTCGACAGCCCGACGGTCGCCGTACTCGCGAAGCTGGTCGAGGGCGGGGTGATCGATGATCGGCCCGCGCTCGTCGCGGGCCCGCGTCCCGAAGTGTTGCCGCTCTCGCCCGCCCAGCAGCGAATGTGGTTCCTCAACCGGTTCGATCCGGAGACCGGGGCGTACAACATCCCGATCGCGGTGCGGTTGACGGGTGCGCTGGATCAGGATGCGTTACGGGCGGCGGTGGGTGATCTGATCGCGCGGCACGAGGTGCTGCGCACGGTGTACCCCGAGGTCGCCGGAGTGGGCACGCAGCTGGTACTCCCGGTCGCCGCCGCGCTCGATGCGCTGGCAGCCGAACTGGATTCGAGCAACCACGCCGCCGGCTACGAGGCTGACACCGATGTCGCCGTGTCGGGGTCTTCGCCATTGCTCGATGCCGTCGGCGTCAGCGCCCAGGAGCTTCCGGAGGTGCTGGCGGCTGTCATTCTGCGCGGCTTCGACGTCACGGCCGCCCCACCTGTGCGCGCGCGGTTGTTCGAGGTCGACGGCGATCACGTGTTGGTGCTGGTGGTGCATCACATCGCCGCCGACGGCTGGTCGGCGGGCCCGCTGGTACGCGACACGATGACCGCCTACTCCGCGCGTGCCGAAGGTGCGGCGCCGCAGTGGAATCCGCTGCCGGTGCAGTACGCCGACTACACCCTGTGGCAGCGCGCCGTCCTCGGCGCGGAGGACGACGCCGAGGCACAGGCCGGGCGCGAGATCGCGTTCTGGCGTGATTCGCTGGCCGGACTGCCGGATGAGTCGAGCCTGCCGACCGATCGGCCGCGCCCCGCCATGGCGTCGATGCGGGGGCGCGCCATCGCGTTCGAGCTCGATGCCGACGTGGTCGCGGCGCTGAACGCGGCTGCCGCGGAACAGGGCGCGACCCTGTTCATGGTGCTGCACGCGGCGTTGTCGGTGCTGATCGCCCGCCTGTCGGGCAGTGCCGATGTGGCGATCGGCACGCCGGTCGCCGGGCGCGGCGCCGCCGAACTCGACGATGTCATCGGCATGTTCGTCAATACCGCCGTGTTGCGCACCCAGGTGCGCGGCGGCGAACCGTTCACCGACCTGCTCGGCCATGTCCGCGCCGGGGATCTGGCGGCCTTCGACCACACCACGTTGCCGTTCGAGCGACTGGTCGAGGTGCTCGCCCCGGCGCGGTCGGCCGGTCGCCATCCGCTGTTCCAGGTGGCGCTGTCGTTGCAGAACCTGCCGCCCACCACCTTCGAGCTGCCCGGGCTGCGCGCTGCCGCCGTCGACTTGCCCTATGACATCGAGAAGTTCGATCTCTCGGTGACCCTGCGTGAATCCGCGGCCATCGGTCTGTCGGGCGAATTCTCCTACGCCACAGATCTGTTCGACGAGCCGACCATCACCCGCATGGTGTCGCGCTTCACCGGTCTGCTGGCCGCGATCGCCGCCGCCCCGCAGACCCCGGTGGCCGACCTGCCACTGCTGATCGACGCCGAATTCGCCGAGCTGACCGCCCGCACCGGCGGCCCGTCGACGCCCGCTCCGCTACTGCCGCAGGTGCTCGCCCGTGCCGCCGCCGACCCCACCGCGATCGCGATCCGCGACGGTGCCCGCACCCTCACCTACGGCGAGCTCGACGCCACCTCCACCCAGCTGGCCGCCCGCCTCACCGATCTCGGCATCGGCGCGGGTGACCTCGTCGCCGTGAGCATTCCGCGTTCGGCCGACTCGATCACCGCGATCTGGGCTGTTGTGAAGTCCGGCGCTGGCTTCCTCCCGGTCGACCCGAACTACCCCGCCGACCGCATCGCCCACATGCTCTCCGATTCCGGCGCGGCAGCGGGGATCACGATCGAGGCAGTGCGGTCGGAGCTGCCGGCTACCGTGAACTGGCTCGTGCTCGACGGCAGTGAACACACGGCAGACGAGGCGGCGCAGGCAGACCTGGGCGCATACACACGTCCCGGTGACAGCACGATCAGTGCCGAGAACGGTGCCGGTGCTGCCGAGACCGGTCCCGACGGCGTCGTGGCCTCTCCACATGCCCCCGTGGCCGATTCCCCTACCGGCGGCGCAGCAGGTGGCCGTGCGGCGAACGGCGGCGCGGCGGGTGAACGAGCGGTGGATCCGCTGGATCCCGCGTACGTCATCTACACCTCCGGCACCACCGGTCTGCCCAAGGGCGTGGTGATTCCGCACGGTGCGGTAGCGGCGTATCTGCCTGTGCAGGCGTGGCGGTATCTGGCGTCGGCGGATGCGCGGGTGCTGCACGTGGCGTCGCCCTCGTTCGATATCTCGGTGGCCGAGCTGCTGCTGACCGTCACCGAGGGGGCGACGATGGTCATCGCGCCCGCCGGGGTGTTCGGTGGGGCGGAGCTGGGGGAGTTGCTGCGGGTCGAGCAGGTGACCCATGTGGTCATCACGCCGTCGGCGCTGGCGACGGTGCACCCGGAGGGGCTCGACGAGCTGCGGATGGTGGTGGTGGGTGGCGAGGCGTGCCCGCCGGAACTGGTGGCGCGGTGGACCGCCGCGATTCCGGGTCTGGTCTTCCGCAACGGTTACGGGCCGACCGAGACGACCATTGTCACCAATATCAGCGAACCACTCAGTGCGACAACGGCGATCACTCTCGGCGCGCCGGTGGAGGGCACCACCGAACTCGTGCTCGACGAGCGGCTGCGGCCGGTGCCCGCCGGGGTCGTCGGCGAACTGTACATCGCTGGTGCGCAGCTGGCGCGCGGCTACCATCGCAGGCCCGCGCTGACCGCCGGACGGTTCGTCACCAATCCCTTCGGCGCGCCCGGCGAACGGATGTACCGCACCGGCGACACCGTGCGCTGGGTGCGGCGCGCAGGCTCGTTCGATCTGGAGTACCTGGGCCGCAACGACTTCCAGGTGAAGGTGCGCGGCTTCCGGATCGAGCTCGGCGAGATCGACGCGGTCCTCGCCCGCCATCGGACGGTCGACTTCGCCGCCACCGTCGGTCACCGCACCGACGCGGGCGCGACGGTGCTCGTCTCCTACATGGTGCCCGTCGCCGGTGCCACGATCGACGCCGCGACCCTCATCGCGCACACCGCCGCGCACCTGCCCTCGCACATGGTGCCCGCCGCGGTCGTCGCCCTCGATGCCGTGCCGCTGACCCCCGTCGGCAAGCTCGATCGGGCCGCGCTGCCCGCGCCGGTCTTCGAGACCGCCGCCTACCGGGCGCCGGAATCGGTGGCCGAGCAGGTGGTGGCCGACGCGTTCGCCGAGGTCCTCGGACTGGACCGGGTCGGTCGCGACGACGACTTCTTCGACCTGGGCGGCAACTCGCTGCTCGCCACCCGGTTGATGGCGCGCATCGGCACCGACCTCGACCTGCGCATCCCCCTGCGCCAGCTCTTCGACACCACCACGGTGCTGACGCTGGCCGCGGCCGCCGATCGTCTGCGCGGCACCGGCACCGGTCCCGCGCTGGTGGCCGGAACCCGGCCCGATCCTGTCCCGCTCTCACCTGCCCAGCAGCGCATGTGGTTCCTCAACCGCTTCGATCCCGGCTCGGCCACCGACAACATCCCGATGGCCGTCCGGCTCACCGGTGCGCTCGACATCGCCGCACTCCGGGCCGCGATCGTCGACGTGCTGGACCGGCACGAGGTCCTGCGCACCCGCTACCCGGAACTCGACGGCACTGCCCTCGCCGAGATCCTTCCGCCGACCGGCCTCGTCCCCGAGGTGCACCCGCGGATCGTGGATGCGGCCGACCTGTCCGACGCCGTGCGTACCTTCGCCTCCACCGGCTTCGACCTCACCGTCGATGCCCCGATCCGCGCGATGCTGCTCAGGGTTGCCGACGACACCGCGCATCGCGCATCGGTCGAGCGTGACGGGGCCGACCTGCCTGCCGGTGCGGCGGACTCGGCGGGTGCTGAGTATGTGCTGGTCATCGTGTTGCATCACATCGCGGCCGATGGTTTCTCGTTCGGGCCGCTGATCCGGGACGTGCTCACGGCCTACCGCGCGCGAGCCGCCGGTGCGGCCCCGGGGTGGGCGCCGTTGGAGGTGCAATACGCCGACTACGCCGTGTGGCAGCATGCCGTGCTCGGCGATGCGGGCGATCCGGAATCGGTGGCGGCGAAGCAGCTCTCGTTCTGGCGTGACGCGCTGGCCGGGGTGCCCGAGCAGCTGGAACTTCCCGCCGACCGGACCCGGCCTGCGGTCGCTTCCCGGCGCGGTGCGATGCACGGCGTCGAGATCGATGCCGCAACCCATCGGGCACTGGCGGAATTCGCTCGCGCGCAGGGCATCACGGTGTTCATGGCCGCGCACGCGGTGTTCGCGGTGCTGCTGGCGCGGCTGTCGGCGACCACCGACATCGCGATCGGCACGCCGGTGTCGGGGCGGGGTGAGCGCGCGCTCGATGATCTCGTCGGCATGTTCGTCAACACCCTCGTCCTGCGCGTGGAGGTGACGCCCGCGACCCCGTTCACCGAACTGATCGCCCAGGTCCGCGAGACGGACCTCGCCGCCTTCGGCCACGCCGACGTGCCGTTCGAGCGCCTGGTCGAGGTCCTCGATCCGGTCCGCTCCACCGCCCGCAACCCCTTGTTCCAGGTGATGCTGTCCCTCAACGAGGACACCCCGCGCGAACTCGCGCTCCCCGGACTCACCGTCGCCGGTTTCGACCTGCCCACCGGCGTCGCCAAGTTCGACCTGGAACTCACCCTCACCGAGCACCGCGACGACGACGGCACTCCCACCGGCATTTCCGGCGCCTTCCTCTACGCCACGGACCTGTTCGACGCCACCACCATCGCCAGTTTCGGTACCCGACTGGACCGCATCCTCACGGCCGTCCTCGCTGACCCGGCACGCCCCGTCGGCGATCTCGACGTCCTCGACGCCGCCGAGCGGACCCACCTCCTGACCACGTGGAACGACACCGCCACCGAGACCGGCCACGCCGCGACTCTCGCCTCGCTGCTCGCTGACCGAGCCGCCGCAACGCCCCACGCGATCGCCGTGGTTGTCGATTCCGACCCCACCGCGGCCGAGGACGCGCCCCTCGGAATCGGGGCGTCCTCGAGCGCGATCTCCCGGCTCGAACACGCGGCAGCCGATGCCATCGCCGCACACCGCGCCAGGGGTGTGGTGCCCGAGGCGTCGCTGCGGAACGCTGCCGATTCGACGACCGCAGTGCAGCTTTCGTACGCGGAGTTCGGCGTGCGCGTCGCACGGCTGGCCCGTCATCTGATCGGGCTGGGAGCGGGCCCCGGCTCGCTGGTCGCGGTCGCGATGCGTCGTGGTGTGGAGCAGTTGGTCGCGGTGCACGCCGTGCTCGCGGCCGGGGCGGCCTATGTGCCGGTGGACCCGGATCATCCGGCCGAGCGGACCGCGTCTGTGCTGGCGCAGACGGCACCGGTCTGTGTGCTGACGGTTGCCGGAATCGGTGTGGCTGTGGGCGAGTCGGTGGTGGAGGTCGACGCGCTCGACCTGTCGGCGCTGTCCGGCGATCCGATCACCGATGCGGAGCGGGTGGCGCCGCTGCGTCCCGGGCACCTCGCGTATGTGCTGTTCACGTCGGGTTCCACCGGCAGGCCGAAGGGTGTGGCCGTGCCGCACAAGGCCGCGGTGAACCAGTTGCTGTGGTTGCAGCGGGAGTACCCGCTCGGCGCCGACGACGTGGTGCTGCAGAAGACGCCGTTCACCTTCGACGCATCGGTGTGGGAACTGCTGTGGCCGTTGCACGCCGGGGCGCGCTTGGTGCTCGCCACCGCTGACGGGCATCGCGATCCGGCCTACCTGGCGGCAGCCACCGCGCGGCATCGGGTGAGCGTGGTCCAGTACGTACCGTCGGTCCTCGCCGCGGTCATGGCGGAACCGGCTGCCGCGCAGGCCGATTCGCTGCGACTGGTCTTCGCGGGCGGTGAAGCGCTGACGACCGGCCTGGCGCGGCGGGCGCGCGCGATGACCGGTGCGACGGTGGTCAACCTGTACGGCCCGACCGAAACCGCCATCCAGGTCACCACGCACGAGGCCGGTGACGAACTCGGCGCGATGGTGCCGATCGGCGCACCGGTCGCCGATACCCGTGTGTACGTGCTGGATTCGCGCCTGCGTCCCGTCCCCGCGGGGGTTCCGGGCGAGCTGTACGTGGCGGGCGCGCAGCTCGCCGACGGCTACCACGGCCGGACCGAGCTCACCGCCGAACGTTTCGTCGCCGACCCCTTCGGCGCGGGCGAGCGCCTGTACCGCACCGGCGATCTGGTCACCTGGCGCACCGGCGCCGACGGCCCGGCGCTGCACTACCTCGGCCGCACCGACTTCCAGGTGAAACTGCGCGGCCTGCGCATCGAACCCGCCGAAATCGAAGCCGCGATCGCCTCGGTTCCCGGCGTCGGCCGCGTCGCCGCCCTGGTCCGCTCGGACGAAGGCCGCACCGATCAGCTCGTCGCCTACGTCGTCCGTGCTGCCGAGACACCCGAGGTCGCCGACGGCGACTTCGGCCCCATCGCCGGCGGCGCCGATTCCGGGGGAGGCGACGCGGTCCGTGCTGTCGCCGTCGCGCCGGCTGTTCCGCGACCCGACTCGTCGGCGGCGCCCACCACCGCCGACTTCGACGCGGCGATCGCGGCGACCCTGCCCTCCTACATGGTCCCTGGCGCCTACGTCTTCCTCGACGAGTTGCCCGTGAATGCTTCCGGCAAGCTCGACCGCCGGGCACTCCCTGCGCCGCAATCGCGCCGGCTCGACTACCGCGAGCCCGCCACCGCCACCGAGCGGATCGTCGCCGCGACCTTCGCCGGGGTGCTCGACCTCGACCGGGTCGGCGCGGGCGACGACTTCTTCGCCCTCGGGGGCAACTCGCTGCTGGCGACCCAGGTGGCGGCCCGGCTCGGTGCCGCGCTGGATGCGCGGGTGCCGGTGCGCGAGCTGTTCGAGGCCGGCACCGTCGACGCGCTCGCCGTGCGGCTGGATGCGCTGCGCGGTACCGGCAGCAGGCGTGGACCGGTGGCGGGTCGACGGCCGCACCGGATTCCGCTCTCGCCCGCCCAGCAGCGGATGTGGTTCCTGCACCGCTTCGACCCGGACTCCGCCGCGTACCACATCCCGGTCGCGATCCGGCTCAGCGGCGAGCTGGATACGACCGCGCTGCGTGGCGGCCTGGGTGATCTGATCGCCCGGCACGAGACCTTGCGCACCACCTACCCCGAATTCGACGGACAGGCGACACAACTCGTCGGGCCGGCGTTCGTGCCCGAGCTCGCCGTAGTCGACGTGGCTGCCGATGACGTGCCCGCGGCGGTGGTGTCGGTCCTCGCCGGTGGTTTCGAGATCACCACCGAGGTGCCGGTGCGCGCCGCACTGCTGCGGGTGGCGGCGACCGAACATGTGCTGGTGCTCGTTGTGCATCACATCGCCGCCGACGGCTGGTCGATGGGACCACTGACCCGGGATCTGGTGGCCGCCTATGCCGCCCGCGCCGCCGGTGCCCAGCCGCAGCTGCCCGCGTTGACCGTGCACTACGCCGACTACGCGCTGTGGCAGACCGAGGGGCTCGGCAGTGCCGACGACCCGGACGCGCCGCTGGCCCGCCAGCTCGACTACTGGACGCACCGGCTCGCGGGATTGCCCGATGTCCTGACGCTGCCCGCCGATCGGCGCAGGCCGCTGATCGCCTCCAACCGGGGTGCCACCTTCACCACCACCCTCGGCGCGGATCTGCATCGCGGGATCGAGGAACTGGCTCGCGCGCACCGCGCTACCCCGTTCATGGTGCTGCACGCGGGCCTCGCGGTGCTGCTCGCGCGGCTCTCGGCCGGTGCCGACATCGTCGTCGGTACCCCGGTGGCCGGGCGTGGCCATCGTGAGCTCGACGACATCGTCGGCATGTTCGTCAACACACTGGTCCTGCGCGCGCAGGTGCGTGCCGGCGCGCGCTTCAGCGACCTCCTCGCCGAGGTCCGCGCCGGCGATCTCGATGCCTTCGACCATGCCGACGTGCCCTTCGAGAGCCTCGTCGACGCGCTGAATCCGGCTCGCTCACAGGGGTATTCACCGCTGTACCAGATCTCCCTGGCCTTGCAGAACCAGCGCAGGACCGCCTTCGAATTGCCGGGGCTCACCCTGTCGGCGCTGAGCCTGCCGGACGCGCCGATCGAAGTGGATCTGGACTTCACCTTCGTCGACCGTTTCGCGCCCGGCGGTGCGCCCGACGGCCTCGACCTCGAACTGCGCTACGCCACCGATCTTTTCGACGCCGACACCGTCGCGACAATGGTCGAGATGCTCGATCGGGTGCTGCGGGACGCGGTCACCGCGCCCGGCACCGCGGTCGGCGACCTAGCCCTGCTCGCCGACCCCGCCGCGGCCACGCTGCCTGCGCAGCACCACGGTGCCGTGGTCCCGCTCGACAGCGCACTCGCGGAACTGGGCCTGCGCGCCCCACTGGCCGCCCACCTGCTCGACGCGGCGGCCGCGCGAGCTCCCCACGCGGTGGCGGCGATCTTCGAAGGCGCCGAGATCACCTACGGCGCGCTCGCTGCCAGGGCCAACCGGTTGGCGCGCAGGTTGATCGACTGCGGTGTGGGGCCGGAAACACCGGTGGCCGTCGCTGTTCCACGCAGCATCGAACTGCTGGTGGTGCTGCACGGCGTACTCGCCGCCGGTGGCGTGTACGTGCCGATCGACGCGGGCCAGCCCGCCGAACGCATCGGGCACGTGCTGGCGACCGCGGCCCCGCGACTCGTCGTCGTCGCGTCGGCCGGTGACCTCGACCATGTGGACAGCGGCATCCGATCCGCCACGGCCTCGGTGCATTTCGCGGCCGCGTCGCGCTCCGGGGTGCCGGTGCTCACCGTCGCCCAGCTCGAGGACGTAGCGCAGGACGCCGGGGCAGCGGGCCCGATCACCGACCGCGAACGTCTCGCGCCGCTGCACCCCGAGCACCCCGCGTATGTGCTGTTCACGTCCGGCTCCACCGGTACGCCGAAGGGAGTACTGATCTCGCATCGTGCCGTGGTCAACGAGATCTGCTGGCTGCGTGGCGAATACGACATGACTTCGGCCGATCGCTTCGTGCAGCGCGCGCCGCTCACCTTCGACGTCTCGCTCTGGGAACTGCTGGCTCCCGCGCTGCTCGGCGCTGCGCTGGTGCTGCTGCGCCCCGGCGGTCACCTCGACCTGGAATATCAGGCGCGAGTGGTGCGTGAGCAGGGCGTGACCATCATGGAGATCGTGCCGTCGGTGCTGGCCGCGATGCTCGCCGAAGGGCTCGGCGACGCGCTGAGCGGGCTGCGCATGCTGCACGTGGGCGGCGAGGAACTGCCCGCTCCGCTGGCGGCCACCGTGCTGGCCGCGATCCCCGGCGAGCTGCACAACACCTACGGCCCCACCGAAGTGGCGATCACCAGCACTTTCCAGCGGATCACGGCCCCGGTCGAGCAGACCGAGCTGCCCATCGGCAGGCCCACCTGGAACGTGCGCACCTACGTCCTCGACGAGCGCCTGCACCCGGTGCCCGGCGGCGTCGCGGGAGAGCTGTATCTCGCCGGTGACCAGCTGGCCCGCGGCTACCTCGGCAGGCCCGACCTGACCGCCGACCGCTTCGTCGCCGACCCGTTCGGGGCCGACGGCACCCGCATGTACCGCACGGGCGACCTCGTGCGCCGCGACCGCGGCGGTGCGCTGGTCTATCTGGGCCGCAACGACTTCCAGGTGAAGATCCGTGGACTGCGGATCGAGCTGGGCGAGATCGAGGCCGCGCTCGGCGACGCACCAGGTGTGACCCACGCGACCGTGCTGCCCGCGACCGACGACGCCGGTCGGCAGTGCCTGGTCGGCTATGTCGCGGGCGAGGTGGACAGCGTGGCGGTGCGCGCGCATGTCGCGGGCCGGGTACCCGCGTACATGGTGCCCTCGCACCTGGTCGTGCTCGACACCGTGCCGCTCAACTCGGCGGGCAAACTCGATCGGGCCGCGTTGCCCGCCGCCGACCTGTCCGTCACCACCGAATACGTGGCGCCGCGACCGGGCGCGCAGACCGCGCTCGCCGGGGTGATCGGCGAACTGCTCGGGGTGGCGCGCATCGGCGCCAACGACGACTTCTTCGCCGTCGGCGGCAACTCGCTACTCGCGATGCGCCTGGTCGCCCGGGCCAACGCCGCCCTCGGCAGTGCGCTGGACGTGCGCGATGTGTTCGACGCCCCGACCGTCGCCGGACTCGCCGAGCGTGCGGGCACCGGACTCGAACAGACACCGCCGCTGACCGTGGTGCGACCGCGCCCGGATCGAATCCCGTTGTCGCCGGCTCAGACTCGCCTGTGGCTGCTGAACCGGATCGACCCCGACTCCGCTGTCTACACGCTGCCGATCGCTTTGCGCCTGACCGGCGACCTCGACACCGATGCGCTGTGGGCGGCACTCGCCGATGTTCTCGATCGGCACGAAGCACTGCGCACCGTCTTCCCGGAAGACGCCGACGGCCCCACCCAGGTGGTCCTGCCCGTCGACTCGGTATCGCCTGCCGCTGTTGTCCGCGAGATCGCGGAGAGTGATCTGGCCGCTGCCGTGGGCACCATCATCGGCGCGGGCTACGACCTGACCACCCAGCCGCCGCTACGAGCCGCGCTGCTGCGCCGCGAGGCACGGGACGAGCCTGTGGACCGCCGATCAGATGAAGCCGGGACCCGTCATGCGGTGACCGATCGCGATGTCAGGCTGTACGACACCGGGGGCGCTGTTGCCGCTGACTCATCCGCACGCGGTGCCGCGGTAGCAGCTCCAGGGGGTTGTGATGCCCGGGTCGGCAACGCGGTGGGCGTTGGTGTGGTGGGCGGTGCCGGGGTGGGCGATGCTGGGTCCCGTCGCACTGCCGCGGATTACGCGGGTTCGTCGGAGACAGAGCATGTGCTGGTGCTCGCGGTGCATCACATCGCCGCCGATGGTGTGTCGACTACGCCGCTGGCACGGGACCTGATCGCTGCCTACGCCGCGCGCGCCGCGGGGGCCGCTCCGGAGTGGGAGCCGTTGCCGGTGCAATATCCGGATTTCACGCTGTGGCAGCATGCCGTACTCGGCGATGCGGCCGACCCCGAGTCGCGATCGGCGCGGCAGTCGGCGCACTGGCGTGACGAATTGGCCGGGGTCGCACCGGTTCTCGAACTGGCTACCGATCGGCCTCGGCCCGCTGTACGCACGGGCGCGGGCGGCGCTGTCGGGTTCGATGTGCCCGCCGAGGTGGTCGCGGGGATCGAGGGGCTGGCTCGCCGCCACGGGGTGTCCACCTTCATGGTGGTGCACGCGGCGTTCGCGGTGCTGCTTTCTCGGCACGGCGCCGGTGCGGACGTTCTCGTCGGCACGCCGGTCGCCGGGCGGGCCGATGCGGCGCTCGACGATCTCGTCGGCATGTTCGTGAACACCCTCGTGTTGCGGACGGCGGTCGATGCCGGGGCCGGATTCAGTGAACTGCTCGCCGAAGTGCGCGCGGCCGATCTGCGAGCCTTCGCGCATGCGGACCTCCCGTTCGAGCGGCTCGTCGACGAGCTGAATCCGGTTCGCTCCACGGCGTATTCGCCGATCGTGCAGGTGATGCTCGCGTTCGAGCATCGCGAGGACACCACCATCGAACTGCCCGGGCTGCGGATCGACGAGTTCGCGCTGCCCGCGGCGACCACCCAGTTCGATCTGTCGCTGGCGATCAACGAGATCACCGGTGCCGCGGGGGAACCCGGGATGCGCGGGTGGTTGCGCTACGCCACCGATCTGTTCGACGCCGACACGGTGACGTCGTTCGGCGCGCGGTTCGTGCGGGTGCTGAGCGCGGTCGTCGCCGATGACAGCATCGCGGTCGGCGAGATCGATCTGCTCGATGCCGCCGAGTCCGCCCAGTTCGCCGCGTGGAACGACACCGCCGCCCCACTCGACGCCGACGCGACGCTGGTCTCGATGTTCGCCGCGCAGGCCGCGCGCACCCCCGATGCGATCGCCCTCGAGTTCGAGGGGCAGCGCATCACCTATGGCGAGTTCGCGATTCGTGTCGCCCGCCTGGCGCGCTGGCTGATCGCCGAGCGGGTCGGTCCCGGCGCGGTCGTCGGTGTCGGGTTGCGGCGCGGCATCGATCTCCTGGTCGCCCTCTACGCGGTCCAGGCCGCAGGCGCCGCCTACCTGCCGCTGGACCCGGACCACCCGGCCGACCGGATCGCCGACGTCCTGGCGGCCGCCGCACCGGTCTGCGTGCTGGCCGCCGCCGACTTCCCCGTGATCGGCTCTCGCACAGTCCTGCCCGCCGCACCGCGAGAACCGGTCGGACCCGGTGACGGGACGCACGAATTCGTCGCTGGTGCGCGAGAATCCGTCACGCGTGTTGTCGAGCCCGGCAGGCTCGACCTGTCCGCGTTCACCGGTGACCCGGTGACCGATGCCGACCGGATCCGGCCGCTGCGGGGTGCGGACCTGGCGTATGTGCTGTTCACGTCCGGCTCGACCGGCAAGCCCAAGGGGGTTGCGGTTACCCATACCGCGATCGTCAACCGGCTGGTCTGGATGCAGGATGCCTACCGGCTCGAGGCCGATGCCACGGTGCTGCAGAAGACGCCGATCACCTTCGATGTGTCGGTGTGGGAACTGTTCTGGCCCTTGCAGATCGGCGCCCGCCTGGTGATCGCGCGCCCCGACGGGCATCGCGACCCTGCTTACCTGGCCGAGGTCATCACCCGCACCGGAGTCGGCGTCGCGCACTTCGTGCCGTCGATGCTGGCGGCATTCCTCGCCGAACCGCGTGCCGCCGACTGTGTTTCGCTGCGGCAGGTGTTCGCCTCCGGTGAGGCGCTGCCCGCGGCCGATGCCCAGCGCCTGCGGGCGCTGGTCCCCGGTGTCGCCGTGCACAACCTGTACGGACCCACCGAGGCCGCTGTCGACGTGAGCTTCCACGAGGTCACCGACGCCGACACGGTCACGGTGCCGATCGGCGCCCCGGTCGCCAACACCGCCCTGCACGTGCTCGATGCCCGCCTGCGTCCCGTTCCCATCGGCACGCCGGGTGAGCTGTATCTGGCCGGCGTCCAACTGGCCCGCGGCTATCTCGCCCGGCCCGACCTGTCGGCCGACCGCTTCGTCGCCAACCCCTTCGGCGCCCCCGGCGACCGCATGTACCGCACCGGCGATCTCGTGGTCCGCACCCGCACGGGTGAACTGGAATACCTGGGCCGCACCGACTTCCAGGTGAAACTGCGTGGTCTGCGCATCGAGCTCGGTGAAATCGAGGCAGTTCTCAGCGGCCTCGACACCATCGAGCGAGCCGTGGTCACCGTCCGCGACGACGGCACCGGCGACTATCTCACCGCCTACCTGCTCGGTGTCGCGGAGCTCGACCTCGACGCGGTGAAAGCCGCTCTTCAGCAGGTGCTTCCGGCCTACATGGTGCCGAGCGCGTTCGTTGTCCTCGGTGAGTTCCCGGTCAATTCCTCGGGCAAGCTCGATCGGCGGGCGCTGCCCGCGCCCGAGCTGGTCGCTCGTGAGTTCCGCGCACCGGTGACGCCGACGGAGCAGTTGGTGGCCGGGGTCGTCGCCGGGGTGCTCGGTGTCGAACTGGTCGGTGCCGACGACGATTTCTTCGATCTGGGCGGCAACTCGCTGATCGCGACCCGGGTCGCGGCGCGGCTCGGGGCGGCGCTGAACCGGCAGGTGCCCGTGGCGCGGATCTTCGAGACACCGGTGGTGGCCGCGCTGGCTGCCGCGCTCGACGCCGACGGCGGCCCGGCGCGACTGGCGCTGGTGGCGGGGGAACGGCCCGCGTCGATCCCGCTCTCGCCCGCCCAGCAGCGCATGTGGTTCCTCAACCGGTTCGATCCGGATTCGGCCGGCTACAACGTGCCGATCGCGGTGCGACTCGATGGCGTGCTCGATCTCGACGCGCTCGCCGCCGCGGTGGACGATCTCATCAGCCGGCACGAAGTGCTGCGCACCTATTACCCCGAGACGGCCGAGGGGCCGGTGCAGCAGATCCTGCCCGCCACCGAAGCCGCTGTGGCGCTGCGGGTTCACGACATCGTCGCCGCCGACATCGTGGACGCCGTGACGGCGCTGGCCGCCACCACCTTCGATGTCACGGCGGATGTGCCGTGGCAGGTGGTGCTGTACCGGATCAGCGCCGACGAGGCCGTGCTCGCCATGGTCGTGCACCACATCAGCGCCGACGGTTCGTCGATGCCGCCGCTGGTGCGTGACCTGATGACCGCCTACCTCGCCCGGCGCGACGGTGTGGCACCGCGGTGGACACCGCTGCCGGTGCAGTACGCCGACTACGCGCTGTGGCAGCGCGCGGTGCTCGGCGACGAAGCCGATCCCGAATCGGTGGCCGCCCGCCAGCTCGACTTCTGGCGCGCCGAACTCGCCGATCTCCCCGATGAGCTCGCGCTGCCGCTGGACCGCCCGCGTCCGGCGGTGCGGACCCTCTCCGGTGGGACCGTGCCGGTGACCCTGGACGCGCGCACCCATGCCCGGCTCGGCGCGCTGGCCAGGGAATCCGGGGCAACGCTGTTCATGGTCGTGCACACCGCGTTCGCCGCGCTGCTGTCTCGCCTGTCGGGCAGCGCGGACATCACCGTCGGCACACCGGTCGCCGGGCGCGGGGAGGCCGCGCTCGAGGATCTGATCGGCATGTTCGTGAACACGCTGGTCTTCCGTACGCGCCTGCGGGCGGGAGAGTCGTTCCAGCAGTTGCTGATTCGCCAGCGCGCGACCGACCTCGCCGTGTACGCCCATGCCGAGGTGCCGTTCGAACGTCTCGTCGAGGTGCTCGATCCGGCCCGCTCCACCGCCCGGCATCCGCTGTTCCAGGTCGGCTTCTCGTTCCAGAACTTCGAACGTGCCGAGCTGGCCCTGCCCGGGATCACCGTGTCGGGGCTCGACACCGACAACGAGCTGTCGCAATTCGATCTGCACCTCATCGTCAGTGACGAGTACGCGGCAGACGGTGCGGCCGCGGGCGTCACGGGCGTCCTCACCTACGCCCACGACGTGTTCGACACCGAGACCGCGGTGGCGATCGCCGAACGGCTGGAACGCCTGCTCACCGCTGTCGCCGCGTCGCCGCACACACCGCTGGATTCCGTCGAGGTGCTCGAACCGGCCGAACGGACCCGCATCCTCACCGCATGGAACGCCACCAGCCGCGAGATCGACAATGCCGCATCGCTACTCACCCCGTTCGCCGCGCAGGTTCGGGCGAACCCCGAAGCGACCGCACTCGTGTTCGAGGACACGGCGCTGACCTACGCTGAACTCGGCACCCGGGTCAACCGCCTGGCCCGGTACCTGATCGAGGCAGGTGTCGGCCCCGACGCGCTGGTGGGGCTCGCCTTCCGGCGCTCCACCGACCTCGTCGTCGCCATGTACGCGGTCCTCACCGCGGGCGGCGCGTACGTGCCGATCGACCCGGATCACCCGGCTGACCGGATCACCCAGATCCTCGACACCGCGCGACCACACCTCGTCCTCACCACCGCCGGAGCCGAATTCGGGGGGCCGGGCAAGGTTGTCGTGCTCGAGGACGTCGACACCGCCCGCTACCCGGGTCATCCGGTCGCGGAGTCCGAACTCCACGCCCCCCTGCGGGATTCGAACCTCGCCTACGTGCTGTTCACCTCCGGCTCGACCGGCAGGCCCAAGGGCGTGGCCATGAGCCATGCCGGAATCCGCAACCAGATCGCCTGGCTGATCGAGCAGTACGCCCTCGGCAGCGACGATGTGTACCTGCAGAAGTCCGCGTCCGGGTTCGACCTGTCGGTCTGGGGCTACTTCGCACCGCTCGCGGCGGGCGCGACCCTGGTGCTCGCTACCCCGGACGGGCATCGCGACCCGCTGTACCTCGCCGAACTCATCGCTGCGCGGCAGATCACCGTCGTCGACTTCGTGCCGTCGATGCTGGCAGTGTTCGCCGCGCACGCCGACGCCGAGCACCTGGCGAGCCTGCGGCTCGTGCTCGCGATCGGTGAAGCGCTCACTCCGGAGATCGTCGGCGCGCTACGGGCGAAATCGACTGCGGCGGTGCACAACCTGTACGGGCCGACCGAGGCCGCCGTGTCGGTGACGGCGTGGCCCGCCGGCGGTGCGAGCGGGCAGACGGTGCCGATCGGTGTGCCCGCATGGAATTCGCGCGTGTACGTGCTCGACGAACGACTGCGCCCGGTCGCACCGGGAGTTGCCGGTGAGCTGTACCTGGCGGGCGAACAGCTCGCTCGCGGGTACCTCGGCCGCGCCGACCTCACGGCGGACAGATTCGTCGCGGATCCGTTCGCCGGTGCAGCAGGCGCTGCCGTGGACTCCGGTCTCGACGTCGCGCATTCCGTCGCAGACGACCGCGACCGGGGCGCACGCATGTATCGCACCGGTGACCTGGTGAAATGGACTCGCGAGGGTGTCCTGGTCTATCTGGCGCGCATCGACTTCCAGGTGAAGTTCCGTGGTCAGCGCATCGAACTCGGCGAGATCGAGACCGCACTCGGCGGCCTGGCCGGGGTCGGTCAGGCCGCGGCGGTGGTTTCGGCGAGTGCGACCGGTGACCAGCTCGTCGGCTACGTCGTACCGGCGCCGGGCGTCGCGCTGGACCCGGCCACCCTGCGATCGGGTGTGGGGGCGGTGCTGCCGTCCTACATGGTGCCGTCGGTGATCGTGGTGCTCGACGCGTTCCCGCTCAACACCTCCGGCAAGCTCGACCGGAAGGCGCTGCCCGCACCGGAATTCGTGGCCCGCCCGTTCCGGGCGCCGGTCAGCGCGGCGCAGCGGGCGGTCGCCGAGGTGATCGGTGATGTGCTCGGGCGCGAGCGAGTCGGGCTCGACGACGACTTCTTCGAACTCGGCGGCAACTCCCTCGTCGCGACCCGGGTCGCCGCCCGCCTCGGTGCGGCATTGTCGACGCGGGTGCCCGTGCGGACTCTGTTCGAAGCGACCACCGTGGCCGACCTGGCCGCCGCGCTCGCGCCCCGGGCCGGCAGTGGCGCGGGGATCGCGCTGACATCCGGCGCACGACCGGCACGGATTCCGCTGTCGGCGGCCCAGCAGCGCATGTGGCTGCTCAACCGCCTCGACCCCGAGTCCGCCGCGTACAACATCCCGATCGCGGTGCGGCTTACCGGCGATATCGATGCCGGCGCGCTGGCGGCCGCCGTCACCGATGTGCTCGACCGGCACGAGGTACTGCGCACGGCCTACCCGGCCGTCGACGGGATCGGGCACCAGGCGGTGTGGGAGTTCGTGCCCACACCGGTGGTGGAGACCGTGGATCCCGTCGCGGTACCGGCTATCGTCGCGGCCGAGATCGGGCGCGGATTCGATGTCACCGTCGCACCGCCTGTGCGGGTGCGTGTCTTGCGTTGCGCGGTAGACGAAGTCGTGTTGGTCGTGGTGATCCACCACATCAGCGCCGACGGGTTCTCCGCCGGACCACTCCTGCGTGACACCACCGCCGCCTACGTCGCGCGTCGCGCGGGATCCGAACCCGAGTGGGCGCCGCTGCCGGTGCAGTACGCCGACTACACGCTGTGGCAGCGTGCTGTCCTGGGCAGCGAAGAGGACGCCGAGTCGGTCGCCGCCCGGCAACTGCGATTCTGGCGCACCGAATTGGCCGGACTGCCCGGCCTGCTCGAACTGCCCGCCGACCGGCCGCGGCCTGCTGTCGCGTCGCATCGTGGCGCGAGTGTCGACACGGTGGTGCCGCAGCCGGTGTGGCAACGGGTGGCGCAGTTGGCGCGCCGCGCCGACGTGAGCGAGTTCATGGTGGCCCACGCCGCGCTGGCCGCGTTGCTGGCGCGACTCAGCGGCACCGGCGACATCGCGATCGGCACCCCGGTGGCGGGTCGCGGGGAGCAGGCCCTCGACGATCTCGTCGGGATGTTCGTCAACACGCTGGTGCTGCGGACCGGTGTCGACCCCGCCGCCTCGTTCAGCGCGCTGCTGCGCGAGACCAGGCGGGTGGACCTGGATGCGTTCGAGAACGCGGAGGTGCCGTTCGAACGACTGGTCGATGTGCTCGACCCGAACCGCTCGACCGCGCACAGCCCGCTGTTCCAGGTGATGCTGGCCTTCCAGAACCTGGCCGCGAACCCGGTCGAGGTGGTCCTGCCCGATCTGACCGTGACCGGACTGGACGCCGACGCCGCCGTCGCCAAGTTCGACCTGGACCTCGTCCTCGCCGGCACCGCCGACGGTGGTTGCGCGGTGAGCTTGACCTACGCCACCGACCTGTTCGACGCCGAGACGGCCGCCCGCATCGCCGACGGCTACGCGCGGGTGCTCGACGCGGTCACGGCGAACCCGGAAGCAGCGGTCGGTGATATCGACCTGCTCACCGACGGCGACCGCCGGATGCTCGAGAACTGGTGCGACACCGCGCATCCGGCCGGTAATGCGTGGCCGGTCGCGGCGACCTCGGATGCGCGGTCGCTGTCGGGCGACATCGCTCACGCCGACGCGATCGGCGTTCTGCCGACAGCGTTCGATCGCCGGGCCGCGGCGACACCGGACGCTGTCGCGCTCATCGACGGTGACATCGTTCTCACCTACGCCGAATTCGCGGCTCGGGTGAACCGGCTCGCGCGCCATCTGATCGAACACGGTGTCGGGCCGGATCACGCGGTGGCAGTGGGAGTTCGGCGCTCAGCCGAGTTGCTGGTCGGCGTGTACGCGGTGTTGGCGGCGGGTGGCACCTACGTGCCGATCGATCCTGATCATCCGGACGAGCGGATCACTCGCATCCTGCGGATCGCGCAGCCGGTCTGCGTGCTCACCACCAGCGGCGATGCCACGGACCTCCCGCTGCGCGGGCACGACGTGATCACGCTGGACACCGTCGATCTCGCGGGCCTCCCGCTGGGGCCGATCGCCGGCGCCGAGCGGGTGTCGCCGTTGCTCCCGGAGCACACCGCGTACGTGATCTTCACGTCCGGCTCGACCGGTCTGCCCAAGGGCGTCGGTGTTCCGCATCGCGCGATCGTCCACCAGCTCGATTGGCTGGCACAGCAGTTCGGGTTCACCGCCGGTGACGCCGTGCTGCACAAGACGCCGATCACCTTCGACGCCTCGGTCTGGGAGCTGTTGCTGCCGCAGCGAGTGGGCGCCCGCACTGTCATCGCCCGGCCCGGTGGGCACGGCGACCCGGCCTACCTGGCCGCGCTGATCACCGAACATCACATCGACACAGCGCAGTTCGCCCCGACGCTGCTCGCGGCCTATCTGGCGCACGTGCGGGAGGCAGCCGCTGCGGGCGACAGTGTCACACGGGGGACGCTACGGCGGGTGTTCGCGGGTGGCGAGGCATTGCCCGCCGCGCTGGCACAGCAGGTGCGCGCACTGACCGGTGCGCAGGTGGTGAACCTCTACGGGCCGACCGAGACCACGGTGCAGGTCAGCGCGCACCGGGTGACCGAGGACGATGTCGTCACGGTGCCGATCGGTGCGCCGGTGTGGAATACGGGGCTCTACGTGCTCGATGCCAGGCTGCGTCCGGTGCCGCCGGGGGTGACCGGTGAGCTGTACGTCGGTGGCGCGCAACTCGCACACGGGTACATCGGAGCCGCCGAACTGACCGCTGAGCGGTTCGTCCCCGACCCGTTCGGTGTGTCCGGTGCGCGGATGTATCGCACCGGCGACCTGGTTCGCCTGCGGGGAAGCGGCACTCCGGCACTGGAATACGTCGGGCGCGCCGACCTGCAGGTGAAACTCAACGGCCAGCGCATCGAACTCGGTGAAGTCGAAGCCGCGCTGCAACGGCGGCCGGGGGTCGCGCAGGCCGCGGCCGCCGTGGTGTCCGGGGCCGGCGCCGATCGGCTCGTCGCCTACGTGGTGGCAGCGCGCAACCAGGAGTCCGGTGGTGCTCCCGCCGTCGGCACAGGTCCCGGAGCCGGAATGGGTGCAGTAGCCGATGACATTGTGACGCGGGGTAGTTCGGTATTCGATGCGGCGATGCTGCGGGCCGCCCTGGCCGCGGAACTTCCCGGGTACCTGGTGCCCGCGGTGGTACTTGAGCTGGATGCGTTGCCGGTCAACACCTCCGGCAAACTCGACCGCGGCGCACTTCCCCGTCCGGAACTGCGCCAAGCGACCTATCGGGCGCCGATCACCGAGACCGAGCAGCGCGTGGCGAGCGCGTTCGCCCGGGTGCTCGGGTTGGACCGCATCGGCATGGACGACAACTTCTTCGACCTCGGCGGCAACTCCCTCACCGCGGTCCAGCTGTCGTCTCGACTGAGCGAAGCGCTGGGCAGCGCGGTGCCGGTGGCGTGGTTCTTCACCGACCCCACGCCCGCGGTCGTCGTGGAACGGCTACGCGCCGAGGACGATGCCGGCGATGACGCGTTCGCGGTCCTGCTCCCGCTGCGCGCGGGTGGCACCGGCGCGCCACTGTTCTGCATCCACCCCGTCGGCGGTGTGTCCTGGTCGTTCGCCGGACTGACCCGCCACCTCGACCCGCAGCGCCCGATCTACGGGTTGCAGTCGCCTGCCCTCACCGCCGACGAACCGCTGCCCGCCACCATCGACGACTGGGCGCGCCGCTACATCGCCGCCATCCGCGAAGTGCAGCCGCAAGGGCCGTACCACCTGCTCGGCTGGTCGCTGGGCGGGCTGCTGGCCCACGCCGTCGCCACCGGCCTGCAAGCCGACGGCGAACAGGTGGCGCGGCTGGCCATGATGGACAGCTGGCTCGGCGACGGGCCGGAACAGACCACGATGCCCACCGTCGGCGACCTGCTCGGCGGGCTCGCCGGTGACGATCTCGCGTTCGACACCGACGGTCTCGCCGCCGCGGCCGCGGGCATCGGCGGACCACTGGCGGCACTCGATCGTGACCGCGTCACCCGCATCATCGACGCCGCCACGGCCTCGATGCGGATGGTCGACGACTACCGCCCACGTCGCTTCGACGGCGACCTCGTCTACTTCGCCGCCACCGTCGACGACCCCAGCGGATCGCGCGGCGCGGCGAGCTGGGCCACCGCCGTCGACGGCACGATCCACCGGCACGGCATCCCCGCCACCCACTGGGCGATGGCGGGCGAGGCGGCGCTGGCCCGGATCGCGGACGTCCTGGACGGGAACGGATCCGCTGCGCACCGGTTCGCCGGCGAGGACCCGGCGACGAGGGCCGATGCGCGGGCGGGGGCGATGGGCGCATAGAATCGCGGAGCCGGCCGTCGTGCCTGCTGCCTGCACAATGAGGCATTACGCACACGTCGCCAGCTCCCGTTCGAGAGGTTGAGGAACCATGCCAGCACAGCCGTCCGGTGGGATCGGGTGACGAAGCCGAAGTTGACCGAGTCGAATACCGAATCCGCTGACGATGTCTCCACCGGTGGAGTGCGCCGCACCGTCCTCCCCGGTGGCCTTCGCGTGGTCACCGAACACGTGCCCGGCGTGCGCTCCGCCTCCATCGGGGTGTGGGTGGGCGTCGGGTCGCGCGACGAGGGCCCCACCGTGGCCGGCGCCGCGCACTTCCTCGAACACCTGCTGTTCAAGGCGACGCCGACGCGCACCGCCCTCGACATCGCGCAATCCATGGACGCGGTCGGCGGCGAACTCAACGCGTTCACCGCCAAGGAACAGACCTGCTACTACGCCCACGTCATCGACGAGGACCTGCCGCTCGCCGTCGACCTCGTCTCCGATGTGGTGCTCCACGGGCTGTGCCGCGCGATCGACGTCGACGTCGAGCGTCAGGTGGTCCTGGAAGAGATCGCGATGCGCGACGACGACCCCGAAGACCTGGTCGCCGACTCCTTCCTCACCGCCATGTTCGGCGAGCACCCCATCGGGCGCCCGGTGATCGGCAGCGTCGAATCCATCGAGAACATGCAGGCCGCCCAGCTGCGCGGCTTCCATCAGCGCCGCTACCGGCCCGAGCGCATGGTCGTCGCGGTGGCCGGCAACATCGAGCACGAGCGCGTCGTGGAACTGGTGCACCGCGCGTTCGGGCCGCACCTGGACCCCGCCGCCGAGCCCGCGCCGCGCCGCGAAGGGAAGTTCCGCGCGCAGGGCACACCCGGCCTGATCCGGATCAACCGCGACAGTGAACAGACCCACCTCGCCTTCGGTGTGCGGGCGTTCGGCAGGCACGAAGGCCAACAGCGCTGGCCGCTGTCGATCCTCAACACCATCGTCGGTGGTGGCCTGAGTTCGCGCCTGTTCCAACGCATCCGGGAAGAACGCGGCCTCGCGTACTCGGTGTACTCGAGCGTCGACACCTTCGCCGACACCGGCGCGTTCTCGGTCTCGCTCGGCTGCCAGCCCGAAAATCTCGGCCAGGTCACCACCTTGGCCCGCGGCGTGCTCGACGAGGTCGCCGCCCACGGTGTCACCGACGCCGAATGCGCCAGGGCCAAGGGATCTTTGCGCGGCGGACTGGTCTTGGGCCTCGAGGACTCCGCCTCCCGAATGAATCGCATCGGCCGCAGCGAACTCAGCTACGGCAACCACCGCAGCGTCTCGGCGACCCTGGCTCGTATCGACGCCGTCACCACCGACGAGGTCAGCGAGATCGCCCGCACGTTGCTCGCCCGCCCCTACGGTGCGGCGGTATCGGGCCCGTACCAGCGCACCCGCGATCTGCCGGCCTCGGTGCGAAAGCTCGTCGAACGCTGAGCAATTCGGCACCGCGGGTAATCGGGGTGTGCGCGTGAACAGTGGTGCCGACGCCAATGGGTGAGCGGCGGCGCGCCACCCCGAGTGAAAGGCTCCTGGTCGCCCGCGGGGCAGTCTGAGCTGGGCTCCGGCCGGTACTGTGCACTCGGATGGCAACAGGGGGAGGGGCGGTCGTGCCGGTACAGGTAGCTCTACAGCGAGCTCGCGTGGCGCAGGAGATCGGGCGGATCGAGGAAGCCCGGCGGATTCTCGGGACGGCGTTGCTCGACGCGCCCGAGGATCCGTACCTGCTCGTCGCGCTCGCGGACATCGCCTACGAACTCGACGAATACGACGACACCCTGCGCTTGGCGGGACAGGCCCTGCGCGCGAATCCTGAGTCGTCCGGGGCGCACCACACGGTCGCGCTGGCGTACGCGATGCTCGACCAGTGGGATCCGGCCCGCGAACACGGCCACACCGCCGCTCGGCTGCGCCCGCACGACGCGGCGACGGCGCTGCTGCTGGCCTGGCTGCACAGCAGCGGTCCACGGCGAGACCCGGAGCAGGCGCGCGCGGCACTCGCACACGCGACGGCGCTGGCGCCCAACGACGTTCACGTGCACTTCTCGGCAGCACAGACCTACCAGCGGCTGTCCGACAGCGGCGCCGCCGAGCGCCATGTCGCCGCCGGATTGGCCATCGACCCGACCCACGCCGGCCTGCTCGGCCTGCACGCACGCGCCGAATTCGCGGTCGGCGGTGTCGACGGCGGGCGCGCAGCCGCGATCGCGACACTGCGCGGTCTGCTCGCGAACGCGCCGACCGATCGCCAGGCACGGCGGCTGCTCGCCGAAGTGCACTGGCGGGCGTTGCTGCGCCTGGCCGCCTGGGTCTGGGCATTCGCGGGATGCTATGCGGCACTGGCGATGTGGTTGCCCACGATCGCGTTGCGGGTGCTGTCGCCGATGATGTTCTTCGCGGTGCCGCTCGCCTGGTTCGGCGTGTTTCGCAAGCTGCGCAAGCAACTACCGCCCGGATACCTGCGAGCCAGGGCGACGCGACCGCGGGCGGTGATCGCGCTGGCCGCGGTGGCGGTGTCCGCGGTGCTGGTGGACCTGGCGGCGGCCGCGATGCGGTCGGAATTCGTCGCGCTGGTTCGGCTCGGAGGCCTGGTGCTGGTGCTGGGGGTGCTCGGTGCGGCCCTCGGGCATCTGCTGCTGTTCACGGCGTGGATGCGGCCGGGGCGCGATGACCCCGACCCCGACGACGGGGAGGATTTCGCGGGATTTCAGATCATCGTGCTCGGCTTGTTCGTGGTGCCGGTGGTGATCGTGGTGGCGTTCCTGCGTGGCTGGGCTCGTCAGCCCGCGGTGTTCGGCGCGCTGGTCGCGATCGTCGGCATCGTCTTTCTCACGCTGCTGGTCGAGGCGGCGATCGCCGGCTGGCGCGACCGGGGCAACTATCGCCGGTCGTGGCAGACCCTGGTGATCGTGCTGGTCGTGCTGGCCATGATGGGCGGCTCGGGTGGCGCGCTGTGGTGGGGTGGCGGCGAGATCGTCCGCGGGGAAACACACGGGCGGGACCTGCTCGACGAACCCGCTACATCGACGTCAACGACTACGTTTCGTCCGCTTCCAACCCTGCCGTCTCGGCTGGTGCCGACGCCGACGCGGTCCCTGCCGAGCGGCGCGGTGCCGACAGCCGCGCAACGATAGAAATACGCGGGGCGCAGCGCCTGGTCCGGACCGGGCCGGCGATCAGTTGACGGACTGCTCGTCGCGGTCTGCGCCGGGAACGTGCGCATCCGCGCGGTTGGCGGCGTCGACGATCGAGCGGAGCAGGCCGGGAAGAGCGTGCTCGACGGCGTCGGTACGCAGGTTCTGGAAGGTCTGGCCGTCGATGGTGAGACGCTCGATCAGGCCCGCTTCGCGCAGGATCTTGAAGTGGTGGGTCGCGGTGGATTTGTTGATCGCGTCGTAGAGCGCCGCACAGCGGATGGGGGCGGCCGCGTTGCTCAGCCGACGGACCATCTCCAGCCGGACGGGGTCGTGGAGGGCGCCGAGGACAGCGGGGAGCGCGCCGACAGGTATCGTCGGCGCCGGGGTGAGATCGTTAGCCTGTGTCATGAGTTACCTCACTCGGGGGTTTGATAGTCATCATACTCGGCGTAGCCTGATCATCGTTCGATGGTGATCAAACTCTGCTGATGGGGGCTGCTGTGGCAGCGACAACGATGGCGCCGGTCGAGGCCGGGCAGCGCTGGGCGTACGGGCTCGTCCTGGCCGCGAGCGCCGTGGCGCTCGGCGTCTCCGGGGCGCCCGCTCCGCTCTACGGGATCTATGAGACCGAGTGGCATCTTTCCCCGCTGACCACCACCATGGTCTTCGCGGTCTATGCCTTCGCGGCGCTCGGCGCGGTGCTGGTCTCCGGCCGGATCTCCGATGTGGTCGGCCGCAAGCCGGTGATGATCGGCGCCTTCGCCACCATGATCGCCGGGCTGGCCGTCTTCCTGCTCGCCGATTCGGTGCCGATGTTGTTGCTGGCCAGGGCATTGCACGGGGCGGCCGTCGGCGCCACCGTCGTCGCGGGCGCCGCGGCGCTGCTGGATCTGCGGCCCGAACGTGGTGCTCGGTCCGGGCAGCTCAGTGGCGTGGCGTTCAACGTCGGCATCGCGATCGCTGTGCTCGGCACCGCGGTGCTCGCGCAGTACGCGCCGTCGCCCTTGCGCACGCCGTATGTGGTGATCACCGTCATCTGTGTGGCCGCGGGGGCCGGCATTCTCGCCCTTCGCGAACCGCACACCACTCGGGTGAAGGCACGCATCACCATCGCGAAACCCTCCGTCCCGCACGAGATCAGGTCCGACTTCTGGTTCTCCGCGATCGGCGTGATGGCCGCCTGGTCGGTGCTGGGCGTGCTGCTGTCGCTGTATCCGTCGCTGGCCGCGGCCGAAACCGGCGTGCACAATCTCGTGTTCGGTGGTGTCGTCGTCGCGAGCACCGCGCTGGCGGGCGCGTTGGCGCAGTTGCTGGCCACGCGGGTGCCTGCCCGTCGCGCCGCGATGATCGGTGACCTCGGCATGGCGGCGGCACTACTCGCCACTATTCCGGCGCTGGCCACGAAAGAGCCCGCCGTTGTGGTCCTCGCCGGTCTGGTGCTCGGCGGCACCTTCGGTCTCGGTTTCGGTGGGTCGCTGCGGCACCTGTCCGAGGTCGTTCCGCCGCATCGCCGTGGCGAGACCATGTCGGCCTTCTACCTGCTGGCCTACTCGGCGATGGCCCTGCCGACCCTGGCGGCGGGCTGGGCCGCGACGACCTGGGGACTCACGACGGTGTTCCCCTGGTTCATCGTGGGCGTCTCGGCGGCGTGTGTCGGCGCCGCGCTGCTGGGTCTGCGCGGGACCCGCGCGGCCGCGAAACTCGCGTAGCCGCGGACAGGCCGGTCCCGGCGGGGACCGGCCTGGACGACTACTCGGGCCAACCGCCGTAGGGAACGGTGATCAGTTCCAGGAAGTGGCCGTTGGGGTCGAGGAAATAGACCCCGCGACCGCCGTCGTTGTGATTGATCTCGTTGACCCCGTGTTGCTGGGGGTCGGCCCAATGGTCCAGCTTGTAGCGCTGGATCTTGGCATAGGCCGCGTCGAACTCGGCCTCGCTGACCAGGAACGCGTAGTGCTGCGGCTGGATCTCGGAGACGAACGGCGGAACCTTGGCGAAATCGAAGGCCGCACCGTGATCGAGGGCGATCGGAATGAACGGCCCCCACTCTTTTCCTACGTCCAACCCGAGGATGTCCGCCCAGAACTCGGCGGTCTCCCGATTATCGTGACATCCGACAATGGTGTGATTGAACTGCACTGACAGGGGATTTCTCCTTGTTCGTGATGGCGCCGACCCTGGGCACGGTACGAGGCGGCCGACAGGAGCACCATCACCGAGATCGAGGTTAGCGACAGATCCCGGACCCTGTAAAGGGTGCTCGCGGTAGCGTCGCGAGCATGAAGATTCGTGGAGCCGTTCTGGAACGGATCGCCGACCCGGCGCCGTTCGCCGATTCGCAGCCCATCACCGTGTGTGACCTGGAATTGGCCGAACCGGGGCACGGCGAATTGCTGGTGCGCATCGAAGCCGCGGGCCTGTGCCATTCGGATCTGTCTGTGGTGGACGGCAATCGGGTACGCCCGGTGCCCATGCTGCTCGGCCACGAAGCCGCGGGCATCGTCGAATCGGTGGGCGCCGATGTCACCGATGTGGCGCCCGGGCAGCGGGTCGTGATGACGTTCCTGCCGCGCTGCGGCGACTGCGCCGGCTGTGCGAGCAACGGGCGCACGCCGTGCGGGCCGGGCAGTGTGGCCAACAACGCGGGCGAACTGCTCGGCGGCGGCCGACGGCTCACCCGCGACGGCGAGGTGGTGCAGCACCATCTCGGCGTCTCCGGCTTCGCCACACACGCGGTGGTGGACCGGCGCTCGGTCGTCCCGGTCGACGACGACGTACCGCCCGAGGTGGCGGCGGTGCTCGGCTGCGCGGTGCTCACCGGCGGCGGCGCCCTGCTCAACGCCGCGAAACCCGGTGCGGGAGACCGGATCATGGTGGTCGGGCTCGGTGGTGTCGGGATGGCGGCCGTGCTCGTCGCGGTCTCGCTCGGCCTCGGTGAGGTGATCGCCGTCGACACGGTTCCCGAAAAGCTGGCGCTCGCCCGCGAATTCGGTGCGACCGTGTCCTGCACGCCGGGTGAGGTCGCCGAGCAGGGCGTGCAGGCCGACGTGGTGATCGAAGCGGCGGGCAATGTCCGCGCGTTCGAAACCGCGGTCGCCGCAACAGCACCCGGTGGCGTCACCGTGACGGTCGGCCTGCCCGCACCGACCGCCACCGCCACGATCTCGCCACTGGCGTTGGTCGCGCAGGGTCGCACCATCATCGGCAGCTACCTCGGCTCCGCGGTCCCCGACCGTGACATCCCCGAATACGTGCGGCGGTGGCGCGAGGGCAAGCTGCCGCTGGAACGGCTCGTCTCGGCCCGCATCGGGCTCGACCAGGTGAACCAGGCGATGGACGACCTCGCGGCGGGCGCGGCGCTACGACAGGTGATCGTCTTCGACTGACGCCGCGGCGGGCCCGGCGGTGTGAGGTCGGCGCCGCGGCCCCGCAGGCTGCTCGATAGGCTTCCCCGAGCAAGCTGAGTCGAGGACGAGGAGATGCGGTGACCATTCGGGTCGGAGTGCTCGGAGCACGCGGCAAGGTCGGGCAGGCGATCTGCGCGGCGGTGGAGGCGGCGCCCGATCTGGAGCTGGTGGCGCAGGTCGACAAGGGTGACGCGCTCGAGACGTTCACCGAGACGGGTACCCAGGTGGTCGTCGATTTCACCCACCCCGATGTGGTGATGGGCAACCTGAAGTTCCTGATCGAGAACGGCATCCACGTCGTCGTCGGCACCACCGGCTTCGACGAGGCCCGCCTCGCCGAGGTGCGCGGGCAGCTGGCGCAGCGGCCCGAGGTGGGCGTGCTGATCGCGCCGAACTTCGCCATCGGCGCCGTGCTGTCGATGCGATTCGCCGAGCAGGCGGCCCGGTTCTTCGACTCGGTCGAGGTCATCGAGCTGCACCACCCGAACAAGGCCGACGCCCCCTCGGGCACCGCGTACCGCACCGCCGCGGTGATCGCCGCGGCCCGCGCCGAGGCCGGGGTGGGGATCAGCCCCGACGCCACCACCACCGAACTCGAGGGTGCCCGCGGCGCCGACGTCGACGGTGTGCGGGTGCATTCGGTGCGCCTGGCCGGGCTCGTCGCCCACCAGGAGGTGCTGTTCGGCACCCAGGGCGAGACGCTGACCATCCGTCACGACTCCATCGACCGGTCCTCGTTCGCACCGGGCGTGCTGCTCGGGGTGCGCGAGATCGCCGGACGGCCGGGTCTGACCGTCGGGCTCGACCCGTTCCTGGATCTGTGAGCGACGCCGACGCGCAGCGACCTGATCGGCAGGTCCTGAAAACCGTTGCGGTCGTGGTGTTTCTGGTCATCGCGCTGCTGTTCTACTTCGTGCGGCTGGGCGGGTTGGCCATCGCCTACGTCGCCGACGGCGAGTTCGCGGGTATCGCGATCGGCATCGGCATGCTGCTGCTGCCCGTCGTCGGTATCTGGATTCTGTGGGCGACCTTGAGCGCGGCGTTCGCGCATCAACGGCTGGCCCGGCGGATCCACGAGGAGGGCCTCGAGGTCGACACCTCGCAGCTGCCGCGCCGGCCCTCGGGCCGGATCGAACGCGACGCGGCCGACGCCCTGTTCGCGCAGATCAAGACCGAATGGGAAGCCGACCCGGACAACTGGCGCTCGTCCTACCGGTTGGCCCGCGCCTACGACTACGCCGGCGACCGGGGTCGCGCCCGCGACACCATGCGTCGCGCGGTGGCACTGGAAAAACTGGAACGCGAACCAGGAGAGTAGCGAGCCCATGGCCCGGTTGCTGATCATCCATCACACCCCCTCGCCGCACACCCAGGCGATGTTCGAAGCGGTCCTCGCCGGGGCGAGCGACCCGGAGATCGAGGGGGTCGAGGTGGTGCGCCGGGCCGCGCTGGCGGTGACCGCCGTCGACGTGCTCGACGCCGACGGCTACCTGCTCGGCACCCCGGCCAATCTCGGGTACATGAGCGGCGCCCTCAAACACGCCTTCGACACCATCTACTACCCGTGCCTCGACTCGACCGGCGGGCGCCCCTACGGCCTCTACCTGCACGGCAACGAAGGCACCGAAGGCGCTGAGAGCAGCGTGGAGCGGATCACCACCGGGTTGGGCTGGCAGCGCGCCGCCGCGGCGGTCGTGGTCTCGGGACCGCCGAGCAAGGCCGATCTGGAGAAATGCTGGGAACTCGGCGCGACCATCGCCGCAGGTCTGATGGAATAGCCGATCGTGACAGCCGGGCCCGCCCCGAATTTTGGTGGGCTGACACGCGGGCTCGGGATGCGGTAGAACTCGACCGACGTGTTGCGGGCTGGCCGCGGTGGGTGTTCTTCAGATGGGGAGTGGTCGGGTGAGCGAGTTGGCGCGGACGCGCACGGTGCGGCGGGTCGGTCTGGTGGAGGACCACGAGTCCGTGGCGATCGGGCTGGCGGCCATGCTCGGGCCCGAACCCGATCTGGAACTGGTGGCGGTGGCGGAGTCCGTCGCCGGGTTGCTGGCCGAGACCACCGATCTCGATCTCGTCGTCCTCGATCTGCGGCTGCCCGACGGCTCGACGCCCGAGGACAACGTCACCGCGCTGCGCGAACGCGACATCGAGGTGCTGGTGTTCACCGGCGCCGACAACGCCTTCCTGGTCCGTTCCGCCGCCAAAGCGGGTGTGCTCGGGGTGCTGCGCAAGTCCGAGAGCGTGGCGACCGTGGTCGAGGCGGTGCGCCGGGCCGCCTCGGGGGAGCAGGTGGTGACCACCGACTGGGCCGCCGCCATCGACGGTGATCCGAAGCTCTCCGACGTCGGGCTCAGCCCGCGTCAGGAGGAAGTGCTGATGCTCTACGCCTCGGGGGAGAAGGCCTCGCGGGTGGCCCGGCTGACCGGTCTGTCGGAACAGACCGTCAACGACTACCTCGGCCGCATCCGGCAGAAGTACGCCGACGCGGGCAGGCCCGCGCCCACCAAGACCGATCTCTACAAGCGGGCCGTCGAGGACGGATGGCTGCCCGTGCCGGAGAGGCAGCAGCGCACGTGACCGATCTCGCGGTCGCGACGGCGTCCGCACCGGTCGGCGACGTCGAATTCTCGCGCGCGGCGACCGAACAGATCCTGCGCAGGCTCGGGCTGGTGATCGGGACCGGCGCCGCGATCGTGATGGTGCTGGAACTGCCCGCCGTGCTGGTGCAGCCGGTCAACCAGTCGGTGTGGCCGGAACTGCATCTCGTCTCCGCGTATCTGGTGTTCGGTGTACTGGCGATCGTGTCGGTGCGCGGCCCCGCCGCCGCGATTCGGCGCACCGCGGCCGCGGCCGCGGCGTGTTATCTCGCGGCGACCGTGGCGACGCCGCTGGTGTATTCGGTGGTGTACATCGGTTCGTTCGCTTCGTGGCCCTATCGCGGGCTCGCGGTCGGTGTGATGGCCGCGGGTCTCGCGTGGCCGCGGCGTGGCGCGGCCGCGTTCGGCGCCCTGCTCGCGGTGGCCGGCAGTGTGTCGAATGCCCTTGTGGTGCCGGACAGTTCGATGTGGGCGTTGTTCGGCGACATCACCAGGGCGCTCGGCGTGGCCGCGCTGTTCCTGTGGTGCGTGGTGTACGCGCGTGCCGCGGCCGAACGGGTCGACCGGGAAGCGGTCCGCCAGCGCAGCCGGGCGGCGGCGGTCGCGGCGACCTCGGCCAGGGAACGTGAGGGGGCGCGTTTCGCGGCGCTCATCCACGACGCGGTGCTCTCGACGTTGTTGGAGGCCTCGCGCGCGCAGCAGTCCTCGTCGGTGCTGCGCAACCAGGCCGCGCGCACCCTCGAACAGCTCGAGCGGTCGCGGACCGCGCCCGAGATCGACCACCTCGACGCCGCCGCGACGATCGAGTTCCTGCGCGAGGCCGTGCGCGAGGTGGCATCCGAGATCCCGGTGCAGGTGTCCTCGCGGCGCGCGGCCGATCTGTGCCTGCCGATCGAGGCCGCGCAGGTGCTCGGGGCCGCGCTCTCGGAGGCGGTGCGCAACAGTGTGCGCCACGCCGACGTCGCCGGTCGGACGGTGCGGCGCGGTGTGTCGGTGACCATCGCCACCGGTGGGATCCGGGTGGTGCTGTCCGATGACGGCGCCGGGTTCGATCCGGCGCGGGTGTCGGCCGATCGGATGGGGATCGCGGGCAGCATTCTGGGCCGGATGCGCGCGCTCGCCGGTGGCGCGGCGTTCGTGGAATCGGCGCCGGGTGCGGGAACCGTGGTGACTCTGGTGTGGGGTAGCTGATGGTCGATCGTGATCTGCCGTTCGCGATGCGCGATCTGTTCGGCCTCAGCGACGGCACCGCGTGGCTGTTCGTGGTGATCTTCGAAGCCACCATCGTGATGTATCTGCGGGTGAATTTCGACATCGCGCCGCCTGTGGCCGCGGCCGCCGCGCTGGTGCTGATGGCCGTGGCCGCGCTGGTGGTGCTGGTGTTCCCGGTGGACCCGCTGCCGTGGCCGGCCACGATCTTCGTGGCATGCGCGGGACCTGCGGCGATGGCGATCACCGTGCCGTGGCTCGAGAACTCGTCGGGGTTCGCCCACCAGCTGTGGACCGCCTATCCCACGTCGTATCTGCTGGCGATGCTGGTGCTGCGCGGGCGGATCATGTCGGCCTGGCTCGGCGTGGCGGCCGCCGCGACGGTGCTGGTGACGATGGGGGCGTTCACCAGCTGGCACCCCGAAACCGTGGTCCGCGCGCTGACACCGGTCGCGACCGTCGGCGCCGTGACGGTGTTCATGTCGATCGTGCGACCCACCCAGCGGTCACTGCGGGAACTGCGCAGCGAGGCCAATCGGCGCGCGGCGACCGAGGCCGCGCTGGCCGCGGCCAACGCCGAGCGTGACCGTCAGCTGGGAGCGCTCGACCGGGTGGCCGGGCCCCTGCTCGCCCGCATCGCCGCCGGGATCGAGCTCACCGACACCGAACGCGAACAGTGCAGGCTGCTCGAAGCCGAACTGCGCGACGGACTTCGGGCGCCGCAGCTGGTCACCGACCGGCTCAGCGCCGCCGCCAGGGGCGCGCGATCGCGCGGTGTCGAGGTGACCCTGCTCGATGACGGCGGTTTCCTCGGAGTACCGGAATGGGTGCGCCACCACGTGATCGAGGCCGCGGTCGGCGAACTCGACACGGCCGCGGCGGGCTCGGTGACCGTGCGGGTGCTGCCGGTCGGCAGGCGCTGGGTGGCGACCGTGCTGGCCGCCGCGCCGGGCGGGGATCGGCGGACCGAGATCGACACCGCGGGCGAGGTCCGGGTCTCCACCTGAGCGCCGCAACTTGTCGGACCCCTGTGTCAGGCTGAGGAAATGCAGCGGATGAATGCGGCGCAGGCCCGTCGAACGGCGCTGGCCGCGCAGGGCTTCGGCAAGCGAAGGCCGACCAACCCCAAGCGTCGGGCCGTGCTCGATGTGGTCGCCAGAACCCGTCTGCTGCAAATAGATTCGGTGTCGGCGGTGGTCCGCGCGCACTACGCGCCGGTGTTCAGCCGGATCGGCCCCTACGACCGCAGCCTGCTCGACGGCGCCGCCTGGAGCGACAGCGCGAAGGCGCGGCGGGGGCTGGTGGAGTACTGGGCGCACGAGGCGGCGCTGATCCCGGTCGCCGACTGGCCGCTGATGCGCTGGCGGATGCGGGAATATCGGCACGGGCGCTGGTCGGGGATGCGCAAGGTCGTCGAACGAAATCCCACGCTGGGCAAGGACATTCTCGATGTCGTCACCGAGGTGGGGGCGGCGAGCGCGGGCGAGATCGAACGTCATCTGGAACTGGACAAGCCGCGGCCGAAGGGGACCTGGTGGAACCTGAGCGACACGAAGATGATCTGCGAGCAGCTCTTCGCCGCCGGTGAGCTGTCCACCGCCCGTCGGGTCGGCTTCACCCGGCACTACGACCTCACCGAACGAGTCGTCCCGGCCGATATGTGCGACCGGGAGATCGGCGAGGACGATGCGGTGCGCGAGCTGATCCGCCGGTCCAGCCGGGCCCTCGGTATCGGCACCGAGGCCGACCTGCGCGACTACTACCGCCTGGCCCGGCGCCAGAGCGCCCCGGCGATCGCCGACCTGGTCGACGCGGGCGAGCTGCTGCCGGTCGACGTCGACGGCTGGGACGCGCCCGCGTATCTCCATCCGGAGGCCGCCACCCCGCGCCGGATCACCGGAACCGCGCTGCTGTGCCCGTTCGACCCGCTGATCTTCTTCCGCCCGCGCACCCAGCGGGTGTTCGACTTCCACTACCGCATCGAGATCTACACCCCCGAACCCAAACGGGTGCACGGGTACTACGTCTTCCCGCTGCTCGTCGACGGCAAGCTCGTCGGCCGGGTGGATCTGCGCGCCGAACGCGCCACCGGCCGGCTGCTCGCCCCCGGCGCGTTCGCCGAACCCGGCTACGCGACTGTCGAAACCGCCCGGGCATTGCGCGAGGCGCTGCGGGAAATGGCCGACTGGCTCGAACTCGACGACATCGTGATCGGCGAACGCGGCGACCTGGCCCCCCTGCTGTGATGGCAGGCGGTGCCTACCAGCCCTTGCCGCCGTACCCGCGCATCTGATCCTTCAGCGCGCCACTGACGGCACCCGAGAGCCAGGAATTGAGTGACTGCCCGTTCTGCTGGGCCGCTTCCTCCGCGCGGGACTTGAGCTGTTCGACCAATCGCAGGGTCACCCGGCTGATGTCGCCGGTCATTTCCTCGAAAGTCGGGGGTTCCTCCGCGCCCGGCGGCGTGTTTTTGCGCACGTCGGCTTTCGCGTCGGTGCCTTCCAGCCGGACGTGCACGGTGCGGTCACCGAGTTCGGTACTGATCTCGGCGGCCAGTTCCGACAGCGCCGACAGCAGCACCAGGCGGCTAGAACTCTCCACCGCGGCGGCGAGTGCGGCGGCGGTGGCCTGCGTTTTCTCGTCGCCGAGCGCGGCGGCGGCGATCAATTCCTCGCGCAAGCGCGCGGTATGAGCATTCAGATCCATGACATCATTGTGACGTCATATGTGACATCACGCAAGGTGAAAAACACCCACCGGCAGCCGCTTCGGGCGCTAGGGTGTCGAGGCGCATCCGGCGACCGGGTAGCCTTTCTGACCATGACGAACGGTGAATCGACGCCAACGGAGCTGCGCGCGTCCGGCACGGTAGGTGTCGCGATGGTGACCCCCTTCAGCGCTGCGGGCAAGCTCGACGTCGATGCCGGTGTCGCACTGGCGGCACACCTGGTCGACCGTGGAGTCGACCTGCTGATCATCTCGGGTACCACCGGCGAATCGCCGACCACGACCGAAACCGAGAAGCACGATCTGCTGCGGGCGGTCGTCGACGGCGTCGGCGACCGGGCCACCGTGGTCGCGGGCGCGGGTACCTACGACACCGCGCACTCGATCGAATTGGCGCGTGCCGCGGAGAACGCGGGCGCACACGGTCTGCTCGTGGTGACCCCGTATTACTCGCGGCCCACACAGGAGGGCCTGATCGCGCATTTCACCGCGGTCGCCGACGCCACCGCGCTGCCGATCACGCTCTACGACATTCCACCGAGGTCGGTGGTGCCTATCGCCATCGACACGATCCGGCGCCTTGCCGAGCATCCCAACATCGTCGCGGTGAAGGATGCCAAGGGCGATCTCGTCTCCGGAGCCGATCTCATCGCGACCACCGATCTGGATTTCTACTCCGGTGACGACGGACTGAATCTGCCCTGGCTCTCGGTCGGTGCGGTCGGATTCATCAGCGTCATCGGGCACCTCGTGCCGGAGCGACTGCGCGAGATCCACCAGGCCTACACCACCGGTGACGTGGCCAGGGCGCGAGAGATCAACGCGACACTACTGCCGCTGTACGCGGCCATGACCCGCCTGGGAGGTGTGGCGATGTGTAAGGGAGGACTCCGATTGCTCGGCATCGACGTAGGTGAGCCCCGGTTGCCCCAGCTGATGCCGACGCAGGCACAGCTCGAGGAGCTGGCGCTGGACCTGCAGGCCGCGGGGGTGTCGGCATGACCGAACCCGTAGGCCGTAAGCCCCGCCGCCGTTCGGCATCGCGTGCCGCCGGCGCCCCGGAGCCGACACCGGTGGAGACCGTGCAGGCCGCGGTGAAGAAGGTGGTGGCGCCCGAGGAAGCCCCCGTGGCCACCGAACCGGCGATCGCCGAACCGATCGCCGAGGTCACCGCGGAGGCGAACCTGGCCGGTAACGCCGAAGTGGGCACCGACCTGCTCGGCGTCGCCGAGGAACGGGTGACCGCGAAGAAGACCGCGCCGCGACGCGCGAGGACCAAGCCGGCCACCGAAGCCAAGGGCAAGCAGGCCGAGGCCAAGAGCAAGCCCGCCGCCGAGCAGTCCCGCGGCGGTGGCCGTGGCAGGCAGGGCGGTGGACGCGGTCGCGGGTCGGCGCCGGTCGCCGAGCCGCGCGAGAAGGCCGCCCACGACAAGCTGGGCCCGCCGCCGAAGCTGGTGAAGAACGGCCTTCGCCTGTTCGCACTGGGCGGCATCGGCGAAATCGGCCGCAACATGACCGTATTCGAATACGGCGGCAAGCTGCTGATCGTCGACTGCGGTGTGCTGTTCCCCGAGGACCAGCAGCCCGGCGTCGACCTGATCCTGCCGGACTTCGGGCCCATCGAGCACCGGATGGCCGACGTCGAGGCCATCGTGCTCACCCACGGCCACGAAGACCACATCGGTGCCGTGCCGTTCCTGCTACGCCTGCGCCAGGACATCCCGGTGATCGGTGCCAAGTTCACCCTCGCGCTGGTCGCGGCCAAGGCTCGCGAGCACCGGTTGCAGCCCAAGCTGCGCGAGGTCGCCGAGGGCGAGACCACGGTGCACGGCCCGTTCGAGCTCGAGTACTTCGCGGTCAACCACTCGATTCCCGACGCGCTGGCCGTGGCCATCCGCACCGGTGCGGGCGTCGTCCTGCACACCGGCGACATCAAGCTCGACCAGCTGCCCCTGGACGGTCGCCTCACCGACCTGGCCGGTTTCTCCCGCCTCGGCGACGAAGGCGTCGACCTGTTCCTGGTCGACTCCACCAACGCCGAGGTTCCCGGCTTCGTCACCCCCGAGCGCGAGATCGGCGGCGTGCTCGACAATGTGATCGGCAAGGCCACCAACCGCGTGATCGTGGCGTCGTTCGCCAGCCACGTGCACCGCATCCAGCAGGTCGTCGACGTCGCGCAGAAGTACAACCGCAAGGTCTGCTTCGTCGGTCGTTCGATGGTCCGCAACATGGAGATCGCGCAGGACCTCGGCTACCTCACGGTGCCCGACAACGTCGTGGTCACCCTCGACCAGGCCGCGAACCTGCCCGGCAACCGTCTGGTGCTGATCTCCACCGGTTCCCAGGGCGAGCCGCTGTCGGCGCTGTCACGGATGGCGCGCGGCGAGCACCGGCAGATCAACATCCGCGCCGACGACCTGGTGGTGCTGGCGTCCTCGCTGATCCCCGGCAACGAGAACTCGGTGTTCACCGTGGTCAACGGCCTGGCCCGGCTCGGCGCGACCGTGATCACCCAGCAGAACGCGAAGGTGCACGTCTCCGGGCACGCCTCCGCCGGTGAGCTGCTGTACCTGTACAACGCGGTGCGCCCGACCAATGCCATGCCCGTGCACGGCGAATGGCGGCACCTGCGCGCCAACGCCGCGCTGGCCGTGGCGACCGGCGTGCCCGAGGAGCGGGTCATGCTGGCCGAGGACGGTGTGGTGGTCGACCTGGTCGACGGCATCGCCTCCATCGTCGGCCGGGTGCCGGTCGGGCACGTCTACGTCGACGGCCTGTCCGTCGGTGACGTCGGCGAGTCGACCCTGTCGGACCGCCTGGTCCTCGGCGAGGGTGGTTTCATCTCGATCACGATCGTCATCGACTCGACCACCGGCAAGGCGGTGAGCACCCCCGAGCTCAACGGGCGCGGCTTCTCCGACGACCGAACCGCGCTCGACGGCGCGAACGAACTGGTCGAAGCGGAACTGCTGCGCCTGGCCGGTGAAGGCATCACCGACACCCACCGCATCGCCCAGGGCGTGCGCCGGGTGGTCGGCCGCTGGGTCGCCGACGTCTACCGTCGCCGCCCGATGATCGTGCCGACGGTCGTCGCCGTCTGATCGACAGTTCGACGAAAAACCGCTGGGTGACATTGTCGCCCAGCGGTTTTCTCGATGTCGGACCGGTGTCCGGTCCAGACCTCAGGCCTGGCAGGCCGCGGAGTCGAGCTGCGCCGACTTCACGATGTTGCACGCGAACACGTGCGACACCTTCCAGGAATCGTCCTCGGCGACGAAGTCGACGAAGGCGTCCTTGACCGGGGCACCGTCGATGGTGACGTCGGCGTTGGCCTTGAGCTTGCCGTCGGCGGGGTCACCGACGGTGGTGATGGCGACCTTGACGTTGTTCTGTTTCGCCGCCTCGACGAACTTGTCGACCAGCATCGGATCCTGGTCGGCGTCCTCGATATAGGTCTTCTTCTCGTCACCGGTGAGCTGCCCCGCGAGGGCCTTGTTCAACCGGGCGTTCAGCTCGGCGGCGGTCGGCTTGGGCAGGTTGGGCACCGTGGTGGCCGCGGGCTCGCCGCCCTCTTCCTTGCCCGACTTGGCGTCGCCCGTTTCGAAGGCGCCGCCCGCGCTGGTGGTGGTTCCCGCGCCCTTGCTGGTCGAATCGGCGTCGGAACTGCACGCGCTGAGGCCGAGCGCCGCGACGATCGCGACGAGCACGGCAGCGGTTTTCACTGGACGGTTGTTCACTACAACTCCCATGATCATGGTCGAAACGGTCGGGCTAGAGCTGGTAGCCGCTGGTGCAGTTCCAGTGCTTGATATAGGCGTTGCCCGGATTGTTGTTCAGCGCTTCGCGTTTCGCGCCGCCGATCGTCGACGCGGAGCCGTAGCTCCACCACCCGCGCGAGATCGCGATGGCTCCACACCCGTTGCGGTAGGACACCTTCACGTCGCACCCCCCACCGCCGCCGCCACGTCGGCAGGCAGCCATGGCACCGGCCTCGGCGTCGGCGTAGCTGCCGTAGTCGGTGGCGTATCCGTAAACCCCCGGTTTGACCGACACCGCGATGGCGCCGTAATTGCCCGACTGCGCCGTGGCCGGTGCGATGTGCCCCGCGAACAGCGCGGTGGCGGTGGCGCCCAGCACGACCGCGCTGGTGAGCATTCTCTTCACTTGTAGCGTCCCCTTCATGAACACGGGTCGACGACCCGATAGAGCGCTGTCAACGTACCGAGGGTTATGTCGGCCGCGCCAGCCGTGCGAGCCCGTTGGCGCCCGAATCAGTGGTGATCGACAAGGATTCCGTAAGTTCGGGCCCGCGAAACGCGGTTCCCGGCGAGATTTCCCCGCGCTGACCGGGGCGCTGCGACCTGCGCATCCACCCTGGATCTCCTCGGCGAGCACGGTGGGACCAGTGTTGCGGATGGTCTCGGAGGTGTTCGAGCGGCTAGCCTGATGGTCATGGCAGGTAAGTCCCGCAGCACCACGACCTCTCGTGCGCGGGCGGGATCGACCAGGGGGCGGACGCCGGCGGCGCGGTCTCGTTCGGCGACCCCGCGAGCGACGGCGGCTCCGCGTGGGCGCAGCACACCCGTACGCAGGCCGGTCAAGCGCGCCTCCGACACCGCACCGCTGGCGGTGATCAGCCGCGGCATCGGGAGCGGCTGGACCATGCTCGCGCGCGGCGTCGGCGCCACCACCCGCACGCTGAGCCGGGCAGGCGAACTGGACCACGGGCACCGGCGCGACGGCATCGGCTTGGCGCTCATCGCGTTGAGCGCGATCATCGCCGCCGCGATGTGGCTCTCGGCGGGTGGACCGGTCGGCCGTTTCCTCGAAGACGTCGTCCGGGCCATCGCCGGTTCCGCGGCCGCGCTGGCGCCGATCCTGCTGGTCGCGCTCGCGGTGGTGCTGATGCGCACCGAACCACATCCGGAGATCCGGCCGCGACTGGTCCTCGGTGGGCTGCTCGTCGTCCTGCCCGCCCTCGGCGTGTGGCATCTGGCGGCCGGTTCCCCGGCCGACGCGCACGGCCGCGCCACGGCGGCCGGTGCGCTGGGGTACGCGATCGGCGGTCCGCTCGGCCAGGGGCTCACGCCGTGGCTGGCGCTGCCGATCCTGTTGCTGGCCATGATGTTCGGCGTGCTGCTGCTCACCGGCACCACGGTGCGCGAGGTGCCGGCCAAACTGCGCGACTACTTCGGCCTCGGCGAATACGCCGACGACAGCGACCCCTACGACCCGGCCAACTACGACGCCGACGGATTCCCGGTGCACCGCAACCGGACCCGTCGCCGTGGCCGCAACCCCGACGACAACTACCCGCCCGACGAGTTCGGCGGCTCCGACGCGGTCACCGAATCGCTGGGCGAACCACCGCTACGCGACGCCAAGCCGATCGAGGAACCGCCCGCGCCGGCACCGAAACCGGCACGCAAGCGGCCGGTGGTCAAGCCGGTCGACCAGACCCCGCCGCCGCCACCGGAACCGGAGTTCGTCACCGATCGGGTCGTCGACGGCGACTACACGCTGCCCCCGCTGACCCTGCTGCTCGACGGCGACCCGCCCAAGAAGCGTTCCGCGGCCAACGAATCGATGATCGAGGCGATCACCGAGGTCCTGGTGCAGTTCAAGATCGACGCCGCGGTCACCGGCTTCGTGCGCGGCCCGACCGTCACCCGCTACGAGGTGGAGCTCGGTCCCGGCGTGAAGGTCGAGAAGATCACCGCGCTGGCCCGCAACCTCGCCTACGCCGTCGCCACCGAGAACGTGCGCCTGCTCGCGCCCATCCCCGGTAAATCGGCCGTCGGCATCGAAGTGCCCAATGCCGACCGCGAATTGGTGCGCCTGGCCGACGTCCTGAAGTCGCCGCACACCCGCAACGACCACCATCCACTGGTGATCGGCCTCGGCAAGAACATCGAGGGCGAGTTCGTCTCGGCGAACCTGGCCAAGATGCCGCACCTGCTGGTGGCCGGTTCCACCGGTTCGGGTAAGTCGAGTTTCGTGAACTCGATGCTGATCTCGCTGCTGCACCGGGCCACCCCCGAGGAGGTCAGGATGATCCTGATCGACCCGAAGATGGTGGAGCTCACGCCGTACGAGGGCATTCCGCACCTGATCACGCCCATCATCACCCAGCCGAAGAAGGCCGCCGCCGCGCTGGCCTGGTTGGTCGAGGAGATGGAGCAGCGCTACCAGGACATGCAGGCCAACAAGGTCCGCCACATCGACGACTTCAACAAGAACGTGCGATCGGGCAAGATCACCGCGCCGCTGGGCAGTGAACGCGTCTACCGGCCTTACCCGTACATCCTGGCCATCGTCGACGAGCTCGCCGACCTGATGATGACCGCGCCGCGCGACGTCGAGGACGCGATCGTGCGGATCACCCAGAAGGCGCGGGCCGCCGGTATCCACCTGGTGCTGGCCACCCAGCGACCCTCGGTGGACGTGGTGACCGGTCTGATCAAAACCAATGTGCCCTCGCGGCTCGCGTTCGCCACCTCCTCGCTCACCGACTCGCGCGTGATCCTGGACCAGCCGGGCGCCGAGAAACTGATCGGCATGGGCGACGGTCTGTTCCTGCCGATGGGTCAGGGCAAACCGACCCGTTTGCAGGGCGCGTTCATCTCCGACGAGGAGATCCAGGCCGTCGTCGAGTTCAGCAAGACGCAGGCCGAACCCGAGTACCAGGAAGGCGTCACGGCGGCCAAGGCGGGCGAGGTCAAGGACGTCGACCCCGATATCGGCGACGACATGGACGTGCTGCTGCAAGCGGTGGAGCTGGTGGTCACCTCACAGTTCGGTTCGACCTCGATGCTGCAGCGCAAGCTGCGGGTCGGCTTCGCCAAGGCGGGCCGGTTGATGGACCTGATGGAGACACGCGGCGTGGTGGGGCCCAGCGAGGGCTCCAAGGCGCGCGACGTGCTCATCAAGCCCGACGAATTGGACGGGCTGCTGTGGTCGATCCGTGGCGGCGATCCCGGTGCGTCCGAGGATGAGTAACGCCGTTCCCGGTTTGCTCTGACCGTGCCGGAAGCAGGCGGCGACGAACGAGGAGGGACCTGGCACGGCTCATGGTCGGAGATGGCCCTGGGTCGGGCGGGAATCGCCTGTCAGGCGATGAAGCGGGCGCGCGCGAGGCGGCGGGTGCCCGACTTCACGGCACCGGGGCTGGGCCGGTGCATCGCGGTTGGGCGCTGGATCTGCGCGGTGGATTCGTACACGGCTCGCTCCTCTCGGGGCTGTAGTCGGGGTGTGTGCGGTGACGGTAGCAGCGGTCGTGAAGTGGGCGAAAGCGCTTTTCCGTGCGCGCGGCGGGTGCGCCGGCCGCCGGTGTGTGTGAAATCATGGCGGGCAATCGTTCCGCAAAGGCTACTGAAACGGACAATTCGGGCATGATGGGCGACATGAACTTCATCGATCGGACCACCACATGCAGGTGACCACGCTCGAGTGGGTGATCACCGGCCTGGTGATCCTCGGCCTGTTCGTCTTCGACTTCTTCGCCCACGTGCGCACCCCGCACGAGCCGACCTTCAAGGAATCGGGCATCTGGTCGGCCGTCTACATCAGCTTGGCGCTGCTGTTCGGCCTGTTCGTCGCCTGGAAATGGGGCGGCACGTTCTCGGGGGAGTACTACGCGGGCTTCGTCACCGAGAAAGCGCTCTCGGTCGACAACCTGTTCATCTTCCTCATCATCATGAGCACCTTCGCTGTGCCGCGGATCTACCAGCAGAAGGTGCTGCTGATCGGCATCGTGCTGGCGCTGGCGATGCGCGGTGTGTTCATCGCGGTCGGCGCGGCCGCGATCAGCGCGTACAGCTGGGTGTTCTACCTGTTCGGCGCGTTCCTGATCTACACCGCGATCAACCTGCTGCGCGAGAGCGGGCACGAGGTCGAACACGAGCAGAAGCGCGACAGCTACATCGTCTCGCTGGCCAAACGGATCCTGCCGACCACCGACGAATACGACGGCGACAAGCTCGTCACCCGGATCAACGGCAAACGCGTGGTGACGCCGCTGCTGCTCGCGCTGCTGGCCATCGGTTTCGCCGACCTGCTATTCGCGCTGGACTCGATTCCGGCGATCTACGGTCTCACCGAGGAGCCGTACCTGGTGTTCACCGCCAACGCCTTCGCGTTGATGGGTCTGCGCCAGCTGTACTTCCTCATCGGTGGGCTGCTCGACCGCCTGGTGTACCTGTCCTACGGTCTGGCCGCGATCTTGGCGTTCATCGGCGTGAAGCTGGTGCTGCACGCGCTGCACGAGAACACGCTGGGGTTCATCAACGGTGGTGAGCACGTGAGCGTGCCGGAGATCTCCACGGCGTTCTCGCTGAGCGTGATCATCGGCATTCTGGTCATCGCGACGGTGGCGAGCCTGCTGCGCACCCGCAACGCCGACAAAGCCTGACACCACCGCGGACGACGCTGCCCGGAACCCCCCAGGGTTCCGGGCAGCGCTGTCCGCGGGCCGCGCTACTCGGCGAAGGCGCCCATCACCGGCAACCACTCGACCACGCGCACGGCGTCGATCAGGTCCAGCTTCGCGAACGGGTCGTTGCCGAGCAGTTCGGTCAGCGAGGGCGCGTCCTCGGCGCGGAACAGCAGCAGCGCGCCTGAACCGTCGGGGTAGGGACCGCTACTGAGCACTGTGCCCGCGTCGACGAGAGCGTTCAGCCAGCCGCGGTGCTCGGGCCGGTTGGTCGCGCGGTCGGCCGCGGTGGACTCGGAGTAGGTGTAGTGGACAGCGAAGATCGGCACAGTCGATCACTTTCTGGTGATGGAGTTCTACAGGGTCAGCAGCATGCGGGTATTGCCGAGGGTGTTCGGCTTGACGAAGCTGAGATCGAGGAATTCGGCGACGCCGGTGTCGTAGGAGCGGCACATCTCCGCGTACACCTCGGCGGTGACGGGCGTGCCGTCGATCTCGACGAACCCGTGCCTGCCGAAGAAGTCCACCTCGAAAGTGAGCACGAACACACGCTGCAACTGCAGTTCGCGGGCGACGGTGACCAGGTGCTCGACGACAGCGCCGCCGACTCCCCGGCCCTTGACGACGGGATCCACTGCGACAGTGCGTACTTCGCCCAGATCGGCCCACAGCACGTGCAACGCGCCGCAGCCGACGACCTGTCCGTCGAGCTCGGCGACCCAGAACTCCTGCACCGATTCGTACAGTGTGACAAGGTTCTTCTCCAGCAGAATGCGGCCGGCGTACTCGTCGACCAGGCGCTTGATCTCGGGGACATCGGAGGTTCGCGCTCGTCGGACGACCACGCCGGAAACAGGCGCCACAGTGGGCGCGGCAGGATGCGCGTCGCTGGTCGAACCGCTGAAGGGTCCCCGTGAGGTCATGGGTGCACAGTAGTCGGCCGGGTTACCGATAGTCTGAACATGTGCCGCACATCCTGTCGTTCCGCTCCTCGCATCGCGCCGGGCTCGACGACCGGATCGCGTGGCACCGATCGTGCGAGCAAACAGCTCGCGAAACCGTGGGATTTCGGCGCAGTGCCGGTGAGTGCCGAGAGGGCAGCATGAACGGTCAGCGCCTGGAGGCGGTAGCTCGAGAGGCCACGCGAGGCGCCCGGTCATGCCACGAGGACAGGGCATGAGCGTGCGACCCGAAGAGATCGATCGTGGGTCGAGTGCGGTGACACCGATGCACGGAGTGGCGGAGACGCAGGTTCCGCTGCTCAATATCGCCAATGTGCTGACCATCGCGCGCATCGTGCTGGTGCCGCTGTTCGTGCTGGCGCTGTTCGCCGAGGGCGGGCACGACACCCGCTGGCGGGTCATCGCCGCGGCGGTCTTCGGCCTGGCCGCGATCACCGACCGCTTCGACGGGCAACTGGCCCGCAAATACGGATTGGTCACCGATTTCGGCAAGCTCGCCGACCCCATCGCGGACAAGGCGCTGATCGGAGCCGCGCTGATCGGGCTCTCGGTACTCGGTGATCTGCCGTGGTGGATCACCGTGGTGATCTGCGGCCGCGAAATCGGCATCACGCTGCTGCGGCTGGTGGTCGTACGGCGCGGGGTGATCCCGGCCGGCCGCGGCGGCAAGCTCAAGACGCTGGTGCAGTCGGTGGCGATCGCGCTGCTGGTGCTGCCGCTGTCCGGTGTGTTCGCCACCGCGGGCATGTGGCTGATGTATCTGGCCGTGGCGCTGACGGTGGTGACCGGGCTGGACTACGTGGGGCAGGCGGGCAGGGTGTGGCTGGCGGGTGGACGGTCGCGCTCGTGAGCGATCCGCTCGTCGACGGCGCGCCGGTCGCCGAACTGGTCGAGGCACTGACCGCGGCGGGTCAGACCGTCGCCACGGCCGAATCGCTCACCGCGGGTCTGCTCGCGGCCACGGTGGCGGGAGTTCCCGGTGCGAGCGCGGTGCTGCGGGGCGGGTTGATCGTCTACGCCACCGACCTCAAGAGCCGGCTGGCCCGCGTCGACGGCGAGCTGCTGCGCACCGACGGACCGGTCGCCGCCTCGACCGCCGAACAGCTCGCCGTGGGGGCGCGCGAGCAGTGTGGCGCGGACTGGGGTCTCGGATTGACCGGGGTCGCCGGACCCGATTCCCAGGACGGGCATCCCGTCGGCACGGTATACCTCGGGTTGGCCGGTCCACGTCACAGCGAAGTGGTCCGGTTGAAACTGCACGGTGACCGGTGGACGATCAGACTCGGTGCGGTGCACAGTGCGGTGCGGGAGTTGCTGCGCTGTGTCAGTGTGAAGTAGCCCGGTTCGGGAACCCCCGGTCCATGCTCGACGTTGTGCCAGAAAGAGGTGAGCACCGCTACGGCGGTGACACGAGGTGGAGGAGAACGAGATGACGCTGCTGCGGGAGGCAATCGGGGACAGTCTGCGGCGTGCGCGTCTCGCCCAGCATCGAACGCTGCGCGAGGTGTCGACCTCGGCGCGCGTGAGCCTCGGCTATCTGTCGGAAGTGGAGCGCGGCCGCAAGGAAGCCTCCAGTGAACTGCTCGCCAGCATCTGCGAGGCACTCGACGTGCCGCTCTCGCGCGTGCTCTGGGACGTGAGCACCCTGATGGCCGGCGCCGACGGCTCCGCGCCGCGTGAACCCGCGCTGACCGGCCCCGCCGCCGAGCGCGAGCCGGCCGAAGCCGAGCCTGCCACCCTCCCCGAACCCGCCGCGGGCGAGGCCTCCGCCTCCGCGAGCGCGGCCGCCGAGCAGGGCGCGCGCATCGGCATCGCCGAAGACACCCGCATCGTCATCCCGGCCCCGAGGGCCGAGATGCTGGTACTGGTGAAGGGAATGTGACGCGGCGAACCCTGCGCCCGGCGCGCGAGACGCTGCACACCGCTGGTGAGAACGGATAGATTCTCATCAGGCGTCGATCGGTCCGGTCATTCCGGTTCGGGTGCCGCATGGTGAAGGATAAGCACGTATCTGGTGCGTGACGGTCGCGTACCACCAGTCGCACGAGCGACGCACAGATGGAGGCGGGATCAATCGATGGCTAATCCGTTCGTGAAGGCCTGGAAGTACATGATGGCCCTCTTCGACTCCAAGATCGAAGAGCATGCGGATCCGAAGGTCCAGATTCAGCAGGCTATCGAGGAGGCGCAGCGCCAGCATCAGGCGCTGTCGCAGCAGGCGGCGTCGGTGATCGGTAACCAGCGTCAGCTGGAGATGAAGCTGAACCGCCAGCTCGACGAGGTCGAGAAGCTCAACGCCAACGCCCGTCAGGCCGTCACCCTGGCCGATCAGGCGCAGGCGGCGGGCGACACCGAGAAGGCGATCCAGTACACCAACGCCGCCGAGGCGTTCGCCGCCCAGCTGGTCACCGCCGAGCAGTCGGTGGAAGACCTCAAGGTGTTGCACGATCAGTCCCTGCAGGCCGCCGCCCAGGCCAAGAAGGCGGTCGAGCAGAACGCGATGATGTTGCAGCAGAAGGTCGCCGAGCGCACCAAGCTGCTCAGCCAGCTCGAGCAGGCCAAGATGCAGGAGCAGGTCTCGGCCTCGCTGCAGCAGATGGATTCCACCCTGTCCGCGCCGGGCTCCACGCCCAGTCTGGATGCCGTGCGCGACAAGATCGAGCGCCGCTACGCCAACGCGCTCGGCTCGGCCGAGCTGGCGCAGAACACGGTGCAGGGTCGCATGATGGAGGTGCAGCAGGCCAGCGTCCAGATGGCCGGGCACAGCAAACTCGAGCAGATCCGCGCCTCCATGCGCGGTGACGCGTTGCCCACCGGCAACAACAACTCGGCGATCAACCCGGCGCAGCCCCAGGCCGCGCCGGCGCCGAACATCGACAAGGGCCAAGCGGCCCAGCAGTAGTACAGGGAGTCCGGCGACGGCGCGGTAACCGGCGGAAACGCCCGGTGGCCGCGCCATCAACGGTTCCGTCACGACCGGCGTACGGGGGAAGGACACCGATGAGCGGGAAAATGCGGCGAGACCGTGTCGAGATCGTGGATCCGGCGACGATCGCGCAGGTCGGCTCGGTGCCCGCCACCTTGCGCGGGGTCGGTGAGCAGGCGCTCGTCGCGGTTCGGCGCTGGGCGGATCCGCGCGAACGTGAACTGCGCCGTCGGCGCCGGGTACGCAGGCGCAGTTTCCAGCTCGGCACCGCGTCCGGCATCACCACGATCGGCGCGGTCGGCTTGGCCGTGATCTCGGCGCCCGCCTGGGCGGTCGTGGTGATCGGTGGGGGCGCCGTCGCCTTCGTCACCGGGACCGCGCTCAGCGCCCGCCGCTACCTCGAGTTGCGCAACAAGCCCCTGCCCCAGGCGGCTTTCGTCGCCCGCAAATCACCCGGCCTGCGATCGGCCGCGCGCGCCCCCATCCAGCGTCTGATCCGTGCCGAACGGGCCCTCTACGACCTCGGCGCCCAGATCGCGCGCACCCGCCGTCTCCCCGAAGACGAACTGCGCGACCTGCTCGAGACGGCCCGCTCCGGCGCGGCCGCCCTGCACGCGCTCGCCACCGACGTCGTCGCCATGGAACAGGCCGCCGACACCGTCGGCCGCGCCAATCCCGACACCGTCGCGGCTCTGAAGACCACCGTCGCCGGTGTGCTCACCCGCCTGGAGACCGGCGTGGTGGAATACGAACAACTCGTCGCCGCGGCCGCCCGCATCCTCGCGGTCCCCGAGGACTCGGTCCTGGCGTACCAGTTCAACGGCATCGTCGCCGACCTGCGGGAAGCCGCCGACCGTCTCGACGGCTGGGCCCAGGCGCTCACCGAAATGGCCGACCAGGGTCCCGATTTGTTCGCCGGCGGAACGGATTCCGTCCGCTAGGGCTTATCCGGCCACCGCGACTTCCGGTCGGCACGCCGGTCCCGGACACGGCGGGTCACGCCGGGGCGATGGCCTTGCGCAAGGCCGCGAGTTCGGTGGCGCGGGGATCGGTGACGGTGGCGGACTCGGGGCTGTCGAAGATCCGGACGTTCTTCTCGTCGGTCGTGAACGGGGCCCAGCCGGTGGTGCCGTCGGTGGCGAAAGCGACCCAGGCGGCGTGGATTTCGTCGGCCAGGGCCTGGGGCGGGGTGGGCCCGGTCAGGGTGTGGGCGTCGTCGATGGTGTCGAAGACGAACGGGACTTCCAGCACGTGACACGCGCCGAGGCCGGGAAGGCTGGTGGGCCATGCGAATTCGTACACATGGGTGGAGGTGGCGATGGCGCTGGCCTCGGCGAAGTCGTAGGTGCCGGAGCGGAAGCTCAGGTCGGTGAGGACGGCGTTGAAGATCTCGGCGGGGGTGGCATCGGGGCGCTCTGCCGAATAGATCTGGGCGACAGCGGGATCGATGCCGTAGCGGGTGAGGACGAACGGCAGGGTGTCGGTGGTGACGGCGGCAGCGAGCCCGGCCGGGACGGTGAAGAAGCGGAACTCGTCGGCGGTGGTGCCCGCGATGAGGGGCACCGCACGATCCGGATGAGCGCGCAGCACCTCCGTCGGTGGGCCCTCGACGATGTCGTCGTCGATCACCGGGAACAGGCTCATGATGCCGCCGCCCAGCTGGATCACCGAGTTGCCCCAACGCCGCGGATCGGGGTCGGTCATCACGGCCAGCGCGACGGCGTTCTGCGCGGTGCGCAACTCGTCCGGGCCCAGTTTCCCGAAATCCCGCGCGGTAGGCGAGATCCCGAGCTCGGCGGCCAGCGCGGCGGACACCTTGCGCGCGTCCTCGGGATCGGCGGCGACCGCACCGTTGCCGCTCTGCATGATCGCCCGGCGGAACAGCCCGGCTGTCTGCGGTGCGGCGATCAACGCCGCCACACTCATCGCGCCGGCGGACTCGCCGAAGATCGTCACATTGTCCGGGTCGCCACCGAAGGCGGCGATGTTCTCGCGCACCCAGCGCAAGGCGAAGATCTGGTCGTGCAGACCGCGATTCGACGGTGCGCCCTCGATCTCGGCGAAACCCGACACCCCGAGCCGGTAGTTGATCCCCACCATCACCACGCCGTCGCGCGCGAACGCCGTGCCATCGTAAATCGCCCGTGCGTTGGACCCGCGGACGAACGCCCCACCGTGAATCCACACCAGCACCGGTAGACCCGAAGCGGCGGAGTCGGGCGTCCACACGTTCGCGTTGAGGTACTCCTCGCCAGGGATGCCGTCACTGCCGATCAGGGCGTGGATCGGCGCGGGATACGGCGTCTGCGCGCAGGTGGCGCCCATGACGGTCGCCTCGCGCACGCCTTCCCAGGCCGGCGCGGCCTCGGGCAGCTGAAATCGTTTCGGCCCGACCGGGGCCGCCGCGAACGGCACCCCGAGAAAGCGGGTGACCCCGGCCTCCGTGTGGCCGCGGACCGCGCCGCTCGTGGTCGTGACGATCGGTGCCATGAAATCCTCCTCCGCGCAGTGAGCTCCGATTATGGGCGCTTGTCCGGTGCGCCGTCAGTCGTTTGCCTACGGAACGAGCGGTCCGGCCAGCACTCGCTCGCCCGCCGCGCGGTCGCCGTCCCAGGTGAAGCCGGGGTCGTCGCCGGATTTGCGCGACCAGAGGGCCAGCAGCAGGTCGGACGCGGTGCCCGCGAGTTCGGCGACCGGCTCGCCGGGGCCGTGGGTCCAGCTGTTGCCGGTGTCGGTGGCCCGCACCCGCAACGCCACGTCCGGTTCGACCGCCAGGCCGCGGTGGATCATCCGGGGCGCGAACAGCTCGAACACCTCGTCGACGCCGTCGACAGCGAGGTCGGCGTCGAACGGGTCGGCGGTGCCCAGCGCGTTCTGACCGTCCCACAGGTGCATGAGCGTCTCGTGGGCGCGGCGCCGCCGCCAGAAACCGACGGTGCGCGGCATGGACCGGGTGAAGGTCCAGGCTTGCTGGTCCTGGTCCGCGGACAGCGAGGTCACCAGGGCGTCGGCGGTCGACTCGTACCACTCTCGCAGGGCGGCGGAATCTTTCGGCGCGGGCTCGCCCTCGAAATCGCCGCGCAATTCGGCCACCGCGGTGACCACCCACAGGTTGCCACGCCCGACATGGTCGACGAGGTCGTAGAACGTCCAGTCGCCGCAGGACGGCACCGGCGCGGCGAGATCGGTCTCGGGAGTGATGAGCTCACCGAAGGCGGTGAGCTTCGCACAGAGCAACGCCAAGTAGTCCATGCCGATCACGGTAGCCCCGCGGTGGTTCCGATCTCGGGGTGAACCCTGATCTACACCCGGATATCGGTGCTGACCTGGTGATCTATTGCTCGCCGGGTGGGAGGATCGACGTGTCGGATCGCTGGACGGCGGTCGCAGAGGTGAAGGAGTCGTCATGGTCTTGAAAGTCATCGGCATCGTCGTGGTCGCGGTGATCGCGTTCTGGATTCTGGGGGCGCTGATCGAGGCGCTGATGCCCATCCTGGTGATCGGGGCGATCGGCACCGGCTTGTACCTGCTGTACAAGGCGATGTCGGGGAGCGACAAGACCCCGATCAGCTAGTCGTCTGTGGTTAGCATGGCGGGGTGGAACAGGTACCCGAGGACTGGCAGCGCGGTCTGGTGATCGTCGCGCACCCCGACGACATCGAGTACGGCGCCGCGGCGGCGGTCGCGCGATGGACGGGGCAGGGCAAGGACATTCGCTACCTGCTCGTCACGCGCGGCGAGGCGGGGATCGCCGGGATGCCGCCCGCGCAGGCCGCGCCGTTGCGCGAGATCGAGGAGATCTCGGGTGCCCGTGAGGTCGGCGTGCACATCGTCGAATTCCTCGACCATCCCGACGGCCGCATCGAGGAAGGTCTCGCCCTGCGCAGGGAACTCGCCGCCGCGCTGCGCAGACATCGCCCGGAGATGGTGGTGCTGTTCAACTTCGGCGACACCTGGGCGCCCGGCGTGGTCAACAGTGCCGATCACCGGGCCGTCGGCCGTTCGGCGATGGACGCGATCTCCGACGCGGGCAACGAGTGGATCTTCCCCGAGATCGCCGATCTGCCACCGTGGTCGGCGCGCTGGGCCGCCGTGGTCGGGCCCGTGGCCACCCACGCCGTCGATGTGAGCGCTCAGCTGGAGCAGGCGCGCGCGTCGTTGTCGGCGCATCGGCGTTATCTGCAGGTGCTGAGCCCGGTGCCGGTGGAGGAGCAGGTGCGCGAGATCGTCAGCTTCGCCACGGGTCCCAAGGAAGGGTTCCCCGCCGAACACGCTGTCGGGTTCGAACTGTTCACCTTCGGCGGCTGATCAGCGACCCACGTTCGATGATCGTGCGGTACAAGGGCATTGGGTGTCGTCGGCATCAGCGCAGTCGGCGTGCGACGCGCTCGACGAGTGGCCGCCAGTCCTGAAGCGGCGCGACCCGTAGGCCGACCACCTTGCCCGCGTCATCAGCCCTTCGCAACGCGAGGGCGGCGGCGAAGTCGGGGTCCGCGCGGAACGACTCGGTCTCGGCGGGCGTCATCGGCCCGCCCTGCGCGATGAGCGTGCGCCGACTCGATGCCGACAAACCGGCGGCGTGTGTGGAATCCGTCGCCACCAGAAAGCGTTTCGCGGTCACGTGTAGTTCGATCAGCCGCGCTACCCGGGGGCCGAGCAGGGCGCGCACCGCCTCGGCGCCGTGCCTGCCGTGGCCCGCGTCGTCACCGGGGAAAAGTACGTGACCGATGTCGTGCAGCAGACCCGCGACCTGGAGTTCTTCGTCCTCGGGGAAGTCACGGCGGAGCAACTGCGCGCACTGGCGGTCGTGATCGAGGATGTCGACCGGGTCGCCGGTGCGGTCCGCGGTGTCCCAGGCGCCGGCGCACCGTTCGAGCAGCGCGAACAGGTCGTCGACGGTGTCGATACTGGGGTGTCGCACGTGCTCGCTCCTGCCGGTGTCGCTCGACCGTATCGGTCTCTCGGCGGACAAGGTAGCGCGCGGATCGTGGTTCGGTCGTCCGAGGTGGGCGGGGCCTGGAGGTATGGCAGGGTGGGCGGATGCGAATAGCTGTGGTGGCCGGGCCCGATCCGGGGCATGCGTTTCCCGCGATCGCGTTGTGTCTGCGATTGCTGGCCGCGGGGGACGAACCCGTGTTGTTCACCGGGCCGAGATGGCTGGATCAGGCACGCTCGGCGGGGATCAGCGTGCGCAAGCTCAAGGGCCTCGCGCCGCGCCCCACCGACGACGACACCGACGCGGGCGCCCGGATCCACGAGCGCGCCGCCCACATCGCCACCGAGAACCTGCCCGAACTCAGCGCGATGCTGCCCGACCTGATCGTCTCCGATGTCCTCACCGCGGGCGGTGGAATGGCGGCCGAGCGGCTGGGGCTGCCGTGGGTCGAATTGTCACCGCACCCGCTCTACCTGCCGTCGAAAGCCCTGCCGCCCATCGGTAGTGGCCTGGCGCCGGGGGAAGGTGTCCGTGGCCGGATGCGCGACGGCGTCCTGCGCACGATGACCGCGCGCGCGGTCCGCAACGGACACCGCCAGCGCTCGGCGGCCCGCGAGACCATCGGCCTGCCCGCCGAGGACCCCGGTCCCACCGCGCGCCTGGTCGCCACCCTGCCCGCGCTGGAGATGGACCGCCCGGACTGGCCTGCCGACACCCACATCATCGGGCCGCTGCTGTGGGAACCGACCGATGCCGTGCTCCCGCTGCCCGCCGGCACTGCCCCGCTGGTGATGGTGGCGCCGTCGACCGCGCACACCGGTGTCGCCGACATGGCCGATATCGTCCTGTCCGGCCTGGCCGGACTCGGTGTGCGCGTGGCCGTCTCGACCCTGGACACCCCGCCGGCCGACCTGCCGGAGTGGGCCACCGCCGGCCTCGGCCGGCAGGACGAACTGCTCACGCACGCCGCGGTGGTCGTCGGCGGCGGCGGACACGGCCTGCTCGCCAAATCCCTGTCCGCGGGCGTGCCGGTGGTGACTGTCCCCGGCGGCGGTGACCAGTGGGAGCTGGCCAATCGTGCGGTACGGCAGGGCAGTTCGGTGCTGGTGCGCCCGCTCACCCCGGAGGCGGTCGGCGCCGCGGTGCGGCAGGTGCTCGACGACCCCGCCTATGCCGACGCGGCTCGCCACGCCGCGGCCGGTCTGGCCGAGGTCGAGGACCCGGTCCAGGTCTGTCACGACGCCGCGAAGCGGTAGCGGCCCGTCGGGCGTCCTCCAGCCAGGCCGCTCGGGGCGCACCGTCGGCCGCTGGTGAGGTGGGCGGAGCGGGGCTCTGTCGGCGGCCGCCGAGCGCGAGTATCTTGGGCAACGTGCGATTGACCGAATTCCAGGAGCTGATGCACACCGAGTTCGGCGTGGCGCGCGCCGACGCCATGCTGACCGATCACGTGATACCCCAGCTGGGGCGCACGGGGGCGGTGGCGATCGACAGCGGCGTCGACCCACGCGACGTGTGGCGGGCACTGTGTGCCGACTTCGACGTACCCCCGAGCCGGTGGTGACCAGGCCATGGCCGTGACAGCGGAGAACTCGGACACGCGCCCGTACCGGTTCGACGAGCGGCTGCGGATGATCCCGGTCGACGCCGAGAGTCTCGCGGCCAGGGTCGCCTTCGCCGACCCGCACGATTTTCCCGGCCTGCGCAGGCTCGGCATCGCGCTGATGCTGCTCGGGCGCTACGACGAGGCCCTCGACCGGCTCGATCAGGCCCTCGAGCTGGCCGACACCGAGCGGCGCCGGGTCACTGTCTGGATCAACCTGGCCGATGTCTACCGGTACCAGGGCGAGCCGGGGCACGCCGAGATCCTCTACCGCCGGGCGCTGCACGCCAGCCGCGCGCTCGACCCCGAACTCGTCTCCTTCGCCGCCCACCACCTGGGCAAGTCACTGGCCGAACAGCACCGTCCGCGGGAGGCGCGCGAGCTGCTCAACGAGGCCATGCGGCTGCGGGTGGCCGACGGCGATTCCGAACTCATCGAGTCCACCCGCGCGGCCCTCGACCATCTCGACGAGCTGGCCCTGCCGCTGCCGCCGGTGATCGAGGAACTACTCGGGCCGGTGCCGGAGTGGTCCGACGAACACGAGGGCTGTGACGGGAATCTGGTGCGGTCGGGTGAGTACTGGATCAAGCGTGGTCCGCGCGCGGTGGCCGAGCACGCCCGGCTCACCTGGCTGCGCGACAACGGGATCGCGGTGCCGGACGTGGTCGCGTTCGCCGAGGACGTTCTCGTTCTCGCCGATGCGGGTGGATCACTCGCCGGACAGACCGATCCGGCCGAAGTCGGTGCGCAGATGGGCCGCGCCCTGCGCTCGTTGCACGAGCTCCCGGTGCCGGCCTGCCCCTTCGAAGGTGGTCTGGACGGCGCCCTCGCCCGCGCCCACCGCCATGTGGTCGAGGGTTTCGTCGACACCACTGATTTCGACGACGATCATCGCGACCTCTCACCCGCCGCGATCCTCGAGCGCCTGCGGGACCGGCGCCCGGCCACCGAGGATCTGGTCGTCACGCACGGCGACTTCACGCCGGGCAATGTGCTCACCGGCGGCCTGCTCATCGATGTCGCGACGCTGGGCACCGGCGACCGCTATCGCGATCTGGCGCTGGCCGAGCGTGATCTGGCCGGGGATTTCGGCGTCGCGGCGGTTACGGCGTTCTACGCCGCCTACGGCCTGACCGCCCCCGACCGCGCCAAGCTCGACTACTACCGGCTGCTCGACGAACTGTTCTGACGAGGCGCTGCTCAGCTGGTCTTGGCGTAGTGGCGCGCGGCCTTGGTGCGGTTGCCGCAGGTCGCCATCGAATGCCAGCGTCGGGTGCCGTTCTTGGACGTGTCGTAGAAGAACAACACGCAGTCGGGGTGCGCGCATTGGCGGATCCGCTGCGGCGCCTGTGCGATCAGGTGCAGCAGGTTATCGGCGGCGAGCCAGCCGGGTAACCACGCCGGGTCGTCGACCTCGGGGACGTCTCTCGGTCCCTCGTCGGTCAGCTCGCGGCGGATCCGCCCGCGGGCGAGAACCTTGTTCACCGCGGTGTGGTCGGCGCGAGTGACGGCGTCGTGCACGGCTGCGCGCGCGGTGTGCAGCGCGGTGAGGGCGTGGTCGTCGGCGGATACGCGATCGGCGAGCCCGATGAGCTCCAGCCAGGTGCGCAGCCCGTCGAGATCGGCGAGCAGATCGCCGGGTTCGGCGCCCGCCCACCGGGTGTTGAGCAGGTCGAGAGCAGGGGGTTCGCCGGTGTGCGGACGGGGATCGCGCATGCCCGAGGTTATCAACACGACCCTCCTAACTGTCTAAAAGTATTTCAAGGGTTGACGGAGTGAGTGGGCCCGTTCTATGTTCTAACTGTTCAACAACCGATAGGCAGTTAAACATTCCGGGAGGAAACCATGACCACCGTCGCCGCACCCGTGCTCACCACCGGTCATATCGGACTCAACGTCGCCGACCTCGACCGTTCCGTCGACTTCTACCGCCGTGGCCTCGGCTTCGAGCAGCTCGGCACCGGCGCCGACGGCGAGCGGCGCTGGGCCTTCCTCGGCCGGGGCGGGGCGCTGGTGCTCACGCTGTGGCAGCAGAGCAGCGGCGAATTCTCCACCAGCACACCGGGTCTGCATCACCTGTCGTTCCAGGTCGACGATGTCGACACGGTGCGCGTCGTCGAGTCGGCGCTGCGCGCGGTCGATGCCGAGTTCTTCCACGACGGGGTGGTCGCCCACGGTGAGGGCGCGTCCTCCGGTGGCATCTTCTTCGCCGATCCCGACGGCATCCGGCTCGAGGTGTTCGCGCCGCTGGGCGCCGACACCGCCCCTGCCCCGGCTGGACCTGCCCCGACATGCGGATTCTTCTGACCCACGGGCACCGCACGTCGTAGACAGGAGGGCGAGGATGTTTCACTCCGGAGAACTGGCCGTGCAGCAACGCATGGGGCAGGCCGACGCGGCTGCTCGCGTCGGCCGCTCGATCCGAACCGGGATTCCGGCGGTCGCCGCGTCCTTCCTGGCCGAGCAGCCGATGGTGGTGCTCGGCGCCGCCGATCCGGCGGGGCGGCTGTGGGCGAGCCCGCTCACCGGTCCCGCCGGGTTCGTGCACGCGATCGACGACGCGACCATCGACATCGACACACTGCCCGAGACTGATGATCCGCTGTCGGTGGCGCTGGCGGGTGAGGCCGAAGTCGGGCTGATCGCCCTGCAGCCGCAGCGCCGCAGGCGGATGCGCGTCAACGGCACCTCGGCAGCGCGCGACGGCGGAATGCGGATCACCACCGAGCAGGTCTACGCCAACTGCCCGAAGTACATCTCGCGCAGGCGGATTCGGGAGATGCCTGCCGCCGGGGAGCCCGGTCCGGTGTGGCGCGGCACGGCGCTCACGCCCGCCGCGGTCGCGATGGTGGGGGCCGCCGACACCTTCTTCGTCGCCACCGCCGATGGCGACGGGCACGCCGACGCCTCGTATCGCGGCGGCAATCCCGGCTTCCTGCACGTGCTGTCGCCGACGCGGCTGCGCTGGCCGGACTATCGCGGCAACTCGATGTTCATGACGCTGGGCAACCTCGCCGTGCAACCACGCTGCGGGCTGCTCGTCGCCGACTGGTCGACCGGCGCGTTGCTCCAGCTCACCGGTCGTGCCGAATTAGTCTGGGACAGCTCGGCATTCACCACCGGCGCGCAGTGCGCCGTCGACTTCACCGTCGAGGAGGCGATCGAACGGCCCGGTGCGCTCGCGGTGCGCTGGGGGCCGCCCGAACTCTCCCCGAACAACCCCTGATCACATCGAAAGGCCTTCCATGCGTCCGCCCTTGCCACCCTTCGATCTCGACTCCGCGCGCGCGAAGGTGCTCGCCGCGGAAAACGCCTGGAACACCCGGGATCCCGAACGCGTCGCCGCTGCGTACACCGAGGATTCGGTCTGGCGCAACCGCGACGAGTTCTTCACCGGCCATGCCGCGATCATCGACTTCCTGACCCGCAAATGGTCGGCCGAGAACGGCTACGCGCTGCGCAAGGACCTGTGGGCCTTCCACGGCAACCGCATCGCCGTGCGCTTCCAGTACGAATGGCACGACGAATCGGGGCAGTGGTGGCGCAGCTACGGCAACGAGCAGTGGGAGTTCGCGGCGGACGGGCGGATGGCGCGGCGTGAGGCCAGCATCAACGACGTGCGCATCGACGAGTCGCAGCGGCGGATCTTCGGGCCACGCGCCGCGGGCGACGAGTCGGTGCTGCCGCAGCGCTGACGACCGGTTTCGCTCCCGGATTGCTGGTCGGAGCGGCTGCTTCGCGTGTTGCCGGGCGCGTCGCTTGACTCGAATGGGTGTTCGACTAACCTGGGCGCCAGAACTTGTCGGTGCCGGCCTCTACTGTGGGCGCCAACCAGAGAGACACTCACCTCGAGAAGGGGCACACATCATGGCACCGCAGGCCTACGATCGCGACAAAGCGCTGGAATTGGCACTGGCGCAGGTGGAGAAGAGCTTCGGTAAGGGCGCGGTCATGCGCCTGGGCGAGGAGACCCGCCAGCCGATCGCGGTCATCCCGACCGGCTCCATCGCGCTCGACGTCGCGCTCGGTATCGGCGGGTTGCCGCGCGGTCGCGTCGTGGAGATCTACGGCCCGGAATCCTCGGGTAAGACCACTGTCGCGCTGCACGCCGTCGCCAATGCCCAGGCCGCGGGCGGTGTCGCCGCCTTCATCGACGCCGAGCACGCCCTCGACCCCGATTACGCCCGCAAGCTGGGCGTCGACACCGACGCGCTGCTGGTCTCCCAGCCCGATACCGGTGAGCAGGCCCTGGAGATCGCCGACATGCTGGTGCGCTCCGGCGCCATCGACATCCTCGTCATCGACTCCGTGGCGGCTCTGGTGCCGCGCGCGGAAATCGAAGGCGAGATGGGCGACAGCCACGTCGGCCTGCAGGCCCGCCTCATGAGCCAGGCGCTGCGCAAGATGACCGGTGCGCTCAGCAACTCCGGCACCACCGCCATCTTCATCAACCAGCTGCGCGAGAAGATCGGCGTCATGTTCGGTTCCCCGGAGACCACCACCGGTGGTAAGGCGCTGAAGTTCTACGCCTCGGTCCGCCTGGACGTGCGCCGCATCGAGACCCTCAAGGACGGCAGCGACGCGGTCGGCAACCGCACCCGCGTGAAGGTGGTCAAGAACAAGGTCGCCCCGCCGTTCAAGCAGGCCGAGTTCGACATCCTCTACGGCCAGGGCATCTCCAAGGAGGGCTCGCTCATCGACATGGGTGTCGAGCACGGCTTCATCCGCAAGTCCGGCTCCTGGTACACCTACGAGGGTGACCAGCTGGGCCAGGGCAAGGAGAACGCCCGCAAGTTCCTGCTGGAGAACACCGACGTGCGCGACGAGGTCGAGAAGAAGATCAAGGAGAAGCTGGGCATCGGCGCCGTCCTGACCGCCGAGGCCGACGCGCCCGCCGACTTCTGAGCCGATGACCACGCCGAGCCTCGGCGGCCACCGCGATTCGGCCGACCCGGTCGAACAGATGCGCAGGCAGCTGGCTCGCCTCGGTATCGAGGTCGAGCCGGAACCGGTCATACCGCCCGCGGTAGGGCGCGGCAGGGGCACGGCCGATGGACTCGTCCGGTCGGCTCGTGACACACGAGCCGACCCGGACGCGGAAAGGATTCGGTCGGGTGCGGGCGATCCGCAGCGCGCGCACCCGACCGGATTCACCGATGGTGACAAACCACCGCATTTCGCTGCGCGGGTTGGTGATGATCATGAAGAGTGGGGGAGCGTGGGTCGGCGACGACCCCGCGGCGCACGACGCGAACGCAAGTCCGCGCGGCGCGACGAAGTCTCCCTGTCGACCGTCGTCGGTGGTGACGACGGACGGCAGGCGGATCCGGTGGCGGCCGGATCCCAGCCGGGAGAGCCCGACAGGCGGGCCGGCACACGCCGGCTCGCCCCGGGCGACCGTCCCGATGCGACCCTGGAACAGGCCAAAGACGTGTGCCTGCGACTGCTCTCGGTGCGTGCTCGCAGCCGCGCCGAATTGGAGAAGCGCCTCGGCGAGAAGGGGTTCCGCCCCGAGGTGACCGAGGCGGCCCTCGAACGGTTCACCGAAGTGGGCCTGATCAACGACACCTCCTTCGCCGAACAGTGGGTGCACGAACGCCACACCTATTCCGGCCGGGGCAAGAAGGCTCTCCAGCGTGAGCTGCGGGAGAAGGGCGTCGCCCCCGGTGCTGCCGAACAGGCACTGTCGATGGTGACCGACGATGCGGAACACGCCCGCGCCGCCGACCTGGTCTGCCGCAAACTCCGTGCCATGCCCGCGGACCTGGACCGCGACAAAGCGGTCCGCCGCCTCGTCGGCATGCTCGCCCGCCGCGGCTACGACCAGTCCACCGCCTTCGCCGTCGTCACCGCCGAACTCGACGAAGCGGGGTTCGAGCGCGCGCCGACCCCACCGCGTCCCGTCGGCACGGCCGGACTGTCCCGTGGCGAGCAGCCGGCGGCGCCGCAGGTGGACGATGCCTCGCCGTGGGCACGTCGCCCACTTTCTCGCGGCGGACGGGGGCAGCGCGCGGTGGACGCCGACGCCGCGCACGGCGACACCGCCGAGACGGCGGGTGTTCGTCGCCCGACTCCCGGCGACGAGCAAGACGCGATCGACCTGGTCCGCCGCAAACTTCGTGCCATGCCCACAGATCTGGACCGTACGAAGGCCACTCGCCGCTTGGTCGACATGCTCTCCCGCCGCGGATACAGCCCATCCACGGCGTTCGCCGTGGTGAAAGCGGAACTGTCGCAGGGGGAACGGTGAGGTGCGCGCGGAGGGGGCCGACCGCACCGACCGGTCCGGGGCCATCGGGTGGCGTCCGAGGGCGAGCGTTGTGATGCGGCGAGGTTTTCGGCGGCGGGGATGAGCGCCGAACTGCCGCAGGGGCCGTGCGCGGCGCGTAGGATGATCACGCTTGGCGAAACCTGGTTTCGCGCAAGCTGATTCGCCCTATCGGTGATCACGCGGGTGTGGGGGCAGGATGTTTCACTCTGATTCGGGGTGGGAAATCCGGGGAGCAGGGCCGTAGGCGGCCGCCGAACGACGGGGAGGTGGACCCTGGACGCGTTGTGGTCGTTCGTGGTGAACCGGCGGGAGCAGTTGCTGGTCGATTCTTATCTGCACGTGTCGGCGGTGGTGCAGTCGCTGGTGCTGGCGACCGCGATCGCGGTGGCGCTCGGGGTGCTCGTGTACCGGAGTCCGCTCGGGTCCGCTGCCGCGACCGCGACGGCGGGGGCGATTCTGACCGTGCCCTCGTTCGCGTTGCTCGGGCTGCTGATCCCGTTTCTCGGGCTCGGTGTCGGTCCGACGATCGTGGCCCTGGTGCTCTACGCGCTGCTGCCGATCCTGCGCAATACGGTGCTCGGGTTGTCGTCGGTGGATCCGGCGGTGACCGATGCCGCGCGCGGTGTCGGGATGAACCGGTTGCGTCTGCTGACCACGATCGAACTGCCCCTGGCCTGGCCGTCCATTCTCACCGGCATGCGGGTCAGCACCCAGATGATCATGGGCATCCTGGCGCTGGCGGCCTACGCGAAGGGCCCCGGTCTCGGCAATCTCATCATCGCCGGGCTCGGTCGCCTCGGTAGCCCGAACGCGGTGCCGCAGGCGCTCACCGGCACCGTCCTCATCGTCGTGCTCGCTCTCGCACTCGACGGCGTCCTGGTTCTGCTCGGACGGCTCACTATTCCGAGGGGAATTCGTGACTGACATCGAAACCACCAAGGCGGCAGGCGCTTCCGCGGTCTCCGGGGTCGAGATCGTCCTCGACCGGGTCACCAAACGCTATCCCGAACAGCCCGAACCCGCGGTCGAGGAGGTCTCCATGACCATCCCGGCCGGGGAGATCGTGGTGCTGGTCGGCCCGTCCGGCTGCGGCAAGACCACCACCATGCGAATGATCAACCGGCTGATCGAACCCACCTCGGGCACCGTTACCATCGGCGGCCGCGACGCCGGCGCCATCGACGCCGACGAATTGCGCCGCGGCATCGGCTATTCGATCCAGCAGGCCGGACTGTTCCCGCACATGACCGTCGCCAAGAACATCGCCACGGTGCCCGGCCTGCTCGGCTGGGACCGCCGCCGCACCGCCGAGCGCACCGACGAGATGCTCACCCTCGTCGGCCTCGACCCCGGCACCTACCGCAACCGCTATCCCCGCCAGCTCTCCGGCGGACAGCAGCAGCGCGTCGGCGTCGCCAGGGCACTGGCCGCCGACCCGCCCGTGCTGCTCATGGACGAACCCTTCGGCGCGGTCGATCCGATCACCCGCGGGCTCCTGCAAGACGAATTGCTCCGGCTGCAAGGTGAACTCGGCAAGACCATCGTCTTCGTCACCCACGACTTCGGGGAAGCGGTGAAACTGGGCGACCGCATCGCCGTCCTCGGCGACCGCTCCCGCATCCTGCAATACGACACCCCCGCCGCCATCCTGGCGGCTCCCGCCGACGAGACGGTCGCCGGCTTCGTCGGCGCCACCGCCACCATCGACCGCCTCGGCCTCACCGTCCTCGCCGACCTCGACCTGGACCAGGGCATCACTGCCACCGACGAGACCACCCCGACGGCCTTCACCACCGCCCTGCGTGACGCGGACCGCGCCTGGGGCATCGTCGTCGACGCCCAGCGCCGCCCGCTCCGGCGAGTGACGACCGACGAACTCGCCCACGCGGATTCGCTGCACGAACTCGGCACCCCGATCGGCGCCACCCTCCCCGCCGACGCCACTCTGCAAGACGCGCTGGCCGCGCTGCTCACCGAACGCACCGCCTCCGCCGTCGTCGTCGACAACACCGGGACCTACGCCGGAACAGTCACTGTCGACACCCTCATCAACCACCTCGCCGCGACCGAATCGGCATCGGCATGAGGACCGAATCGCATCGAAGGCCGATCTCGGGCGAACCCGCGGTGCCTGCGGGCCGGCCCGTGCATGATCGGGGTCCACACAGGGTGTGCCTGGTTCTCGCTGGTCCGGCGAGCCGAACCACCCCGATCCCGGGTGTAGGTGGCGTCGGAGCGCCGTGGTCAGCGCTACATTCGCTGGTCGAATCGGGCCCGGTGGGGAGATCGATATCGTGACGAATTCTGTTGCCGCCTCGCCACGCTCGATCGTCGACGTCCCCGCCGCGACTGCCGTCCCCGCCACCCAGCGGCGCGCGGAATACCTCCGCCTGCTGGCTCAACCGGTACTCGTGCTGATCCTCACCGTCGGGGTGCTGGTCTGGGCGTTCCGGCGCGATCTCACCGTCACCCAGCAGGCCAGCATCAGCGTGAGCAATGTCGCCCAGGTGACCTGGCAGCACATCCTGATCACAGCGGCGGTCGTGCTCATCGTCGTGGCGCTGGCCGTTCCGCTCGGGACAGTGCTCACCAGGCACCGATTCCGCCGTCTCGCACCGTTCTTCGTCGGCATCGCCAATATCGGGGCATCCGCTCCGGCGATCGGGCTGATCGTGCTGTGCTACCTGGTCACCCGCACCACCGGTTTCTGGGTGGGTGTCGCGCCGATCGCGTTCTGCTCGCTGCTGCCGGTGCTGCGCAACACGATCCTGGGCTACCAGGAGGTCGACCCCGCCCTGATCGACGCGGGACGGGGACAGGGCATGTCGGCGGGACTCGTGTTGCGCCGCATCGAATTCCCCCTCGCGGTGCCCTACATCCTGGCAGGACTGAGAACCTCCCTGGTGCTGGCCGTCGGCACCGCCACCCTGTCGTTCATGGTGAGCGCGGGCGGGCTCGGCATTCTCATCGACACCGGCTACAAACTGCGCGACACCGTGACCCTGACGCTCGGCGCGGTGCTCGCCGTCGCGCTGGCGCTGTTCGTCGACTGGCTGGGCGCACTGGCCGAACAGTTCCTCGGCCCGAGGGGGTTGCGGTGAGGTTCACCGGATTGTTGCGCGGGCTCGTCCCGGTGCTGAGCGTGCTGGTGCTCGCGAGCTGTGGTCTGCAGTCGGGCGGTTCGGTGCCGCTGCCCGTGGGGCCGGGCAGTATCGAGCCGGTGCCAGAACTCGACGGCGTGGCGGTCACGGTGGGCTCCAAGGACTTCACCGAGGCCAACATCCTCGGCTACATGATCGAATTCGCGCTGACGGCCGCGGGCGCGAATGTGCGTGACCTGACCAATATCCAAGGCTCCAACAGCCTGCGCGACGCGCAACTGAACGGCCAGATCGACATCGCCTACGACTACACCGGCACCGGCTGGATCAACTATCTCGGCAAGGAGAAGCCGATCCCGACCGAGGCGGCTCAGTTCGATGCGGTCCGCGAGGCCGACCTGGCCGAACACAACATGGTCTGGGCGGCGATGGCACCGATGAACAACACCTACGCCCTCGTCACGAGCAAGGGCACCGCCGAGGAAACCGGCGTGCGCACGCTGTCGGACTACGCGAAACTCCTCGCGAAAGATCCTGGCGCGGCGGCCACCTGTGTGGGCACCGAGTTCAACGTCCGCCCGGACGGCTATCCCGGTCTCGCCGCCGCCTACGGGATCGACCCGGGCAAGGCCCAGCGCCAGATCGTCCAGGACGCGCTCGTCTACCAGGCCACCGCCGACGCGAAGCAGTGCCGCTTCGGCTCGGTCGCCGCCACCGACGGCCGCATCCCCGCCCTCGAATTGGTGCTGCTCGAAGACGACAAGGCCTTCTTCCCGAAGTACAACGCGTCGCTGGTCATGCACCGCGACTTCGCCGACGCGCACCCCCGGGTCGTACAGGTGATGGCGCCGATCTCCGCCCGCCTCACCAATGAGGCGATCACCGAACTCAACCGTCAGGTCGATATCGACGGTCGCGAACCCGCCGATGTCGCCCGTGACTGGATGGTCGCCGAGGGCTTCGTCACGGCCGGCTGACCCCCTGCGCCGGTTTGCCGAACTGTTACCAGCGCCTGCCCGAGATGTCCGGAACGCGTGGGTCGCTCACACCAACGGCTCAGCTTCTCGGGCCATGATGGACGACGGTAGAGACAACCGGAAACCAGGACGCGCAGTGCTGGGGTGCCCGCGTCCAGACTGGGAGGCTGACCCATGACCATCGAATTCCGCAAGGTGACCGTCCTCGGCACGGGGGTGCTCGGATCCCAGATCGCCTTCCAGAGCGCCTTCCACGGGTTCGACGTCACCGCCTACGACATCGACGACGCGGCGCTCACCGCCGCCCGCACCCGATTCGACGAACTCGCCACCGTGTACCAGCAGGACGTGGCAGGCGCCGACGCGAGCAACACCACGGCGACCGCGGCGGGCATCACCCTGACCGCCGACCTGGCCATCGCGGCGGCCGAGGCCGACCTCGTCATCGAGGCGGTGCCGGAGGTACTCGCGATCAAGCGCGACCTGTACGGCAAGCTCGGTGCGCTCGCGCCCGAACGCACCGTGTTCGCGACGAATTCCTCGACGCTGCTGCCCAGCGACATCGTCGACTACACCGGGCGCCCCGATCGGTTCCTGGCGCTGCACTTCGCCAACCACGTCTGGAAGTTCAATACCGCCGAGGTGATGGGCACCGAGCAGACCGATCCGGCGGTGTTCGCCGCCGTGGTCGCGTTCGCGAAGGCGATCGGCATGGTGCCGATCGAGTTGCACAAGGAGAAGGCGGGTTACGTTCTCAACTCGCTGCTGGTGCCGTTCCTGAATTCCGGAATCGAGCTCGCCGCGGGCGGATACGCCGAGCCCGCCGCTGTCGACGAGACCTGGCGCATCGCGACCGGCGCGCCCATGGGCCCGTTCCAGATCCTCGACATCGTCGGCCTGACCACTCCGTACAACATCCTGATCAACGGCAGCGACGCCCACAAGAAGCTCGCGGCCTGGCTCAAGGAGAACTACATCGACAAGGGCAAGCTCGGTGCCGCCACCGGAGAGGGGTTCTACCGCTACAGCGCATAGTCCCGCTCGACCTTGCCGGATCGGACAGAGGAGACGGATGGACTACAGCAGTGGCAATTACGAAGCGTTCGCCCGGCCGCGCAAACCCGAAGGGGTGGACGGCAAATCGGCCTGATTCGCCGGTGCCGGGCTGGCCTCGCTCTCCGGCGCGGCGTTCCAGTTCGCCGAGACCACCCGCGACTGCTCAAGAAGCTCGACGGCACCGAGATCGGACCGCTGCTGCGCGAATTCGGCCTCATCGGCGAGGACTAGGAAACACCGGCGGGGCCCGATCCACCCTGGGATCGGGCCCCGCCGGCGTCGGTGCGCGCCTACTTCTTGGTGATGTCGACGCCCGGCGCGGCGTCGGTGAGAATCGAATCGGCCGCCAGCACCGCGGCGCCGCCCTTCTTCCGGGAACGCAACCGCTTCTCGAGGGCGGTGGCCAGGAAGCTCAGCGCCATGTTGAGCGAGATCATGATCAGCGCGATAACGATCAGCGCGGGGATCGTGTTCTGCAACGACGCGCCCTCTTGCTGACCCGACCGCACCAGTTCCACATAGGTGATCTGGTAACCCAGCGCGGTGTCCTTGAGGACGACGACCATCTGCGAGACCAGTGCGGGCAGCATGGCCGTGATGGCCTGCGGCAGCAGGATCAGCCGCATGAGCTGGTTCTTGCGCAGACCCAGCGCCATGGCGGCTTCGGTTTGCCCCTTGGGCAGGGACTTGATGCCCGCGCGCACGATCTCGGCGATGACCGCGGAGTTGTAGATGATCAGCGCGATGACCACCGCGGCCAGCGCCAGCTGATCCGAGGGGAACAGGTCGTAGTCGCCGAACACCGCGAACAGGAAGATCATCAGGATCAGCACCGGGATCGCCCTGGCGAGCTCGACGATCGTGCCCGCGACCCAGCGCACCCACGCGTGGTCCGACAGGCGCAGGATCCCGAAGATCATGCCGAAGAACACCGAGCCGATGATCGAGATCACGGCGGCGGTGAGGGTGCCTTCGAGACCGGGCAGGAGATAGGTTTCCCAGATCTCGGACTCGAGGAACGGCTTCCACTTGGCCGCGGTGAACTGGCCCTTGTCGGCGAACGCGTCGTAGATCCACCAGCCCGCGCCGACCAGCACGACGACGACCAGAACCGAGTACAGGTTGTGACGCAGCCGCGCGCGGCGCCCGGGAGCGTCGAACAGAACCGAAGCGCCGCTCATCGTGCCACCTCGTATCGCTTGGCCAGCCAGCCGAACAACAGCCCGGTCGGCAGGGTGAGGACGACGAAGCCGAGCGCGAAGATCGCACCGATGGTGAGAATGGCGGCTTCGTTCTCGATCATCGCGCCCATCAGGTACGCGGCTTCGGCGACGCCGATGACGGAGGCGACCGTCGAGTTCTTGGTCAGCGCGATCAGCACACTGCCCAGCGGTGCGATGACGGCCCGGAAGGCTTGGGGCAGCACGATCAAACGGAGGTTCTGGGCGAATCCGAAGCCCAGCGACCGGCCCGCCTCGGATTGGCCGAGCGCGACGGTGTTGATGCCCGAGCGCAGCGATTCGCAGACGAAGGCGGCGGTGTAGACGCTCAGCCCGATGATCGCCCAGCGATAGTTGATGACTTTGATCTCGTCACTGCCGAGTTTCCACCCGAGGGTGCTGTACAGGCCGAGCGAGGTGAATACCAGGATCAGGGTGAGCGGAGTGTTACGGAAGACCGCTACGTACGCCGCGCCGACCCAGCGCGCGACCGGGATCGGGGACACGCGCATGCCGGCGACGACGGTACCGATGACGAGCGCACCGATCGCGGAGAAGAAAGTGAGTTTGATGGTTACCCAGAACGCATCGAGGATTTGGTTGTCATACCTCGAGATCAGGTCGAACACGGACGCGCGTCCTCCGATCGGTGTGAAGGCCAGCAGGACAACACCGCATCGGTGACCCGGGAATCCCCGGGCCACCGATGGTCAGTGGTTGATCAGTAGCGGTCGATGGTCGGCGGCGCGGGCACCGCGATGCCGGTCCCCGCGAAGTTCTTCTCCTGCGACGCCTTCCACGAACCGTCATCGATCATCGCCTGGATGGCGTCGTTGACCTTGCCGCGAAGCTCCGAATCGCCCTTCTTCAGGCCGATGCCGTACTTCTCGGTGGTGAAGGGCTTGTTCACCAGTTTGAAGGTGCCCGGCGACTGCGCGGCGTAACCGGCGAGGATGACGTTGTCGGTGGTGACCGCGTCGATCGCACCGCTACGCATCGCCTCGATGCACAGCGAGTAGGTGTCGTAGGTCTGCAACTGCGCCTGCGGGTAGTTCTTCTCGATGTTCTGAGCCGGGGTGGAGCCCTTCACCGAGCAGACCTTCTTGCCCGCGAGGGAATCGGGGCCGGTGATGTCGGTGTTGGCGGCGGGGACGAGCAGGTCCTGGCCCGCGATGTAGTAGGGGCCACCGAAATCGACCTTCTCCTTGCGCTTGTCGTTGATCGAGTAGGTGGCCACGACGAGGTCGACCTGACCGTTCTCGATCAGCGTCTCGCGCTGCGCCGACGGCGATTCCTTGAAGGTGAGGTTCTCCGGCTTCACGCCGAGCTTGTCGGCGACGTACTTGGCGACGTCGACGTCGAAGCCGCTGTAGGTGCCGTCGGTGTTGCGCAGGCCCAGACCCGGCTGGTCGAACTTGATGCCGATGGTCAGCTTACCGTCCTTGGCGTTGTCCAGGGCCGACTTGTCGCTACCGCCACCACAACCTGCGGTGACGGTGACTGCCAATGCCAGTGCCGCGGCGCCGATTCCGACGCGCATCGCACGATTGATCCTCATGGTTTTCCTTCTCCTTGTGACAATGGTGCTGCGAGTCAGTGACTGAGAATTTTGCCGAGGAAGTCCCTGGCACGTTCGGATTTCGGTGCGGTGAAGAATGTTTCGGGCGCGGTGTCCTCGACGATCTCACCGTCGGCCATGAACAGCACGCGATCGCCCGCACGGCGGGCGAAGCCCATCTCGTGGGTGACCACGAGCATGGTCATGCCTTCTTTGGCCAGCGCCACCATCACGTCGAGCACCTCGTTGACCATCTCGGGGTCCAGCGCCGAGGTCGGCTCGTCGAACAGCATGACCTTGGGATCCATCGCCAGTGAGCGGGCGATCGCCACGCGCTGCTGCTGGCCGCCCGAGAGCTGGGCCGGGTACTTGTCGGCCTGGTTGGCGATGCCGACCCGCTCGAGCAGGGCGAGGGCGTGCTTGCGCGCCTCTTCCTTCTTCTTCCCACGGACCTTCGTCGGCGCCAGCATGACGTTCTCGAGGATGGTCTTGTGCGCGAACAGGTTGAACGACTGGAACACCATGCCCACCTCGGCGCGCAGCGCGGCGAGAGCTTTGCCCTCGTCGGGCAGTGCGACGCCGTCGATGGCGATGTCACCGGAGTCGATCGGTTCGAGGCGATTGATGGTGCGGCACAGGGTGGATTTCCCCGAACCCGACGGGCCCAGGACGATCACGACCTGCCCACGGGGCACTTCGAGGTGGATATCGCGCAGGACATGGAGCTCACCGAAGTGTTTGTCCACGTTGCGCATCGAGATCATCGGCGGAGCAGCGGTGGTGGCTGCGGCGTCGGCGTTCCCGTTCGCGGGTGCGGCGTCGTCGGTCATGGTCAGAAACCTTATGTCCATTCTGGAGAATTGCCCGGCTTTCGAAGACATGCCGTGACGGCACGCCGAAACGACACCTGCTGGTAACCCGGCGGCTGCCCGTTACCTTTGCGTATTATTCCGCGAACGCAACCGTGACGCGCATCACAGTCAGGGCCCCCCGTACCCTGGACTGGTGGATTCGACGGTTCAGAACGCGACTGAGGGCGCGCCTACACGCAGCTATGAGGTTCGCACATTCGGCTGCCAGATGAACGTGCACGACTCCGAACGTTTGTCCGGGCTGCTCGAGGACGCGGGCTATACCAAGGCCGCCACCGGGGAGACGCCCGATCTGATGGTGTTCAACACCTGCGCGGTGCGGGAGAACGCCGACAACAAGCTCTACGGCACGCTCGGTCAGCTGGTCCCGGTCAAGCAGGGCCGCCCCGGCATGCAGATCGCCGTCGGCGGCTGTCTGGCGCAGAAGGATCGCGAGACCGTGGTGCGCAAGGCGCCGTGGGTCGACGTGGTGTTCGGCACCCACAACATCGGCTCGCTGCCGGTGCTGCTCGAGCGGGCCCGCCACAACGAGCAGGCGCAGGTGGAGATCCTCGAATCGCTCGAGGCGTTCCCGTCGACGCTGCCCGCCAAGCGGGAGTCGGCCTACGCGGGCTGGGTGTCGATCTCGGTGGGCTGCAACAACACCTGCACCTTCTGCATCGTGCCCTCGCTGCGCGGCAAGGAAGTGGATCGCCGCCCCGGAGACGTGCTCGCCGAGGTGCAGGCCCTGGTCGACCAAGGCGTGCTGGAAGTGACCCTGCTCGGTCAGAACGTCAACTCCTACGGCGTGAACTTCGTCGATCCCGAGCAGCCGCGCGACCGTGGCGCGTTCGCGCAGCTGCTGCGCGCGACCGGACAGATCGAGGGTCTCGAACGCGTGCGGTTCACCTCACCGCATCCCGCGGAGTTCACCGACGACGTGATCGAGGCGATGGCGGCCACCCCGAACGTCTGCCCGCAGCTGCACATGCCGCTGCAATCGGGTTCGGATCGAGTGTTGAAAGCGATGCGCCGTTCCTACCGCAAGGAGCGCTTCCTCGGCATCATCGACAAGGTGCGCGCCGCGATGCCGCACGCGTCGATCACCACCGACATCATCGTGGGCTTCCCCGGCGAGACCGAGGAGGACTTCCTCGAGACCCTCGACGTGGTCCGTCGCGCCCGCTTCACCAGCGCTTACACCTTCCAGTACTCCAAGCGTCCCGGCACTCCGGCCGCCGACCTGCCCGATCAGCTGCCCAAGCAGGTCGTGCAGGAACGCTTCGAACGGCTGATCGCCCTGCAGGACCAGGTGTCCTGGGAGAACAACCAGGCGCTCATCGGCACCGAGGTGGAACTGCTCGTCGCCGAGGGTGCGGGTAAGAAGAACGCGGTGACCGCGCGGATGAGCGGCCGTGCGCGCGACGGCAGGCTGGTGCACTTCCGGCCCGGCGACGTGACCGGCATCCGTCCAGGCGACATCGTCACCGTCGACATCACCGAGGCGGCGCCGCACCACCTGATCGCCGACAGCGCGGTGAAGTCGCATCGGCGCACCGCCGCCGGTGATGCACACGAACGCGGCATCACGCCCAAAACCGCGCCGATCGGTGTCGGTCTCGGGCTGCCCCGGATCGGCGCACCGGTCATCGAGACGGTCGAGAGCGGCTGTTCGACGGGGTGCGCGTCGTGAGCGACGACGAATCTACTACCGGTCGTAGTGGGTCGGATGCGAACGGTGCGTCCGGTGATGGCACAGTGGGACCCGCCAACGACCAGCCTGTGGACAGGAGCGGACACGCGGTGAACCCGGCGCGCAACGACGAGGATTTCGAACAATTCCGCGGTGAACTCGACGCGGTCGAGCGCCGCATCGCCGGTGAGATCGACCCCGGCGCGCGAGCGCTGGTGGTGGCGGGCGCGGTCTTCGCGCTGCTGATCTCGCTGGTCCTACCGACCGCGGGCACCGCGCGTGGCTTCGACGTGCTGCTCGACACCGACGCCGCGGGGGTCGAACACATCGGCTTGCCGTCGCGGATCTTCGTGTGGCTGGTCATCGTCTTCGGTGTCGGCTTCTCGCTGCTGGCGCTGACCACCCGTCGCTGGGTACTGGCCTGGATCGCCTGCGCGGGATCGGCCGTCGGCTCGGTGTTCGGTGTGCTCTCGATCTGGCACCGCCAGACCCCGGGGCTCGGCAACTACGTGGGCGCGGGTCCGGGTATCGGTCTCATCCTGGGGACCCTGGCGATCATGGTGCTCACCTTCCACTGGGTCCGCGTCGTGTGGAGTCGCACCGCCGTGCAACTGGCCGCGGAGGAACAGCGCCGCACCGCGGCCCGCGAAGCCGAGGATCGCGACCGCAAGCGCCTCAGCGGCGAATAGTCCTGCGAGACAAGAAAACCCCCGACCGGATCGGTCGGGGGTTTCTTGCTGTCCGGCTCAGAGATTGCTGACCGCGCCCTCCGCGGCTTCGGCCCATTCGCGCCACTGCTGTGCCTGCTCGAGCGCCTTCTCCGCGTCACGCTTCTTGCCCGCCGCGGTGGCCTTGGCGGCCTGCTCCTCGAACTGGGCGACCCGCTCACGGAACTGCGCGGCCCGCGCGACGGCCTCGGGATCGGAGCGACGCCACTGCTGATCGGCCGCGTCACGGACCCGCTTCTCGATGGCGCGCAGCTTCGCTTCGAGCTCCTGCATGCGCTCGCGGGGGACCTTGCCGATGGCGTCCCACTTGTCCTGCAGCTCGCGCAGCGCGTTGCGGGCGGCGTCCACGCCGTTGGCCGGGTCGATGTGCTCGTAGGCGGCCAGCAGTTCCAGCTTGGCGGCGGCGTTGTGATCGAACTCGGCGTCGCGCTCGCTGACCGCCGCGTTGCGGGCGGCGAAGAACACGTCCTGGGCGCTCTTGAACCGCCGCCACAGCGACTCGTCAGCCTCGCGCGGTGCCCGGCCCGCGGCCTTCCACTCGGTGAGCAGGTCGCGGAACACCGCGGCGGTGCCGGTCCAGTCGGTGGAGTCGGCCAGCTCCTCGGCGCGCACGCACAGCTCTTCCTTGCGCGTCTTGGCGGTGGCGCGTTCGCGGTCGAGATCGGCGAAGTGGGCGCCGCGCCTGCGGTTGAACGCCTCGCGGGCCTTGGAGTAGCGCTTCCACAGCGCGTCGTCGACCTTGCGGTCGACCCCGCGGATCGACTTCCACTCGTCGAGGATCTCGCGCAGCCGGTCGCCCGCGGCCTTCCACTGGGTGGAATCGGCGGCGATCTGCTCGGCCTCGGCGGCGAGGGCTTCCTTGCGCTCGGTGTGCTCGTGGCGGGCGCGGTCCTTCTCCTCCTTGGCGTGCGCGGCGGCTTCCTCGGAGTGTTCGGTGATCACCTGCAACCGGGCGGCGAGTCCGTCGATATCGCCGATGACGGCCGCCGTCGGCAACGTCTCGGCCAGTGCCAGCGCGGCGGCCTTGGTCTTGCGGGCGTCGGCGCCCGCGGCCAGCCTGGCCTCGAGCAGCGCGACCTCGGTGGCGAGATCGTCGAAGCGGCGGCCGAAATGCGCCAGGCCCTCGGCGACGTCGCCCGCCTGCCAGGAGCCGACGATTCGTTCGCCCTCGGCGGTCCGGACCCAGGCGGTGCCGTCCTCGTCGACGCGACCCCACTTGCTCGGGTCGGTGGCACTCGGCACGATGACGGCGTGCGGGTGCGGTTGATCGGGGCCCGGCGCCGGTTTCACGGCATGGGGTTTCGGCGGACGCGGAGCATTCCCGCCGGGCTTGGGGGTACCGGACGGTCGCGGGGCCGGACCTGGGGTGGGCTTCGCGGTTCCGTTGCTGTCGGTCATTGCTCTCCGTCCCTGCCGCGCGTCACGGCTGCCTGGTTACGCCCTAGCACATCCCATTGAACCCGGTTCGAGCCGCGGAAACCATCGATCCGGAGGATCGAATAGCGGATTTCCTGGGATTTCGTCCCGGACGACGTGGGTAGTCGCACCTGAAAACATTAGCAATCTCGGCGCGCATCACTACGCCGGACACTCGCAGACCCCCGCGCGCTCGCGCCGCGCCGGATGTGGGCCCCGGTGCGCGCTGCGGCTACGGTTACCGCGTGTTCTCGATAGCGGCCCTGGTCCCGTCGCCGCCGATGCTGGTGCCCGAACTGTGTGGGCGAGTCCCGGTGTCCGGCAGCGATCCCGACGATCCGACCGTGGTGCTGCGCGCGGCCGCTCTCGACGCCGCCGCGGCCCTCGCCGCAGCCGCCGATCGGTGGATCGTCGTCGGGGTCGGCAGCCATGACCGAACCTACGGTTCGGCGACCAGGGGGACCTTCCGTGGGTTCGGCGCCGATGTCGTCGTCGGGCTCGGCCCGGTGGGCGAGCAAGCCGGTCCAGCAGACGCTCAGCTTCCCCTTCCGGTACTGGTCGCCGGATGGTTGCGGGAGCAGGTCGCGCCCCGGATCTCGGTGCGGGCCCGGCTGTTCGCCGCGGACACCTCGGCCACCGATTGCGTGGCGGCGGGCGCCGCGCTGCGCGCCGCGCTCGACAGCGAGCAGGACCCCTGCGCGTTGCTCGTCGTCGCGGACGGTGCCGCGACCCTGACGGTCAAGTCGCCCGGCTATCTCGACGAGCGGGCCACCGCGGTTCAGCACGACCTCGACGCCGCGCTGCGCACGGGTTCACGGGCGGGCTTGGCCGCGCTCGAGCCGGACCTGTGTGCGGCGCTGCTGGTCGACGGACGCGCCGCCTACCAGGTACTCGGCGGTCTGTTCGCCGCCGATTCGGCCGATCCGCGGGTCCGTACCCTGTACCAGGGCGCACCCTATGGCGTCGGCTACGACGTGAGCGTGTGGCAACCGGGCGGACGGGAAGGAATCGACGAGTGACGAGCAGACCGATCGCGGTCGTCGGCCCCACCGCCACCGGGAAATCCGACCTCGCACTCGATCTCGCCGGCGAACTCGGCGGCGAGATCGTCAACATCGACGCGATGCAGCTCTATCGCGGCATGGACGTCGGCACCGCGAAACTGCCGCCCGACCAGCGACGCGGCATCCCGCACCACCTGCTCGACGTACTCGACGTCACCGAGACCGCGACCGTCGCCACCTACCAGAGCGCGGCCCGCGCCGTCGTCGAGGACATCATGGCGCGCGAGAAGACCCCGGTCATCGTCGGCGGTTCGATGATGTACGTGCAGGCGCTGCTCGACGAGTGGGATTTCCCGGCCACCGATCCCGAGGTCCGCGCCCGCTGGGAAGCGCTCCTGGACGAGGGCGGGGTGCAGGCGCTGCACGCGGCGCTGCGACAGGCCGACCCGGTCGCCGCGGCGACCATTCTGCCCACCGACGGCCGGCGCATGGTGCGCGCGCTCGAGGTGGTCGAACTGACTGGTCGCCCGTTCGCCGCCTCGGCCCCGACCATCGGCGCCCCACGCTGGAACACCGCGATTCTCGGCGTCGACCGGGAGACCGCCGCGCTCGACGCCCGCATCGAGACCCGCACGGCCCTGATGTTCGAAACCGGTCTGGTCGACGAGGTCCGCGCACTGATCGAGCGGGGCCTGCGCGACGGCCAGACCGCCCGCCGCGCGATCGGCTACGCCCAGGTGCTGGCCTACCTCGATGACGAATACGACCTCGACCACGCCCGCGAACGCACCCTGATCGGCACCCGCCGCTACGTGCGGCGGCAACGGTCGTGGTTTCGCCGCGACCCCCGGGTCTCGTGGGTCGACGGCGCCGATCCCGAGCTCGCCGCGACCGCGCTGGCCCTGCTCTCCGAAGCGAATACCGACCCGATAGGACGGACAGCGCAGTGACCCGACGAGTGAGTACCCGCAACGCCTCGGTGCAGGTGTGGCAGGCCTACCTCAACAACCGGACCAAACGTCATCGTGACGGCCGGTTCCTCGTGCAAGGCGTGCGCCCGATCACGCAGGCGCTGGCCAATGACTGGCCGCTGGAAACCATGCTCTACCGGCTCGGTGGCCCTGAGCTGTCGAGCTGGGCGCGCGAGATCCTCGACACCGCCGACGTGCCGCAGGTGGGCCTCGTCCCCGAACTCATGGCCGAGCTGGGGGAGAAAGCCGCGAGCGCGCCGGAGATCGTGGCGGTCGCGGTGTCGCGACACCCTGACCTGGCCGACTACGCCCCCGGCGAGCCGGGGGAGGATGCCCCGGTCGTCGTCGTGTTCGATCGCCCGAACTCGCCCGGCAACCTCGGCACCCTGATCCGCTCGGCCGACGCGTTCGGCGCGTCCGGCGTGATCGTGACCGGCCACGGTGCCGACCAGTTCGACCCGCAGGCCGTGCGCGCCTCGACCGGCTCGCTGTTCGCCGTACCGGTGCTGCGCGCGGCGGGCCCCGGTCAGGTCCTCGAATTCCGTGACCGTCAGGTCGCGCGCGGCATCCCCACTCGTATCGTCGGCACCGATGAACACGCGCCGGGCACCGTCTACGACCACGACTTCACCGAGGCGACGATCCTGGTCGTCGGCAACGAGACCACCGGCATGAGCTCGGCTTGGGTCGACGCGTGCGACGACCTGGTCACCATCCCGATGGGCGGCACCGCCAGTTCGCTCGGCGCGCCGTCGGCGGGGGCGATCAGCCTCTACGAGATCGCTCGGCAGCGGCGTACCTTCGCCCGGTAACGAACCCGTCGACGGCGCAGAGGACAATGGCGGACGTGTCCGACATCGAATTCAGCAAGGGCCACGGCACCCAGAACGACTTCGTGGTGCTGCCCGACCTCGAGGTGCGCCTCGACCTGACGGCCGACCGCGTCGCCGCACTGTGCGATCGGCAGCGTGGCCTCGGCGCCGACGGGGTGCTGCGCGTGGCGAAGGCCGGTGCGTTGCTCGCCGCCGGTGTGCTGCCAGCGCTGCCCGAGGGTGTCGGCGCCGACGACTGGTTCATGGACTACCGCAACGGTGACGGGTCGATCGCCGAGATGTGCGGCAACGGGGTGCGGGTCTTCGCGCACTACCTCAATGCCACCGGGCTCGAACAGCGCGCCGAGTACGTCGTCGGCAGCCGTGCGGGCGCCCGTCCGGTCGTCGTGCACGCCGCCGGTCCGACCGACGGTGAGGTCACGGTGGACATGGGCGTCGTCCGCGAACTCGGCCCGTCCACCGCGACCCTGGCGGGCTGGGCGCTGGCCGGAATCGGCATCGATGTCGGCAATCCGCATCTGGCCTGCGTGGACGACACCATGACCGTGGACGCGCTCGCCAAGCTCGACCTGAGTGTTTCCCCCGGCTTCGACCCCGACCTGTTCCCGCACGGGGTGAACGTCGAGATCCTCACCGCGCTCGCCGCCGACAACACCGTCGACATGCGCGTGTACGAACGTGGCGTCGGCGAAACCCGTTCCTGCGGCACCGGGACGGTGGCCGCCGCCGCGGCCGCGCTGACCGCCGCAGGTGTGTCGATCGGCACCGGATCCGGCGAGGTCACCGTGCGTGTACCCGGCGGGCAGGTGCGCGTCGGGATCGCTGACGCCCGCGCCTGGCTGCGCGGTCCTTCGGTACTGCTGGCCTCGGGAACGCTGTCGCGGTCCTGGTGGGACGCGCAGGAGCAGCGATAACCGCGTGCACGCTGTCACCCGGACGTGGCAGCATGGAGAACGTATGACGAAACCAGTAGAACCCACAGAATCCACATCGGCCGAGCACCCCACCGCGGCCGATCCCGACGACGCCGCCGAGCGCGGTGACGTCGATGATGCGCTGGCCCGCCACGCGGCCCGCATGAAACAGCCCGGTTGGGCGGCCGATCCGACCGTCGGTGAGATGCAGCTCGACGAGCGCAGCTCGCTGCGACGCGTCGCCGGTCTGTCCACCGAGCTCACCGACATCACCGAGGTCGAGTACCGCCAGCTGCGCCTCGAGCGCGTCGTGCTGGTCGGTGTCTGGACCACCGGCAGTTCCGCTCAGGCGGACGCGAGCATGGTCGAACTGGCCGCGCTCGCCGAAACCGCGGGCTCGGAGGTGCTCGAGGCACTGATCCAGCGCCGTGACAAGCCCGACCCGGCCACCTACATCGGTTCCGGTAAGGCCGAAGAGCTGCGCACGGTCGTTCTCGACACCGGCGCCGACACGGTGATCTGCGACGGTGAACTCACGCCCGCGCAGCTCACCGCGCTGGAGAAGGTCGTCAAGGTGAAGGTCATCGACCGCACCGCGCTGATCCTCGACATCTTCGCCCAGCACGCCACCTCCCGCGAGGGCAAGGCGCAGGTCGCGCTGGCGCAGATGGAGTACATGCTGCCGCGCCTGCGTGGCTGGGGCGAGTCGATGTCCCGTCAGGCAGGCGGCCGGGCGGGCGGCGCCAGCGGTGGCGTCGGCACCCGCGGTCCCGGTGAGACGAAGATCGAAACCGATCGCCGCCGCATCCGCGAGCGGATGGCCAAACTGCGCCGCGAGATCCGGGAGATGAAGACCGCCCGCGACACCATGCGCGCGCGCCGCACCGAGAGCGGAGTGCCCTCGATCGCGATCGTCGGCTACACCAACGCGGGCAAGTCCAGTCTGATGAACGCGCTCACCGGCGCGGGGCTGCTCGTGCAGGACGCGCTGTTCGCCACCCTGGACCCGACCACTCGCCGGGCCGCGCTCGACGACGGCCGCGAGATGGTGTTCACCGACACCGTCGGCTTCGTTCGCCACCTGCCGACCCAGCTGGTCGAGGCCTTCCGCTCGACCCTGGAAGAGGTCACCGGCGCCGATCTGCTGCTGCACGTCGTCGACGGCGCCGACCCGCTGCCGCTCGAACAGATCAGGGCGGTGCGTGAGGTGATCACCGATGTGATCAGGGAGCAGGGCACGCCGGCGCCGCCGGAACTGCTGGTGGTCAACAAGATCGACGCCGCCGATCCGAACGAGCTCACCCGGTTGCGCGGCATGCTGCCGCAGGCGGCCTTCGTCTCCGCGCAGACCGGCGCGGGCGTGGAGGAGTTGCGTGAGCGGCTCTCGGAGGTGCTCGGCGGACTCGATGTCGACATCAGTGTGCTGCTGCCCTACAGCCGTGGCGACCTGCTCGCCCGGATCCACGCGGACGGCCGGATCGTCACCGCCGAGCACGAGGAGGGCGGGACCCGGGTTCGCGCGCGCGTGCCGCACGCGTTGGCCGCGGCCCTGTCCGAATACGCGCACTCCGGGCCGGCGGAGCCGGCACTCAACTGATCTTTTTCGCTGATTTGCCCGCCGGTTGCGGACAAATGCCGATGCGACAGAGGGATTTTCGGACGCTATGGTCGAATATCGACAGCAGGAGGGTGTTATGTCGAACGACCATCAAGGTACGGAAAATGTGACGAAGAACAGGGTTGCGGTGGGCGACCCTGTTCGCTCGGACGGAGCGGTTCTCTCGGACGGAGCGCCGCTGAACCCGGCGCCGAGTGAATGGGACATCCGCGCGTTCGAGGCGGTGCTCGCGCCGCTGCGGGCGTGGACCAGCCCGAAGTTCTACGGGCTGGACAACATTCCGGCCGAAGGGCCGGTGCTGATCGTGGCCAACCACAATCTGCTCGGCGGGATCGACGCACCGCTGATCATGCCGGAGATCCTGCGCGTGCGCGGCAGGCTGGTGCGCGGTCTGGCCGAGCATGTGCTGATGGTGCCCGGCGTGCGGGATTTCCTGCATCATTTCGGCGCGGTCCGCGGGACTCGCTCGAACTGCCTGGCGCTGCTCGAGCGCGGGGAGGCGGTGGTGGTGTTCCCCGGTGGTGGCCGCGAGGCGATCCGCCGCAGCGGCGAGAAGTACGAGCTGAAGTGGGAGGGCCGCACCGGGTTCGCGCGGATGGCGATCCAGGCGGGGGTGCCGATTGTGCCGCTGGCGATGATCGGCATCGACGATGCCTACGACATCGTCTTCGACGGTCAGCACCCGGTGATGTCGCCGCTGCGCTGGACGTGCCGCCTGCTCGGGATCAATCCCGAACTGAGCCCACCGCTGGTCAAGGGCGTCGGCCCGACGCCGCTGCCCCGCCCGGAGCGGTTCTATTTCTCGGCGGGCGCGCCGATCGACCCCACGCCGTGGATGGACGCCGACGACATCGACGGTGCGTCCGCCGATCTGCGTGACGTGGTGCGCAAGGGACTGGAGGAAGAACTGCAGTTCCTGTTCAACGAGCGTGACCGCGACAGCGGTCGCACGCTGGTCGGCCGCCTGCGCGACGCACTGCCCTGGTGACCGGGATCCCCTGATCGGCGGGATCGGCGCCGCGGGATGGACGCGCCCGGGGGGTGTGGAATGCCTGCGGCGCCGATGTCGTTACCCCAGTTATGCGGACTAGGGTCCGGATAACGAGAGGGTGGCGATGATCGTGACGGAACAGGTCCGGGTCGTGCCCGGCGCCGACCGCAGGCACTGGCGCAACGCATGGCTCGACTCGCGCCAGTCGTTCCCGGTCACCGGCAACTTCGTCCTCGAGGACTACGCGCACGGGCTGCTGCTCGTGCACAACGAGGACATCGTCGACCCGGGCGAGGGCTTCGACACCCATCAGCACCGCGACACCGAGATCCTCACCTGGGTCCTGGAAGGCACCGTGGTGCACCAGGACTCGACCGGGCACTCGGGCCTGATCCGTCCCGGCCTCGCGCAGCGGATGAGCGCGGGCACGGGCATCCTGCATTCGGAGCGCAACGGGGCGGGCTACCGGGAGAAGGAGCGCCTGCACGTCGTGCAGATGTGGATTCCGCCGGACACGCCGGGCATCGCCCCGAGTTATCAGGAACTCGATATCGAGGGTGAACTCGCTCGCAATACGCTGGTCGCGGTGGCGTCCGGCATGCCGCGCCATCGTGGGGAGGCGGCGATCGGCATCGGCAACCGTCATGCCGCGTTCCATGTCGCGCGGCTGGATCCGGGTCGGACGATCACGGTCCCCGACGCGCCCTACGGTCACGTCTTCCTCGCTCGTGGCACCGTGGACTACGAGGGCTACGGCACCCTGGAGCAGGGCGACGCCGTCCGCCTGACAGCGACCGGCGGCCACCGCGTGACCGCGTTGACCGCCGCCGAGCTGCTGATCTGGGAGATGACCGCGACCGCGCGCCGCTAGACCTTGCGGATGACGGTGACGACCTTGCCCAGGATTTGCGCGTCGTTGCCGGGGATCGGCTCGAAGTGCGGGTTGTGCGGCATCAGCCACACGTCCTTGCCGCTGCGTTTGAACGTCTTCACGGTGGCTTCGCCATCGATCATCGCGGCGACGATGTCGCCACCCTCGGCGACGTTCTGCTGACGCACCACGACGAAGTCGCCGTCGCAGATGGCCGCGTCGACCATCGACTGGCCGACGACCTTGAGCAGGAACAGTGATCCCTCGCCGACGAGTTCGCGCGGCAGCGGGAACACGTCTTCCACGGCCTGCTCGGCCAGGATCGGGCCACCGGCGGCGATCCGGCCCAGGACCGGGACGAAGGTCGGGGTCGGGCGGTTCGGGTCGACCTCGTCGGTCTGCTGGGGCAGCGTGGTGACCGAGCGGACCGCCTCGTCGAGTCCGCGGACATTCACCGCGCGCGGCCGATTCGGGTCGCGGCGCAGGTAGCCCTTGCGCTCGAGGGCGCGCAGTTGGTGAGCCACCGAGGAGGTGGAGGTGAGGCCGACCGCGTCGCCGATCTCGCGGATGCTGGGCGGGTAGCCCCGTTCGGTCACCGAGGAGCGGATGACATCGAGGACCGTGCGTTGACGCACGGTGAGATCCGTTCCGGATCCCGATGTGACGGTGCCGGTGCCGCTTTCGTCACCCGTGTCGTCTGTGTGGGTCACCGTGTCCCGCCCTTCCAGTTGTCGAATTCGCCATCTCGAGGCTAGTCGTGCCACGCCGAACTATCAAACATCTGTTCGAGCATGTCGGGCGTTTCGTGCTGACAGCGGCGCGGGGATCTGGTAGAAATCGAACATCAGTTCGTCGCACAGGTGTTCGAACAGCGGGAGGCATTGCCGCCTCACCAGTACTTTCTCGCAGCAGCGGAGCACACCACCCCGGAGGTTCTTCCGATGAGCACAGCAACCAGCGCCCTGCGTTCCACCGACCCCACCGCCGCCCCGGAGCCCATGCCTCGTCGGCGCTGGTCCGCCCGTACCCCACGACGTTTCGCTGTGGTCCGGCCGACGATGCCGCGGCCGGCCGGCGTCGAACATCAGGCCGCCGAAGCGCCGTCGACCGCGCTCGTCGCAGGCACTGCTTCGCTTCGCCCGGCCGCGCCCGCGAACGTCGCGCACAACATCGTCCGCTCCGGCGTCTTGTGCCCGCCCGCGAACGGCCTGCCGGTGGCCGAACCCGCCGATATCGTTCGCGCCCCGCGGCGGATCGAACTCACCGACGCCGAACTCGATCTCGCCTTCGCCACGGTGCCCCGCAGCGCACCGGCGCACCGTCCCCGCGAGGTCGTTCGCCTGCCTGCGGATCGCCGCCCGCGCCACCACGCGCCGCACAGCGAGCTCTCGCTCTATACCCGCGGTCCCGTGCGTACCGGCCCCGCGCGGGGCGTCCATCCGCTGCGCCGGGTCGAGCAGGCCAAGGCCGGGTTCGCCGCGCTCGCGGTGACGGCGCTGGTGACCGCGCTGATCGTCGTCGCTTTTCTCGGGCTCGCGCACGTGCGCGCGGGTAGCTTCGCCGACCATGTCGACTCGACGACACCCGGTATCTCGGAGCAGGCGGGATTCGGGCCCGGAGCGCAGCTCGAGCCTGGGCGATGAGTCGGGAATCGCTGCGCGCGAACATTTTCGGCGGGGTTCGACAGCATGCGAGATTATCTGTATCTATGAATCACGCCCTGGAACTAGAACACGTTGCTACGGTGACGGGCATCCTGAATCGGGGCGGGGGCCCCGGTCGAACCCGGATGCGAGGTCTCGGTGCGCCGCTGCTCGATTGCTCTGCTGCTCGGTGTGGTGCTCGGTGCCTTGCTGGCACCCGCCGCGCACGCGGTTCCCGCCTACACCGACTACCTCGACCTCCCCGCGCTCAACGGTGAGGGCGAATACAGCGGCGGGCTGCACCCGGAGCTGCCCACCGCGCAACAACCTCTGCGGGACGCACTGACCCAGGCGCGCGACGACGGCATCGATCCCACGCGATATGCGACCCTGCTGCACCAGTACTGGCTCGTCGTGGCCACCGACAACGCCGCGATCGACCTGGAAGCCTGGGCGCCCGAGCGTGGCGTCGCGGCCAATTCCGCCACCTTCAGCCAGGTGTACGTGAACTACTTCCGCCTCGCCGCCACTCGCTCCGATCTCTACTGGGCGGGTATGGCGGGTATCGCGGGCGCGTCCTTCGCCGCCGGTTTCTTCGACGTCGGTGACGTCGCCGCCGGAGTTTCCGTGGGCGGAATCCACGAACTCGGAAACGTTGTCGCCGACCTGCTGCGGGCCACGCCGCCGGAACTGCTCACCGGCGTCCCGGCCGATATCAACCTACTGGCCGCTCTCGGCCCACGGCTGACCGCCGCCGACCTCGCCTGGTATCAGACCCGGCTGATGATCATGCAGAAGCACATCTTCCTCGATCTGGTCCCGATGCACGAGGCCTACCTCGCCGACGGCATGGCGGGCATCGAGGAGATGTCGGCGGCCGGTCTGCTCGACGACGGCATGCGGGTGGCCTGGACCGGGATCGACGGGGGCACCGAAGCGGGCCGCGGCGCCGCGCTGGTCGCCATGGCGGATCGGGAACAGAACCAGATCATCGCCGACCAGTGGGATGTGACCGCACGCGGTCGCGCCGGGATGGGCCGAGTGCTCACCTACGTCACCACGGTCGCGGGCAAGCCCGCCGTCCCCGGCACCCGGGCTCCCGGCGTATACGCCCCGGTCACGGTGTGGTCGCCGATCGCCGCGGGGCGGCCGCTGGGCCTGCGGACGCCGCTGCCCGCGTTCAACTGGGCCGACCGCGAGACCCGCTGGGACTACATCACCGCCGACCTGCTGCCACGCCATCTCGACCTCGCGACCGACGCGGCACGCGCGGCGACGGTGTATCGCGAACCGTTCGCCGTCAAGCTCGATCGGGGCCGGATGCTCGCCCGGCTACCCGACATCATCGCGGACCTGACCACGCAGTGGCAGGTTGTGCCATCCTGACCGGTATCCTGTCAAGAGCCATGGAATAGAAATGCGCATCGACGAAGGAACCCTCGGATGCATTGCCCGTATTGCCGACACCCCGACTCGCGCGTCGTCGACTCGCGGGAAGTCGAGGAGGGCACCGCGATCCGCCGCCGTCGTTCCTGCCCGAGCTGTGGGCGCCGATTCACCACCGTCGAGACCGCGATCCTGTCGGTGGTCAAGCGCAGTGGCGTGACCGAGCCGTTCAGCCGCGAGAAGGTCATCGTCGGTGTACGCCGGGCCTGCCAGGGCCGGGAAGTCGATGACGACGCCCTGAACCTGCTCGCCCAGCAGGTCGAGGACGCGGTGCGCGCCAAGGGATCACCCGAAGTGCCGAGCCACGAGGTGGGCCTCGCCATCCTCGGCCCCCTGCGCGACCTCGACGAGGTGGCCTACCTGCGCTTCGCCTCGGTGTACCGATCCTTCACCAGCGCGGCCGATTTCGAACGCGAGATCACCGAGATGCGTGCTGCGCGCGCGGTCGCCGCGACCGACTGATCCACGCCCGGCGCCGGTTGGTTCAGCGTCGGATCGAGCTGATCGCCTTCTCGATGCGCTTGGCCGACACCGGATACGGCGTCCCCAGCTTCTGCGCGAACAGGCTGACGCGCAGTTCCTCGATCATCCACCAGATCTCGGTCACGTCGCGCGCGTTCTTGCGCGCCGGGGGCAGTACGGTGACGAGCTTGTCGTAGGCGGCCAGCATCCGGTCCACCTCGACCATCGCCTGCCGGTCTCGCACCGCCGAACCGGGAAGTGATTCCAGGCGCTGGGCCGCCGCGAGGAGGTAGCGCGGCAGTTCGCGCAGCCGCACCCGGCCCCATTCGGCGACGAAGCCGGGGAACAGGAGGTCGTCGAGCTGCTGGCGCACGTCGTCGGCGATATCGGTTTCGAGAGTGTCGGCCAGAGCGGCACGCGCCTGCTGGGCGGCGGCCAGGACGGGCACGACGGTGCGGATCAGCGCGAGGACCGCCGTGGACAGTTGCGGGCGGACGGCGGCCACCAGCTCGTCGAACTCTGCCGGCGAGCGCACCGGGCCGCCTGCCCTGGCGATCAGTTCGTCGGCGGCGGCGATCCGGCAGTCCTCGACCAGCTTGTCCAGGGAACCGTCGGGATTCTGGCTCAGTGCCAGCCGATCGCGGGCGGGCAGTCCGGCGGTGACCGCCCGCGTCGAGGTGGGGATCGCGGCGAGCAGCAGGGTGCGCACACCCGCTCGCATCGCGGCCGCCTGTTCGCCGGGCGAGCTCAGGACCCGCACCGCGACGCCCTCGCCCTCGGGCACGAGTGCCGGGTACCCGGTGACGGTCTGGCCCGCGACCTCGCGGCTCACGGTCGGCGCGAGCGAACCGAGCGACTCCGAGGTCCACACCATGGCGGGCGCACGCTCGGCACCGGCGGTCGCCCGCGCGACCGATGCCGACACCTGATCGGCCAGTGTCGCTTTGAGCTGTTGCAGGCTCTTGTTCTTGGCCAGCACCGTGCCGCTCTGATCGACGGCGGCGAAGGTCATCCGCAGGTGATCGGGCAGCGCGGTGGGGGAGAGGTCGTCGGTGGTGATGGTGACCGAACCCAGCCGGGACAGTTCCCGGGCGAGCCCCGTGCGCAACGGCTCGGCGCGCGGAGTCAGCCCGCGCAACGCCGCCGACGCGAAGTCCGGCGCGGGAACGACCGCGCGCCGCAACGTTTTCGGCAGCGTTTTGATGAACGCGGCGGCCAGTTCCTCCCGCATGCCGGGTACCAGCCAGTCGAAGCCGACCGCTCGCACATGGGCGAGCTGTTCCACCGGGATCCGCGCGGTGACGCCGTCGTCGTCCTGGCCGGGCTCGAACTGGTAGGTCAGTGGGAAGCTGAGTTCACCCTGGCGCCAGGCGTCGGGGAAGTCGGTCGGGTCCAGGGTGGCGACACCGGCGTTGACCACGGTGTCGGTCGAGAAGTCCAGCAGCGCGGGGTCCTCGCGCTCGGTCTTGCGCCACCAGCTGTCGAAATGGCGCACCGACACGATATCGGCGGGGATGCGCTTGTCGTAGAACTCGAACAGCACCTCGTCGTCGACGAGGATGTCGCGGCGCCGCGCGCGATGTTCGAGGTCGGCCACATCGTCGATCAGGGCGCGATTGCGGGCGAAGAACCCGTGCCTGGTCTGCCATTCGCCCTGCACCAGGGCATGACGCAGGAACAGCTCTCGCGACAGTTCCGGGTCGATGCGCCCGAAGTCGACGGGGCGCCCGGTCACCAAAGGCACGCCGTAGAGCGTCGCCCGCTCGTAGGCACGTGCCGAACCGCGTTTGGCCGACCAATGTGGTTCGGAGTAGGTACGTTTCACCAGATCGCCGGCGAGCCGTTCGGCCCACTCCGGCTCTACCTTCGCCGCGATCCGCCCCCACAGCCGTGAGGTCTCCACCAGTTCGGCCGCCATCACCCACCGCGGCGCCTTCTTGGCCAGCGACGACCCGGGGAAGATCATGAACTTCGCATTGCGCGCCCCGAGGAACTCGCGCGATTCCGCCTCGCGCACTCCGATATGCGAGAGCATGCCCGCCAGCAGCGACTGGTGGATCTGTGCGCTCGGCCACGGCATCGCGTCGTCGTCGGCCGAATCCGCCGCCCCGCCGACAGCTTTCGTGGACGTTGCGGGCCGGCCACGTCGAGCCCCGTCGCCGCCACGTCGAGACCGTCCGCCTGCCGGGCGCGCGCCTTCGCCGGTGTCCGCACGGTCGGAGGTAGTCGACTCCGCCACCGCGCGTTGGGAATTCCCACGGCCACGACCACGGCGTCCGCGAGTGCTCCCTGAGCCCTCGGCAGCCACGGTGCGCCGGTCCTCGGCCGACTCTCCGAGCGTTGGGGTGTCGGAGTTCGCCTGTCCCCGGCTCGCGCCCGCGTCGTTCCAGCCCATCCCGCGGGCGATGGTGCGCAACTGGCCGTGCAGGTCCTGCCATTCCCTGATACGCAGATAATGCAGGAACTCGTCGCGGCACATCCGGCGGAACTGGTTGGACGACAGCGACTTGCGCTGCTCGGTGAGGTAGTCCCACAGCCGCAGGTAAGCCAGGAAGTCCGAGCCCTCGACGACGAAACGCGCGTGCTGGGTGTCGGCTGCCTGCTGATGCTCGACGGGACGTTCGCGCACATCCTGGATCGACAGCGCCGCGACGATGATCAGCACCTCGTCGAGGCACCCGTTGCGCCGCGCTTCGACGAGCATGCGCGCCATCCGCGGATCCACCGGCAGCTGCGCCATCTCCCGCCCGATCGGCGTGAGCGTGAGATGCTTGCCCGAATCAGGCTCGCCGTCGACAGATTTCGTGCTGCCGTGCGCCAGCGCGCCCAGCTCCTCGAGCAGGGCGATGCCGTCGCGGATGGCGCGGCGGTCGGGGGCCTCCACGAACGGGAAACTCTCGATATCGCCCAACCCCAGCGCCGTCATCTGCAGGATGACCGCGGCGAGGTTGGTGCGCAGGATCTCCGGCTCGGTGAACGCGGGCCGCGCCTCGAAGTCGTCCTCGGAATACAGCCGGATGCAGATACCGTCCGCCACACGGCCACAGCGACCCGATCGCTGCCGCGCCGAGGCCTGCGAGACCTCTTCGATCGGCAGGCGCTGCACCTTCGTGCGCATCGAATAGCGCGAGATGCGGGCAGTGCCGGGGTCGATGACATAGCGGATACCCGGCACGGTCAGCGAGGTCTCGGCGACGTTGGTGGCCAGCACCACCCGGCGACCGGTGTGCGGGGCGAACACCTTGTGCTGCTCGGCGGCCGACAGGCGCGCGTAGAGCGGCACGATCTCGGTGCGGGGCAGTTTCAGGTCGCGCAAAGCGTCGGCGGTGTCGCGGATCTCGCGTTCGCCCGACAGGAACACCAGCACATCGCCGTCGCCCTCGGCGAACAGTTCGACGACCCCGTCGGCGATGGCGTCGGTGGGGTCGCGGTCGACGACGCGGGTGTCCTCGTCGTCGTCGGATCCGGGCAGTTCCAGCGACAGCGGCCGGTACCGCAACTCCACCGGATACGACCGGCCCGACACTTCGACGATCGGGGCGGGCGTGCCGTGCGCGTCGGCGAAATGGCGGGCGAACAGTTCGGGATCGATCGTCGCCGAGGTGATGATCACCTTGAGGTCGGGCCGCTGTGGCAGCAACTGCTTCAGGTAGCCGAGCAGGAAGTCGATATTGAGGCTGCGTTCGTGGGCCTCGTCGATGATGATCGTGTCGTAGCGGCGCAGCATCCGGTCGCGCTGGATCTCGGCGAGCAGGATGCCGTCGGTCATGAGTTTGACCAGCGTGCGATCCGACGCCTGATCGGTGAAGCGGACCGTATAGCCGATCACGTCACCGAGTTCGGTGCCCAGTTCCTCGGCGATGCGTTCGGCCACGGTGCGGGCGGCGAGCCTGCGCGGCTGGGTGTGTCCGATGGTGCCGCGGATTCCGCGACCGAGTTCGAGGCAGATCTTCGGGATCTGGGTGGTCTTGCCCGAGCCCGTCTCACCGGCCACGATCACGACCTGATTGGCCGCGATGGCCGCGGCGATGTCGTCGCGGCGCGCGGAAACCGGGAGTTGTTCCGGGTAGTTGATCTGCGGAAGCGCCGCGCGGCGATTGGCCACGCGGGTCTCGGCGGTGGCGATCTCGGCCTCGACGGCGGGCAGATCGTCGGGGCGCGCACGGTCGAGCTTGCGCCGGAGCCGATGTTCATCGCGCAGCGAGACCTCCGCCAGGCGGGTGCGCAGCGCGCGGGTTCCGGTGCTAGCTGTCCTGGTCATTGCGCCTACCAGCCTAGCGAAGCCCGCCACCGGTTTTCCCCCGCGTCGCCCGCTCGCGCCGTCGCGGAGACCAACGACACACCACGACACCCGCCCGTCACGGTCCGCGCGTCCGGTCGGCGCCGCGCGACGCGACGACCGTGCGCACACGAACTCCCGGTCAGCGGGGGCCGGTCGTGCGAGGATCCGGGCATGAGCGGTCAGCGGGCACCTCGCCTCGCCTCGCGGGTCGCCCGACCATGCGAAAGGGACACGGCATGAGCGCTTCGGTGCGAACAGCGTGGTGGATCCGGGCCTATCGGCTCGGTTTCGGAGTGCTCGGGGTTGTCGTGCTGCTGTGGATCCCGGTGCGCAACATCGACTCGGCGACCTTCTCGCTCACGAACTATCTGAGCTACTTCACCATCGAGTCCAACATCCTGGGTGCGTTCGTGCTGCTCATCGGTGGTCTGGTCGCACCGCAGGGCCGCGGCTGGCAGCTGTTCCGTGGCGCTGTCACGCTCTACATGCTCATCACGATGGTCGTCTACGCGGTGCTGCTGTCGCGGATCGACGTGATGCTCAACGACAAGTGGATCAACGACCTCATGCACCGCTACCTGCCGTTGATCCTGGTGCTGGACTGGATGTTCGTCGCGATGGCGCAGCGACTGCGGCCGAGTCCGGCCCTGATCGGGCAGTGGTTGGCCTTCCCGCTCGTCTACGGCGTCTACAGCCTGATCCGTGGTGCGATCGTCGACTGGTACCCCTACCCCTTCATCAATCCCACCGACCAGGGCTATCTGTCGATGGCGATCGGGCTGGTCGTCCTCACGCTGGTGTTCGCGGTGCTGGCGGTAGCCATGGCGTCACTGGGCGACCTGCCCGCGTGGTGGCGGGAACGCAGGTCCGAGGACTGACCCTGTGACGGGCCCGGTGCGCGCGTCGCGCCCGGGTGGGGTAAATGTGGAGCCATGAATGCGCTCTGGCATGGATTCGCCGATATGGGTGCCGTCGATCGTGACGGCGCGTTCGTTGTCGCTCGCGGCGAGGGCGCCTACGTCTTCGACACCGCGGGCAAGCGGTACCTCGACGCCACCGCCGGGCTGTGGTTCGCCAATGTCGGGCACGGTCGCGGCGAGATCGCCGACGCCGTCGCCGACCAGTTGCGCACCATCGCGCACTACTCCAACTTCGGCGACATCACCGAAGCGCCCACCCAGGAACTCGCCGAGAAACTCTCGTCGATCGCCCCGGTGCCGGGCAGCAAGATCTTCTTCACCTCCGGCGGTTCCGACTCGGTGGAGACCGCGGCGAAACTGGCCCGCCGCTACTGGCACGAGCAGGGCCGCACCGACAAGAAGATCCTGGTCGGGCGACGTCTGGCCTATCACGGCATGCACTACGCGAGCACCGCGCTCGGCGGTCTGGCGCCGAACAAGGAGGGCTACGGCGTGCTGGTGGACGACACCCGCACCGTCGAATGGAACGACGCGAAGTCCCTGCTCGCCCTGATCGAAGAGGTCGGCGCCGAGCGGATCGCCGCGTTCTTCTGCGAACCGATCATCGGCGCGGGCGGGGTGTATCCGCCGCCGCAGGGCTACCTGGCCGAGGTCCGCCAGATCTGCCGAGACCACGACATCCTGTTCGTCGCCGACGAGGTCGTCACCGGTTTCGGCCGCATCGGCGGTTCCTGGTTCGCCTCCACCCGCTTCGACCTGCAGCCTGACCTGATGACCACCGCCAAGGGCCTCACCTCCGGCTACCTTCCGATGGGTGCGGTCTTCATCGCCCCCCACCTGGCCGAACCCTTCTACGCCGGCGGCACCTGGTTCCGCCACGGCTACACCTACGGCGGCCACGCAGGCGCGGCCGCCGCGGCCCTGGCCAACCTCGCCATCGTGGAACGCGAAGGCCTCCTGGAAGAAGCCGCCCGTCTCGAATCCACCCTCCACACCGTGTTGGCGCCGCTGGCCGACCACCCCCGCGTCGCTGAAGTCCGGAGCGGACTCGGCGCCGTGGCGGCCGTGCAGCTCGCCGACCCGACCGAGGGCCCTGCCCTGGTGAAAACCCTGCGCGAACACGGCATCTCGGGCCGCGCAGCCGGAGCGGGCGCGATGCAGATCTCGCCGTCGTTCGTCATGACCGACGCCCAGGTCGCGGAACTCGCCGACGGATTCGCCCGCGCCCTGGGCTGATTCGGGAGTCGATCGACACCGGGCCCGTCGGCGAAACTCGCTGGCGGGCCCGCTGCCGTGCGGGCTAGCCTGCCTCTGTTCTGATCGAACAGGGGGAGGACCTGCGTGCAAGCATCGGTGACCGTGACACCGGACCAACTACCCGAAGTGCTGCTGCATGTCGCGGTGGTGCGGCCGGTATTCCTGTGGGGTGCACCGGGAATCGGCAAGAGCTCGCTCGTGCGGACCTTCGCCGATTCGCTCGGCCTCGAGTGCGTCACCCTCCTCGGCACCCAGCTCGCCCCCGAAGACCTGATCGGTGTCCCGCAGATCGTCGATGATCGCAGCCGCTTCGCACCGCCGGAGCTGATCGCGCGACCGGAGCCGTACTGCCTGTTCCTCGACGAACTCAACGCCGCCGCACCGGAGGTGCAGAAGTCGTTCTATTCGCTGATCCTGGACCGCCGGATCGGGACCTACGAACTGCCCGCCGGTTCGGTGGTGATCGGCGCGGGCAATCGCGCCACCGACAACGCGCTCGCCCGGCCGATGGCGTCGGCACTGGTCAACCGGATGGTGCACCTGCACCTGCGCGCCGATGTCGACGACTGGCTGAAGTGGGCCGCTACCCACGACATCCACCCCTGGATCATCCGCTACCTCACCCAGCGCCCCGACCACCTGTGGTCGGCGCCGCCCAAAACCGAGGCGCCGTTCTCCACCCCGCGCGGCTGGCACATGCTCTCCGACGCCCTGCACTCCTGCGGCGACGACATCGACGACACGACCCTGCAGGTCCTCGCCGCGGGCACCCTCACCCTCGGCCACAGTTCCGGCTTTCGCGCCTTCGTGAAGACGATCCGCCACGCCTTCGACCTGGACGCGGTGCTCAAGGGCGACGCCGGGTGGCCGCGCGACCCGGCCGACCGTGACCTGCTCTATTTCCTGTCCGAGACGATGCGCGCCCGGCTGATCAAAGATCTCCCCGGCGACCGCGCGCACACCTCGCCGACGGTGCAGCGCTTCGTGATGCGCGCCAAGTCGCTGCTGGTGGAACTCGCCGAGATCTCGGTGGAATGCGCGCAACTGGTGATCGCCTCCGATGCCGACGGGATGCCGGTGCTGCCGTCGTGGTTCCTCATCGAGGTGTCGCGAGATCTGCCGCGTCTGGCCGCGCGGCGCTGAGCGTGGCCACCACACGCAAGCGCCGCACGGTCGCCGATCCGTGGCAGCAGGCCGTCGACGACGGCTGGAAGGCGACGTGCGCCCACCCGGCGTTGCGGCCGCTGGCCACCCAGCTGTACCGCCTCGACGAGCGGACGCCGCGTGCGGTGTGGGCCCGGCTGAGCGGCAGCTATGTGGGCTATCACCCGAAACGCCGTGCCACCGCCCAGGAATGGACATGGGTGTTCGCGCATTGCTTGCTGCACGCCGGATTCGGTCACCTCGATCCACGAAACACGGTTCCCGACAACATCATCGGCCTCGATCCGGGAGACCCCGAAGGCCGGCGAGAGGTGCGCGCACCGCATCCGGCCTATCGTGCGGCCTGCTGCGCCGCCGTCGACACCTACCTGACGACGATGAAGATAGGCACCCGCCCCACCGACATGCCACCGACGCCCGCGTTGGCCGACGAGCACGCTGCCGCTGCCCGGTGGCGCGATACGGCAGTGCCGGATGCCTTCGCGCGCACCGGGTTCGCCGACTTCCTGCTCCACTCGGCCGAGATCGCGAAACGCGTCGACAACCCCGCCCGGTTCGGGAGGGGTATCGCGGACGCCGCCCGTGCGGCCTTGGCCACCGCGGGCGGTGAGCGCACCGCCGAGGGCGTATTGCGCCACCGCGGCCCGTGGGACAGCGCCCTCGGCTGGTTCGTGTCGTCGTTCCCGTTGCTCGGTGCCCTCGCCGCGGGCATGACCGTCGTCGCCGACGCGGACCTGGCACGCAGCTGGAATATTTCGATCGCCGCCGTGAACGCCGAGGCCGCCGAGATCTACGTCAACCCGCTGATCGGCTTCGGTGAGGAGCAGTGGCGGTTCGTGCTCGCCCACGAAATGCTGCATGCCGCACTGCGTCACGGCGAACGCGCCGACTGGCGCGACCACTACCTGTTCAACATCGCCTGCGACTACGTGGTCAACGGCTGGCTGGTCGAGATGAATGTCGGTCAGATGCCGGAGGGCCTGCTCTACGACCCGGCGCTGACAGGCTGTTCCGCCGAAGAGATCTACGACCGGATCGCCGTCGACCTGCGCAGGCTCCGCAAACTGGCCACCCTGCGCGGCCGCGGTCTCGGTGATGTCCTCGGTGAACCGCTGGCCCACCCCGGCAGCGCGGGCCGCTATGTCGACCTCGACGAGTACTACCGCGGCGCGCTGATGACGGGGCTGGCCTACCACACCGACAGCGGCCGCGGGTACGTCCCGGCCGCGCTGGAACAGGCGATCCGCGCACTCGACCAGCCACCGCTGCCGTGGGACGCGCAACTGGCCCAGTGGTTCGACGAACACGTTCCCACCCTCGACAAACGGCGCAGTTACGCCCGCGCCTCGCGCCGGCAGGCCTCGACACCCGACATCGCGCGACCGGCGTGGGTCCGCCCCGAGGAGAACGTGCGGCTACCGACCTTCGGCGTAGTCCTCGATACTTCGGGTTCGATGGACGTGACCCTGCTCGGCAAAGGGCTCGGCGCGATCGCGTCCTACGCGCTGGCCAGAGACGTGCCGCGAGCCAGAGTCGTCTACTGCGATGCGGCCGCCTACGACGCGGGCTACCTGCCGGTGGAGGAAATCGCCGCCGGCGTGCGGGTCCGCGGACGAGGCGGCACGATCTTGCAGCCCGGCATCCGCCTGCTCGAACGCGCCGAGGACTTCCCGGTCGACGGCCCGATTCTGGTGATCACCGACGGGCAGTGCGACGCACTACGGATCCGCCGCGAACACGCGTTCCTCGTCCCCGCGGGTGCTGCCCTGCCGTTCGCCCCCAAGGGACCGGTCTTCCGCTTGCGCTGAGCCGGCATCCTGTGCCGGGTCTTCGGAGGTGGTGCTGGTCAGGCGGCATCGACCCCGGGACGCGCGGGATCAGGCAGGATCGAGCCGCAGCGTGAAGAATCGGCTCAGCGGGTCGGTGGAGTAGCTGCCGAACGGGCCGCATTCGGCGAACCCGTGGCGCAGGTAGAGGCGGCGGGCCGGAGCGAAGAAGTCCTCGGCGCCGGTTTCCAGGCTCAGCCGCCGGTACCGGCGGTCTCGGCCGACCGCGACCAGATGCGCGAGCACGGCGGCGGCTACGCCACGGCCGGTATACCCGTCGGCGGTGCGCATGGACTTGATCTCGGCGTGCTCGGCGTCGAGTTCCTTCAGCGCGCCGCACCCGACGAGGTCGTCGCCGGACCACGCGCTCCACACCGTGACCGCGGGATTGCGCAGGGCGGTGAGATCGAGGGCGTGCATGCTGCAGGCGGGGGTGGTGTCCGCCATTTCCGCGTGATGGGCGGCCAGCAGGCTCCGGATTTCCGCGCCGGTGAGGTCGTCGGCCACCACGCGAAGCTGGTCGACCGCAGCAGTCGGGTTATCGGTCATAAGTCCAGTTTGCCGATCGCTGCCGCGGCCCATCGATCCGCGTCGGCCACGGTGGCAGTGCGCCCGCCGTGCCGAGCGCGCGGTGCCGAGGGCACGGCGCGAGGGTCGCGCGGTGGTGTCCGCCTCCGCGAGGCCTCGGGACGAGGTACGCCCTGACCGCGGAAAACGCCCCGGGGCACCAGCGCGAGTGCGAGCATGGTGCTGCGGGTGTCGACTCGAAAGTGGTGGGGTGTGGCCGATTTCGTGGAGCAGTATGCGTTCGTGCGGTGGCCGGTGGTCGCCGCGTTCGTGCTGGCATCGCTGATCGTGGCGACCCGGCTCACCGGGCGAACCCGGTCGGCGCACCGGATCGATACCGCCTCCGACAGCGCGCACCTGCTCATGTGCCTGGTGATGTTGGCCATGCTGGTGTTCCCCGCCGCGACCGACCCGCACGCGATGCGCGCGATACTCACCGCCCTCACCGTGGCGTTCGCGATCCTGCTCGCCGAACGCGTCATGGGGTGGCGCACCGGTGCGGCGCCCGACGGTGTGCTGGCGCTGGGTTATCACACCGTCGCCGCCGCGGCGATGCTGTACGCGATGGCCGGGCACGGGGCCGTGCACGGCGCCGGCGGGGCGAGCTGGCCCGCTGTCGTGCTGGCGGTGCTGTTCGGCCTCGACGCGCTGCTCGCGCTCGGTACGGCCGGTCACCGTTCATGCTGGCACCGCTTCGTTCATCCCGCCGGTTCCCACCCGCTGACCTCGGCGCTGGTGCCCCATGTGGTGATGGATATCGGGACCGCGTTCATGCTGATCGCCGCGATCGGCCGGTGAATACCGATCCACAACCGCTCGCGCTGCGAATTGCCTTAGTGCGGGCAGGAATTCGACGATGAGTGGGCAGCGCGGTCCCCAACCGCCGCCGGGGTCGCGCGGCGGCGGTGCGCGGATCCCCCCGATCGTGGCCGGTGCCGACGATCGCGAGGAGATGCGTGCGCTCTACCGCGCCACCGGCGCGGCGGCGTTCGGGCTGGCGCTGCGGGTGCTGCACCGTCGCGGTGCCGCCGAAGACGTTGTCCGCGAAGGCTATCGGCGTGCGAGATCGCCGCAGTGGATCGTCGACGAGGACGACACCGGCCGGGAACCCGATTCCGCAACCGCGGAATCCGGGGACGACGTCTCGGCGGCCCCGCTGTCGCGTCCTGGGCCGGACCTCGGGACACCGTGGGGGCGTTCGGCGTTCGTCGCGACCGAACAGCGTTCCGACCTGGCCCCCCACACCGACGGTTCGATGGACGCCGCCTTCGGTCGCGGCGTCGCCTACTCCCACGACGGTTCCCGTCTGCCCGACCGGGTGAGCACTGACGCCGACTCGTGTTCCGAGGCCCCGGATCGCCTCGGGGACCTGCGCCGCGGGGATGCCGACGACGCGGTCCATGGTCTCCCCGGTCCCCACCCGGACCACCCCTCCGATGTCAGCGGCCCGGGCACTGCCGGCAGCGACCGTGTCGGCGCCGACCAACGGGCCTTCGGCTACTTCGATGTCGATCGATGGGGCGTGGTCGGCATCGACACCGAACGTCCCGGGACGGACCCGCTCGGCGCGCCGTCCCCGATCGCCCACGACAGCCCGGCGTTCACCCCCGACCAGTCCTGGCTGCTGGCGCAGATCCATCGCCTCGCGGTGCAGCGCCTACGCCTCGACCGCCGCGGCGGCGACGACCTGCCGTGGCTGGCGGCCGCGGCCAGACTCGGGTTCGACGACCCACTCGACAGCCACTGCGAGGTCTTCGTCCTCGCCTACTACGGCGGACGCACCTACCGCGCCATCGGCCGTGAACTGGGCCTGCGGGTACCGATGGTCACGAGGCTGCTGGCCGAGGGCATCGAACGGCTCGCCGAACAGCGGATCCCCCGGTGGACGGCCAGGCAGTCGTGGTGCCCGCCCGGCTCGGTCCTGTCCCTGGCCGACGCCTACGCGCTCGACGCGGTCGCCGAGCTCGAACACCACCACATCGAGAACAAACTCAGCGCCACCACCCCGAACAGTCTGACGCAGTTCGCCACCCGCGTGCGCGGTGTGCACGACGTGCTCGCGCTGCTGGCCGCCGACGACCAGCAGACCCCGCCCCGCGCGCTCGAAACCCGCATCCTCGCCGACCTGGGCGCCGCGCCACAGCGCCGCGGCCACTGGTCGGCCAGACCGCCCTGGCTGCGTCGCTTCGCCGGTCAACCGGAGAGTTAGAGCACCACCACGTGGTCTTCGGCGACCCGTCCGCCGAGGCGAACCCACCCGTCGGAGTCCCACTCGGTATAGAGCTGCGAGCCCTGCCCCTGGGTGATGATCAGCCCGCGGCGCAGCTGCGCGGTGAGCGCGACCGCCGCCGCCCCGGTGGCCTCGTCCTCGGCGATGCCCATCGCGGGCGCGAACATCCTGGCGCGCAGCGCGCCCCGTGACTCGTCGATCCAGGCCCAGAAGAAATGCTGGCCGTCGGTGAAGTCGACGGGCGCCAAGGCGGCCAGCTCCTGCACCGACTCCAGCTGCTGGAAGTCGAATTTCGGAGTCCACTCGGCGCGCGCCGTGATCCAGGTCAGCCCGTCGGTTCGGTTGACGGCCACCGGCCCCGCGGGCACTCGCAGGGTGTGCACGGGCGTGCGCTGCACATCCAGCCACCACGCGGTGCCGACGGTGGGATGCCCGGCGAAGGGCAACTCGACGGCCGGGGTGTAGATGCGGACGTCGGCGACGCCGTCGACCGGATCGGAGACGACCGTGGTTTCGCTGAAACCCAGCCGTGCCGCCAATTCCTGCTTGTCGAGGGCGACGACATCGCCCGCGCGGGCGATGCCGAGCGCGTTGCCGAGATTTCCGGCCGGATCGGTGAACACTCGGACGACCTCGACCTGGATGTCCGGGGCATCGGGCACATCATGTGCGTTCATGATCGCGAGCCTACCGGGCCGCCGCGCGGGGCCCACCGACCCACGAGCGCCCCGACCTGGCCGGTACCGGCACGGCAACGGCCCCGATCCGGAATCCGGATCGGGGCCGCCGGCGCCTCGACGGCAGGCGCGAAGCCGACGAATCAGACGGCCGCCGGGGCCAGCGCCTCGGTGGACGCCACCGCCTGGCCGACACCGGCGACGATCGCCGCCGCACGCAGCGACTCGAAGATCACCTCGCGCGACACACCGGCCTCACGCAGTGTCTTCTCGTGCGCCTCGAGGCAGTGCGCGCAGCCGTTGATCGAGGACACCGCGAACGACCACAGCTCGAAGTCGGCCTTGTCGACGCCGGGGTTGCCGATGATGTTCATCCGCAGACCCGCGCGCAGATCGTCGTAGCGACCGTCCAGGAACGCCTTGCCGCGGTAGAACACGTTGTTCATGCCCATGATCGACGCGGCGCCCAGCGCGGCGTCGTACGCCTCGGCCGAGAGCAGGTCGGCGGCCTCGTCGGCGATCTCGCGCAGGGTGGTCGCCGAACGGGTGGCGGCGGCCGACGCCAGCAGGGTGCCCCACAGCTGCTGCTCGGTGAGCACCGTGGTGCGTGCCAGCGAGGACAGATTGAGCTTGAGGTCCTTGGCGTACTCGGGAAGAGAGTTCTTCAGGTTCTCGATGCTCATGACAGTGGGGCTCCTCTGGGGTGTTCCGGTGGGAAAGGGTGAATCAGACGCTGGCCGAAAGGAGTTCGCCCGCGTCGATGGTCGGGTCGCCCTTCTTCCAGTTGCAGGCGCACAGCTCGTCGGACTGCAGCGCGTCGAGCACGCGCAGTACCTCGTCGACATTGCGGCCGACCGAACCGGCGGTCACCGAGACGAACTGCACCTCGTTGTTCGGGTCGACGATGAAGGTGGCGCGATCGGCGACGCCGTCGGCGTTGAGAACGCCGGTGGCGGTGGCCAGTTCACGCTTGAGGTCGGACAGGATCGGGAAGGGGAGGGTCTTGAGATCCTCGTGCTGTGCGCGCCACTGGAAGTGCACGAACTCGTTGTCGACGGAGGCGCCGAGCACCTGCGCGTCACGATCGGCGAACTCCTCGTTCAGCTTGCCGAACGCGGCGATCTCGGTCGGGCACACGAAGGTGAAGTCCTTGGGCCAGAAGAACACGATGCGCCACTTGCCCGCGTGGTCGTCACTGGTGATCTGGGTGAAGTAATCGTCGGGCTGCTGCGCGTCGACCTTGGAGAGGTCGCCTCCGATGACGGCCTTGAGGTTGTATGCCGGGAACTGGTCGCCGATGGTCAGCAGAGCCATGCTTCGTCTCCTCATTGGTGGTGTGTTGATGTCAGCCTACTGAAAGGTAAAGCCGATTGCTGGACGTACACTGATAGGTGTGAGTGATCAGACTTATCAGCCAACCCTGTCGCAGCTGCGTGCGTTCGTGGCCGTCGCCGAATACCGGCATTTCGGCACCGCCGCAGCGCGTTTGACTGTGAGTCAACCCACGTTATCGCAGGCACTGGCATCACTGGAAAACGGTCTCGGGCTCCAGCTGATCGAGCGCAGCACCCGCCGCGTGCTGGTGACCGCCGCCGGGATGCGACTGCTGCCACAGGCCATCGCGACACTGGAAGCCGCCGATCGATTCGTCGCCTCGGCGACCGGCGACACCCTCGGCGGCACGCTGCGCGTGGGCATCATTCCGACCGTGGCCCCGTACGTGCTGCCCGAACTGCTGCCCGAGTTACGCCGCAAACTGCCCGGGGTGCTACCCCAGGTGGTGGAGGATCAGACCGCGCGGCTGCTGGACGGGTTGCGCACCGGTGTGCTCGATGTGGCGGTGCTCGCCTTGCCGACCGAAGCCAACGGCTTGGTCGAGATCCCGCTCTACAGCGAGGAATTCGTGCTGGTCACGCCGCGCGGCCACGAGCTCGCCGGCCGCACCGACCTGGCCGCCCCCGCTCTCGCCGACCTCCCACTGTTGCTGCTCGACGAGGGTCATTGCCTGCGCGATCAGACCCTGGACCTGTGCCGCTCCGCCGACGTGCAACCCGGGACGGTCGGCGACACCCGCGCCGCCTCGCTGACCACGGTCGTGCAGTGCGTGGCCGGCGGGCTCGGCGTGACGCTCATCCCGGAAATGGCGGTGGCCACCGAGACCGCGCGCGCGAGCCTGGACACCGCGCGCTTCGCGGCCCCCGCTCCCGGTCGCACGATCGGGCTCGCCTATCGAGGATCGTCCGCGCGAGCCGCGGATTACGAATACCTCGCCGCGGTCGTCCGATCCAAACGCCCATTCTGATCGCCGGGCGGATTGCACCAATTCTGGCCCCTAGGGGCAAAAAGATACTTTACGTCGTAAATCAAACGGCACTTTTATGGCTCGATAATCCAGTGATGTGCAGACCGCTGCGCTCGGCCAGAAAATTTACACAGCTAACTATCGGCATTCCTCTGTTCGGGGAATCCCGTAGACGGGTGGGGAGTTCTGGGTCTCCCGCTGGATTCGATGTCCAGTTTGGTGCTGAAGTGTTTGAAACAGGGCGCGCACCAGTTCGAAGATTCCGAGGCTCACCGTGGGGTGGTTGACCTGTCGGCAGACCGGCCATGACGCCTGTTCGCCGACTTATCGCCGGTATGCAGGTTTGGACCGTTCGCTCGTGTTCCCGCAGCCCCCACGACACGGTATAGCGATCCCGGCTGCGCGGCAAGGGTCTGTGGCACATTCATGAATCGATTCTGAATCGTGCTGAATTCGGTATCTGATCCATGCCCTGCGGGCGACCTCGCGATGGGCGGACGGCCGAGATGGCCCACCGGCGAGAACGCCATGAACTCGTCCGCGGGGTCGAGTGTCCGATCTGCCTGGATGCGACTTTCTAAACCTCCGAACCAGTCTTCGTGACCATGTTGAAAGGTTCCAGCAAGGGGATCGGGCAACTTTACGGCTATATAATCGACGTCTTGAAACGAGCGTTATCAAGGGAGGTCGAAATGGGCCGAACGAGTCGCATCGATGAGAGTCCGGGCGGGTCGAAGTGGCTGGAAATCGGGTCATTCCGTTCTTCCCGAAACGTGGATTCGGGCAACGGCTCCGGCGCCGGCTCCCACGGCAATGGACACCCGCCATTCGATCTTTTTCCGCTGACTGCGGCCCAGCGGGGGATCTGGTTTGCCCAGCACCTCACGGAATCGTCACCGATTTCGGTGGCCCAATATGTCGAGATCGTGGGCGAGGTGGACGCCGAACTGCTCGCCGAAGCCTGCAGAACCGCCAGTCGGGAGTTCGGATCCGGACATACCCGGCTGATCGAGGTCGACGGAGAGCCACGTCAGTTCGTCGACGACGACCGTGGAGCTCCGGTGTCGGTCATGGACTTGCGCCATCACGCCGACCCGGTGGCGACGGCGCGCACCATGATGACTCAGGATTACTCCGCTCCGCTGGACGTGCTGAACGACGCCCTCGTCACGAGCATCGTGTTCCAGGTCGGCGAGGATCACTTCCTGTGGTACCAGCGCGCGCACCACATCGCGCTCGACGGATTCGCCGCGGTAACGATGCTGCACCGGATGACCGAGCTGTACAACGCTTGGGTGAAATCCGAGGAACCGGCATCGTGCGCGGCGCAGGACCTGGGGGTCATCGTCGAGCAGGATCTGGCGTACCGGGGTTCGACGCGTTTCGACAACGACCGCAGATACTGGCTGGAGCACCTGGCCGGCGCGCCGCCCGCCGTCAGCCTGGCCGGTCGCGTCGGTAAGCCGACCATTCACCCGGCGCTGGTCAGCACAGAACTGCCTGACGTCACCGCACGTCTGCTCGACAGCGTCGCGCTCGAACACGGTCAGAGCGTGGCGCCGATCATCGTCGCGGCGTTCGCCGCCTATCTCGCGCGGATGACCGGAAGCGATGAAGTCATGCTGAGCCTGCCGGTGTCGGGCAGGCACTCTGCCGTGCTGCGCCGTTCCGGGGGGATGGTGGCCAATGTGGTCCCGCTGCGGGTGCGGGTCGCCGGGCGCAGCGTCGGTGAGCTGATCGCCGCTGTGCAAAGTGAGTTGACCAGTGCGCTGCGCCGCCAGCGCTACCGCCAAGAGGACATATTCCACGATATGGGGATCGCGCGCGACGAGGCCGCCTCCTTCGGGCCGGCCGTGAACCTGATGATGATCGAGAACGAGGTCGTGCTCGGCAACACGACGGGCCGCCTCAACGTCCTCACATCGGGCCCTACCGCCGACCTCTTCGTCAATATCTACCCGGGTGCGGGCAAGGACAGTACGCACATCGACTTCCAGGGAAATCCGAACGCCTACAGCCAGGACGAGCTCGCCGGTCACCACCGGCGGTTCCGCATGTTCCTGCACGAATTCCTCGACGGGGGAGCGGGATGCCCGGTCAACAGCCTGTCGCTGCTCGACGTCGAGGAGCGGTCCGCGCTGCCGCGGGTGCAGGGGCCGAGCGGGGTGGAAACACGGCTGCTTCCCGACATTCTGACCGAGAGCGCGCGCCGGAATCATCGCGCGAGCGCGATCATGTCGGCCGGGCAGACGATGACGTACGGCGAGCTGGACGCCAGATCCTCCCAGCTGGCCCGCCATCTCATCGCGCTGGGTTGTGGGCCGGACACGGCCGTGGCGATCATGCTGCGACGCTCGGTCGAATCTGTCGTGGCGACATGGGCGGTCGCGAAATGTGGGGCCGCGTTTGTCCAGTTGGCCCCCGAGTACCCGCGCAAGCGGATCGACCATATGGTCGCCGACAGCGGCGCGACCGTGGCGATCACGATCGACAACTTACGCGGGCTGCTTCCGTCGGCGATGCGCTGTGTGGTGCTCGATGATCCCGCGACCCGGTCAGAAGGCGGCGCCGCGAGCGACCCGATCTCCGACTACGACCGTATCCGTCCACTACGGCCGTCCAATACCGCCTATATCACCTACACCTCGGGATCCACCGGAGCGCCGAAAGGCGTCCAGGTCACCCACACCGGCCTCGCGAACCTGGTTGCCGACCGCGCGGCCACCTACGGCATCGACACGACCTCCCGGGTGTCCTACGCCCTCTCGCCCAGTTTTGATGCCTCCATGGAACAGTTTCTGACCTGCTTCGCGAGCGGATCCACGCTGGTGATCGTGCCGCCCGAGGTGACCGGCGGCGAGCCGCTCACGCGACTGCTGGCCGACGAGCACGTGACCCACCTGACGCTGACGCCCACGATGCTGGCAACCGTGGACCCGCATTCGGCGAGCGACTTGCGCGTGCTCGTGGTCGGCGGCGACGTGTGTCCACCGCACGTGATCGAGCGGTGGACACCGGCGTTGTCGATGTACAACGAATACGGTCCCACCGAGGCCACCGTGACCGCCGTCGGCGCCTCGCTCAGACCCGACCACGCCAACCTGGTCGGTGGCCCCATTCGCGGCGTCTCGGCGATGGTGCTGGACCGAACGCTGCAAGCGGTGCCCAAGGGCACCGTGGGTGAGCTGTACCTCGCCGGGCCGGGACTGGCCCGCGGATACAGCCATCTGTTCGTCGAAACCGCCGCCCGCTTCGTCGCGGACCCGTACGGTGACGCCGGCGAGCGGATGTACCGCACCGGCGACATCGCACGCTGGACCGGCGACAACGCCGATATGACGCTGGAATTGACGGGGCGCAGCGACTTCCAGGTCAAGATCCGTGGATACCGGATCGAACCGGGCGAGATCGACGCCGTGCTCACCACCCACGAGGACGTGGACCTTTCCGTGACGGTGCCGGTGCGCAACAACGCGGGGACGACCGTGCTGGCGTCGTATGTGGTCCCGGTCGGCGGCCGTCGGATCGAACTGCCCGAGCTCCAGCGCTTCGCCGTTGATGCGCTGCCGCCGCATATGGTCCCGGCGGTGATCCTCGTGTTGGACAGCCTCCCGGTGAACGCCTTCGGCAAACTCGATCGCAGCGCGCTGCCGAAGCCGGAATTCGGGACCGCGCCCGTCGGCCGGGCGCCGGCCACCGCCCGGGAGAAGGCGGTCGCCAGGCTGTTCTCCGAGGTGCTCGGCGTGCCTCTGGTCGGCGCGGACGACAGCTTCTTCGCCCTGGGCGGCGACAGCATCCTGTCGATCCAGCTGGTGGCGCGGGCCAAGGCCGACGGCCTGAGTTTCACCACACAGGACGTGTTCGTGCACAAGACCGTCGCGGGCCTGGCGGCCACGGCGACGCAAGCCAGCGATACCCCCGAGCTGGACGAGTTGCCCGGCGGCGGCGTAGGACCGATGCCGTTGACGCCGATCATGTGCGCGATGCTCGATCGGGGTCACTACGACCGATTCGCGCAGGCCGCGCTCGTGCAGCTCCCCGACGGGGTCGATCGAGCGGGCCTCGTGCGCGCCGTGGGATCCCTGCTGAACCGCCACGACATGCTGCGCGCGGTATTGCACGGCGATGCGGCTGACCGCTACGTCGAGGTACTCGAACCCGAATCGGTCGACCCGGACGCCGCGCTCGTCGATATTCGGCTCGAGCGACGTGACGCCGCCGAAGTCGACCTGCACCTGCAGAAGGCCGCGGATCGGTTGGACCCGGGCAAGGGTGTGCTCGTGCAAGCCGTCTGGATGCAGGATGGCAACGGCTCGGGACCAGACCTGCTGTGGCTGGTGATCCACCATCTGGCCGTCGACGTGGTCTCGTGGCGCATCATCCTCGCCGACCTCGCACAGGCCTGGTCGCAGATCCGCGACGGTGGCGAACCGCGTTTCGGCACGGTCACCACCTCGTTCCGGCGGTGGGCACACGGCCTGGCCGAGCGGGCGCCGGGCACGCGGCCCGCGGAGCTCGACCGGTGGAAAGATGTCCTCGCGCGAGGTGATCAGCTTCTCGGATCGCGCCGTCTGATCGCCGATCGCGACGTCGGGGCCACGGCGGGCCGGGTCCATCAGCGCATCCCGGCAGCGGTCACCGAGGCGGTTCTCACCACCATTCCGGACCGCTTCCACTGCAGCGCCAACGATCCGCTGCTCGCCGCCCTGGCACTGGCACTGGGTGAGTGGCGACGCAGGCGCGGTACGGCAGCGAGTGCCGGTGAGCTGATCTCGCTGGAGGGGCACGGCCGCGAGGAGCGGGCCGTGCCCGGCGCTGATCTCAGCGGCACCGTGGGCTGGTTCACCACCCGCTTCCCGGTCCGGATCGAGTGGGACGATGTCGATCTCGATGATGCGCTGGCCGGCGGCCTGAGTGCGGGCCGGGCGATCAAGCAGGTGAAGGAGCAGTTACGCGCGGTGCCGGGCAACGGCATCGGCTACCAGGTGCTGCGACATCTCGATTCCCAGGGCAGTGCCGAACTCGCGGACCTGCCCGAACCTCAGATCAGTTTCAACTATCTCGGGCGGGTGAGTGGCGGTGAGCGCTCGATGCCCTGGGCACCCACCACCGAGTTCACCGCACTGACCGCGACGAGCGACCCGGGGATGACGCTGCCGGCCGTGCTCGATGTCAACGCGATCGCCGAGGAAGGCAGCGACGGGCTCGAACTCGACGTGACCTGGGAGTTCGCCTCGCAGATAGTGGGCAGCGAGGAGGTCGACGAGCTCACCGGGCTGTGGGCTCGCGCCCTGGGAGCACTCGCCGATCACGTCCGCTCCGACACCGGCTACGGCTTCACGCCCTCCGACTTCCCGCTCGCCGCCCTGTCGCAGGACGATGTCGACCACTGGCTGGCGGAGTACCCGTCGATGATCGATGTCTGGCCGCTCACCGCGTTGCAGTCCGGGCTGCTGTTCCACACCGTCTACGACCGGGACGGCGACGACGGCTACATCGTGCAGGTCGGGCTGACCCTCGCCGGGCAGGTGGACGGGGCGCGGATGCGGCGGGCCGCGCAGGTGCTCCTCGACCGGCACGACAGCCTGCGGACCGCCTTCGTGGGTAGTGCCGACGGGCCACGACAGATCGTCCTGCGCGAGGCCGGGGTCGATTGGGGCGAGTCGAGTATCACCGATATCAGCGATGCCGGGCAGCGGGGGCAAGAACTTCGGCGACTCGCGACGGCGGCCGCGGCTCCGTTCGACCCGGCCCGCCCGCCGCTGGTGCGTTTTCATCTCGTGCGCACCGGCGCCGATGACTTCCAGTTGCTGGTCACCAACCACCACCTCGTGCTCGACGGCTGGTCGATGCCGCTGCTGATCCACGAGTTGCTCTCGTTGTACGCGTCCGACGGCGATACCGCCGAGCTCGCGCCCCCGCGGTCGTACCGTGAGTATCTGCAGTGGCTGCAGGCTCAGGACCGCGACGCCGCAATCGCCGCGTGGCAGCAGGCGCTCGCCGGAATCGACGGTCCGACGCGGGTCACCGCCGGTCCGGATCGGTCCGTCACCGCGCACGCCGGTGAAGTCGGCCTGAACCTGGATGCTGCGACCACCGCCGCGCTTCTCGATCTGGGCCGCACGCACGGCGTCACTGCCAACACGGCCCTGCAGGTGGCGTGGGCATTGCTGGTGGCCGCGCTGACCGGACGGTCGGACGTGGTGTTCGGCAACACGATCGCGCACCGCCCGCCGCAGATTCCGGATATCGAGCGCATGGTCGGGCTGCTCGTCAACACGTTACCCGTCCGGGTCCGCCTCGACGCCGGCGAAACCGCCGGCGATCTGCTCGTCCGCGTGCAGTCCGAGCAGGCCGCCATGCTGGATCACCAGTACATCGGCTTGGCGGAGCTGCAACGGGCCACCGGAATCACCGATATGTTCGACACCGCGACTGTGCTCGAGTCCTATCCGCTCGACCGGGAACTGCTGGCGGGCAATCTCTCCGACGCCGGCTTGCGGTTCGTCGACATCGACGCACACGATGCCACGCCGTATCCGCTGAGTCTGCAGGTGTCCCCGCCGAGGCCGCGGCGCGACCGGCCATCGGACGCCGCCGACGAGCCCGCCACCTACATGGTGGCGCTGAAATTCGCCACCGACCGATTCGATGCGGACGAGGTCCGCACCCTGCTCGAACGCTTCGAGCTGCTTCTCACCCAGATCGTCGGACATCCCGACCGGAAGGTCGCCGCGATCTCCGCCTGCTGGGATTCCGAACGCGCGGAACTGCTTTCGGTCGGCAGCGAGGAACCCGCCGCCGACGAGCGCGTGCTGCGCGACATCCTGTGGGGGACCGCGCGGACGTATCCGGATGCCGTGGCCGTGCGGTGCGGTGACACCACGTGGACCTATCGTGAGCTGGAGCGCCGCGCCGACAGGTTCGCCCAGCTGCTGGCCCGCCATGGCGCTCGCGCCGAGTCGATCGTCGCGTTGGCCGTTCCCCGTTCGGCCGAACTGATGGTCGCGATCTGGGCGGTGGCGAAGACCGGCGCCGCCTTCCTGCCGCTGGATCCGGGCAATCCCGACGCGCGGATCGCGGAGTTGCTGGCCGACTCCCGGACCCGTCTGGGCGTGACGACCAGCGATGTCGCGCTGCGTCTTCCGGAAACTGTCGACTGGGTGATTCTGGATGCTTCGGCGTCGGACGCCGACGAGGGTCTGCCACCTCCGGCCGGTTTCTCGGCAGGGGCCGATCGGCTGTCGGCCGACAACGCGGCATACGTGATCTATACGTCGGGATCGACCGGCAAGCCGAAGGCGGTGCACCTCAGCCACCGCGGCCTGGCCGGACTCGTCTCGGCGCATACCGATGCCTTCGGCGCCGGTCCGGATTCGGTGGTGTTGCAGGTCGCGTCGCCGGGTTTCGACGCCTGCCTGTCGGAGTTGCTGTTGGCGCACGGCAGCGGCGCCGCGCTCGTGGTGGCGCCGCCGGAGGTGTACGCCGGGACCGACCTCGAGGAATTGCTTCGTGCGCAGCACGTGTCGCACGCGATCATCACCCCGTCGGTGCTGAAAACCATGGATCCGTCCCGGACGCCGTCGTTGACCTCGCTCGCGGTCGTCGGCGAAGCGACCGAGCCGGACACCGTGAACCGGTGGGCCCATGGGCGACGGCTGATGAATCACTACGGACCCACCGAGTGCACGATCTGGGCGACGGGCTCGGACGCTCTCGTACCCGGCGAGCTGGTGACGATCGGCGCCCCGATCCCTGGCGCGTCCGCGATGGTTCTCGACACGTGGCTGCGACCGGTGCCGGTCGGTGTCGCGGGCGAGCTCTATCTCGGTGGGCCCGGACTTGCCCGCGGATACATCGACCGACCGGGCGTGACCGCGGCACGCTTCGTGGCGGATCCGCGATCCACCCGCGGTGAGCGGATCTACCGCACCGGTGATTCCGTGCGCTGGGTCCGCGGACACGCCGGACCGGCACTGGAATATCTGGGCCGCTGTGATCAGCAGGTCAAGATTCACGGCCTGCGGATCGAGCCAGGGGAAATCGATGCCCACCTGGCTCGGCACCCGGATGTGGCGAGCGTCGCCACCGTCGTGGTCAAGGGGCCTGCCGACGAACCGATTCTGGTGTCCTACTTCGTGTCCCCCTCGGGCGCCGCGGTAGATGTGGCGGCACTCGGCGACGATCTCTCGGGCACGCTGCCGCGGTATATGAATCCCGCGGCGATCGTGCAGCTCGAGGAGATGCCGCGCACGCCTACGGGAAAACTCGATCGGAAAGCCTTGCGGCAGCGGGCCTTCGAGTCCGGCGCCGCGGGCGGCAGAGCGCCGTCGACGCAGACCGAACAGGTGGTGGCGAAGCTGTTCGCCGAGGTGCTCCATCTCGACAGCGTGTCCGCCGACAGCAACTTCTTCGCGCTCGGCGGGGACAGCATCGTCTCGATGCGACTGGTGGCGCTGGCGCGGGCCGCCGGGCTCACGCTCACGCCGCGAGATGTCTTCGAAGGCAAGACCGTTGCCGCCCTGGCCGCGATGGCCGGCGGCGAGGCGCCTGCGGCGGCGGACCCCGCCTCGGATTCTCCGCTCGTCACGCTCACCCCACCCGATATCGCCCGGCTCGAGCAGCAGTACCACGGCCTGTCCGACGTATGGCCGTTGTCGCCCATGCAGTCCGGGGTGCATTTCCATTCGACGTTCGACCCGGCTGCCGGGGACACCTACACCGTCCAGACGATGATCGGATTCTCCGGCGCGGTCGACGGTGCGCGCCTGCGCCGTGCCGCTCAGGCCGTGGTCGACCGGCACGATATCCTGCGCGCCGCGTTTGTGGAGACCGCGGCCGGGCCGCGCCAGATCGTGCTGGACCACGCCGAGATCGCGTTCCGGGAGATCGATCTCGCCGTGACCGGCAATGGGCAGTCCCCGACCGACCCGGGAGCTATTGCCGCGGCGGACGCGGCGGCGGGATTCGATCTGTCGGCTCCGCCGCTCCTGCGCTTGACGCTGATCCGTCTCGACGCGGGGTCCTTCCGGCTGCTCGTCACGAATCACCATGTGATCCTGGACGGCTGGTCGATGCCGCTGCTGATGCGAGAACTGCTCGACTACTACGGTTCTCCCGCCCATATCGACGCCGCCGGACCCGCTCCCTCCTACCGTGACTATCTGTCCTGGCTGGGGCGGCAGGACAGTGCCGCGTCCAAGGCGGCATGGGCGCAAGCCTTCTCGGATGTCGAGGCACCCACCCGGGTCTCGCGCGACGGGGGCGCGGCGGGTTCGGTTTCCGCCGCCGAGGTCGGTGCCGAGCTGACGGCAGATCGTTTCGGCGAACTGCGTCGGGTGGCGGCGGAGGCGGCCGTCACCATCAACACGGCGGTCGCCGCGGCCTGGGCCCTGAATCTGCGCGTCCTGACCGGCGAGACCGATGTGATCTTCGGATCCGCGGTATCGGGACGGCCACCGGAGTTGCCGCTGGTCGACCAGACGCTCGGCATGTTCCTGACCACGATTCCCGTGCGGGTCCCACTCGAACCCAGCATGACGGTGCGCGATTTGCTGACCGGCATTCAGGCACGGCACGCCCGCATGCTCGATCATCACCATATCGGCCTGCCCGAGATTCACCGCAGCGTCGGCCTGCCCGAACTCTTCGACACCGCCATCACCTTCCAGTCGTTCCCCGTCGATCGGACGGCTCTGCAGCAACTCGTCGATTCGGCGGGTCTGCGGGTGGACGAACTCAGCGGTATCGACGCGACGCCGTACCCGCTGAGCCTGGTCGTGGAACCGACACAGTCCGAGCACGGCGATGCGCAGGGACTGCGGGTCACCCTCCGATTCCACGACCGCGCAGTCGACACCGCGGCGGCACGCCGGATCCTCGACCGCTTCGTCGCGTTGCTCGGCCGGATCGCCGCGAACGCCGACATTCGGCTGGGCGAGCTGCCGCTCGACGAGGAACCGGGACCGACGTGGCCGGCTTCGGATGCGCAACCGGCGATCCCGGACACGCTGGACCGCATACTGGCCGCCGGTGCTGCCGCCGAACCCGACGCGATCGCCGTGCGATGCGGTGCGACCGCCATGACATACCGGCAGCTCGACGAGCGATCCACCCGGCTGGCCCGGGTCCTGCTCGGCCACGGTGCCCGGCGGGGACAGGTCGTGGCCGCTGTGCTTCCGCGATCCCTGGCGGCGACGGTCACCCTGTGGGCCGTGGCGAAGACCGGTGCCGCGTTCCTGCCGATAGATCCGACGCTGCCGGCGGACCGGATCGAATTTCTGCTGTCGGATTCGAAAACCGTGCTCGCGCTGACCGACACATCATCCGCCGGCAAGCATCGCCCCGACGGCGTCGACTGGCTGATCCTGGACCAGGACCGGATGCTCGGCGCGGTGGACTCGGTTCCCGCTGTGCCGATCACCGATGCCGAGCGCGGCGGACCGATTCGGCGCGACCAGACCGTGTACGTGAGCTACACCTCCGGGTCGACCGGTGTGCCCAAGGGCGTACTCGTCAGCCATCGCGGCCTGGCCGACATCGTCGCGGCGCAACGGCGGATACTCGGCGTCGACCCGGCGTCGGTGGTGCTGCAGGTCGCCTCGCCCAGCTTCGACGCCTCGGTGTTCGAATTGCTGATGGCGCACGGCTCGGGCGGCCGGCTGGTCGTCTCGCCTGCCGATGTCTACGCCGGACCCGAGCTGGCGGATCTGATCGGGCGCGAACAGGTTTCGCATGCGGTGATCACTCCCTCGGCGCTGGCGACCGTCTCGTGCGACGGTCTAGAGGGGCTGCGCGTGCTGGCGACAGCCGGTGAGCCGGTCGGGCCGGAACTGGTCGATCGGTGGGCGCCGCATCGCACGATGGTCAATCTGTACGGGCCGAGCGAAAGCACGATCTGGGCTACCGCCAGCGACGCGCTGGCGGCCGATGCCGCGATCACGATCGGCAGGCCGGTCGGCCCGGTCGCGGTCGTCGTCCTGGATACCTGGTTGCGGCCTGTGCCGGACGGCGTCGTGGGCGAGCTGTACCTGATCGGCGCCGGCCTGGCCGACGGGTACGCCGCCAGGATGGGGTTGACCGCGGCGCGGTTCGTCGCGAGCCCGTTCGCGGAGCCGGGTCAGCGCATGTACCGCACCGGTGACGTGGTGCGCCGCAGCGCCGATGGCGAGTGGGAGTTCTTGGGGCGCAACGATTTCCAGGTGAAGGTCCACGGCACCAGGATCGAGCTGGGGGAGATCGACGCGGTGCTCGACGCGCGAGCGGATGTGGCGTACGCGGTCACGGTGCCGCGCCGCGACGGCGATCGACCGGTGCTGCTGGTGTCCTATGTCGTGCCCACGCCCGGGACGGAGGTGTCGGGCGAGGAATTGCGCGCGGCACTGGCCGACGCGCTACCCCGGCACACGGTGCCGTCCGCGGTGATGGTGCTCGACGAGGTGCCGCTGACCGTCAACGGGAAGCTGGATCGCGAGCGGTTGCCCGAGCCGGTCGCTGTCACGCGAGAATTCCGGGCGCCCTCGCCCGGGGTGGAAGAGTTGGTCGCGCGGACCTTCGAGCAGGTGCTCGACGTGGACCGGGTCGGAGTCGACGACGACTTCTTCGCGCTGGGCGGTGATTCGCTGAGCGCCTCGATGGTGGTGGCGCGCATCGGCGCGGCCCTGGGCGCGCGCGTGCCGGTGCGGTCGGTCTTCGAGGCGCCGACCGTCGGCGGACTGGCCGGGCTGGCAGCGGCGGCCCGCGGTGGGGGCAGGTTGCCGCTGCTGCCGGGCGTGCACCCCGACTCCGTGCCGCTGTCGCTGGCACAGCAGCGGATGTGGTTCCTGAACCGCTTGGAGCCGGACTCCGCGGTGCACAACATTCCGGTGATGCTGCGGTTGTCCGGACGGCTGGACACCGAAGCGCTGGGCGCCGCGCTCACCGATGTGGTCGGACGGCACGAGGTGTTGCGCACGATCTATCCGGAAGCGGACGGTGAAGCGCGGCAGGTCGTTCTCGACGAACACGTGGTGCCGGTGGCGCCGGTGCGAGTGCCTGCGGAATCGGTCCCGGATGTGGTGGGCGAGTTCGTGCGGCGTGGATTCGATGTGACCGCCCGAGCGCCGATGCGCGTGGGCTTGTTCGAGCTGGGCGCCGAGGGCGACAGTGACACAGGAGAATTCCTGCTGGTGCTGGTGGTCCATCACATCGCCGGCGATGGTCAGTCGATGGGGCCACTGGCCCGTGACGTGATGGTGGCCTATGCCGCGCGACGGGCCGGTCAGACCCCGCAGTGGGAGCCGCTGGCGGTGCAGTACGCGGACTTCGCGTGGTGGCAACGGCAGATGCTGGGGGCCGCGGACGATCCGGCGTCGTTGATGTCGGAGCAGTTGGAGTTCTGGCGCTCGACGCTCGCGGGCGCACCGGACCGGCTGGAACTACCGGCGGACCGCCCACGTCCGGCCGTCTCGTCGCTGTCGGGCGGCCGGGTACCGGTGGAGATCGACGCGAGGCTGCACGAGCGGCTGGTCGCGCTGGCAGCGTCGAGGGGGTCGTCGCTGTTCATGGTGATGCATGCCGCGCTGGCAACGGTACTGGGGCGGCTCAGTGCCAGCGACGACATCGTGATCGGCACCCCGGTCGCGGGACGGAGCGAGCCGGGTCTGGACGATCTGGTGGGGATGTTCGTGAACACGCTGGCACTGCGAACCCGGGTGGACACGGGCGAGCCGTTCGCCGAGTTGCTGAGGCGTACCCGGGAGACGGACCTGCTGGCGTTCGAGCACGCGGACGTACCGTTCGAGCGGATCGTGGAGGAGCTGAACCCGGAGCGATCGGCGGCTCGGCACCCGTTGTTCCAGGTGGCCTTGGCGTTCCAGAACGTGTCGGCGGTCGACGTGGCGCTGCCCGACGTCACCGTTGCGCGAGCGGATGTGGACACCGGGGCGATCCAGTTCGACCTGCAACTGGCGCTGTCCGATTCAACCGGCAACGGCGCGGTGGCGCAGGGTCTGTCGGGAATGCTGACCTACGCTCGGGATCTGTTCGACGAGGCGACCGCGGCGGCGATCGTCCGGCGGCTGGTGCGGGTACTGGAAGCCGTCGCCGACGATCCGGCCGTGGTGGTCGGGGACATCGACTGGCTGGAAGCCGACGAGCGCTCGGCGCTCACGTCGCGGGTCGGGGCGCGCACCGTGCGGGCGCTGGAGCCGTCCGGATTGCTGCCGGAGGTGTTCGCCTCGGCCGTCCGGGACAACGGCGAGGGGATCGCCGTCGTCGCGGGGGACGCCACGCTGTCGTACGCGCAACTGGACGAACGATCGAGCCGACTGGCGAGGGTGCTGATCCGCCGTGGCGCCGGACCGGAGCATCCGGTGCTGGTGGCGGCGGCGCGGTCGACGGAGTCCGTCGTCGCGTGGTGGGCGGTGGTGCGGTCGGGTGCGGCCTACGTGCCGGTCGACCCGGGCTATCCCGAAGGCCGGATCACGCAGATGGTGTCGGATTCCGGTGCGACGCTCGGGGTTACGGTGTCGTCGGTGCGTGCCCAGCTGCCCGATTCGGTGGACTGGATCGTGCTCGACGACCCGGCCGTCGCCGCGCAGATCGACGCGGCGGCGAGCGGCCCGATCGGTGACGACGAGCGGACGCGGCCGCTACGGGCCTCGGATATCGCCTACGTGGTCTTCACCTCCGGATCCACGGGAGTGCCCAAGGGCGTGGCTATCACGCATTCCGGCATCGCCGACTTCGTCTCGGGGCGGCGCGCCGACCCCGAGCTCCGGCACACGTCCAGGGTGCTGCATTTCGCGTCGCCGTCCTTCGACGCCGCGCTGATGGAGATCCTGATCGCGGTCAGCAGGGCCGCGACGTTGATCGTGGCGCCGACGGGGATCTACGGCGGCGGTGAGCTGGCCGGGTTCTTGCGCGCGCAGCGGGTCACCCACGCCTTCATCACCCCGGCCGCGCTCGCGTCGGTGGATCCGGCCGGGCTCGACGACTTGCGGATGGTGCTGTCCGGTGGTGACGAGGTCCCGGCGGATCTGGTGCATCGCTGGGCGGGCACCGACATCGCGGGTGCCCGGAAGTTCCGGGTGCTGTACGGGCCGACCGAGGCCACGATGCTCGCCACGGAGACGGGCGCGCTGCGACCGGATGATCGGCCGACGATCGGTGCCCCGCTGCCGGGGATACAGGCGCTGGTCCTGGACTCCCGGCTGCACGCGGTCCCGGTGGGGGTGGCGGGGGAGCTGTATCTGGCGGGTCCGGCGCTGGCGCGCGGATACCTGAACAAGGCGGTGACCGATGCGGCGCGGTTCGTGGCGCATCCGTTCGGGGAACCGGGACGCCGCATGTACCGGACCGGCGATGTGGTGCGCTGGAATTCCGGTGGCGATCTGGAGTTCTTGGGGCGCAACGACTTCCAGGTGAAGATCCGTGGTTTCCGGGTGGAGCTGGGCGAGATCGACGCGGTGCTGAGCGCGCAGGAGCAGGTGGCATACGCGGTCACCGTGCCGTGGCGGGGGGACACCGGCCCGGCGCAATTGGTGTCCTACGCGGTACCCGAAACCGGGGCGAGCCTCTCGGGCGAACAGTTGCGTGCGGCGTTGGTCGAGGTGCTGCCGTCGTATCTGGTGCCCGCCGCGGTGATGATCCTCGACGCGATGCCCCTGTCGCCGAACGGAAAGCTCGACCGCTCGGCCCTGCCCGCACCCGTTGTCCAGGCCAAGCGATTCCGGGCGCCGGAGACACCGGTGGAGGAAATAGTGGCAGGCGTCTTCGCCGACGTCCTCGGGATCGACGGTCCCGTAGGCGCCGACGACGACTTCTTCGACCTCGGTGGCAACAGCCTGGTGGCCACCCGGGTCGCCGCGCGGATCGGTGCCGCGCTCGAGGTGACCGTCCCGGTGTCGATGATCTTCGAAGCGCCGACCGTCGCGAGGTTGGCCGCGTGCGCCGAATCGCAGGCCGACACCGGCCGGGTAGCGCTGGCCGCGCGGCCGCGGCCGCAGCGAATCCCCCTGTCGTCCGCACAGCAGCGGATGTGGTTCCTGAACCGGCTCGAGCCCAGCTCGGCCGCCTACAGCATTCCGATCGTGCTCCGGCTGTCCGGACAGCTGGATCTCGACGCGCTGCGCGCGGCGTTCGAGGATGTGCTGAACCGGCACGAAGTACTGCGGACCGTCTACCCGTATGCCGAGGGTGAGCCGTCGCAGGTCGTCCTTCCGGCCGCGCAGGCATGTGCGCCGATCACGGTGACCTCGCTCACGGAACCGGAACTGGCCGAGTCGTTGTCGGCGTTCGTCTCGACGGTGTTCGATGTGACGGTCGACGCGCCGGTGCGGGTGCGGTTGTTCGATCTCGGGCGCGACGAATGGGTCCTGGCCGTGGTGGTGCACCACATCGCCTGCGACGGGTCCTCGCTCGGCCCGCTGGCTCGGGACATGATGACCGCGTACTCGGCTCACCTGGCCGGGAAGACGCCGAGTTTGCCGCTGCTGCCGGTGCAGTACGCCGACTACGCGATCTGGCAGCGGACGGTGCTGGGGGCCGACGACGATCCAGAATCGCTGCTGCGTGCCCAGATCGACTACTGGACACTCGAATTGGCGGAGCTCCCGGTGTTGCTGGGCCTGCCGACCGACCGACCGCGTCCGCCCGTGCAGACCTATGCGGGCGCGAGCGTACCGATCACCGTCGGTGCCGATCTGCATGCGCGATTGCAGCAGGTCGCGCGAGCGCACAACACGACGCTGTTCATGGTCTTCCACGCTGCGCTGGCGGCCACGCTGGCCCGGCTCGCCGATACCGACGACATAGCGATCGGCACTCCGTTCGCGGGACGCGGCGAGCCCGAACTCGACGATCTGGTCGGGATGTTCGTCAACACCCTGGTGCTGCGGACCCGGTTGACACCGGAGATGACATTCACCCAGCTGCTCGAACACCAGCGTGGAACCGATCTGGCCGCGTTCGGGCACGCCGATGTTCCGTTCGAGCGGCTGGTGCAGGAATTGAACCCGGTGCGCTCGCACGCCCACCATCCACTGTTCCAGGTGATGCTGGCGTTCCAGAACGTCGCCGGGGCCCAGTTCGAACTTCCGGGGCTCTCGGCGTCGGCCATGACGGCCGATACCGACATCGCGCTGTTCGATCTGCTGATCACGATGACCGATTCCTACGACTCCGCCGGTGACCCGGCCGGCATCAGCGGCGGGGTGATCTACGCGAGTGATCTCTTCGACGCGACGACCGCGACAGCGATCGTCGATCGCCTGCTGCGCATGCTCGGCGCGCTGGTGGCCGATTCGGCACAGCTGGTGCGCGAGGTGGATCTGCTCGGCGCCGACGAACGGGAAACCGTTCTGACGCAGTGGAATGCGACCGATCACAGCCTCCGCCCGGACGAGACGCTCGCCTCGGTCTTCGCCGACTCCGTGCGGGCGTACGCGGATCGGCCCGCGGTGACCGCCGGAGAACAGACGCTGACCTATGCCGAATTCGCGTCCCGGGTCCACCGGCTGGCGCGGTGGATGATCTCGCGCGGCGTGGGTCCGGAGTCGTTGGTGGCGCTGCGGATGCGGCGTTCGCTGGACCAGGTCGTGGCCGTCTACGCGGTGCACGCCGCCGGCGGCGGGTACGTGCCGGTCGATCCGGACCTGCCGGCAGACCGTATCGCCTACATGCTGTCCATCGCCGCACCGGCGCTGGAACTGTCGTCGCTCGACGGTCTGGAGCTGTCCGGATTCGAGGACGGGCCGGTCACCGACGCCGATCGGCTCGCACCGCTGCGATCGCACAATGTCGCGTACGTGATCTTCACCTCGGGGTCGACCGGTCGACCGAAAGGTGTTGCGGTATCGCATACTTCGGTCGTCAACCAGATACGCTGGCTCAGCGGGGCCTACGCGCTGACGCCGAACGACGTCGTGCTGCAGAAGTCCCCGGCGACGTTCGACATGTCGGTGTGGGAGCTGTTCGCGCCACTGGCGGTGGGCGCCCGGCTGATGATCGCGCGGGCCTACGGGCATACCGACCCCGCTTATCTCGCCGAAACCATTGCTGCCCAGCGGGTCACGTTCACCGCCCTCGTGCCGTCGATGCTGGCGGTGCTCGCCGACATGGCGCCCGCGGAGTCGCTCGAGTCGGTGCGCACGCTGCTGGTGGGTGGTGAGGCATTCGGCCCCGAGACAGTGGCCGCGGCCCGGCGAATAGTGCCCGGGGTCGAGTTGCACAATCTGTACGGGCCGACCGAGTGCACCGTGTGCGCGACCGCGCATCGGGTGACCGAAGCCGAGAGCGGGAACATGCCGATGGGTTCACCGGTATGGAACACGCGGGCATACGTCCTCGACAACCGGTTGCATCCGGTACCGCCCGGCGTCGCCGGGGAGCTGTACCTGGCGGGCAACCAGCTCGCGCGCGGCTACCAGTCCCGTCCGGGCCTCACCGCGGAACGGTTCGTGCCCGATCCCTATGCCGACGGCCGGCGCCTGTACCGCACCGGCGACTTGGTGCGCTGGCGCGAAACCGGCGAACTGGATTACCTGGGCCGCACCGATTTCCAGGTGAAGCTGCGCGGCCTGCGTATCGAACTCGGCGAAATCGAGGCGGTACTCGCCGAGCATCCCAGCATCGCGCGGGCGATCGTGGTGGTGCGCCCCATCGGTGTGATGGAGCACCTCGTCGCCTACCTCGTGCCCGCCGCGGGCGCCACGGTCGATACCGCGGCGGTGTCGGCGCACGTGGCGACCAAACTGCCCGACTACATGGTGCCCGCCACGATGATGGTGCTCGACACGGTGCCGCTGCACACGTCGGGCAAGCTGGATCAGCTGCGGCTGCCGGAACCGGTGCTCGCGGTAGCGGAGTTCAGAGAGCCCTCGTCCTGGCTGGAAGGCGAGGTTGCACGCGCCTTCGGAACGGTGCTCGGCGTGGATCGGGTGGGCGCGGATGACGACTTCTACGCCTTGGGCGGCAACTCGCTGAAGTCGGTGCAAGTGGTGAGCGAATTGCGCAAGGAACTCGACTACGAGGTTCCGATCAGCTGGATGCTGTCCGATCCCTGCCCCGCCGACCTGGCGAAGCGGATCGAATCCAGAATGCACTCCGGTTCCGCCGTCGACGAGACCGATGCCGGCTTCGGCACGGTGCTGCCGATCCGGACCGATGGAGAACGAGCCCCCTTGTTCTGTATCCACCCGGCGGTGGGCCTGTCGTGGTGTTACCGCACGCTCGACCGCTACCTCTCCGACGATCGACCGATCTACGGTATCCAGGCGCCACAGATCGACGGCGAGATCCCCGGTCCGACATCGATCGAAGAAATGGCCGCACGCTACTTCGACGAGATCCGCGCGGTGCAGCCACACGGCCCCTATCACCTGCTCGGCTGGTCACTGGGTGGTGCGATCGCCCATGCCCTTGCCGTCGAGATGCGCGCCGCCGGTGAACAGGTCGCGCTGCTGGCACTGCTGGACGCCGAGGCGGGCGGTGTCGACGAGTCGGAGCTGCGCGCGGTCACGGCCGGCGAGCTGATCAGCAATCTCGGCCCGGTCATGGGCGTCGATTTCGTCAGCTCCGAGGCGACGGCCGAGGAGGCCGCCGACCTGATCGAACGCCACCTCGGGAGCAGCCTCGGTATCGACGCCGCACGGATCCAGCGTCTGACCGATGCCTACAACCTGGCGATCCGGGCAGCCGGTGCGTGGCGTCCCGCCGTCTTGGACAGCGACATGCTCTATTTCACCGCGACACGCGACCGGCAATCCGATGCCGTGGGGCACGAGGGATGGGCGCGGGTGGTCCGCGGGCAGATATCGACTGTCGACATCGATGCGACCCACCTCGCGATGACCCAACCGGAGGCGATGGCCGAGATCGCCCGGATTCTCAACGCGCGACTGGATCGATGACCGCGTGTGCGCTCGGTGAGGTGGCGCACCTGGCGCTGGTTGTGCCAACCCGCCGACCGTAGTCGCTGTACTCCCGGGGCGACATCCCCACGGCGTCGTTCCGGTTGCGAGACCGACCTGGTCGCCTGCTATTTTGAACGTTGTTCAATTCAGTAGCGAAGGATGTCTGCGTGCCCGAAGTCGAGAAATCCCCGAAGTGGGCAACCGCATTCACCGCACGGGACATGGCGCAGATCGCGGTGTTCGCGGCCCTGATCGCCGCGCTCGGTCTGCCCGGTGCGATCACCGTCGGGTTCAGCGGGGTACCGATCACGCTGCAGACGCTCGGGGTGATCCTCACCGGCGCGATCCTGGGTGCGCGCAAGGGCACGGCCGCGGTGGCGGTGTTCATCGCGCTGACCATGATCGGGCTGCCGCTGCTGTCCGGCGGCCGCACCGGACTCACCGCGCTGGCCTCGCCGACGGCCGGTTACCTGATCGGCTGGATTCCTGCGACGCTGGTCATCGGGCTGTTGACCGCGATGATCCTGCCGAAGTATCCGATCGTGTTCGGTCTGCTGATCAACGCGCTCGGCGGCATCGTGATCATCTACCTGTTCGGCACCGCGGGACTGCTGGTGCGCACCGATCTCAGCCCGTGGGCGGCGGTGTCGACCAACTTCGCCTTCGTGCCGGGTGATCTGGCCAAGGTCGTGATCGCCACGGTCGTCGCCAAGGGCGTGCATCGCGCGTATCCCGGGCTGATCCGTGGCTGATCGCCGCGCGTCGTGAGCGAGATCGTCATCACCGCGGTGGGACACCGTTTCGGTGACCGGACCGTGCTGCGTGACATCGATCTGCGGATCACCGAACGCCGGGTCGGCTTCATCGGCGCCAACGGGTCGGGCAAATCGACGCTGGCCCGCATGCTCAACGGACTGCTGAAACCGACCACCGGCACCGTCACCGTCGACGGGCTCGACGTCGCCCGCAAGGGCGCGCAGGTGCGGCGCAAGGTCGGCTTCGTGTTCACCGACCCCGATACCCAGATCGTGATGCCGACAGTCGCCGAGGACCTCGCGTTCTCGCTGCGCCGCAGCGGCCTGAGCAAGACCGATATCGCGGCACGGGTGCAGCGCATGCTCGACCGCTTCGGCCTCGCCGCGCACACCGACCACCCGGCACACCTGCTCTCCGGCGGACAGAAACAGCTGCTGGCCATCGGTTCCGCGCTGATCCGCGAGCCCGAGGTGATCGTCGCCGACGAGCCGACCACGCTGCTCGATCTGGGCAACGCCCGGCGGGTCTCGCAGGCGCTGAACTCCCTGGACCAGCAGGTGATCGTGGTGACCCACCAGCTCGGATTGCTCGACGGGTTCGATCGAGTCGTGGTGCTGGACAACGGTGGCGTCGTTTTCGACGGCGCACCGGCGGCGGCGATCGACGCGTATCGGCACCTGATCGAATGATCGGCCTGTACTGCCCCGGCGATTCGCCGCTGCACCGCATGCCCGCGGGGGTGAAGCTGGCGCTGTTGCTGGTCTCGATCCTCGCGATGACGGTGTTCGTCCGCGGTCCACTCGGTGTGCTGGTCGCCATGGCGCTGGTGGTCTGCCTGTTCGCGCTCGCCCGCGTCTCCTGGCGGGTGGGGTTCGCCCAGGTGCGCCCGGTGCTGTGGATGACCGCGATCATCGGGGTGTTCCAGCTGCTCACCACCTCGCCGTCGCGAGCCGTGGTGGTGTGCGGGGTGCTGCTCGTGTCGGTGGCCCTCGCGGCGCTGGTCACGGTGACCACGCGGGTGACCGCCATGCTCGACGCGCTGACCCGCGCGCTCGGCCCGCTGCGCCGCGTGGGAGTGAACCCGGAGCGGGTGAGTCTGCTTCTGGCGCTGGCCATTCGGTGTGTTCCGTTGCTGGCGCAGATCGTCCACGATGTCGGCGAGGCACGGCGAGCGCGCGGGGCGGCGTGGTCGGCGACGGCACTGGTCACACCGGTGCTGGTGCGCGCATTGCGAACCGCCGACGCGATGGGCGAAGCCCTGGCCGCGCGCGGTGTCGACGACGACTGAGATCGGCGTGGAGCGCGTGATGCGAACAGGAGGCCAGCCGCCTTCCTCGTACGGGGCGAACGCGCACCTTGCTATTCCTAGACGACCGGTCGTATAGTTCACGCATGGCACGACCGCGGCGCAGCGACGACACGAGAGCGCTTCTCATCGAGGAGGGTGCGGTCGGCCTGCTGTCCAACGGCTATCACGGCACCGGCATCAAGCAGGTGCTCGACAAGGTCGGGGTGCCGAAAGGCTCGTTCTACAACTACTTCGACAGCAAGGAGAGCTTCGCGCAGGCGGTCATCGAGCATCACTCGCAGTGCGTGCAGCGCAATCTCGCCGCCGCGTTCGCCGCGGCGCCGGACCCGCTCGCCGGTATCCGCGCCTTCTTCGCGACCCTGACCGACGATTTCGTCGCCTCCGAGTACACCGGCGGCTGCCTGATCGCCAACCTCGGTGGGGAACTGGAAGGGAGTGAGCTGCTGCGCACGTCGCTGTCGAAGGCCTGGGCGGTCTGGCGCGACGGTATCGCCGGTGCCTTGCTCGAGGCGCAGGCGCAGGGCACGGTGCGCGCCGACATCGACGCGGTGGATCTGGCGGATCTGCTCCTCGAATCCTGGGAGGGTGCGGTGATCCGGATGAAGATCGACCGCACCGTCGAGCCGCTCGACAAGTGCCTGCGCCGGCTACTCGACGACTACTTCCGGCCGTAACCGCTGTCGGCGCCGATCCGGTGCCGACCTCATTGCCATCATCGGCCTTCGGGTCGTCCCTTGCGGTCGCCATTCCAAGACGACCGGTCGTATATTTCTCGAAAGGATCAGTTCATGTCCACAGCGAAGACGGTCGTGGTGACCGGTGGTTCCAGCGGCATCGGGCGCGATGTCGCCCGTGCTCTCGTCGCCCGCGGTGACAATGTCGTCCTCGGCGGGCGCGACGCGGCCAAGCTCACCGAGGTCGCCGCCACACTGGCCGCGCCCGAACAGGTGGCCACGGTGGTCGGTGACATCGCCGCGCCCGCAACAGGTTCGGCGTATGTGCGCACCGCGCTCGATCGGTTCGGCCGGGTCGACGCGCTGATCAACAGCGCGGGCGTCTTCGGTGCCACGCCGTTCGTCGACGTCACCGAGGCCGAACTCGATCGCTACCTCGGCGGCAACCTCAAGGGCACCTACTTCACCACCCAGGCCGTCGTGCGACAGCTGCTTGCCCAGGGGGCGGGCGGCAGCATCGTCAACATCGGCACGGTGCTGATCGACCACGCCCTCGCGGGTCTGCCCGCCTCGGCCGCGCTCATCAGCAAGGGTGGTGTGCACGCGCTCACCACCAGCCTGGCGGCCGAGCTCGCCTCGGCCGGAATCCGGGTGAACGCGGTGGCTCCCGGCATCATCCGCACCCCGCTCTTCGGTGACGGTGACGAGCACGCGTCGGGCGCGCTGGCGCTGCTGAACCGGATCGGCGAGGTCGCCGACACCACCGCCGCCGTGCTGTATCTCGCCGACGCCGAGTTCGTCACCGGCCACATCCTGCCCGTCGACGGCGGCTTCCTCTCCGGCCGAGCGGCCTGAATCAGCGAAAAGACCTACTACACAACGGATTCGGGTACGCAGCGCCCCGAACGCCGGTCATCCTGAGAGAGCTGCACCCATCGAAAGGACACGCTCATGCCGTACGTGAACATCAAGGTCACCGACGAAAATGTCACCACGGAACAGAAGTCGCAGCTCATCAAGGGCGTCACCGATCTGCTCTTCGAGGTGCTCGGCAAGGCCCCCGACAGCACCTACGTCGTGATCGACGAAGTGCCGCTGACCGATTGGGGCGTCGGCGGCGTGAACGTCGCCGAGTATCGCGCCCGTCGAGCCGCCCCGGAGTGAGTCGTTGGTACCCGGCCGGGCGGTGCCCCGGCTCGGTACCGTCACCGGGCGAGAGCGCGGGCCCGACTCACAGTGGACCGTCGAACTCGATCGAGGCGTCCAGGGCGAACCAGCCCATCGACGTCAGTGTCGCACCGCGCTTGAAGTAGCTGGGTCCCAGCCACAGATCCGGCTCTATCTCGCGCAACTCGTCGTAGATCCGGTGGGCGGGACCGGGCTTTCCGGCTCGGAGATCGTCGTAGTCCAATCGCACGGCCGCGCGTCCGTCGACCGAGGAGGCGCCGACCGTTGCCACGAAGTTCAGCGCCCGCATACCGCCGAGCAGGCGGAAAATGTTGTGCCCGAATGCCATCCCGCCGTCCACGTGACGAAAGGACTTACCCACCCAGAAGTAGGCGGGACGGTCCATCAGTGGCCCGAGCAACCGGGTGCCGGTCGCGGGAAAGGACCGCATCACCAGATCGCCGGTCAGCCGGCCGAAATCGCCGGCCGTCGTCTCCGGCGCCGCGGTGTACAGCTCCCTGAACGCGCCGATGCCCGCCGTGGACAGGGCGTCGAGGCGGGGGCGTTGGTCGGAGGGTCGGTGGACCGGCATCAGACCGTGCGCGGACGACGGTGTCGGCTTCATGGGCGGACTCGATTCTGTCGAAACTCGGTCCTCGCATGGTGCCAAGTGGCGGCACCCACCGGTGCCGTTTTCGCCGGAGGCGGCGACAGCGGGCCGGGACGCATACGGCGTCGCGGCCCGCTGCCGGTGGTTTTCCTACCGGTCGCGCAGCGCGTACGGCTCGATCGCGCCACGCTCCAGTGCCCGCGCGTCGATGGTCTCGGCGCGGTAGGGGAGCAGGGCGAGACGGTCGCGCATGCCGCGGACCGGGTCGTCGATCTTCTCGTTCAGGCCGAACAGGAAGGTCCACTCGTGCTCGTCGCTGCCGTAGGGGACCACGGTGGCGAACTGCTCGTGGAAACGCCCCCACGAACGCTTCAGCGTCTCGTTGCGCCACATGGTCGCGCATCCGGCCTGGGCCGACAGCACGCCGCCGGGGGCGAGCAATGCCTTACATCGGGACAGGAACTCCGACTCGTAGAGGCGGTTGTGCTGGGCGTCCTCGACGCGCTCGTCGGGCAGATCGATGACGATCACGTCGTAGCGGGTACCCGCCGCCTGCGCGTTCGCCAGGAAATCCCAGCCGTCGGCGTAGTGCACGTGGACAGGACCCTCGTGCTTCACCGCGGCGGTGAGCTCGGCGGTGGTGTAGCCGTAGGGCAGGTGCTCGGCACACAGCTCCACTTCGCGCTGATCGATGTCGACATGGTCGACCAGGGTCGCCCCGGCCGCCACCGACATCTGCGAGGCCACCCCCTCACCGGAACCGATGATCAGCACCCGGTCGAGCTTCTCGGCCAGCACGAACGCCGGGACCATCATGGCCTCGTGGTAGGTGACCTGGGAGAACTCGGTGGACTGGCGGTCGTCGTCGGAGAACAGGGAGATCCCCTGATCGGTCCGCGCGATCACCATGTGCTGGAACGGGGTATTCGTATCGACGATCACCTCGTGCAGATCCCAGATCCGGGTCAGGCCGTCGCCCACCGGTTCGTAGATCTTCTCGGCGCCGTGGCCACGCTGGACCGTCTGCATCCGAACGGTGGTGGGGGACAGCTTGTCTCGGAGCAGTTCGACTGCTTTCGTCGCGCCCGCACCGATGCTGCCGCAGGTGAAGACGTCGACGAAGATGTCGCCGGACTCCGGATAAGTGTGAATCGAGGCGTGAGACTCCGACAACAGCGCGAGGACGGTCACCCCCTGCGGATCGAACTTTTTGTGAACGACTTCGCAGATGGTGACGCCCGCCGCGATCAGAGACTCACGCAACGCCGATTCGAGTCGTTCGAGATCGTCACACAGGGCTGTGTCGACGCCACCGAACTCGGCCAGCACGTGCCAACCGGTGAATTCCGCCGTCATGGGCAAACTCACTCTCGCTCAGCGCCCGAGACATGAACGGTCAAGGGCGGAAAACCATTGAAGGACACCGACGAATAACTCGCGGTATAGGCGCCGGTGTGCAGGATCTGAATCCGGTCACCGGCTCGCAACGTGGTCGGCAGAAGGACCTTCGTGCGTTGATACAGTACATCGTCGCCGTCGCAGGTCGGACCCGCGACCACCGCCTCCGACACCGGATCGCCGTCGCGATCGGTGACGAAACGGTAAGCGATGTACTCGTTCTCGGTCTCGGCCATACCGTTGTATCGGCCGATGTCGAGATACACCCAGCGCCGGCCGTCCGGCGCGAAACGCACGCCGACGACCTCGGCGTGCACAGTGCCCGCGTTACCCACCAGCGCACGGCCGGGTTCCACGATCAGGCCGATGGCCGCGGGCAGGAACTCGGCGGCGGCACCGGTGATGGCGGCCGCGATCGCGTCGAGTCCGGGGGCGGCGTCGACGTAGGAGATCGGCAGACCGCCGCCCACATTGACCGCCGTGACGTGAATGTCCTTGTCCGCCAACGCCGTGACGATCGCACCGGCCTGCTCGATGCCGATCCGCCACGCGGCGGGGTCGAGCTGCTGGGAGCCGACATGGAAATAGGGGCCGCCGACCCGCAGGCCCAGATCCCGGGCGCGCACCAGCAGCCGCAGGGCCTCGGCGGGCGCGCACCCGAACTTGGTGCCGAACGGGGTCCGCGATTCGGGGGCGCCGGACAGGAACCGGCACTCGACCTCGGAGCCGGGCGCGTGCTCGGCGATCCGGTCGAGGTCGTCCTCGGTGTCGAAGGCGTAGCGGCGTACGCCGAGGGCGAAGGCGCGCGCGATGTGGGCGCTCTTCTTGATCGGATTGCCGTAGCAGAGCCGCTCGGGCGCGACGCCGAGCTCGAGGCACTGGTCGATCTCGCCGATGCTGGCGACGTCGAATTCGGCCCCCTCGTCGTCGAGCAGGGTGATCAGTTCCGCCACCGGTGCCGCCTTGACCGCGTACCTGATCCGGGTACCGGCAGCGACGGCGGCGTCGAGGGTTCGGTAGTTGGCACGGACCCGCTCGGGGTCGATGACAAGGTACGGAGATTCGGGCACAGGTGAACTTTCGGTCGGCAGCCGGGAGAGACTATCAGCGGCGCCTACCCAACAACGAATCCGTCAAACATCCGTCATATTCGTCATAGGCAGGCGGTATTACTCAACCCGCTATGACTGTGACCTCGTCGAACACGACCTCGCCCGCGGCGTCGGACTCCTCGAGATCCACGATCGCCGTGAGCGCCCAGCCGTGATCACCCGCGGGGTCGTCGATCACCTGGCGCACATGCCAGAAACCGGGCCGCTGCTCGATTCCGAACAGCTGTGGGCCGCGTGCGTCGGCGCCCGTGCCGATCGTGGCGTACTCGTCGAAGTAGGGGGCGAAGTCCTCGGCCCATTCGGGCCCGGTGCCCAGTTGGTCGAGTTCGTACCAGCGGCGTCGCGACGCCAGCTCCACCCGGCGGAACATGGCGTTGCGCACCATGATCCGGAAGGCGCGTTCGTTGGCGGTGATCGGGCGCACTGTCTCGGCGCCGAACGCGATCTGCTGGGCGTCGTTCTCGGCGCCGGGGTTGGTGAGCTGTTCCCACTCGTCGAGCAGGCTCGAGTCGACCTGACGGATGAGTTCGCCGAGCCACTCGGTGAGGTCGTCGAGATCCTCGGTGCGGGCGGCGTCGGGCACGGTGCGGCGCAGGGCGCGGTAGGCGTCGGCGAGGTAGCGCAGCACGACGCCTTCGGAGCGGGTCAGTTCGTAGTGCGAGATCAGTTCGGCGAAGGTCATCGCGCGCTCGATCATGTCGCGCACCACCGACTTCGGTGACGGCGCGAATTCCGATACCCAGGGGTGGCCTGCCCGGTAGGTCTCGAACATCGGATCGATCAGCTCGGCCAGGGGCTTGGGCCAGGTGACTTCCTCGAGGAGTTCCATCCGCTCCTCGTACTCGATACCGTCGGCCTTCATCTCGTTGACGGCGACACCACGGGCCTTGTGCTGCTGGGCCATCAGCAGCTGGCGCGGGTCCTCCAGGGTGGCCTCGATCAAGGAGACGACATCGAGTGTGTAGGTGGGACTTTCGCGATCGAGCAGGTCGAACGCGGCCAGCGCGAATGGCGACAGCGGTTGGTCCAGTGCGAAATCGCGTTGCAGGTCGACGGTGAGCCGCGCCATCCGGCCCTTCGCGTCGGGTTCGGAAAGCTGTTGCACCACACCGGCATCGCGCAGCGAACGGTAGAGCCGCAGGGCTCGCAGGATGTGCTTGCGTTGTGCGGGCCGCGGCTCGTGATTGTCCTCGAGCAGGTGACGCATCGCGGAGAAGCAGTTGCCCGGGCGGGCGATCACATTGAGCAGCATCGAGTTGGTCACCGCGAAGCGCGACACCATCGGCTCGGGCGGGGCGGCGATCAGCCGGTCGAAGGTCTCCTCGCTCCACGAGACGAAACCCTCCGGAGGCTTGCGGCGCACCACTTTTCGCTGCTTCTTCGGATCGTCGCCCGCCTTGGCGATGAGGCGGGTGTTCTCGACCTCGTGCTCGGGGGCCTGCACCACCACGGTGCCCATGGTGTCGTAGCCCGCGCGACCCGCGCGCCCGGCGATCTGATGGAACTCACGGGCTTTGAGCCTGCGGGTACGCACACCGTCGTACTTGGTGAGGCCGGTGAGCAGCACGGTGCGGATCGGGACGTTGATGCCGACACCGAGGGTGTCGGTACCGCACACCACTTTCAGCAGACCGTCCTGAGCGAGTTTCTCCACCAGGCGGCGATATTTGGGCAGCATGCCCGCGTGGTGCACACCGATGCCGTGACGGATCAGCCGTGACAGCGTCTTGCCGAAGCCCGACGCGAACCGGAAATCGCCGATCGCGGCGGCGATCGCGTCCTTCTCGGCACGGGAGGCGAAGTTCACGCTCGTCAGCGCCTGCGCGCGTTCGAGTGCCGCGGCCTGGGTGAAGTGCACGACGTAGACCGGCGCCTGGTGGGTGGTCACCAGCTCTTCGAGGGTTTCGGTGATCGGGGTGCGCACATACGAGAACGTCAGTGGAACAGGACGTTCGGTGCCCGCGACCACCGCCGTCGAACGGCCGGTGCGCGCCTCGAGATCGGCGGCGAAGAAATCCACCTCGCCCAATGTCGCCGACATCAGCAGGAATTGAGCGCGGGGGAGTTCGATGATCGGCACCTGCCACGCCCAGCCGCGATCCGGGTCGGCGTAGAAATGGAACTCGTCCATCACGATCTGGCCGACCTCGGCCGCCGCGCCCTCGCGCAACGCCAGGTTCGCCAGGATCTCCGCGGTGGCGCAGATGATCGGGGCGTCGGCGTTGACCGCCGCGTCACCGGTCACCATGCCGACGTTCTCCGCGCCGAACACCTCACACAGCGCGAAGAACTTCTCGCTGACCAGGGCCTTGATCGGTGCGGTGTAGTAGCTGCGCTGCCCGTTGGCCATGGCGAACAGGTGCGCGCCGACCGCCACCAGAGATTTTCCGGAGCCGGTCGGCGTCGCCAGAATGACATTGGACCCTGACGCCAACTCCATCAGCGCCTCGTCCTGCGCTGGATACAGGGTCGTGCCCTGCTCGGCGGCCCACGCCGCGAACGACTCGTAGAGTGCGTCGGCGTCGGTCCCGGGAATTTCCAGTAGGTCGGTCAGATCCACTCCGACAACCCTAGTGTGCGCGGCGAGCGAAGCCCGCGTCGGCCGCGCGGGGCCGACGCACAGGTACGCCCGGTGCCGGTGGGGTCAGTCCTGCGCGTCGTCGGAGGTGTCGTCGTAGCCGCCCTGCTCGGCCAGGAAGCGCTCGAACTCGGCGCCGAGCTCCTCGCCACTGGGCAGGTCGCCGTCGGCGGCGAGCAGACTGGACTGCTGTTCCTGCGCGGTGACGAAACTGTCGTACTGGCGCTCCAGCGCTGTGACGACCGTCTCCACCTCCTCGTTGCCGGCGATGTGCTCGGCGACCTGCTCGCGCACGCGCGCGGCCGCCTCACCCAGCGCCGAGAGCGGCAGGTCGAGCCCGGCGTTGTCGGCGAAGTTCTCCAGCAGCGTCTGCGCGGCCTCGGGGTAATCGGTCTGGGCCAGATAGTGCGGCACGTGCACCGAGAATCCGAGCGATTCGTGGCCGTGCTGCGCCATCCGGTACTCGAGCAGCGACGAAGCGCTGCCCGGCACCTGCAACTCACCGGGCCAGCGCTGGTGCTCGCCGATCAGCGAACGATCCGAGGAATGCGCAGTGACACCGAGCGGACGGGTGTGCGGGATCGCCATCGGAATCGCCGACAGGCCGATCGTGCGGCGCACACCGAGCTGTTCGGCCAGCAGCCGCACCGCGGTGGTGAACTTCTCCCAGCGTAGGTCCGGTTCCAGGCCCGAGAGCAGCAGGAACGGGGTACCCGCGCTGTCGCGCAGCGCCCACAGGTTCAGTTCGGGTTCCGCGTAGTCGGCGAAATGATCGGTCTTGAACGTCATCAGCGGGCGGCGCGAACGGTAGTCGAGCAACTCGTCGACATCGAAGGACGCGACCAGTTCCGATTCGAGGCTCTCGCGCAGATGGGTCGTCGCCAGACGCACGGCGTGTCCGGCGTCGGTGAAACCTTCCAGACCGTGCACCAGCACGGGGCCCGCACCGTCGTCCGAGGACAACTGGGGCGCCGGAAACTCCAGTTCGTACATATGCGACTGGTCATCCATCGCGTTTCTCCTTCCTGCGCGGTCCACCATCGCTCGCGGGGTGGGGAAGCGGATCTCCATTGTCCCCCACGCGAGCTGTGCCATCGCACACGGCCGGGGACGGCTCGTCCTGTTGGGCAACAGCATGGACACCTCGCGCATTCCCGCCCGGCGCGGGACCGGGCCGGGCGACGCGTCCCTTCCGGCGTGGCGCGACCGGGCCGATCGAGGCGGTGGGGCACAGTGGACGGTGTGAACGTGGCGCAGGCGGCACCGATCCGCGCGGGTGATCCGGGCCTGCGCCGCTGGTGGCCGGTGTTGGTGGCGGTGTCGTTCGCACTCACCGGGTGCGCGCAGAGCGTCAGCGGGACGCCGGTCGCCGAGAGCGCGGTATCGGTGCGGCAGATCGAGGGTTCGCTGGCCGAGCTACTGCCCGCGCCGGCGCAGTTTCCAGCGGGATATCCGGCCGTTGTGCTGCCCCCACAGGCGGCGACGGCGGCCGCGGGCGATCTCGACGGTGTAGGGGCGGGCGCGACCGTCAGCCCGGCGGCCTGCACGCCGGCCGAGGCCGAACCCGGTGGGGAGCCCGCGGCGGTGGCGGTCGGGACCGATGACGCGAGCCGGGCCACCCTGACCGTCGAGTTGTCGCGTAGCGCCGAACCGGTGTCGTCGCTGCGCGATCGGCTCGACGAGTGTGGGCTGATCCAGGTTCGGCGGGCGGGTGCGGGGTCCACGGTCACGACCGCGCTCGACCGGGTGATCCCCGCCGGTACCGACGATGCGATAGCGTTGCGGCGCACCGTGGTTCCCGAAGTCGGCGGTGCGGGGCTGACCCAGACGATGCAGACCTCGATCGGTCAGATCGGCGACGTGCGCATCACCGTGACATCGATGACTTTCGGTGCGGGACAACCGGATACGGCCGCCGTGGACGAGATGTTCGCCACCACCGCCGCCGCCGTACGCGGTGGCTGAAGCCCTTACCACCAGGCGGTGACAGGTTCGCCCGCGGCGCGGGCATGGAACCCGGGTTGCTCCACAGCTTCGGCACTACCCACAGGGCGGATGAAAGCCCAGGTCGGTGCACCCGGTGCGCGGGAGGTGGCGGGCACTGTGGAGCCATGACGCCTTCGACGAACCCCACCCGCCGCGCCACGCGTTCCGGACCGTTTCCCCGCGCACTCGGCTGCGCCGAACCCACTCCCCGCTATCCCGGCGGACTGCCGCGCCCACCCTTGCGCGTCGACGAGCCCGGTGAGCTGATCGCCGCCCTGCCCGCGATGCTCGGTTTCGTCCCCGAACGGTCCCTCGTCGTCGCCGTACTGCACGAGGTGGCGGGCGGCGCGGCCGAGGCGATCGAGGCGGTGGTGCGCTTCGACCTCGACGTGGCCACCGACATCCGGCTGCTGGACCAGTTCACCGCCTGCCTGGCATCGATCTGCCTGCGCGAAGAAGCGACCGGGGTGCTCGCCGTCTTCGTCGAGGACCGCGCTGAGTTCGAGGGCGAAGAGGTCCTGCGCGCGGCCGAATTGATCGACGTACTGGCCGAGGACGGGATCGCGGTCCGCGGCGCCTGGTCGGTCCCCGCGATCGCGGCGGGCGAACGCTACCGCAGCGTGTTCGGCCTGGTCGGGACGGGCTTGGTCGCCGATCCGTCGTCCTCGATGGTCGCCGTGTCACATGTGCTGGAGGGCAAGCAGATTCGCGGCTCGCGTCAGGAGATGACAGCGCTGATGGTTCCCGACGAGTTGCTGAGCGCGCGCGTGCGTGCCCAGCTCGGCCCTGCGGACGCGCGGTACCGAGGTGGGCTGGCGGCGGCGGCGCGTGCCGGGAACGCCATGGCCTACCAGCGGCGGGCACTGGAATGGGTGCTGTGGCAGATCGCCGATACCGCGTCCGGGGCGCCGCGTGCCGCGCGCGAACTCGCGCAACTGGCCGCGACTCTGCGTGACCGGCCGATCCGCGACGCCGTGTACGGCCTCGCGGTCGGCGATCACGCCGAGGCCGCCGAGCGGCTGTGGGCACAGTTGGCCAGGGCGACGCCCGGTACCGACCGCGCCGAAGCAGCGGCCCTGCTCGGCTTCAGCGCCTACCTGCGCGGCGACGGACCGTTCGCCGGTGTGGCGATCGCCGCCGCGGTCGAGGCCGACGCCGAGCACGCGATGGCGGTGCTGCTGGAGACCTCGCTACAGACCGGGCTGCGGCCCGAACGGCTGCGCAGGCTCGCGCTGTGCGGTCACCAGATCGCCGCCGATCTCGGCGTCGACATCGGCCCGATCACCCTGTGAAGCAGGCATATCAGCGAGCGCTGTGGGCCTTCGTGCCGAGCGAACGCAGGAAATCCCAGGCGTCGGAGACGATCTCGTCGAGGTCGTTGTGCTCGGGTCGCCAGCCCAATTCCGCGACCGCGCGATCACTGGAGGCGATCAGTACGGCCGGATCGCCCGCGCGGCGCGGCGCGTCGATCGTCTCGATCGGCAGACCGGTGACCCGCTCGCACGCCGAGATCACTTCGCGCACCGAGAAACCCGTGCCCGAACCCAGGTTGCAGATCCGGTGCGTGCCCGGCTGCGACGACGACAGCGCGAGCAGATGCGCCTGCGCCAGGTCGCGGATGTGGATGTAGTCACGCACGCACGTACCGTCCGGCGTCGGCCAGTCGGTGCCGTACACCGAAATGGCCTTGCGGTGCCCCAGCGCCACCTGCAACACGAGGGGGATCAGATGTGTTTCCACGACCCGGTTCTCGCCGAGCCCGGCATAGGCGCCCGCCACATTGAAATAGCGCAGGCTGGTCGCGGCCAGATCGTGCGCCACCGTATAGGAGGTGATGGCGTGATCGATGGCCAGCTTGCTCGCACCGTAGGGATTGGTGGGGCGAGTGGGCGAGGCCTCGGTGATCGGGACCTGCTCCGGCTCGCCGTACACCGCGGCGGTGGAGGAGAACACCAGTCGCGGGGTCGCGGTCTCGCGGATCGCCTCGAGCAGGGTCAGCGTCTTCACGACGTTGCCGTGCCAGTACTTCTCCGGCTGCTCCACCGACTCGCCGACCAGCGACTGCGCCGCGAAATGCAGAACACCATCGAAGGATTCGGCACGCAGCAGTTCGGGGGCGGCGACGGCGATATCGCCCTCGACGAACCGGGCACCGGCGGGCACGCCGTCGGCGTTACCGGTCGAGAGGTCATCGACTACGACCACCTCGTGGCCCTCTTCGAGCAGCACGGCGGCGCAGCCGCCACCCACGTAGCCGGCGCCGCCGGTGACAAGGAGTTTCACGAATCAGACCAGCCTCACCTGGACGGCATGCGCCATCTCTTCGGACAGTTCGAAACCACTGTGGCCCGGCACCGTGATCAGTACCGCACCCGGCTTGGTCTCCACGGTAACGCGCGCGTCGGGCACCACGCCCGCCTCACGCAACCGCCCGATGACCTCCGGGTCGGTCTGGATGTGCTCGGCCAGCCTGCGCACGACCACCGCGTGCAACGCGCCGTTGGGCAGATCGGAGAGCCGGATCAGCTTCTCCTCGGCGGCGGGCGCATCGTCGAGGCCGAGTTCGTCCAGACCGGGAATGGGGTTGCCGTAGGGCGAGGTGGTCGGGTGGTTGAGCACCTCGATCAGGCGCCGCTCCACCTCCTCGCTCATCACGTGCTCCCAGCGACACGCCTCGGCGTGGACGTTTTCCCAGTCCAAACCGATGATGTCGACCAGCAACCGCTCGGCGAGCCGGTGCTTGCGCATCACGGAGACAGCCATGGAACGGCCCTTGTCGGTGAGCTCGAGATGGCGGTCGCCCGCGACGAGCAACAGGCCGTCGCGCTCCATCCGCGCGACCGTCTGGCTCACCGTCGGACCACTCTGCTCGAGGCGCTCGGCGATGCGTGCCCGCAAGGGCACCACGCCCTCTTCCTCGAGGTCGTAGATGGTACGGAGATACATCTCCGTGGTGTCGACCAGATCCTTCACCTGATACCCCTTCGTCAGCACGAATTCTACCCACGCGCGAACGCCGGTCCGCCCGTCGGACCAGCGGCCCTATTTCTACTGCATGTCAACGCCGCACGGGGGCTGCTGCTTCCGGCTAGCGTGGCGACCATGGTCACGTCGCCGCGCAGCGAAACCAGTGGGACCGTCGTGTGGACCGAGCGATTCCTCGGCTACACCTGGAGTCCGGAGCATCCGATGAAGCCGGCGCGCCTGCAATACACCATGTCGCTGGCCGAAAGCCTAGGTCTTCTCGATGGTGTCGAGCCGTTGGCACCCGGCGCGGCCACTCAGGCCGACCTGATGCGGGTCCACAGCAGCACCTATATCGAGGCGGTGCGCCGGGCCGGACAGGGGCCGCCGACGCCCGAGGATGCCGTCCACGGGCTCGGAACCGCCGACAATCCGGTGTTCCCGCACATGCACGAGGCGGCGTCGGTGATCGTCGGCGGCACTCTCGCCGCCGCACGGGAGATCGCGGCGGGCCGTACCCGGCGGGCGGTGAGCATCGGTGGTGGAATGCACCACGCCATGCCGGATTCGGCGGCGGGGTTCTGCGTCTACAACGATGCCGCGATCGCTATCTCGTGGCTGCTCGACCACGGCTTCGACCGCATCGCCTACCTCGATGTCGATGTCCATCACGGCGACGGGGTACAACGCGCGTTCTACGCCGATCCCCGGGTGCTCACGGTGTCGATGCACCAGCATCCCGCGACGTTGTGGCCCAATACCGGCTGGCCGGAGGAGACCGGGGTTGGGGCGGCCGAAGGCACCTCGATCAACCTGCCGTTGTTGCCCGGCACCCGGGACGCGCAGTGGCTGAGGGGGTTTCACGCGGTGGTACCCGGTGCGGTCGCCGCGTTCCGGCCGCAGATCATCATCAGCCAGTGCGGCGTCGACACCCACCGTGAGGATCCGCTGGCCGATCTGGAACTCACCGTCGACGGTCAGCGCGCGGCCTTCCTCGCGATGCGCGACCTCGCCGACGAATACGCCGAAGGGCGGTGGCTGGCCATCGGGGGCGGCGGATACGGCGTGGTGCGGGTGGTGCCGCGCGCCTGGACCCACCTGCTCGCCGCGGCACTCGACCGGCCGCTCGCCCCCGAAACGCCGGTGCCCGCCGAGTGGATCGACCAGGTGCGAGCCTGCGCGCCGCGCGTGCAACCACCGACGACCATGGGTGACGGAGGCGACACCGCCTATCGGGCCTGGGACGGTCCCGGCGGCACACCCGAGATCGGCGACGCGGGCCAGATCCGCGCGCAGCGCGCGGTAGACACCGCCATCACTGCCACCCGGCGGGCGTGTTTCGGCCTGCTCGGGCTCGATCCGGAGGATCCTCGTGACTGAGCCACTGCTGCCCGATACCGCGGACACGCCCGCGAATCCGCCTGCACCGCCCCAACATTGGTACGGCGACGTGCTCGCCGCCGACGGTGGGGTGGTCCGGGTGCGCCCGATCGTGCCCGCCGATGCCGACGCGCTCGCGGCCTTTCACACCGCCCTGTCCGATCGCACCCGGTATCTGCGCTATTTCGGTCCGTATCCGCAGATCTCGCCGAAGGACATGTACCGCACCACCCACGTCGACTACCACGACCGGGTCGGTCTCGTCGCGGTGCTCGGCACCGCGATCATCGGTGTGGCCCGCTACGAACTGCTCGCCCGGCCGGGCCCACGCGCGGCCGAGGTGGCGTTCGTGGTCGCCGACGAGCACCAGGGGCGTGGACTCGGCTCGGTGCTGCTCGAACACCTCGCCGGCGCCGCCGCCGAGAACGAGGTGATCGCCTTCGTCGCCGAGGTGCTGGCCGAGAACGAGGCCATGATCACGGTCTTTCGCGAGGCCGGCTACCAGCTGCAGCGCAGTCGCGACGGTTCCGAGGTACACCTCGAATTCGCCATCGACCCCACCGAAGCACTGCGCACCGTGCGGGACTCGCGGGAAGCGGCCTCGGAAGCACGCAGCGTCGGCAATCTGCTCGCACCCGGTTCGGTCGCGGTGATCGGTGCCTCACCGGAACAGACCCGGGTCGGCGGCGCGGTGCTCGCGAATCTGCTGGCGGGCGGGTTCAGCGGGCCCGTGTTCCCGGTTAACCTGCACCGGCGCTCGGTCCGTGGCGTGCGCGCCTACGCCACGGTGAGCGAGATCCCCGACGAGGTGGACCTGGCGGTGGTGGCGGTGCCACCCGCCGCGATCGGGGCGGTCCTCGACGACTGCATGGCCAAGGGAGTCAAGGGTCTGGTCGTGCTGACCGCGGGCTTCGGTGAGACCGGGGCGGCCGGCCTGGCCGCCGAACACGACCTGGTCGCCGCGGCGCGCGGGCACGGCATGCGGGTGGTCGGCCCCAGTGCGCTCGGCATCGCCAACACCGACCCCGCGGTCGGCCTCAACGCGACCTTGGCCCCGGTGCTTCCCCAGCGCGGGCGAATCGGCTTCTTCTGCCAATCCGGCCCGCTCGGTGCGGCGATCCTCGGCGAGGCCGCGGCCCGCAACCTCGGTCTGTCGACGTTCGTCTCGGCGGGAAACCGGGCTGACGTCTCGGGCAACGACCTGCTCCAGTACTGGGACACCGCCGCCGACACCGAGGTGATCCTGCTGTACTTGGAGAGCTTCGGCAACCCGCGCAAGTTCTCCCGGCTGGCGCGTCGGGTGGCCCGCGGAAAGCCGATCGTCGCGGTGAGCAGCGGCCGCCTGGCCGCCGGCGCCGACATGGACCGCATCGTGGTCCGCGACCTCTTCGGTCAGGCCGGGATCATCCAGGTCGACTCCATCTCCGAACTGTTCGACTGTGCCGCCCTGCTGGCCTGCCAGCCGCTGCCGAAGGGCCCCCGGGTCGCCGTGGTCGGCAACAGTGCCGCGCTGAACTGGCTGGCCATCGACGCCGCCCGCAGCGAAGGGCTGCGAGTGCACCGGCCCGTCACCGCTGTGGACCGAGGTCCCGGTGCCCGGCCCACCGAACGCGGCGTGCCGGGCGCGCGACCACTGGAGCCGGATCTACGCGGCGCCCGGCCGGAGGAGCGCGCCGAGCGAGGCGCGGATCGTGCCGGGCGGACGTGGGGATTGCGCAGCGCCCGGTGGGGCAGCCGGGGCACGGACGACGCGGGGTCGCCCGACCGGTCCGCAGACAGTGCCGGGTCGACCGACCGAACCAGGGGCAGTGCTGGGTCGACTGACCGGACCGGGGGCAGTGCTGGGTCGACTGACCGGGTCAGGGGCAGTGCTGGGTCGACTGACCGGGCCGGGGGCAGCGCCGGGGCGATTGACCGGACCGGGGGCAGCGCCGGGTCGACCGACCGGGTCAGCGGCAGTGCTGGGCCGACTGACCGGGTTGGAGACGGCACCGGGTCTTCCCGCCGGACCGAGGGCGGCGTTGGGGCCGGCGCGCGGAGCACGGCCAGTGCGATCGTGGACGGGCCGGTGGACCTCGGACCGGAGGCGACACCGGCCGACTTCCGGGAAGCAGTCCTGGCCGCGCTGCGCAGCGACGAGGTCGACGCGGTGATCGTTGTGGTCGCCCCGCCTGTTCCGGTGCCGATGGAAGGCTTCGGGGACGCATTGCGGGCGGCAGCCGCGGCGGCGCCGGGCAAGCCGGTGCTCACCACGTTCATCGCGGAATCGGGCATTCCGCGGCAGTTGGCGGTGCGTACCACCGCGGGCGCGCCGGCGCGGGGGTCCATCCCGTCCTATCCGGATCCCGAGCGGGCCGCGCGTGCGCTCGCCAGGGTGGACCGGTACGCGCGCTGGCGGGATCGGCCGATCTCGCCGGTGGTGCGCCCGCCCGGAATCGACACCGCGGCCGCCGCGGCGCTGGTGGAGGGGTGGCTCGCCGAGTCCGGCGGGCGGTGGCTCACCGACGAGGAGGCGGTGCGGTTACTCGGGTGCTACGGCATCGACGTGGTCGAGTTCCGGGCTGTGCGCAATGCCGAACAGGCGGTCGCCGCGGCCGAGGAACTCGGTTATCCGGTCGCGGCGAAGGCCACGGGCGAGCTGTGGCGGCGCCGACCGGATCTGATCGGCGTGCGTCTGGACCTGTGGGGACCGGACGCGGTTCGGCAGGCCTACACCGACCTGGTGGAGATCTGTGGCGATCCGCTGCTGCACGTGCAGCAGATGGCGACCAAGGGTGTCGGCTGCGTGCTGCGTGTCACCGACGACCCCTCGTTCGGGTCGGTCATCCAATTCGGCCTGTCCGGCATGATCATCGACCTGCTCGGTGACCGCGCCTACCGCGCCCTCCCGCTGACCGAGGAGGAAGCGACCGCGCTCATCGACGCACCACGCGCGGCGCCACTGCTGTCGGAGGGGCCGGGCAGAGTGGGCGTCGACAAAGCCGCGCTGGCCGAGCTCGCTCAACGCATCTCGGCGCTGTTCGACGACATCCCCCAGATGCGCGAACTGTCCTGCGACCCCGTCCTGGCTGCCTCGGCCTCGGCGGAGATCATCTACGCCCGAGCGCGCATCGGCCCGGAACCGAGCCGCTTCGACACCGGCCCCCGCCGGCTGGCCTGAACGGTGGGTCCGGTGCAACGAACAACGCCGACCGGCTCGCGACCCGGAGGGGAGGGGTGCGCGGTCGCCGGTCGGCGTTTCGGCAGACGACCCCGGGGGGCCGTCGAGTTTTCGGATCAGCTGGCGTAGGCGCGCAAGCGGTCGGCGCGGTCGCCCTTGCGCAGCTTGGACATGACCTCGCGCTCGATCTGGCGGACCCGCTCACGGGACAGGCCGAAGAGTTTGCCGATCTGGTCCAGAGTGCGCGGCTGGCCGTCGTCGAGACCGAAGCGCAGGCGGATGACCTGCTGTTCGCGCTCGTCGAGGGTGGCCAGGACGCTGCGCACGTCGTGGTGCAGCAGGCCGGCGATGACGGCGCTCTCGGCGGAGGTGGCCTCGGAGTCCTCGATGAAGTCGCCGAGCGGAGCCTCCTCGTCGTTGCCGACGGGCATGTCCAGGCTCACCGGGTCGCGGCTGTGGTCGAGCAGATCGGCGATCTTCTCCACCGGGATGCCCGACTCGTTGGCGAGCTCGGCGTCGGTGGCCTCGCGGCCCAGCTGCTGATGCAGTTCACGCTTGATCCTGGCGAGCTTGTTCACCTGTTCGACCAGGTGCACGGGCAGCCGGATGGTGCGGCTCTGGTCGGCCATGCCACGGGTGATGGCCTGACGGATCCACCAGGTGGCGTAGGTGGAGAACTTGAAGCCCTTGGCGTAGTCGAACTTCTCCATCGCGCGAATCAGCCCGAGGTTGCCCTCCTGGATCAGGTCCAGCAGCGGCATGCCGCGGCCCGTGTAGCGCTTGGCCAGGGATACGACCAGACGCAGGTTGGCCTCGAGCAGGTGCGAGCGGGCGGCAGAGCCCTCGCGAACCAGAATCGCCAGGTCACGCTTGCGAGCCGCCGTCAACCGCTTACCGGTTGACAGCAGGTTCTGGGCATACAGGCCCGCCTCGATGCGCTTGGCCAATTCGACCTCGTCGGCCGCCGTGAGCAGTGCCGTGCGTCCGATTCCGTTGAGGTACACGCGTACCAGGTCGGCTGCGGGGCTCTGGGCGTCGATATCGGCCTCGCTGGGGCGCAAACGAGTGGTGGCGGGGCTTGTCATGACTTGCCTCCTGTCGGTGGTGTCTCACTCCGATCAACGGACCCGACTTAGAGAAAGTTCCCGATCCCGCGGTCGATAAACCGCTCTGAGCTGCTGGTTCCCACCCCAACGGCTGAGAAGTTCCTGAGAAGAGCGCCGTGTCCGGAACTCGCTGCCACCGCGGGGCGGTTCAGACGGGCCGCACCAGTCCGTGGCGGACGAGTCCGGCGACCACACCGAGGGCCTGGGCGGCGAATTCCGGCGTGACCTGCTCTGCTCCGTCGGCGAGGGCGAGTAGTTCGATCAGTTCGTACAACGGCAGCCCGTCGGGCCGCATTCCCGCGACCAGCGCGACCGTCGACTCGTCGACTTCGTGCTGCCAGCGTGGTCCGTCGCCGCGATGAAGCCGGGCCACCTGCTCGGTCCAGCCGAACTCGCCGGGCAGATACACCCGCTCCAGCGCGGTCGCCGGGCTCGGCGCGAAACGGGATGCCCACGCGAGGTTTTCGTCGGCGGCCACCGCGCGCAACCACGCGGACCGCGCGAAGTACCCGGCCACCTCGGTGCCGAGTGGGTCGTCGAAACCGTGGGTGAGGTCCTCGGCGAGCAGTTCGGTGGGGCCGTCGATCGCCCGCAGATAGACGAAGCCGAACCCGACGCCTTCGACGTCGGCGGCCTCGAAGGCGTCGAGCCACCGCGCCGCCTGTTCCTGGGCGGCCGGGTCACGCGGATCCAGGCCCGCATCGCGCAGCCAGGTGCCGACGTAGAGGGCCGGATCGGCCACGTCGCGCTGCACGACCCACGCGTCGACGCCGTGGGCGGGCAACCAGCTCGACACGCGCCCGCGCCAGTCCTCGCCGTCCACGTGCACCCAGGCGGCGAGCATGGCCGCGGTGCCGCCGGGCGACAGCAGCGCGGGCGTTTGCCCGATCACCAGCTCGCTGGCACCGTCCAGGGCGAGCCCGGAGTCGCGATAGGTGTGCTCGATGCGTGCCGGGCCGACCACGAACGGCGGATTGGCCACGATCTGGTCGAAGCGTCGCCCGGCCACCGGCTCGAACCAGGACCCCTCGAGCAGGTCGATATCGAGTTCGTTGAGCGCGGCCGTGGCCTGCGCGAGCCACAGGGCCCGCGCGTTGACGTCGGTCGCGGTGACCCGGCCCGCGTAACCGGCCGCGTGCACGGCCTGCACACCGCAGCCGGTACCCAGATCCAGCACGGTGCCGACAGGTTCGGTGGGTGTGGCGCGCAGCAGCGACAGCGACGCGTGCCCGACGCCGAGAACGTGATCCTCGGTGAGCGTGCGCCGCCGCATCGAATCGTCGAGATCGGACAGGATCCACCGGGTTCCCGCGCCGGCATCGAGCGGCCGCAGATCCAGGGCGGCCCGCACCTGGTCACCGTCGCGGGTGAGCAGACCCGCCGCCACCGCCGCGTCGATGCGCACCGGCGCCAGCGCGGTCGCGACGTCGCGCTCCGGCACGACGTCTCCGAGCAGCAGCAACCGCACCAGCGTGCCGAGGTCGCCCGCCGCCCGCGCGGCCCGCCGCACCGGGACCGGCTCCGAACGGCTCAGTGCCGCATGCACATCGGGCCCCAACGCCTCGACGAGGGTGTCGGCGTCGTACCCGACCCGGATCAGCGCGGTGCGCAGGTCCGGGCACAGCGCGGTGAGCAGGGAGTCGGTCATCGTCGGGTTCGTAGGCACGCGCCTACTCTGCCAGGACCGTGAGCACGGAGATCGACCAGCTGTCGCTGCGTGTCGACCCTGGGCCGCTGGTGCGTCACGGGTGGCCGCGGTGGCTTGCGGTGGGTCGATGTAGGCGGTGGCTCAGCCGGTGTAGGGGTCCCTGGATGTCACGCAATACAGGGCGTTTCCGGGGTCACGCAGGACTATCCAGTGTTCGGCGTCGGTGATGCGGGTGGCGCCGAGGGATTCGTGCCAGGCGGCGGTGGCGGTGATGTTCGACGAGGCCAGATCGGCGTGCGCACCTGCGGGACCGGGGTCGTCGAGACGCTGGAGCAGAAAGTGCAGGGGCTGGTCGGGCCCACGAAGGCGGGAGAATTCCGGGCGGCGGCCGGACTTGTGCGTCCAGTCGGTGAGCGCCTGCCAGAAGGCGGTATCGGCGCCGATATCGGTGGGGGACAGGTCGAGACAGATCTGGTCCAGGCGGGTCACCGTGCCGTCGGGTGCGGTCGATACCGTCACCGGCGCAGGTCCGGGATCAGCGTGCCGGTGGGCCGGAGTGAGGCAGAACGTCTGTCCGGCAGGCGATTCCAGCACGACATAGCCGGGCACCTCGGCGACGACGCGGGCACCGAGCCCGGTCGCGGTCGCTACCGCCGCCGGGATGTCGTCGACGTCGAGGTCGAGATGGATGCCACCGTCGTCGCCGACCGCCTGCATCTTGATCCACGCGGGTCCGGTGGCGGGCAGCAGCGTGACGAACTCGTCGTGCTCGCCACGCGGCTCCGACACCGTGGAGTCGGTGACCGTCGCCCAGAATCGCGCACAGTCGGCGAAGGTATCGACGGGCCGATCGAGAAACGCCCAGGTCCAGCGAATCATGCTGTCTCCCTTCCGGTATGAGCTCGCCCGCAGAGCCGACGGCCGAATTCTGTTGCCCTGTCAGCCCGCACAGGTTCTCCCGTCCGAACGGTAGGCTTCCCGGGCTCCGCTGTCGACAGCCTCGTCGGCACAGAATGTGCGAGGGTGCCGCTGTCGCGACGCTGCGTCCGCCGCGCGCCCGACCAACTCGCAGTGGCGGAATATTGACGAAACATGTCACACCGGCCACTCGCTCGTCCGGCGTCGATCCGGCACGCTGACCGAGTGACCGATTTACGTGCGCCCGCGCCGCCCACCGGCGACGACCCGGCCGACAACCTCCCTTCCGCACCCGCATCGGTCACCGACGAACGTCGCCGGCTCCATCCCGCGTGGATCGTGGCGGGCGTCGGCTTCGTCGCCCTGCTCGGCGCGGCCGCCTTCCGCTCGGTCCCGAGCGTGCTCATCGAGCCGCTGCACACCGAATTCGGTTGGTCACACGCCACGATCTCCACCGCCATCTCGCTGAATATGCTGCTCTACGGCCTGATCTCGCCGTTCGCCGCCGCGCTGATGGACCGATTCGGCATCCGCAAGGTGGTGTGTTCGGCGCTGGTGCTGATCGCCGCGGGCAGCGGGCTGACGGTGTTCATGACCCAGGCATGGCAGCTGGTGGCGACGTGGGGACTGCTGGTGGGTGTCGGCGTCGGGTCGATGTCCATGCCGTTCGTCGCGACCATCACGGGTCGCTGGTTCGTTCAGAGCCGTGGCCTGGTCACCGGGGTGCTCACGGCGGCGGGCGCCACCGGTCAGCTGGTGTTCCTGCCACTGGTGTCGATGCTGGCCACCGAGCACGGCTGGCGGCTGCCGTCACTGATCGTGGCGGCGGTGGCGCTGTCCGTGGTGCCGCTGGTCTGGCTGTTCGTGCGCGACTACCCCAGCGACGCCGGGGTGCGCGCGTACGGCGCGCCCCCCGGTTCCGACGCGGGCGCACGCGTTCCCGTCGCGGGTGGTGCCAACCGGGCGTTGACGGTGCTGGCCTCGGCCGCGCGTCGACCCGGATTCTGGCTGCTGGCCGGCGGTTTCGCGATCTGTGGGGCATCGACGAACGGCCTGGTCGGCACCCATTTCGTGACCGCGGCCCACGACCACGGCATGCCGCCGACCACCGCGGCCGGACTGCTGGCGCTGGTCGGGATCTTCGATGTGGCGGGCACCATCGCCTCGGGCTGGCTCTCGGACCGCGTGGATCCGCGGTACCTGCTGCTCGGCTACTACTCGCTGCGGGGGCTCTCGCTGCTGATCCTGCCGTCGCTGCTCGGTCCGCACACCGAGCCGAGTATGTGGGTGTTCATCGTGTTCTACGGCCTGGATTGGATCGCGACCGTCCCGCCGACCGTGCTGCTGTGCCGCGAACTCTTCGGCGCCGACGGCCCGATCGCGTTCGGCTGGGTCTTCGCCGCCCACCAGGTCGGTGCCGCCGTCGCCGCCACCGGAGCGGGCTTCATCCGCGACGTCCAGGGCTCCTACGACCTCGCCTGGTACGTGGCAGGAGCCCTCTGCGGCATAGCGGCGGTCATGTCGATGCTGGTCCGCAGGCCGAAAGTCACCATGTAGCGCAACGGTTCGTCCAAAACGGCGCCGGCGGTCTACTCCAGAGTCTTGCGGTGTCCGGATTCGAGGGCGATCTGATTGTTGCGACCGTCCCAGCGGCTGGGTTCGTTCTTGGTGCGGGGCGGCCGATCGTTGGCGATCAGCACCGCGATCCACGGCAGCGGCACCGAGGCGGCGATGATCAGGATCGACAGCAGCGGGTTCTCGAACGCGCTGTAGGCGATCGCGGCCAGGATCAGGCAGGGAATGCGGAACGCCATGATGAAGGTGTAGCGGCGCACCCTGGCGCGGTGCTGGTCGTCGAGCGAGGGCGCGGCCTCGGTGATCAGCACGGCGTGTTCGGCGGGGGCGGGACGGAAGAACCCACGCGAAGGCTTGGGCTCGGTGGACATGGTCACTTCCGGGTCCGGCTTCGATTCGTCGGCGCCTGGGTCATCGCCGTAGGACTGCATACCCCGAGTCTTCCACTCGGCGTCATCGAGCGCACACGCGGCTGGTCAGCGGGGCGGGCGCGGGATGCGGCATCATGGAAGGCGTGAGTACAGACACTCTGGTACGCCCGGAAACCACCACCGACGAGACGACCAGCGACGACACCCCCAAATTCTTCCATTACGTGAAGAAGGACCGGATCGCCGAAAGTGCCGTGATGGGCACGATGGTCGTCGCGCTGTGCGGCGAGGTTTTCCCGGTGACGCGTTCGGCCAAGCCCGGTTCGCCCGTGTGCCCGGACTGCAAGAAGGTCTACGAGGGCTTGCGCAAGGACGGCGACTGAGCGCTGCGCTCGGTCGGTGACGCCGGTGCCTCGGGTGAGGCGTCGGCGCTGTCGTCGTGCTCGCCTGCCTCGTCGTCGTCACCACGCACCTGGCTGGTGATCCACTCCTTGACCTGCTCGATCCGGGTGGCCCGGGCAGGCCAGAACTCCTGCACGGCCGCGTTGAATTCCGCGCCGAGGATCACCGCGAAGCCGAGGAAGTACGTGAACAGCAGGAACGCGATCGGGGTGGCCAGCGCGCCGTAACTCACCCCGGTGGCGGTGATCCACGACAGGTACCGGCGTAGCAGGTCGCTGGCCGCCAGGAAGAAGATCCCGGCCACCAGCGCACCGCCGAGGAGTCGATGCCACGGCAGCGATTTGTGCAGGGCCAGCTTGTAGAGCGTGGTCAGGCCGAAGATCAGCAGCATGCCCACGATCGGGTAGTAGAACGTGTCGATCAGCCGCAATCCCGGCTCGCGCCACGTCTCGGGCAGGACCCGCCCGATCCGGGTCGGCCCCAGCGCGATCACCGGCAGGATCAGCACCGCCGCCACCAGGAACTGCACGTACAGCAGCAGCGCGAAGATGCGCTGCCAGATCGGATGACGGGCGTCCTGCTGCCCGTGCGCCTCCACGATGGCGTCGACGAAGGTGGCCATTGCCGAGGACCCGGCCCACAGCGACAGCACGAAACCCACCGACACCACCGCGCCACGCCCTCGGCCGAGCACATCGTCGACGGTCGGTTCGATCAGATCCGAGACCACCGACGGGCTGAAGAACTCGCGGCTGAACGCGATGATCTTGCTCTCCACGATCTGCACGGTGTCGGGCCCGAACAATCCGCCCACATAGCCGAGGCTGCCGAGCAGACCGAGCAGCAGTGGTGCCAGCGACAAGGTCTGCCAGAACGCCGCCGCCGCGGACTTGGCGAAAATCGAATTGTCCCAGCACTTGACCGCGACCCGGACCACCAGCCGCCATCCCGTGGCCAGCCATCGCACCCACCGCGCGTGATCGCTGCGACGTTGCGGAGCGACCCGCGCGCCGACCGGAGGGGGTGCGGGCGAGTCGCGGGGCGGGAGCGCCTGCGGCGGGTGCGCCGCGTCGGCAGCCGGGACCTGGTCGTTGTTCATCTCGGTGTCAAGCATCCCGCACGTCGGTGGTCTGTGTGGTGCGGGCCGGGCATCGTGTCGGCGGGTAACAGGTAAATGGCCGGTGACCACGGGCGCGGTTGTGATGCCGGTCGCCCACCCCGCGTCGGTTTGGCGACACGCCGCATCGGGCGGCTAGGGTCGACTGCGTGACTGGGTCGGGTGGCGCCGCTACGGCGAAGCAAGCGGGGACACCGGGCGAAACTGCCGCGGGAGGCGCCCCGTCGGGTTCGTTGCGCGCCTGGCAGCGGCGCGCGTTGACGAAGTACCTGGCCACCAAGCCGCGTGACTTCCTCGCGGTCGCGACGCCCGGCGCCGGGAAGACCACCTTCGCGCTGCGAGTTGCCGCGGAGTTGCTGGCTGATCGTACGGTGGATCAGATCACCGTCGTCGCCCCGACCGAACACCTCAAGCACCAGTGGTCGGCCGCGGCCGCGCGCACCGGGATCCAGCTGGACTCGCGGTTCTCCAACTCCACGGGCGCGACCTCCGGCGACTACCACGGCGTGGTGGTGACCTATGCCCAGGTCGCCGCGCATCCGACGCGACACCGGGTGCGCACCGAGAACCGTCGCACACTGGTGATCCTCGACGAGATCCACCACGCGGGCGACGCCAAGACCTGGGGCGAGGCGACCGAGGAGGCGTTCGGCGACGCGACACGTCGGCTGGCGCTGACCGGAACCCCGTTCCGCAGTGACGATTCGAAGATCCCGTTCGTCACCTACGAGCCCGACGAAGGCGGTTTCCCGCGTTCGCGCGCGGATCACTCCTACGGCTATGCCGACGCGCTCGCCGACGGCGTCGTGCGCCCGGTGGTGTTCCTGGCCTACTCCGGCGACGCGCACTGGCGCGACAGCGCAGGCGAGGAACACACCGCCCGGCTCGGCGAACCACTCAGCGCCGAACACACCGCGCGGGCCTGGCGCACGGCCCTCGACCCGGCGGGCGACTGGATTTCGGCGGTGCTGCGCGCGGCGGATGTGCGCCTGCGTCAGCTGCGCGCGTCCGGCATGCCCGACGCGGGCGGCCTGGTGATCGCCACCGATCAGGAACGCGCGCGTGACTACGCCGAACTGCTCGAGCACATCTGCGGCGAGCGGCCGTCGGTGGTGCTCTCCGACGACCCGCAGTCCTCGCAGCGCATCGGCGAGTTCGGCAAGGGCACCCAGCCGTGGATGGTCGCGGTGCGCATGGTGTCCGAGGGTGTCGACGTGCCGCGCCTCGCCGTGGGCGTCTACGCCACCAGCGCCTCGACGCCGCTGTACTTCGCGCAGGCCATCGGCCGTTTCGTGCGTGCGCGCAAGCCGGGGGAGACCGCGAGCGTGTTCCTGCCGTCGGTGCCGGTGCTGCTGGACCTGGCCGCCCAGCTGGAGTTGCAGCGCGATCACGTCATCGGCAAGCCGCATCGCGAGAAGGACGGCCTCGACGACGAGCTCCTGATGGACGCGAACAAGGCCAAGGACGAGCCCGCTGAGGACGAGAAGTCCTTCGTCGCCCTCGCCGCGGACGCCGAACTCGACCAGGTGATCTACGACGGTTCCTCCTTCGGCACCGCCACCATCGCGGGCAGCGACGAGGAAGCCGACTACCTCGGCATCCCCGGCCTGCTCGACGCCGACCAGATGCGCGCGCTGCTGCGCGACCGGCAGACCCGCCAACTCGCCGACCGAAGCGCCGCCCAGGAGTCCGCTCCCCAGCCCGCGGCGGTCGCCGAACGCGTCGCGACCTCCGACAAACTGGGCGAGCTGCGCCGCGAACTGAACAGCTTGGTCGCCATGCACCACCATCGCACCGGCAAACCGCACGGCGTGATCCACGGCGAGCTGCGCCGCGAATGTGGTGGTCCGCCGACCGCATTGGCCAGTGTCGATCAATTGGGCGAGCGCATCGCGGCCCTGCGCCGACTCTGAGAGATCCCGCCGACGGGTCGCTCTCGCCGTAGACCACTGTCCGGCCGTTCGCCGATCACGCGGCTCCACTAGCGTCTCGCGGCCGCCAGTGTCTGCAGGGCACTGTCGACGGCGATGTTCAGTTCGTCGGGCCCGACGCCGTCTCTGGCCTGGATCGACAGGCCGTAGAGCACAGTGCTGAAAAGCATGGCGAGCGAGGCGGTGTCGGTGCCGGGGGCGAGGTCGCCGTCGGTGACGCCACGGTCGAGCCTGGCATGGATGTCGGCCGTGGTGCGGCGGCGGGCTTCGATCAGGAATTCGCGGACCGCGGCATTTCGGGTGGTGTAGGTCGCGCCGGCGAGCACGACCATGCAGCCGTGCGGAAGGCCGGGGTCGGTGTAGATGGGGATGTTGTCGCGCAGCATCGCCTCGATGGCGGCGTAGGCGGTGCGTTGCTCGCGCAGCGCCCTGGCGGTGTGAGAGCCCTCGCTGCGACCGTAGAGCTCGACGGCCGCGCGGAACAGGGCTTCCTTGTCGCCGAAGGCGGCGTAGAGGCTGGGGGAGTTGATGCCCATGGCGGCGGTGAGGTCGCTCATCGAGGCGCCGTCGTAGCCGCGCTCCCAGAACACCTCCATCGCCCGGCGCAGCGCGACCTCACGGTCGAAGCCCCGGGGGCGCCCGCGTTCTGCCATGCGAAACCTTTCTGTGCCGATCGGTAAACATACCGCGCCGAGTGGGGGTCGCGGCGCCCGCCCGCTATTTCTGTGTCGATCGATAAAAAACTCTTGACGGCAGGGTGTCGATGCGCTTGCCTATTTATGTATCGACCACTACAAATTTGGAGCGAGCCTGATGACGAGCAGTAACACCGTGGCCCTGGTAACCGGCGCGAGCCGTGGGATCGGCGCGGCCATCGCCCGCGCACTGGCCGCCGCGGGCACCGATGTGGCGTTCACCTACCAGCGCGACGAGGTCGCCGCGAAGGCGGTCGCTGCCGACATCGAGGCGCTGGGCAGGCGGGCGCTGCCGATCAGGGCCGACAGCGCCGATGCCGCCCAGGTCGTCGCCGCCGTCGAGCGGACCGCGCGGGAACTGGGCGGCCTCGATGTGCTGGTGAACAACGCGGGCATCTTCCCGGCCAAGCCCTACGCGGAGTTCACCCTCGACGAGATCGACCGCGCGCTGAACATCCACGCACGCGCCGCCTTCGTTGCGGGCCAGGCCGCCCTGCCGTACCTCGGCGAGGGCGGCCGGATCATCTCCATCGGCTCCAACCTGTCCGAACGCGCGCTCTTCGGCGGGCTGGCGCTGTACAACCTGAGCAAGTCGGCCCTCAACGGCTTCACCAAAGCCCTCGCGCGCGAACTCGGTCCGCGCGGCATCACCGTCAACCTCGTCCAGCCGGGCCCCACCGACACCGACATGAACCCGGCGGGCAGCGACCACGCCCCGACCCAACGAGAGTTCAACGCCCTCGGCCGGTTCGGTGCCGCCGCCGATGTCGCCGACCTGGTCACCTTCCTCGCCGGACCCTCCGCCCGATCGATCACCGGCGCGATCCTCACCGTGGACGGTGGCACCAACGCCTGAGCGGATCGATGGGTACCTGACCGTGGTGCGCGTCCCCCGACCGGCCCCGGCTCAGGAGGCGGGCACGAAGAACTGGGTCGGGTCGAGAGTGTTGATACTGGTCCAGCGCGGTTCCTGGGCGGGCAGATCGGCGTCGGTGGTGGCGTCGAAGTAGCCCTGCAATTCCAAGGCCAGGCGCGGATTCTCGTCGACCTCGCGGGCGATCGTGTACAGCGTCGCGAACACGTGCACGCAGCGCGCGGTCCGTGCCGAGCAGGAGCAATCGGTGCTCACCAGGGTCGGCGCGGGGGAGTGACCCGCGTCGAGCAGAGCTCGGTGCATCTCGTCGGTGAGGACGGTCGGGTCGGTGATCGTGCGACCGATCGCGGTCACCGCCGCCCGCGACAGCGGTGCCACCTCCACATGCGCGATCGAGGCCTGACCGCCGCGATGCAGGTGCGCGCGCACGGTGTGCCCCTGCATCTCGGTGCGGACACCGTCGTTGCGGGCGATGCTGCGGGCCCGGGGCAGCAGGGGTTCCGGGCGGGTCTGGCGTAGTGGTTCGGCCAGCCGGACCCAGTCCATTCCCCACGGGGTGTAACCGAATTCGTTGTCGGCCATCAGTTCTCTCGCTTCCGGCGCAGGATGTCGACGAGGGCATCGTCGTCGAGGCGGGCCAATTCGGCGATGCCCGCCGCATCCGACAGGTCCGTCAGCGCGGTCTTGCGGGTGTGCATCGCCGCGATGTGTTCCTCCACCGTCGTGGCGCTGGTGAGGGTGGTGACGGTGACGGTGCGGGTCTGCCCGATCCGGTGGGCCCGGTCCGAGGCCTGTGCCTCCACCGCCGGATTCCACCAGCGATCGAAATGGATCACATCGGCCGCGCGGGTGAGAGTGAGGCCGGTGCCCGCCGCGCGCAGGCTCAGGATCAGTACCGGCGGCCCGTCCGGCGCCTGGAAGCGGGTGACGAGGTCGCCGCGCTGGGTGGCGTCGAGCCCGCCGTGGAAGAACGGCGCCTCGACGCCGAACTGCTCGGCCAGGTGCCGTACCAGCAGGTCGCCGGTCTTGCGGTACTGGGTGAAGATCAGCGTGGGGTCACCGGTGTCGAGGTTGGTGGCCACGATGTCGGTGCACAGGTCGAGTTTGCCGGAGCGGCCCGCGAGTTCGGCCAGGTCGCCGGAGACCAGGCCGGGGTGATTGCACACCTGCTTGAGGTGGGTGAGCGCGGCCAGCACCCGTCCCTGTCGTTGCAGACCGGAGCCGAAGCCCTCATCGATGGCCTCGGCGAGTACCGCGTCGTACACCCGTTCCTGCTCGGCGCTGAGATCGCACAGCAGATCGCTGTGGATCTTCGCGGGCAGCGACGCCGCCACCTGCAGCTTCTTGCGTCCGAGGACGACCGGCTCGACGGCGTCGCGCAGCCGTGCCGCGGCCGTGGCCGAGCCCTCCTCGATCGGCCGCACGAACCGGCGCCGGAACTGCGTGCGATGCGCGAACAGTCGCGGCACGGTGAGGTTGAGCAGTGCGAACAGTTCGTCGAGGTGGTTCTCCACCGGCGTTCCGGTCAGCGCGACCTTCGCGTCGGCGCTCAACGCGCGCGCTGCCCGCGACACCTGGGTGCGCGGATTCTTCAGCGCCTGCGCCTCGTCGAACACCACGCTGGCCCACTGCTCACCGGTCAACGCCGCCCCGTGCAGCCGCAGGGTCGGATACCCGGTCACGACGACCGTCCCCGCCCCGGCGGGCACCGCGCCACCACGCCACGCCACCGGCTTCAATCCCGGCGCGAACCGTTCGATCTCGTGCACCCAGTTGCCCACCAGCGAGGTCGGACACACCACCAGTTGCGGCCCGTCGGAGCGCCCCTGGAGGAACCCGATGGTCTGCACCGTCTTCCCGAGACCCATCTCGTCGGCCAGCACGGCCCCGCCGAACGCCGACACGGTCTCGCGCAACCACCCCACCCCGCGGACCTGATACGGCCGCAGCGTGGCATCGAGAACCCCCGCGAGCTCGCGATCGAGCACCTGTGTCTCACGCAATACCCGCGTCGCCCGCTCGGCGGACACGACCGCGGTGCCCACCGCGTCCGGAACCGCGTGCGCGGCAACCGGCAGCGGCGCACCCGCGACGGCGGACGATTCGACACGCCCGCTCCGGCGGCCCGACTGTCCGCGAGTGCCGGCGTCATCGGCCGCCAGTAGGGCACGCCACGCGAGCGCGGACGGCGCGAGCTCGTCGACGACGCCCGCGAGTTCGGTCGGTGTCACCACGGCGGTCGCCACCGCGACGGGTTCGATCGCGCCGCGCTCACCGACGGGCAACGCGAGGGTGAGCTGTTCCGGATCGCCGACTCCCGTCGGCGCGGGCCCGGCATCGTGCCCGGTCCACGTCCACAGGGCGAACAGATGACGGTCGGGAAGATAGGTGGCCTGAAGGGCGGGCAGAACGTTCTCCTCTGATCAGGTAGCGAACAACCGAATAACGTACAATGTACTGAGTTTGTTCCCGAGCGCCAGAAAGCAGGAGTCCGTGCCGACCGACGGCGACGACAAGACCGCACAGGCCACCGGGCTGCTCCAGCTCCTGTGGCGTCACGCGCTTCCGTCCAAGCCGGGTGCGCGCGGCCCGAAACCCGGTCTCACCGTCGACGATGTGGTGGCGGCGGGCATCGCCCTGGCCGACCGCGACGGCATCGGCAAGCTGACGATGCGCGCGGTAGCCGCGGAACTCGGCCTGCGCGCGATGAGCCTCTACACCTATGTCCCCAGCAAGGAAACCCTCATCGTGCTCATGGTCGACGCCGTCGCCGCCGCGGACACCCCGGTTCCGGCGGGCCTGCCGGTGCGGGAGCGCATGATCACCCTCGCGACCCGGATCAGGACCGAACTGATCGAGCACCCCTGGCTCCTGGAGGTGTCCCCGTGGCGCCAGGTGCTCGGCCCGGCCAGGATGCGCCGCTACGAACGTCAGCTCACCGCGATCGACGGCATCGGCCTGAGCGATCTGGCGATGGATCGCGCGATCGCGGTGCTCACCGACTTCGCCACCGGCAATGCCCGCCTCGCCATCGCGGCCGCGCGCGCCGCCGCGCAACTGAGCGACGCGCAGTGGTGGGAGGTCAACGGTCCCTTGCTCGCCCAGGTGATGCCGCCCGGCGAGTTCCCGCTCGCCGGGCGGGTCGGCACCACTGTCGGCGAGCACTACCAGGCCCCCGCCGACCCGGACGGCGCGTTCGACTACGGCGTTGCCACCCTCGTCGACGGCATTCTCGCCGACGCGCAGTGAGCGCGGACGCGACCGCGTGCTCGGCTGTGCACGGCCGCAGCGACAGCGCAGACGCGTCTGACCGGCGGTGATCCCCGAAGACAGCGACAGCGGGCGCCCTGATCGGGGCGCCCGCTGCCGGGAGTTTTCTGTTGTCAGATGTGGTTGTTTCGGACGCGAGGAGTGGTCAGATCGCGGGAGCTTCGTCCGTGTTGAGCACGGCATCGAGTTCGCGCAAGCGGTCCATGTGTTCATTCGCGTGGTGCTGGCAGAAGAGCAACTCGCCACCAGCGGGAAGCACGGCACGCACTCGGGCAGCCGCCCCGCAACGATCGCAACGATCGAGTGCGGTCAGTGGGGTGCTGGTCAGTGTTCCTGGCATGACTCCTCCGTCCCGGCTCCCGGCGCTGCGTGGCCGTTCGCCTAGGTGTGGGCCTCGTGGTCACTCCACGAGGCTCGCATCCGCTACTTCCCAGCAGTGGTACGACTACTCTGTCAGACGTTCGGGGTTCAGGCTTTGTTCCCGGAAGTGAATCTTTGTGTTTTCGATAACAGACCTGCGGTTTCGCTGAAAGCGAACACCCGCCGGTCGTCGGTTTCGAGCACCCACCGATCACCCGCGAAGCGCTGATGCCACCTCCCCCTCGAACCTGACACGATCCGATGTGCCGCTCGCTGCGGTGTTGCTCGTACGGACGAGCCGTGCACCGAACCGGGCCGAACACGATCGAGTTGTGACAGGGTCTTGACCGTCCGAACCTGTTGTCTACCCGGAGATTACCCGTGACATCCGACACTCACACGCTTGTTCACCTGTGTTCTTCCCAAGAATGGGACCAAGCGCGCCGCGCGGGCGAACGCAGACCGCCGTCGCTGGCCGACGCGGGCTTCGTGCACCTGTCCACCCCGGAGCAGGTCCACCTGCCCGCCAATCGGCTCTTTGCCGGGCGCACCGACATGGTCGTGCTGTGGCTGGACCCGACGGCGTTCACCGGCGAGGTGAAGTGGGAACCAGGCGTACCGAGCGACCCGTCATCGATGCTGTTCCCGCACCTCTACGCGCCGCTGCCGGTCGCCGCGGTGCTGGCCGCGCAGCCGTATCTGCCCGCCTCCGACGGCGTGTTCGGCACACCGCGCCGGGAGGGAGTGGCGTAGACCACAATCGTGGCCCGGCGCGGCTACTGTTGATGGGGTGAACGTCGACGTCACAGCGCTACCGGGGATCGGAGTGCGCAAGGATTTCGAAGTCAGGTCGGGGCGCCGCGTCGGGGTGGTCGCCCACCGCGACGGTGACATCGACCTGATCGTGTCCAAACCCGACGACCCGGACGCCATCGCCGCCCAGGTGCCGCTGTCCACCGACGAGGCGTCGGTGCTGGCGAACCTGCTCGGCGCGCCGCAACTGGTCGCCAAACTCAACGACGACCATCGCGATCTGCCGGGCATCACCACCCGCCAGCTCGCCATCGTCGACGAATCACCCTATGCGGGACGAACGCTCGGCGAGACCGGCATGCGCACCCGCACCAAGACCTCGATCGTCGCGGTGATGCGCGCCGGTCAGCTCCATCCCTCACCCGGCCCGGACTTCACCTTCACCGAGGGTGATCTGCTCGTGGTCGTCGGCACCCCGGACGGCCTGGAAGCGGCCGCGAAGATTCTCGTGCACGGCTGACCGCCGTGACCTCGCAGGCCTTGGCTCTGCTCGAGCTCGGCGTGATCTTGTTCGCGCTGGGGATCTGCGGGCGAGTGGCGGGCCGCTTCGGGATGTCCCCGATTCCGCTGTACCTGCTCGGCGGACTGGCATTCGGCCGCGGCGGATTCATCGACCTCGAGGCCGCCACCGAGTTCGGGCACATGGCGGGCGAGATCGGCGTCGTGCTGCTGCTTCTGCTGCTCGGGCTCGAATACACCGCTCCCGAGTTGATGACCGGTCTGCGGCGCTCGTGGGGGGCCGGAGTGCTCGATCTGGTGGCCAACGCGCTGCCCGGGGCCGCGGTGGCGCTGATCATGGGCTGGGGTGCGCTCGGCGCCGTCGTGCTCGGCGGGGTCACCTACATCTCGTCGTCGGGCATCGTGGCCAAGGTCCTCGACGATCTGGGCCGTCTCGGTAACCGCGAGACACCCGTGGTGCTGTCGATCCTGGTGCTCGAAGACCTCGCGATGGCGGTGTACCTGCCGATCCTGACCATGATGCTGGCCGGGTTGAGTCTGCTCAGTGGTCTGATCTCGCTCGCGGTCGCGCTGGCGACCATCACGGTGGTGCTCGTGGTGGCGCTGCGGTTCGGACGGGTGGTCTCGGCTGTCCTCGACAGCGCCGATCGCGAAGTGTTCCTGCTCCAGCTGCTCGGCGCCGCGCTGCTCGTGGCCGGGGCGGCCTCGGCGCTCAATGTCTCGGCCGCGGTCGGCGCGTTCCTGCTCGGCATCGCCATCTCGGGATCCACCGCGCACGAAGCCGCGAAACTGCTGGAGCCACTGCGTGATCTGTTCGCGGCGATCTTCTTCGTCGCGTTCGGTCTGTCGATCGACCCGGCCGCGATCCCGCCGGTGTTCGCCTGGGCGGTCGCGTTGGCGGTGGTGACCACCGGCACCAAGATCGCGGTCGGTTGGTGGGCGGCGAGCAGGCAGGGAATCCGGCAGATGGGCCGGGCGAGGGCGGGCGCCGCGCTGGTGGCGCGCGGCGAATTCTCCATCGTCATCGCCGGATTGGCGGTCGCCTACGGCAAGGCCGACGCGAAACTGGCCGCGCTCGCCTCCGCCTATGTGCTGCTGATGGCGATCCTCGGCCCGATCGCGGCGCGGGTCGTCGAGCCGGTGGTCGAATCCGTCAGGCGCCGTACCGGTGTCGCGACGACCTGATCAGTCGACGACCCGGCGTGGCCAGGCGCCCGCACCGTCGTAACTCAATTCCTCGGTGCGGTACTCGTGCTGGACGGGTGGCGCGTACGGCGCGGCCGGGCGCGCGGGCTTGGCCGGGCGCGGCTGTGGTCGGTGCCGCGAGGTGAGCCACATGCGCGGTAGTGCCTCCTCGTTCTCGATCTCGGTGAGGCTCACGCTGATCAACACGAGCATGGTGACGATGCTGCTCACCCCGATCAGCGGCGCCAGCAATTGCATCGCCTCGGCGCCGGTCGCGGGCGCGGCCTGATGTCCGGCGTGTGCGTGCATCGACGCCATCCCGGTGTAGTGCATGCCGCACACGGCTACACCCATGATCAGTGCCGCACCCACGGTGGCGAGAAAACCCTTGACGCGCAACGTGAACCACAGCGCCACGACCGAAGCCACCACCGCGATCACCATCGACAGGGCCACGATCGCCGGGTCGTAGCGCACGGTCGCGCTGGACCTCATCGCGTACATGCCGGTGTAGTGCATGGTTCCGACACCGAGGCCGGTGATGACGCCACCGGAGAGCAACGAGCGCAGTGTCGGCTGCGGCTTGTTGACCATGAACAGCCCGATGCCGACCACCACCATCGCGGTGATCGCGCTGAACAGCGTCAGCGGGATGTCGTAGCGGATCTCGGCGCCGCGGATGGTGAAGCCGAGCATGGCGATGAAATGCATGACCCAGATCCCGGTTCCGCCGATCGCGATCGCGGCGCCGATGAGCCAGCCGACCCGGCCCTCGGTGGCGTTGCGACCGCGGGCCGCGCATTGCAGTCCGAGCAGACAGCCCGTGACGGACATGAAGTAGGCGAGAACAGGGGTGATCCAGCCGTAGCTGAAGTGATAAATGTCGAGCACGCGCGAAAAACCCTCAATGCCGATACCGCAGACCTGAGGCGGTAGAACGAAAAGCTGGGAGTGACGATACGGTGAAGATCGCCAATCCGTGTCCTCCGCAGTGCAATCCAGCAGTGTGGGGTTGATCACGAAACGATTAACCCGGCGTTTATTGGATAAAACAGACCGCCGGGAATGTAAAGGGGTGAAACGACAAAGAGGCCCGGGGCCCCCCAACAGGGGGGGGGGGCGGGGGTGGTGGTTGGGGAGTGGGGGGTGTGGCGCCCAACAAGCGAAACGCGCGGGGGGGGCCACAAGCAAAAAGTCGTAGAATGGCACTTGGGGGGTGGCGCA